>NZ_JACHMQ010000001.1:7200000-7800000 GCF_014208105.1 Actinomadura coerulea
CCTGAAGGTCGGCATGGAGCGGCGCCCCGGGCGCCGCGACCTGCCCGAGGTCCTCGCGACGGCGGCGTTCGTGCCCACCGCGCGGGACACCGACATGGACCCGCGCGTCTGGGCGGGCTTCACCCCGGCCGACGCCGAGGGCGACCGGGCCGGCCTGCTCCACCGGGTCGTGGAGCAGCCGGGCGGCACCGGCGGTCTGCTGACCGTCGCCTGAACCGGCCCTCGGGGGAGCGGCGTGGCCCCCCGAGGGCTCCGGCTCGTCCTAGAGGCGCTCGACGACGTGGTCGACGCAGGCGGTCAGCGCCTCGACGTCGCTCGGGTCGATCGCGGGGAACATGCCGATGCGCAGCTGGTTGCGGCCCAGCTTGCGGTACGGCTCGGTGTCGACGATGCCGTTGGCGCGCAGCACCTTGGCCACGGCCGCCGCGTCCACGTCGTCGCTGAAGTCGATCGTGCCGACGACCTGCGAACGCTGCGCCGGGTCGACCACGAACGGCGTGGTGTAGGAGGTCTTCTCGGCCCACGTGTACAGCCGCTGGGACGAGTCGGCCGTGCGGGACGTCGTCCAGCCGAGGCCGCCCTGCCCGTTCATCCACTCGATCTGCTCGGCGAACAGCAGCAGCGTGGCCACGGCCGGGGTGTTGTACGTCTGGTCCTTGGCGGAGTTGTCGACGACCGTCTTCAGGTTGAAGAACTCCGGGACGTACCGGTCGGACGAGGCGATCTCGTCGATCCGCTCGAGCGCCGCGGGGGACGCGAGCGCGACCCACAGGCCGCCGTCCGCCGCGAAGCACTTCTGCGGCGCGAAGTAGTAGACGTCGGTCTCGGACACGTCCACGGGCAGGCCGCCCGCGCCGGACGTGGCGTCCACCAGGACGAGGCCGTCCCGCGCGGTCGTGCCCGCCGGGCGCCTGATCGGCATGGCGACGCCGGTCGAGGTCTCGTTGTGGGTGAGCGCGTAGACGTCCACGTCCTCCTCGGCGGACGCCTCGGGGTGGGTCCCGGGCGGGCTGGAGATGACGGTGGGGTCCCCCAGCCAGGGCGCACCAGTGGTGACCTTGGCGAACTTGCTGGAGAACTCGCCGAAGGTCAGGTGCTGCGACCGCTGCCGGACGAGGCCGAACGCGGCGGCGTCCCAGAACGCCGTGGTGCCGCCGTTGCTGAGCAGGACCTCATACCCCTCGGGCAGCGAGAAGAGTTCGGCCAGCCCCTCCCGGACGCGGCCGACGAGGGACTTCACCGGCTTCTGCCGGTGCGAGGTGCCCATGTAGGTCGAGCCGGACTCGGCCAGTGCGGCGAGCTGTTCGGGACGGACCTTGGAGGGACCGCACCCGAAACGGCCGTCGGCGGGCCTGAGATCGGCGGGGATGTCGATGGTGGGATTCGCGCTGTCGGTCACTCACCCGAGGCTATCTGACCTGCGGCGAAGATCGTGGGTCGAGTTCACATCGCGAGACGGCGGCGGCGCCACCCCCAGGTCAGCAGGGCGACCAGGCCGGCGGCGCAGGCACCGCCGACGATGGCCGGCGGGTAGATCCAGGCGTCGCCCCGGGAGTGCGCCCGCACGGCCGTGGCGCCGGAGTCGTAGGTGAGGAACGCCAGGAAGAGGGCGGCGAGCGCGACGGCGATCCGTCCCGCGGCGGCGTTGGTGGCGCGGCGGCGCTCCTCGCGCTCCGCGTCGAAGCGTCTCAGCGCCTGCGCCGCCTCCGCGGCCTCCGAGACCGGGGGCGCCGGGGCGGGGCCGGGGGCCGCGGGGGACACGGCGCCGGCCGCGGGGCCGATGTCGCCTTCGAGGGGCTCGTCGTCTCCGGCGGGGGCTCGTTTCATGGCGCCCATGATGACAAAGCGGCCGGGCTCCGGGGGGACCGGCGCATGATCAGCGGAAATTTCCGATCCGATCGGCCGTCCGCCGCGTCCAACCTGAACGAGGGCAAGGACGAGCCGGGGGGCGGCCGGGCCGGAAGCGGGGGGCGGGCGAGACAGGGAAGCGAGGCGTGGCGCATGGCGGGCGGCGGCGACCGGATCCTGAGCGAAGATCGGCTGCGCGGGGTCCTCGACCTGTTCGAGCGGCTGCGGGAGCGGCCGCCGTGGCGGTGGCGGGAGCGGCTGCGGCCCCTGCTCCTGCTGCTCGGGCCGGAGCGCGCGGCCTCCCACGCCGCCGAGATGCTCAAGTCCCGCTGCGAGGACGAGCGGGCCCCGGTGTCGCACATCGCCGCCGACACGCCCGCCACCGGCGTCGCGGGCGTCCTGCGCGAGGCCAAGCGCGAGCTGTCGCAGCCGAGCAGCCGCGCCCGGGGCGAGCCCGCGCTGCGGTTCCCGCTGCTGGAGATGGCGCTGTGGCTGCGCGACCTGCGGGAGATCCGGCTGGCCGGCGACCGGCCGCCGCCGCGCGGCGCCGCCTCGTCCGAGCGCGAGAACCACCTGCTCGTCCGGCGGCTGACGCACCCGCCGGTCGGCGACAACGAGAACGCGCGCCGCCGCGAGCTCAACCGGGTGATCCGCCGGCGCGGCCGGGACGTGTTGCGCGACCTCGAGGAGGTGCCGAGCAGGCGCGCCACCTTCTTATCGTTCCTGGAGCAGATCGCTCCCATCGGGATCGCCGCCGTCGCGCTGATCAGCGCCGGGACGGCGGCGGCGCTCGACCTCGCCTCCGCCGTGCTCGCGGCCGTGATCGGGCTGGCGTTCGTGACCGTGCAGATCGCCGCCCGGACCCGCGGCTGGTACGGGGTGCGGCGCTACGGCTGGTTCCTGCGCCAGCCCTACATCGACCGCGACTCCACCGGGTTCCTCGGCTTCGCGCTCGGCGTGTTCGACCCCCGCCCGGTCGAGCCGGACGACCACGGCGAGCAGCTCGACCTGCTGCTCGTCGCCGCCTTCCTGGAGGACCTGCGCCGCAACTACCGCCGCGACTACCGGCGGGCCGCCTGGGCCCGGGTCCGCTACCCCGTGCTGATCTTCGAGCACCTGTCCGCCGGGCATCCCGGGGTGGCGTTCGTGGAGCTGGTCGAGCGGGTCCGCGCCGACGGCCAGGCGGGCGACCGGCCGCCCGGGTTCGACCCGCTCGTGGTCGTCGCCGGGGTCGACCCGGCCGCCCCCGCGAGCGCCGGACCGGCCGATCCGCCCGGGCCCCGGCTGCTGGAGCGGCTCGCGCGGGCCGTCCGGGTGGACGTGGCGTCGGACGAGCCGCAGAGCGTGATCGCCGCGCGCGGCCTGTGGGACCGCTACACCCGCGAGCAGCGGCGCGTCGGCGCCCTCGGCTCGCGCCGCGAGCTGCGCGTGGACGTCACCCGCGACCCGGGCGGCGACCTGCCGCCCGTGCGGCCGGTGCGGCGGCGGCCCCGGCTCGCCCACCCGGCGCTGCCGTGGATCGCCATGGTCGCGGTCGCCGCCGCGTCCGTCTCGGTGATCTCCGTGCAGGTGGTGCGGTACTGCTCGCCGTTCGGCATCAGGCGGATGGCGAACGGCGAGTGCGTCGGCATCACCGACGGGTCGTTCCGCTTCGGCGAGGACTCCGGCGGCAAGAACAACGACAACCGGCTCAACAAGGTCCTCGACCGGATCGAGTCGCTGAACGACCACGTCACCGAGTCCGGCAAGCCGTACGCGACCGTGGTCTACCTCGGCCCGGTGACCGCCGACCCGTCCATCAAGAACAAGCGGATCGACCTGCTCGCCGGTGTGCAGGGCGAGCTGATCGGGCTGGCCATCGCGCAGAAGCGGTTCAACGACGCCGCCGAGGGCGACGACCTGCGGCTGCGGGTGCTGGTCGCCAACGCGGGCGCCAAGTTCCGCTACGCCGAGGACGTCGCCGAGCAGATCCGCGGGCGGGCGCTGAAGGACCGCTCGATCGTCGCGGTGATCGGGTTCGAGCAGAGCCGGCGGCAGACCCAGCGGGCGATCAGGCTGCTGGCCAAGTCGGCGCTGCCGCTGGTCGGCACCGCCAACAGCTACGACGGGACGGCGCTGCTCGACGGCGACGCGGGCTACTCGCCCTACTACTTCCGGCTCGCGTCCCCGAACGCGCGGACCGCCCGGCACGCCGCGTACTGGGCGCGGCGCGGCGACGTCGGCGGCAGGAAGGTCGACGGCGCCGTCGTCATCTACGACGGCGACCCCGACGACCTCTACAGCGCGAACCTCGCGGCCGACTTCCAGCGGTCGTTCCGGCCCGGCAGGGCGCTGATGCGCCCGTACCGGAACCCCGGCGAGCTGAACAAGTCGGTCAGGGAGGCGTGCCAGGACCAGCCCGACCTCTTCTACTACGCGGGGCGGTCGGACGAGTTCCGCTCGTTCGTCAACGTCCTGGAGCTCTCCTGCCCCCAGCGGCCGCTGGTCCTCGCCGACGACGAGATCGCCAAGTACGTCAGCGACAACGCCGAGGAGCTCGGCCGCAAGAACACCTTCGACCTGTTCTTCACGCCACTGGCCGCCCGGGAGGCGTGGACGTGGCGCTGGATCGGCGACCAGGCGCCGCAGACGTTCTACTCCGACTACGACCCGGGGGTCCGGGAGATGACCGACGACGAGGACGACCCGTCGGGGCGCCGGCCGTCCATCACCCGCGCCGCCGTCGGGTACGACGCGGCGACCCTCGTCGCGACCGTGGCGAGCAAGGTGTACTGGCAGGAGAAGGCGCTGCCGTCGGCGGGCTCGGTGTTCGCGGCGCTCAACGACCCCGACCACGACGTGCTGCGCAACGGCGCCAGCGGCGTGCTGCGGTTCGGCTCCCGCGGCGCGGGCCACCAGGTTATCGACCGGCCGGTGATCCTCGCGACGATCCGGCAGGACGGGACGACCGAGGTCAGGCAGGTGTGCGGCCGCCTCGTCGCCGGCGGGCAGGGCCGGGCCGACTGCCCGCCGGGGGAGGGGCGGGGCGGCGCCACCGCGAAGTAGCCACCGCGAAGCGGACCCGGGGAAGCGGCCCGCGCGGCCGGGCCCGGGCACGGCGAAGGCCCCCGGTTCGACCGGGGGCCTCAGGCGCGTCGGGGCGGGGGACGGACCGGGTCAGCCGGCCTTGCGCTTGAGGACCTCCGCCGCGCCGGCGACCTCGTCGAGGGAGCGGCTGCCGGGGCCGGTGTAGCGGGCGCTCGGCCGAACGAGGCGCCCGGTGCGCTTCTGCTCCAGGATGTGCGCCGCCCACCCGGCGGTGCGGCCGCAGGTGAACATCGCGGGCATCATCGAGGTCGGGACCTCGGCGAAGTCGAGGATGACCGCGGCCCAGAACTCCACGTTCGTCTCGATCGGGCGGTCCGGGCGGCGCTCGCGCAGCTCGGCCAGCGCCGCGTCCTCCAGGGCCTTGGCGGCCCCGAAGCGGGGCGCGTCCAGCTCCTTGGCGGTGCGGCGCAGCACGCGGGCGCGCGGGTCCTCGGCGCGGTACACGCGGTGCCCGAAGCCCATCAGCCGGTCGCCGGAGTCGAGGATGTCGGTGACGACCTTGCGGGCGTCGCCGAGCTGCTCGACCTTCTCGATCATCGGCAGGACGCGGGCGGGGGCGCCGCCGTGCAGGGGCCCCGACATGGCGCCGATCGCGCCGGACATGCTGGCCGCCACGTCCGCGCCGGTGGAGGCGATGACGCGGGCGGTGAAGGTGGAGGCGTTCATGCCGTGCTCGGCGGCGGAGACCCAGTACGCGTCGATGGCCCTGACGTGCTTGGGGTCGGGCTCACCGCGCCAGCGGACCATGAACCGCTCGGTGATGGTGCCGGACTCGTCGATCCGGTGCTGCGGGACCATCGGCTTGCCGACGCCGCGCGCGGACTGCGCGACGAACGACAGCGCCGTCACCGACACGCGGGCGAGGTCGGCGCGGGCCTCCTCGTCGGAGATGTCGAGCAGCGGCCTCATCCCGTACGCGGTGGCGAGGGTGGGGAGGGAGCTCTGCACGTCCACCCGCACGTCCCCGGAGGTGACCGGGAGCAGGTGCGGTTCGGCGGGGGCCAGGCCCGGGTCGAAGCTGTCGTCCACGAGGAGGCCCCAGGCGTCGCCGAAGGAGACACGCCCGACGAGTTCCTCGATGTCGACGCCCCGGTAGCGGAGGGCGCCGCCCTCCTTGTCCGGTTCGGCGATCTCCGTCTCGAAGGCGACGACCCCTTCGAGACCGGGTTTGAAGTCGGACATGTCGTCCTGCCTTTCGTCCCGTGTGATAAGGCGGTGCCGTGCCATTGAACCCTGCCCGCCTTACTGACCAGTACCCCGGGGCCCTGCAAGTTGCACAGGGCTCGGGGTGAGAGGCTCTGACGCTGTGGATTCCCCAACGCCGGACCCCGCACGGCTCCGCAGATCCTACGAGATGGGCGAATTGTCCGAGTCGGCGCTCCCCTCCGATCCGCTCGCCCTGTTCGCCGCGTGGTTCGCCGAGGCGCACGCCTCCGGGCTGGCCGAGCCGAACGCGATGATCCTCGCCACCGCCTCCGGCGACGGGGTTCCGAGCGCCCGGACGGTCCTGCTCAAGGGGTACGGGCCGCAGGGCTTCCGGTTCTTCACCAACCTGACCTCACGCAAAGGCCGCGACATCGCCGAGAACCCGCGCGCGGCGCTGGTGTTCCCCTGGCACGACCTGTACCGGCAGGTGCGGGTCGCGGGCCCGGTGTCCGAACTTCCGCGCGAGGAGACGGCCGCCTACTTCCGGACCCGGCCGTACGGGTCCCGCATCGGCGCATGGGCGAGCGAGAACCAGTCGGGCGTCATCCCGGGGCGCGAGGTGCTGGAGCGCCGCTACGCCGAGGCGGCCGAGCGCTGGCCGGATCCGGCCTCCGGGGAGGCGGAGGCGCCGGAGGGGGACGCCGCCGGCGCCGTCCCGCTGCCGGACTTCTGGGGCGGCTACCGCGTGGAGCCCGAGTCGATCGAGTTCTGGCAGGGCCGCCGCGACCGGCTGCACGACCGGATCCGCTACCGCCGGGCGGCCCCCGGGGACCCGGAGGGATGGGTGGCGGAAAGACTGTCCCCGTGACACCGGAACAGCAGCCCCCCGCCGACTGTTCGCCGGCGTCCTGCTGGCCCGCTGGAACTACGCGGCGGCCTACGCGCTCGACGCCGTGCTGTTCACCGTCGTGCTGTACGCGGCGCTCAGGCTCCCGCCCATCCCGCCGCTCGGCGACGTCACCGGCGCGCCGGGCCTGCGGTCGGTCTTCGACGGGCTGCGCTACCTGGCCACGCAGCCGGTGCTCCTGATGTCGTTCGCGGTGGACGTCATCGCGATGTCGATCGCCATGCCGCGCGCCCTGTTCCCCGAGGTGGCCGAGACCCGGTTCGGCGGCGAGGGCGCGGTCGGCTACCTGTTCGCCGCGATCGCGGTCGGGGCCTTCCTCGGCGGGCTGTCGTCCGGCTGGATCGGGCGGGTGCACCGGCAGGGGATCGCGCTCGTGGCGGCCATCGCCGTGTGGGGCCTCGCCGTCGCGGCCGCCGGGCTCGCCGGCAGCCTGTGGCTCGCGGTCGTCCTGCTCGCCGTCGGCGGCGCGGCCGACCTGGTGTCGTCGGTGTTCCGCCAGTCCATGCTCCAGACGTACGCGCCCGACCAGATGCGCGGACGGCTCCAGGGCGTCTTCACCGTCGTCGTCGCGGGCGGTCCCCGCCTCGGGGACGTCCGGGCCGGGGCGACCGCGAGCGCCGTGGGCGCGACCGCCTCCTGGGTCGGCGGAGGACTGGCCTGCGCCGCGCTGGTCGTCGCGGCGGGGCTCGCCGTCCCCTCCCTGCTCCGCTACGACATCCGCACCGCGGGGGACGTCCCGGCCGAGCCTCTGCCGGTGGAGGACTGAGCCGCCGTCAGCGCAGGGCCGAGGCGGCGATCCTCAGGTCGTCCAGCAGGCCCTGGTAGACGTCCTCGCGGTCCTCGGCGCGCAGCACGGCCGACGGGTGGATCGTCGCGAGAAGCCGCGCGCCGCCGTCGCCGGGCGGCTCGTCCCCGGCCTCCCGCGCGGCGGCCGGGGTGCCGATCGCCTCAAGGCCGGGCAGGGGGAGGAGCCGTCCGCGCTGCCTGGTGACCCGGAACGACGAGCCGAGCAGGGCCTTGCCCGCCGTCGCCCCCAGCGCCACGACGACCTCCGGGTCCAGGAGCCGCAGCTCCGCGAGGAGCCAGGGGCGGCACGCCCGCATCTCTCCGGCGTTCGGCGCCTCGTGGATGCGCCGCTTGCCGCCCTCCTGCCGCTTGAACTTGAAGTGCTTGACGGCGTTGGTGACGTAGACGTCGCCGCGCTCGATCCCGGCCTCCTCCAGGGCACGGTCGAGGACGCGCCCCGCGGGGCCGACGAAGGGGTGGCCCTTGCGGTCCTCCTGGTCACCGGGCTGCTCGCCGATGAGCAGCATCCGCCCGCCGGGAGAGCCCTCGCCGAAGACGGTCTGGGTGGCGTTCCGGTAGAGGTCGCAGCCCCGGCAGTCGGCCGCGGTGCGGCGCAGCGCCTCCAGGTCGGCCCGCTCCTCGGGCGTCCCGGGCAGGAAAGGTTCCGCGTCATGGGAAGGTTTCGCGTTCATCTCGCGTTCATCCGTACCCGGCTTCAGGGGGAAATTCGCAGGGCCCGGCGACGTGGGGCCCCAGCAAGTAGACTCTTGCCCATAAGACTGGAGGGAGCTGTGACCTCACACGGCCTGATCGATACCACGGAGATGTATCTCCGGACGGTCTTCGAGCTGGAGGAGGAGGGGATCATCCCCCTTCGCGCGCGCATCGCCGAGCGGCTCTCCCAGAGCGGCCCGACGGTGAGCCAGACGGTCGCGCGGATGGAGCGCGACGGGCTGCTGCGGGTCGAGGGCGACCGGCACCTCGAACTGACCGACAGCGGGCGCGGCCTCGCCACGCGCGTCATGCGCAAGCACCGCCTCGCCGAATGCCTCCTGGTCAACGTCATCGGACTGCCCTGGGAGGACGTCCACATCGAGGCGTGCCGGTGGGAGCACGTGATGTCGGAGGAGGTCGAGCGCCGCCTGGTCGCGCTGCTCGACAACCCGACCACCTGCCCGCACGGCAACCCGATTCCCGGCCTGGACGAGCTCGGCGGGCACGGCGACGACGCCGAGGAGGCGCCGCTGGCGGTGATGACCGCGGTGGCGAGCCCCCAGGGCGCGGGCGCGGTGATCCGCCGGATCAGCGAGCAGGTGCAGAGCGACAGCGACCTGATGCTTAGACTCAAGCAGATAGGGATACAACCGGGACGAGAGGTGATTCTCCGGGCGACCGACGACGGGGTACGGGTGATCGGTGACGACGAGGACGACAGTCCCGCGACGGAACTGTCGCGCGGCATCGCCGAGCACGTCTTCGTCAGCAGGCGCTGACACGGTCGGCGTGCGCACCCCCGCCTCGACGGTCTATACCGAAGATCTCCATAACATCGCGCCTTTCGGGCGTATCCCGGCGGCGGGTTCGTCGTTCAATACGACGAGGCAACCACGTAGGACGTCCGCGCCGCGACGCGCGGTGGTCATCGGGGCGAGGATCGGGACTGGTATCGGGATGGGGAGATGAACCACTGGGGGGAAGCGCCTGACGAGGCGCACCTGCCGCCCGGGACCGTCCTCGCGCAGATGGAGATGGCGGTCATCGTCTGCGACCGCTTCAGCAACATCATCTACGGCAACTCCTTCGCCCGGCAGCTGTTCGGCTTCGGCGGCGACGCGATCATCGGCCACTCCATCCTGTCGCTCGGCATCGCCGAGGAGGACCACGAGCAGGCCACCGAGCTGGCCAAGCACGTCCTCAAGGGCGGGGTGTGGGAGGGCACCTTCTGCAACCTGCGCGCCGACGGCACCACCGTGTACACGCGGGCGCACGCCGTCCCGCTGCGGCACCCCTCCGGCGCCGTCGACGGAGTGGTGATCTTCGCGCGCGAGGCGCTGCGCTCCAACCAGCGCGAGCAGGACCGCTACGGCCTCATGGAGCGGATCGGGGAGCGGCTCGCCGGGTCCCTGGAGCTGGAGAGCACGCTGCGCCGCGTCGCCGACACGCTCGTCCCGCAGTTCGCCGACCACTGCTTCATCGACCTCTACAGCGGCGACCGCCTCTACCGGCGGGTGTCGCGGCACGCGGGCGGCTGGGAGCCGCCGCCCGGCACCTGGGCGGAGGTCGGCGAGCCCGTCTCCTACCCGCCCGGCCACTTCAGCGCCAAGGCGATGGACCGCCGCGACGCCGTCCTCGTCGAGGACATGATCCAGCACCGGTTCACCGCGCCGAACGAGTCGTCCCAGCGGCTCGGCCACGAGATGGGCATCACCTCGGTGATCTCCGCGCCGCTGCTGGTGCGCGGCGAGCTGCTCGGCGTGATGAGCCTGGCCTTGTCGAACCTTTCCAAGCGCCCCGACCCGCACTACGACGGCTTCGACCGCGACCTGCTCGGCGCGATCGCCAGCCGGGTCGCGCTCGCCGTCGACAACGCGATGCTGTTCGAGGAGGAGCGCGAGACCGCGCTCGCCTTCCAGAAGCACCTGCTGCCCGGCGACCGGCCGCCCCCGCTGGACGGCCTGCAGATCGCCTGGCGGTACGAGCCGGCGCGGCCCCTGGAGGCGCACGGCCACGGCATCCAGACGCAGGTCGGCGGCGACTGGTACGACGTCATCCCGCTGTCGGCGGGACGCGTCGGCCTCGTCATCGGCGACGTCGAGGGGCGCGGGGCCCGCGCCGCCGCCGTCATGGGGCAGCTGCGCGCCGCGCTGCGCGCCTTCGCCCAGGACGACAAGCCGCCCGCCGACATCCTGCGCAAGCTCGACGAGTGGGTCCGCACGATGACGCGCCCCGAGCGGATGCGGTCCGGCTGGAACAGCGACGACCTCGTCCGCCCGCCGCTGGTGTCGTGCACCTACTTCGTCTACGACGCCTGGTCGCGGGTCCTGGAGTTCGCCAACGCCGGGCACGACCCGCCCCTGCTGATCGTCGACGGCGAGGTCGGCGAGCTGGACTTCGAGAGCGAGGGCGGCATGCTCGGCCTGCGCGCCCCCGGCATGGGCGGCGAGCTGCTGTTCAACGAGGAGTCGGCCGAGCTGAAGCCGGGCTCCACGCTCGTCCTCTACACCGACGGCCTGATCGACCGCCGCTCCAAGGACGACGGCGACTACCACACGCGCGAGGAGGCGCGGGAGATGGTCCGCGCCGCCGTCGCCGGGGTCGCCCGCGGCGGGGTCGAGGCGATCGCCAACGCCGCCTACGACGCGGTGCCCGGCGACATCGACGACGACGTCGCGATCGTGGTGATCCGCACCGCCGCCGAGGAGCTGGCCGTGGAGGAGCGCACCTTCACCGCCGAGCCGATCATGGTGTCGGAGGCGCGCCGGATGGCCTCGGACGCGTTCGCGACCTGGGGCATGCTCGACGAGCAGGCCGAGCTCGCGTGCCTGCTGGTGTCGGAGGTCGTCACGAACGTCGTCCTGCACGCCACCGCCACGCCCTCGCCGCGCCGCGAGATGGTCGTCCCGGTCCCGGCCGGGCCGCCGGGGCGCGGCGGGGAGCCGCTGGGCGCGCCGCCGGCGGTGCAGTTCAACACCGACTTCGGCGCCCTGGACGCCGATCCCTTCGAGGGCGGCGCGTTCGACGAGGACGACTGGAACCTCGGCGCCGACCTCGGCCGCCGCGAGCCGCCGACCAAGGAGTTCCGGCTCCGGCTGCGGCGCGGCGCGGACGCCATCTGGGTCGAGGTGTTCGACTCCGACATGCGGCTGCCGCGCATCCGCAGCGCCGGCGAGACCGACGAGGGCGGCCGCGGCCTCTACCTCGTCGACCAGCTCGCCACCCGGTGGGGCGCCCGCCCGACGTCCGACGGCAAGGCCGTCTGGTTCGAGCTGCCGCTGAACCCGGGGTGAGCCGGTGCGCGCCTGGGTGGTGGAGACACCGTCCCCGACAGAGGCGGGGCCCCTGCGGCGCGCCGACCGCGAGGTCCCCTCGCCCGGTCCGGGCGAACTGCTGGTCCGCGTGCTGGCCTGCGGCGTCTGCCGGACGGACCTGCACGTCGCCGAGGGGGATCTGCCCGTCCACCTGCCGGGCGTGACGCCGGGCCATGAGATCGTCGGGCGGGTCGAGTCCGCGGGCCCCGGCTGCCTGCACGGGCCCGGCGACCGCGTCGGCGTCGCCTGGCTTCGCGGGACGTGCGGCGCGTGCCGGTTCTGCCGCCGGGGGGCCGAGAACCTGTGCCCGTCCTCGGTCTACACCGGCTGGGACGCGCACGGCGGCTACGCCGAGTACGCGCTCGCCGCCGACGCCTACACCTACGCGCTGCCCGCCGAGCTTGACGACGTGCGCGCCGCCCCGCTGCTGTGCGCCGGGATCATCGGCTACCGGGCGCTGCGCCGCGCGTCCCTGCCGCCGGGCGGGCGGCTCGGCATCTGGGGGTTCGGCGGTTCGGCGCACCTGGCCGCGCAGATCGCGCTCGCCGAGGGCGCCGACGTGCACGTTTTCACCCGCAGCCCGGCGGCCCGCGGGCTGGCCCGCGAGCTCGGCGCGTCCTGGGCCGGCGACTCCTTCGACGCCGCGCCCGCCCCGCTGGACTCGGCGATCGTCTTCGCGCCCGCCGGCGAGCTGGTGCCCGCCGCGCTCGAACGCCTCGACCGCGGCGGGACGTGCGCCGTCGCGGGGATCCACCTGAGCGACGTCCCGCCCCTGGACTACCAGCGGCACCTGTTCCAGGAGCGCGAGGTCCGGTCGGTGACGGCGAACACCCGGGCCGACGGCGAGGAGTTCCTGGCGCTGGCCGCCCGCCTCGACGTCGCCGTCACGACGCACGCCTACACCCTCGACGACGCGGACCGCGCCCTCGCCGACCTCGCCGCGGACCGCTTCACCGGCGCGGCCGTCCTCGTCCCCTAGAGGCTTCGCTCCGCGCTACGGCTCGGTCCCGCTTCGGGGGTCGGCGCCGCTGAGCTCGGAGTCCTCCGCGGCCCGTCCCTCTCGCCGCCTTCCGGCGGTTGTGCCGGACCCCTGTTGACACTGCGTCTTCTATGCCGTTGGATCGCTCCATACTCGCGAGTAGCCAGCTCGGGCCGGTCGACTCGGGAGGCCCCCCGCCGCGCTTTCCACCCCAGCGAGAGGACCCCCGTGTCGCCTATGTTCAAGCGGCTGGCCGCGCTGTCCCTGTCGGCGGGCCTCGCCGCCACCGCCGTGGCCGCCGTGCCCGCGGCGTCCGCGCGGACCGCCCCGAAGCCGCGCGCCCAGGCGGCCGCGGACGCGCCGCCCGCGTCGCTGGACCTGTCGGACTGCCCCGACGTCCTGCCGGTCGGCGCGGATCCCGCGAACTGGTACTGCAACGTGCTGGTGACCAGCGGCGGCAGCATGAAGATCGGCAACATCGACCAGCAGATCACCGCGCCGATGCGGATCACGCTGCTGGCCGGCTACGACCCGAAGACCGGCGCCGAGATCTCCAAGTTCGTGAAGATGCGGAGCACGGCGATGAGCGTGGCCGGCGGCGCGCTCGGCGTCCCCGGGACCGAGGGGATCCCGCTGTTCGCCCTGAAGGTCAAGCCGCAGTACGCGGGGAAGATCGACCTTGACATCCCCAACCGCAGGACCCGGCTGAGCCTGAAGATGAAGCTCATCAACCAGCTGCTGGGCGACACGTGCTACGTCGGCTCGAACGCGGCGCCGATCGACCTCGACCTGGACCTGAAGGAGATCACGGGGGCCTCGGGGGCGGACGGCACGTTCTGGGTCAAGATCAATTCCACCGACGACACGTTCGCCGTGCCGAAGACCAACGGCTGCGGGTTCGCGGCGCCGATCGCCGACCTGCGCGGCGGCCTCCCCTCCGCGTCCGGCGCGAACCACGCGCAGCTGACCTCGTACTTCGGCGGCAAGGGCTATGCGGAGATGTACCCGCAGATGACCATCCGCAGGAAGTAGACGTTGACTTGCGGCGTGTTGCCCTTCTGGGAGCGCCTATAAGGGCAACACGCCGCAACTCGACGGCTAGATGGGCTCCGCGGCCACGTGCGCCCAGGACTGGGTGAACCATAGTTCGCCGCCTATGACGCGGGGCTTGGCGCCGGTGCGGGGGCCGCCGTCCACCTCGTCGAGCATGGCCGCGCGGATGCGGTCGGCCGCGGCGCCGTCACGGGCCCCGGCGAGCCACGGCTCGACCGGGCGCTCCACGGTGAACACGTCCAGCCGGCGGATGCTGCCGCCCACCGAGGTGATCATCTCGGTGAGCCGGGCGATGGACGGGGTGCCGGGGTGGTCGGGGTCGCGCAGGCGCTCGATCCGGTCGCGCTCGGGCCCGGCGAGGTTGCCGCGGACGAGGTCGGCGACGATCACCCGCCCGCCGGGCCGGCACACCCGCAGCAGTTCCCGCAGCACGTCACCCGGATCGCCCAGGTTGTAGAGCGAGAAACGGGCCGTCACCAGGGAGAACGTGTTGTCCCTGTACGGCAGCGCGGTGGCGTCCGCCTTGATCGGGACGCGCGGGGCGGGACGCGCGGCCCCCGGCCGCGGGTCCTCGCGGGTCATGGCGGACGGGGGTCTCGGGCGGGCGGCGCCGCCGTCGTGGCCGTGGCGGGCGCCGTCCGGGCCGCGGGTCTCGCCGGTGATGCGGACCGGGCCCGTCCCGAACTCCACGGTCTCCATCCGGCCCGTCCTGGCCCGCGCGGACGGCGCCGCCACGGGCGTCGCGTCCACCGCGGTCACGTGGCGGACGTGCGGGCCGAGCGCGGCGGGCATCGGGCCGCGGCCGCGCGCGACGTCCAGGCACACGTCACCGGTATGGGGTTCGACGAACTCCAGCAGGCGCCTCAGATGCGGGGCGATCGTGCCCCCGGTCTCCTGGACGGCGGGCGCCGGATGCGGCACGGGTGCTCTCCCTCGGCTCGGCCGGCTTCGCCGTGCGGGGTACCGTTCGCGTCCACCGTGCAGGCGCGTGCCGGGGGGATCCCGCCCGGGACGGGCGGGGCGCGTCGGCGCCGGCGGGCAGCGAACGGGCGTGAAGCCGGTTTCGCCAGTTATGACTCTCCGGGGGGCCGGGAGGTTCGGAACCGGTCCCGGAAATTCACCCGCCGTGCACGTCCGCCGGTCAGTTCCGCAGGTGCTGGCCGTACAGCGCCAGGACGACGATGACGAACACGATGATCACCGCGGCACGGGCCGGCATGGTCAGCCGGAGCCGCGCCGCGGCCCAGCGCACGCAGAACGCCGCGAGCAGCGACACGACGATGAGAGTGAGGATGCCTTCCATGGCCACCTTCGTCCGGGGAGAGCCGCCTTCTGAACCATAGACGTGTAAGGCAGGGGTTACCCGCCGGTCGGGGAGCGGAGGCGGGCCGATACCCTCACCCTCGTGGCAGATGCGAAGGAAGAAGACGGCCGGGACAGGGTGGACGAGCTGGCGACCGGCCTGGCGCGCGGCCGGGTGGCCCTCGGGCTCGCGGCGCTCGCCGCGCCGAGGCTGACCGCCAGGCTGATGGGCCTCGGCGGCGCCGCCGACCCGGGCCGCGACTACGTGGCGCGGATGTTCGCCGCCCGGGAGATCGCGCTCGGCGCGGGCTACCTGCTCAGCGGCGACGCCTCCGGGCGCCGGCTCTGGGCCGGGATCGGCCTCGCCGTCGACTCGATCGACGTGGTGAGCGGCCTGAAGACCCGCAGGGGCCTGCCGCTGTGGGTGACCGCGGGCGCGGTGGCGGTCGCCGGAGGGGCCGCCTCGATCGGCGCCGCGAAGGTCGCCCGCGACCTGGTGCGCTGACCCCTCCCCCCGACCGCCCGCCCGGGCCGGGTGATCCCGTCCGGCTCGTGGGTAGGCATCTCTCCGCACGTACCCGGCGGATGGGCGGCGGCAGGGGGACGACGGCATGACGGCGACGGCGACATGACGGCGACGGCGGCGGCGCGGGACGAGCGGGCCATGCCGAAGGGCAGGGACCTCTACGTGGTCCTCGGCGCCCTCATGCTCGCCATGCTGCTGGCGGCGCTGGACCAGACGATCGTGTCCACCGCGCTGCCGACGATCGTCAGCGACCTCGGCGGGCTCAACCACCTGTCGTGGGTCGTCACGGCGTACCTGCTGTCCTCCACGGCGTCCACGCCGCTGTGGGGCAAGCTCGGCGACCAGTACGGCCGCAAGCGGCTGTTCCAGGCGTCGATCGTCATCTTCCTGATCGGGTCGGCGCTGTGCGGCCTGTCGCAGGACATGACGCAGCTGATCGTGTTCCGCGCCCTGCAGGGCCTCGGCGGCGGCGGGCTGATGGTGCTCGCCGTCGCCATCGTCGGGGACGTGGTGCCGCCCCGCGAGCGCGGCCGGTACCAGGGCCTGTTCGGCGCGGTCTTCGGCGTGGCGAGCGTCTGCGGCCCGCTGCTCGGCGGCTGGTTCGTCGACAACCTGACGTGGCGCTGGGTGTTCTACATCAACCTGCCCATCGGGGTGGTGGCGCTGGCGGTGATCGCCGCCGTGCTGCACGCGACGGGCGAGCGGGAACGCCACCGCATCGACTACCTCGGCACGCTGCTGATCGTCGGCTGGGCCGTCGGGCTGGTGCTGATGACGACCTGGGGCGGGACGCGCTACGACTGGGCGTCCGCGCCGATCATCGGCCTGGGCGCCGGCTCGGTGGTGCTGATCGCGGTGTGGCTTCTGGTCGAGCGGCGTGCCGCCGAACCGATCATGCCGCCGTCGCTGCTGCGCCACCCGGTGTTCGCCCTCGGCGCCGCGATCAGCTTCGCGGTCGGCTTCGCGATGTTCGGCGCGCTGACGTTCCTGCCGATCTTCCTGCAGGTGGTGCACGGGGTCTCGCCCACGCTGTCGGGCGTCTACCTGCTGCCGATGATGCTCGGCATGCTGCTCAGCTCGATCGGCTCCGGCCAGCTGATCACCCGGTACGGCCGCTACAAGATCTACCCGGTGGTCGGCACGCCGATCATCGCGCTGGCGCTCTACCTGTGCTCGTCGCTGGACGAGAACTCCACCACGCTCAGCATGAGCCTGCGGTTCGCGCTGCTCGGCTTCGGGCTGGGCCTGGTCATGCAGGTGCTCGTCATCGCCGTCCAGAACGCGGTGTCGTACGAGGACCTCGGCTCCGCGACGTCCGGCGTCACCTTCTTCCGGCAGATCGGCGGGTCGTTCGGCGTCGCGGTGTTCGGCTCCATCTTCAGCAACCAGCTCGCCGGCCATGTGGCGGACCTCGCGCGGATCCTTCCGCCGGGGTTCGACCCGGCGGCCGTCCAGGGCAACCCGGGGCTGCTCGACCGGTACCCGGCCGCGGTCAAGGACGCCGTCCTGCACGCCTACGCGGAGTCGATCGACTCGGTGTTCTTCTGGGCGGTCCCGGTCGCGGCGGCCGCGTTCGTGCTGACCTGGTTCCTGCGCGAGGTCCCGCTGCGGGAGACCTCGCAGACGCACGACTACGGGGAGGGGTTCGGCGCGGCGCCGACCGCCCGGTCGTCCAGGCACGAGATGGAGCGCGCCCTGAGCCAGCTGATGCGCAGGGACGCGAGGGCCTTCGAGCTGTACGACCGGCTGGCCGCGTTCTCGGGCGTGTCCCTGCCGGCGGGCAGCGTGTGGGCGCTGTGCCGGATCGCCAAGGACGAGGCCGTCACCGGCCGGGACCTCGCCGACCGCGCGGGCGTCCCGGTCGAGCAGGGCCGCCCGTACGTCGACCGGCTCGTGGACGCCGGCTACGTCCTGCGGCGCGAGGGGGCCCTCACCGTCACGCCGTCCGGGCGGGACGCCGCCGAGCGCCTGTTCGCGGCCCGCCGCGAGGGGCTCGCCCGGCATCTGGACGGCTGGGCCCCCGAGGAGCATCCTGAGCTGGCGGACGTCCTGTCGCGGCTGGCGGAGGCGTCCCTCGGCGACGAGGCGGACGGCGAGGTCCTCGGGCCCGGGACGCGGTCCGCCGGGCAGGGGACGTAGGTGCCCGAGATCCACCTCACAGCGCGGCGCGCCGGGAGGATGTAATCTCGTACCGACTAACCGAATCACACTCGGTTTCGGGACGGAACCCCAGATCTTTGGAGGCGTAGTGGCCGAGGCGTACATCGTCGGCGCGGTCCGTACCCCCGTCGGTACCAAGAAGGGCGCCCTCAAGGACGTCCACCCCGCCGACCTCGGGGCGCACGTGCTCAAGGAGCTCGTCAACCGCACAGGGGTCGACCCGTCCGGGGTCGAAGACGTGATCATGGGCTGCGTCATGCAGGTCGGCCCGCAGTCCCTGGACCTCGCGCGCACCGCGTGGCTGTCGGCCGGGCTGCCCGAGGGCGTGCCCGGCGTGACCATCGACCGGCAGTGCGGATCGTCCCAGCAGGCGATCCACTTCGCCGCCCAGGGCGTGCTGTCCGGCACCCAGGACCTCGTCGTCGCCTCCGGCGTCGAGCAGATGGCGATGGTCCCGATGGGGTCCTCGGTCGCCATGGCCCTGGAGAAGGGCATGCCCTTCCCGTACGGCGACGGCTGGATCGAGCGCTACGGAATGCAGGAGATCTCGCAGTTCCGCGGCGCCGAGCTGATGGCCGAGAAGTGGGGCTTCACCCGCGAGGACCTGGAGAGGTTCGCGCTGGAGAGCCACCAGCGCGCCGCCAAGGCCATCGAGGCCGGCTACTTCGACCGCGAGATCGCCCCCATCGCCGGGCTGTCCAAGGACGAGGGCGCCCGCGCCGACACCACGCTGGAGAAGATGGCGGGCCTGAAGACCCTGCGCGAGGACGGCCGGATCACCGCCGCCGTCGCCTCGCAGATCTCCGTCGGCGCCTCCGCGGTGCTGATCGCCTCCGAGGAGGCCGTCAAGCGGTACAACCTCACCCCGCGCGCCCGCATCCACACCCTCGCGGTGTGCGGCTCCGACCCGGTCTACATGCTGACCGGCCCGATCCCCGCCACCGAGAAGGCCCTGGGCCGCGCCGGGCTGAAGATCGACGACATCGACGTCTTCGAGGTCAACGAGGCGTTCGCCCCGGTCCCGATGGCCTGGGCGCACGACACCGGCGCCTCGCTGGACAAGACCAACCCCAACGGCGGCGCGATCGCCCTCGGGCACCCGCTCGGCGCGACGGGCGGCGTCCTGATGACCAAGCTGCTGCACGAGCTGGAGCGCACCGGCGGCCGCTACGGCCTGCAGACGATGTGCGAGGGCGGCGGCCAGGCCAACGCCACCATCATCGAGCGCATCTAGGCACGCCTGGGGAACCGCCCCCTGGAGCCCGCTCCAGGGGGCGGTTCCGTTCGGAGGTGGGAGGGGACATGTACGAGACGATCCTGTATTCGGTGGACGAGCGAATCGCGCGGATCACGCTGAACCGTCCCGAGGCCCGCAACGCGCTCAGCGACCAGATGATCGGCGAGCTGCTCGACGCGTTCGAGCGGGCCGGGGCCGACACCGGCGTCCGGGTGATCGTCCTGACCGGCGCCGGGGACCGGGCGTTCTGCGCGGGCGCCGACCTCGGCGGCCTCGGCCGGGCGCAGGCGGACGGCCGCTCGGTCGCGGACCCCGCCGCCGTCCGGGACAGCGCCCCCTACCGGCTCTTCACGGCCTTCCCCCGGCTCGGCAAGCCGATCATCGCGCGGCTGGCCGGGCACGCCGTCGCGGGCGGCCTCGGCCTCGCCGCCGCCTGCGACCTGGTGATCGCCGCCGACGACGTCAAGCTGGCGACCCCCGAGGTGAACGTCGGCCTCTGGCCCATGATGATCATGGCGATCATCAACCGGAACGTCGCCCCGAAGCACGCCTTCAAGCTCTACTACACCGGCGGCCGCGTCACCGCCGCCGAGGGCCGCGACATCGGCCTCGTCACCGAGGTCGTCCCGCGCGCCGGACTCGACGCCCGCGTGGACGAGCTGGCCCGCGTGATCGCGTCCAAGAGCCCCGTCGGCCTGCGCCGCGGCCGCGACGCGTTCTTCGCCATCGAGGGCCGCCCCCTGGAGGACCAGGTCGCCCACCTGCTGTCGGAGCTGGTCGGCCTGACCGCCACCGAGGACGCCAAGGAGGGCATCACCGCCTTCCTGGAGAACCGCCCCCCAGACTTCCAGGGCCACTGAGCCGCCCTAGTCTGAGGGCGCCAGCTCCGTCAGGGCGAGGTGGAAGAGGATCTTCAGCTCGCGGGTGCGGCGGGTGAAGGGCTCCTCCAGCATGGCGGAGACCTCCTCGTCCCATGAGGCCGCGGCGAGCGTCAGGTCGCGGACGGCGCCGCCGTCGCCGGACGTCAGGGCCAGCGCGAGATCGAGGGCGGGGCTCGGGCCGTCCAGCCGCCTCCGGAACTCCTCGAACTCGGGCCGCGGCTGCGCGCCGGGCCGCACGGCCGCCAGGACGATCAGCCACGCGCGCACCGCCGCGGACGCCTCCGGCCAGAGGGCCAGCAGGTCGGGAAGGTGATCCACGACGGCCCGGCAGGCGGCCGCCTCGTCCGAGTCGGCCTCGCCGGTGGCCGGGACGGGGTCGATCGTGGCGACGTAGGCCATGTGGATCAGCAGTTCCAGCCGGTAGGCCGGGAACAGCCGCGGTGAGCGGACGAGCTGGACGAGGAACCTGATGGTCTCCGGAGTGCAGTCGTAGCAGGTGTCCTGGTGGACGACCGTGCTGAAGTACTCCTCGACGGCCCCCTCCCACTCCTCGTCGTTGGCGGCGAGGCCCCGCAGGATGTCGGGGACCTCGTCGGCAGGTCCGTAGGCACCGGTCAGGGAGGCCCAGTCGACGTCGTCCAGACCGTCCAGGACGATCGGCCCGCCGGTCGGGCCCCCGGACGGCTCGCGCCTGCCGAGGCCGTGGACGACGGCCGGCGCGGGCGTGCGGGCGGGCTCGCGCGACAGGACGCCCAACCGCAGTTCGCGCACGGTTCCCGGGTCGCGGACGCCCTCTCCCTCGGGGAAGAAGCGGCGGGCGGTCTCGGGGAGGGCCATCGAGGTCGAGAGGCGACCGCCGAGTTCCTCGGCCAGCGCCGCGACGGCGCGGTGCTCGGCGGCCGCCCACCACCGGTCGTCGCCGTCCGGGTAGGGGCCCTCGTCGAGGCCGTCGATCCGCCACCCGGAGTCGGTCGTGGTGTCCGGGGCGACGCGGACGATCGCGTGACCGCGTCCGGTGAGCACCCGGGCCCCCTCGCGGGCGGACTCCTCGTCCGGGACGAAGAGGCTGTAGGTGGTGGCATACCGCGGAAACGTGATCATCGGGTCAGCCTAGGGTCGCTCTCCGGCATTCCGGGTGTGAGACTGCGCGGTGTGGAGATCGAGGAGGCCGTCCGGCGGATGGGGATGGCGGACACCTACAGGGACCGGCACTGGGGCAGGGCGGTCAAGGTGACCGACAACGCCGTCCAGAAGGCGGAGCCGGAGTGGCTCGAAGGGCTTCTGGCCGCGCTGCTGGAGGTGGAGAGGCCCACCTACCCGATGCGGTACGGCTTCGAGGTCGCGCTCAGGCGGCTGGCGAGCGCGCCCGGGGACGCGGAGCGCACCGCGCGCGTCCGCGCCTTCGCGGCCGAGGGGCGGAGGTGGGGCGGCGACCTCCGGTACGGCCTGCCGGAGGTCGCGGAGTGGCTGGCCTGCGCCCAGCCCCCCGAGCATCTCCTCGCGGTGTTCGACGACGCCGACGCGTCGGACGAACTCGCGGCCTGCCTGCTCCAGGAGACGGCCCTGCGCCACGACGCGACGACCGCCGCCGCATTCGCCGGGAGGCTGCGGGCCGCCGGGCATCCGCTGGCGGACCTGCCGCTTCGTCCGGTCGGGGCGGAGCGGCATCTCGGGCTGCCCCGGCACCCCGGCCCGGCCGAGCCCTGGCGGCCGCCCGGCGCGGAGGCACCGGACGCTCCAGGGCCTTCCGGTCCCGACATCGATGCGGCGGCGGTCGACTGGCCCGGGGCCCGGCAGGCGTTGAGCGCCTACCGCGACTGGCCGCCGGGGGCCGACGCCATGGAAGCCCGGCTGTTCCGACTGGACCGCCCGCTGGCCCCGGCCGACTTCGGCGCCTCGCTGCTCCGGCTCCTGCCGGCCGCCAGCACCGGCGCCACGGTGACCGGGGTGCGGCGGGTCGCCACCGTTGACGTCCTGCGGACGCTCTTCAGCGGGGCCGCTTCCGGCGGCGCGTACGGGCCCCGCATGCACGGCGCCTATGCGCGCAAGGCGTCATGGGAGTCGCTTGCGGCGCTGGCGGGCGTTCAGGCGACCGGCCCGGCGGCGATCGAGCAGGCCGCCGACCGGTGCACATGGCTCTTCTACGGCTCGGACTGGCACCTCCAGGTCGTCCCGCCGCTGGACGTGGGCATCGCGGCCCTGCGCTCCGACCGGCGGACGGTGGCCGTGCTGGCCGTCACCGACTCCGACTGATCTTGCGAGCGGCCAGGAAGGCGTCGATCTCGCTCCGCTGAGCGGCGTCGAAGGCGGCCTTGGGGAGGAAGGCGGCGGGCTGGTTGTTCACGTACAGCAGCCAGAACTCCGGGGTGGGGAACACGTGGGAGAACATGGTCCAGCGCATCGCCGTGGTGGACTCCTCGGTCAGGCACTCGTAGCCGCTGTCGGTCACCCGCACCGTCGTGGGCACGCAGAGGAACGCGAGCATCCGCCTGGCGCGCCTGCGAAGCCACCAGGTCCCCGCCGCGGGACTGAGGACCGCCGCCACCAGCGCGCCGATGCCCAATCCCAGGTCGCCCGCGGCGAACCTGTACGCCGCGCCCCCGAGCAGGACGACGACGAGGAACGCGTACAGGATCGTGAGCTGCCTCTTGAAACCCTGGGTGAAAGCCCGGGTCACCTCGTCTTCGGTGGGCTGGTATTTGACCGAGATGTCCATATCGCCGCCTTTGCTAAACGTGCGGATCATCCTTTCCGGGCTCGCTCACCGGCGCAACCGCAGGTCAGGAGGCGGCCCGCGCCTCCGAGGGGGTCAGGCCGAAGCGGGCGCGGAAGGGGCGTGCGAAGTGCGCCCGGCTGGAGCGGACATCACCCGCCCCTGACCTGCCCAGACAAGATCACTCCACCAAAGCGCAACCACAAGGTTGCGCATCTGGCGCCCCATGTGCAACCCTGAGGTTGCAAGAATGACGGACATGGGAGCGGCCGGATGAGTGAGAACCGAATTGAACGCGAAACCCTGATCGCGGCATCCTTGGAGAGGGTCTGGTCATTGGTGGCCGACCCCGGCTTCTGGGTGGCCGACGTTCCGGGCCCGCCCGGCGGGGCGGCGGAGGGCGAGTCGATGGTGGTGAGGAACGCCGAGCACGGCGACTTCCCCGTGCGCGTGGAGAAGGTCGAGCCGCCGACCTACGTCGCCTACCGATGGGTCAGCGCCTTCCCCGGGGAGGAACTGCGCGACGACAACAGCACCCTCGTGGAGTTCACGCTGACCCCCGAGGGCGGCAAGACGCGGCTGCGCGTCGTCGAGAGCGGGTTCGCGGCGCTCGCCGGATCCGAGGACCTGCGCCGCAAGGCCGTGGAGGACAACACCGGCGGCTGGCCGCAGGTGCTGGACGCCTTCAAGACCCGCGTCGAATCCGCGTGACCGACAGTCCTGACGGCGGCGCCGCGCCGGTCGACGGCGTCCTCAACGCGCTGGCCGATCCGACGCGGCGCCGCCTGCTCGACCTGCTCGCCGAACACGGCGAGGCCACCGCCACGACCCTCGCCGAGCGGCTCCCGGTCTCCCGGCAGGCGGTGGTCAAGCACCTGGGCGTCCTGGACGCGGCCGAGCTGGTCTCCAGCAGCCGGGTCGGACGCGAGGTGCGGTACGCGGTACGGCCCGCCGCCCTGAACGCGACGGCGCGGTGGATGGCCTCGCTGGCGGCCGACTGGGACCGCCGCCTGGCGAACATCAAGCGCATCGCCGAAGCAGCGGAGCGCGACGCCCGCTAGAGCCCCCGGCCCGCCCCCCGCCCCCCGCCGATCCGGCGGCCGCTCACGGCCGCCTCACGCCGGACGACGCCCTGATCGTCCGGCCCCCTTGAACCCCTGCGGAAAGGGCGCTTCGCCATGCCCACGGAAACCACACCGCCCACGGAAACCACACCGCCCACGGCGGCGGCCCCGCCCACGGCGGCGAGCGGACCCCCGCGCATCGACCGCAGGCAGCGGCTGATCCTGCTCGTCCTGCTCGGTGCCGGGTTCACGCTGTCCGTCGACTTCTCCATCCTGAACGTCGCCCTCCCGATGGTCGGCGAGGGCGTCGGGCTCGGCGTGGACGGCCTGCCCTGGATCACCGCCGCGTACGCGCTGCCCGCCGCGGGCTTCACGCTGGTGTTCGGCCGGCTGGCGGATCTGCTCGGCCGCCGCAGGCTGTTCCTCGCCGGGATGGCGCTGCTGACCGCGGCCTCCCTGCTCGGCGGCTTCGCGGCCGGCCCCGGGACGCTCCTGACCGCCCGGGCCCTCCAGGGGGTCGCCACCGCCATGGCGACCCCAGCGGCGCTGTCCCTGATCACCAGCACGTTCGCGGAGGGCCCGCTGCGCGAGCGCGTCCTCGGCCTCAACGGCGCCCTGCTCTCCGCGGGCTTCACCGTCGGCGCCCTGGTCGGCGGCGCCCTCGTCAGCCTGCTGAGCTGGCGGGCGGCCTTCTTCATCAACGTCCCGGTCGCCGTGGCCGTGCTGGTGGCCGCCCCGGCCCTGATCGGGGAGAGCAGCCGCCCCGCCCGGCTCCGGCTGGACCTGCCCGGCGCGGTCACCGTGACCGGCGGCCTGCTGGCCGCGATCTACGCGGTCATCGAGCGGAACGCCGTCGCCGCCGTCGCCGGCGTGGTGCTGCTGGCCGCCTTCTGGGTGATCGAACTGCGCTCTCCCGCGCCGCTCGCCCCGGTGCGCATCCTCCGCCGCCCCACGGTGAAGTGGGGCAACCTCGCGGGCCTGCTGGTCTTCGCCATGGAGCCCGCCATGATCTTCCTGACGACGCTCTACCTGCAGAACGTCCTCGGCCTCTCGCCGCTGGCGACCGGACTGGTCTTCGGCGTCCCCGGCCTGGCGTCCGTCGGCGCCGGCGTGCTCGCCGGGCGGGCCATCGGGCGCTTCGGCGGCCGGACCGTCCTGACCTGCGGCCTGGCCGTGCAGGGCCTGGCGACCCTGCCCCTGGTGCTCCTCGGCACCGGCCGGACGGCGCTCCTGATCCTGGTCCCCGCGCTGTTCATCGGCTTCTTCGGGCACGTGACGGCCATCGTGGCGTACACCGTGACCGGCACCTCCGGGCTGCCGAACGAGGAGCAGGGCCTGGCGACCGGGCTGACGCTGATGACCCAGCAGGTGGCCATCACCGTCGGCATCCCGATCCTCGCCTCGGTCGCCGCGACGCGGAGCGCGGAACTGGCCGGCATCCGCCTCGCGCTGAGCGTGGACGTGGCCGTGACGCTCGCCGGCGCGGTCCTCGTCTGGTTCGGCCTGCGCCCCCGCCCCGCGGAGAGGGCCGGCGGGTAAAGGTGGCCTTTGCCCGCCCCGGGGAAGGGGGCGGATGTGGGGGAGTGGTTCACGCGCGAGATCGCGGACGCCGGGCGGCTCCGGCTGTTCTGCTTCCTCGTGGCGTTCGTCGCGGCGTTCCTGTTCATCCGGTTCAGCGTGCGGATGATCCGGCGGCAGGTGCGGTGGTGGCCCGGGAACGTGACGCCCGGCGGACGGCACATCCACCACGTCGTGTTCGGGCTCGTGCTCATGTGCGTCGGCGGCGTGGGCGGCCTGGCCATCACGGCGGACTCGTCCGGATGGGCGGCCGCCACCGCGGCGGTGTTCGGGGCGGGCACCGCGCTCGTCCTCGACGAGTTCGCCCTGGTCCTGCACCTCCAGGACGTCTACTGGAGCGAGCAGGGCCGGTTGTCGGTCGAGGTCGTCTTCATCACGATCGCGCTCTGCGGGCTGATGCTGCTGGGCCTGCGGCCGCTCGGCGTGGACGACGCCGCCGGGGACGGGGTGTGGGGCATCGCGGGCATCCTGCTGTTCAACCTGTGCGTCGCGATGATCGCCCTGCTCAAGGGCAAGGTCTGGACGGGCGTCATCGGCCTGTTCATCGGCCTCGTCGCGATCGTCGGGGCGATCCGGCTGGCGCGGCCGGACTCGCCGTGGGCCCGGCGCCGCTACGCGGAGGGGTCCCGCAAGGAGCGGCGGGCGCGGACCCGGGAGCGCAGGTACCGCCTCCCCGTCCAGCGCCTCGGGGACCGGCTGAGCGACCTGATCGCCGGACGCCCGTCCATCAAGTCGTAGCGGCGGCGGGCGCCGGGTTGCCGTTCCCGGGCGGTGGCGAACGGTAACCGGTGCGGGATAGTCCCGCAGAGCCACAAACCAGAACAGGGAGAAAGTGCGATGAGCCATTTGCAGGATGGGTTCACCGTCACCGGCCGGTCGCCGGTGCCCTTGATCGAGGCCTGGTTCCGGGCCGCGCTGAGGGTCGCCTTCGGCGGTAAGTACGCGGGTACCGACCCGCTCGTCCGGCGGTCGCGTCATGCGGATCTGCAGGCCAACGTCGCGTTGGCGTTGGCCAATAAACCGTTTCCCGCCCCGTACGTGGCGGGGGAGATCGTCAAGATGCTCCGTGTCGGGGATTTCGTTTCGGATGTCCGGATCAGTGCGCTCGGCCATATCAACCTGACGCTGAACACCGAGTGGGTCGCCAAGCGGCTCTCGCCGATATCGGCCTCCGAGCGCCTCGCGGTGCCCGTCGCCGCCACGCCTCAGCGGGTCCTGCTGGAGTACTCCTCACCCGACGTCGCGGAGGTGATGCATGCCGGTCACCTGCGGACGGAGATCGTGGGCGACGCCGTCGCCCGGATCCTGGAGTTCCTGGGCAATCAGGTGATCCGGGAGAGGCGCGCCGGCGACCGGGGCGCGTCCTCGCGCACCGCGGCCGGCGCGAGGCTCGACTGCTTCAACGCCGACCTCGCCGCGATCCGCCACCGGATCGAGGACCAGCGCGTCGACCGGCTGGTCTATCTGGCGGGCGGCGAGCAGAGGGAGTACCTCGAACTGCTGTTCGCCGTCGCCCGGATGACGGGCATGGAGCCCTCCGGGGCCGCGCTCGAACACGCCGAGATCGGTCTCGTGATCGACCCCAGGACCGGAAGCGAGCTGAAGAGCCGTTCCGGCGAGGCCTTCAGGGCGTCCGCCCTGCTGGCCGGGGTGCGTGAGCGGGCCGCCGAGGTGTTCGACGAGAGCGGGCGCGGCGCGCGGCTCGACGCCGAGGCCCGTGCCGCGATCATCGACGCCACGGCCGACGGTGCGGTGAGGTTCGCCGACCTGCTGGTGGCGCGGCACGACCGGTACTCGTTCGATGTCAACCGGATGATCGGGTTCACCGGCAGGACGACCGGCTTCGTGCAGTACTCCACCGCCCGGATGGCGGCCATCCTCCGCAAGGGTAAGCGGGCGCCGGAACCGGCCTCGGACCCGATCATGATCAAGACCGGGGAGGAGCGGGCCCTGGTGCTGCACCTGCTGGACTTCGGCCTCACGCTGGGGCAGGCGGGCGCGGCCTCGGAACCGCACCTGCTGGCGAGGTATCTCTATGACCTCGCCGTGCTGAGCATGGCCTTCTACTGGGCCTGCCCGGTGCTCAAGGCCCCCAATGAGGAGATCAAGGCATCCCGGCTGGCGCTGTGCGCGGTCACACTGCGCACGCTGGTCACCGGCCTGGACCTCCTCGGCGTCCCCGCACCCGACTGGATGTGAGCGACGCGTTCTGATCAAGACCGCGTCCGCCCGGCGCCCCGGCGCCGGGCGGACGCGACAACGGGGAAGCCCCGCCGGGCCTCCACGCGCAACAGGCGGGCCGCACCCCGCGCCGGTCGCTTCCGAGCGACCGGCGCCGGGCGTGCGGCCCGTTCTTCTTTCCGGGACGGGGGGGCGGCGGCCGCTCCGCGCGAACCTTGGGAACCAAGCGCTCGCTTGACTCCAGGTGCGCCGGACCGGCACGGTGATGCTTTCCGACAAGCGAGGAGCGCCATGGCGCCGCTGGACGGACTCCGCGTCCTCGATCTGACGATGTGGCGGCCCGGGCCGTACGCCACGCAGCTGCTCGCCCAGCTCGGCGCTGACGTGATCAAGGTGGAGCCGCCCGGCGGGGAGCCGATGCGGATGTTCCGCGACCATTTCGACGTCCTCAACCGGCACAAGCGCGGCATGGTGCTCGACCTCAAGTCCGAGGACGGGCTCGCCGCGCTCAGGGAGCTGGCCGGGGACGCCGAGGTCTTCGTCGAGGGGTTCAGGCCCGGTGTCGCCGAGCGGCTGGGCGTGGGCCACCGGACCCTCAGGTCGGCGAACCCGCGGCTCGTCTACTGCTCCATATCCGGGTACGGGGCGGAGGGGCCGCTCAGGGACGTTCCAGGACACGACATCAACTACCGCGCCCACGCGGCGGCGCTGCCGCCCGACGCGGTGTCGCCCGAGGCCGACGAGCTGCCCCTCGCGGACATGGCGGCCGCGACGACGGCCGCCTTCGCGATCACCGCCGCCTGCCTCAGGGCCCGCGAGACGGGGATCGGCGACCGCATCGACCTCGGCATGGCGGACGTCCTGGCGCACTGGGTCGGCACCGTCCCGGCGGCGACCCGGCGGTCGGGCGCGGGACCGGTGCCCGGCTACGGCGTCTACCCGACCCGGGACGGCCAGAAGATCACCCTCGGCGTCGTGTCCGAGGACGGGCTCTGGGCGGCGACCTGCCGCGCGCTCGGCATCGGCGAGCACGCCGCCGTCCCGTTCGCCGAGCGCCTCGGGCGGATCCGCGAGCTGGACGGCGCGGTCGCCGCCGCGGTGTCCGGCCTCACCGCGCGGGAGGCCGTCGAGCGCCTGACGCGGGCGGGCGCCCCGGTGGCGCCCCTGCTGTCACGCGCCGAGATGCTCGAACTCGATCACTTCAGGGCGCGCGGGGTCCAGGAGCAGGGGCCGGTGCGGACGGCGGTCCACCCGCCGCTTCCGCGGGGAGCGGTTCCGGAGCTGGACGAGCACCGGGGCCAGGGCTGGCGTCTCACGGAGTGATATACGGGTGGGATTGTCCGATCCCTTTGGCATAGTTGTGACGTGAACGCGCGTGCGATGAGTCCCGTCCTGATCGGCAGGTCGGCCGAGCTGCGGCAGTTGCGCGACGCCCTCGGCGCCGCGCCGGGCGCCGTGCTGCTCGGCGGCGACGCCGGGCTCGGCAAGACCCGCCTGATCAGGGAGTTCAGCCGGAACGCCGACGCCAGGACGCTGGTCGGCGGCTGCCTGGAGCTCGGTTCCGACGGCCTTCCCTTCGCGCCGTTCACCACCGTCCTGCGCGGGCTCGTCCGCGACATCGGCATCGAGGGCGTCGCCGGCCTCGTCCCGCGCGGCGACACCGGCGCCCTCGCCCGGCTGCTGCCCGAGTTCGGGGAGCCGGAGAGCGACGCCGCGTCCGGCGAGGAGCGCGCCCGGCTGTTCGAGGTCGTGCTGACGCTGCTGGAGCGGCTCGCCGAGCGCGGCCCGGTCGTGCTCGTCATCGAGGACGCCCACTGGGCGGACCGGTCCACCCGCGACCTGCTGGCCTTCCTGATCCGCAATCTCGGCTCGGCGCCGGTGCTGATCGTCATGACCTACCGGTCGGACGAGCTGCACCGCACCCATCCGCTGCGCCAGCTGCTCGCCGGCCTGGAGCGGCTCGAACGCGTCCGCCGGACGGAGATCGGCCGGCTGGCCCGCGCCGACGTCGCCGCGCTCGTCACCGAGCTGCTCGGCCACGTCCCGCCGCCCGGCCTCGTCGAGCGGATCGAGGCCCGCAGCGAGGGCAACCCCCTGTTCATCGAGGCGCTGCTCGACGACGACGGCACGCTGGCCTGCGAGCTGCCCGAGTCGCTGCGCGACCTGCTGCTGGCGGGCGTCCAGCGGCTCCCCGAGGAGACGCAGGACGTCCTGCGGGACGCCAGCGGCGGCAGTACCCGCATCGAGCACGCGCTGCTGGCCGCGGTGTCCGGGCTCGACGACGCCGCGCTGACCCGCGTCCTGCGGCCCGCCGTCGCCGCCAACGTCCTGGTCGTGGACGGCGACGGCTACGCGTTCCGCCACGCCCTGATCCGCGAGGCCGTCCACGACGACCTGCTGCCGGGCGAGTACACGCGCCTGCACACCCGCTACGCCGAGGCCCTGGAGAAGGAGCCCGGGCTCGTCCCGGCCGGGCGGCTCTGGGTCGAGCTGAGCTACCACTGGACGCAGGCCCACGACAGCACATGGGCCCTGGTGGCGTCCTGGCGCGCGGCGCGGGAGGCCCGCAAGGCGGTCGCCTACGCCGAGTGCCTGGCGATGCTCGAACGCGTGCTCCAGCTGTGGGACAAGGTCCCGGACGCGGCGGAGCGCATCGGCGCCGACCACGTCTCGGTCCTGGAGGACGCCGCGAACGCCGCCGACCTGGCCGGCGAGTTCGACCGCGGCATCAAGCTCACCACCGCCGCGCTGAAGGAGGTCGAGGCCGCCGCGGGCGAGCGCGACACCGCCCGCTGGGCCGCGCTGCTCGAACAGCGCGGCCGGATGCTCTACCACGTGGCGCGCCCCGGCTTCGTCGAGGACCTGCGCGCCGCGGTGGACGCGCTGCCCGCCGACCCGCCGACCATCCTGCGCGCCCGGGCCCTGTCCACGCTGGGCAACTACGTGCGCATCACCACCTCCATCGAGGAGGCCCGCGAGGCGGCGCTGGAGTCCCTGTCCATCGCGCGCGCCCTCGGCGACCCCGTCGCGGAGACCGAGGCGCTGATCACGCTGTTCTGCGCCGACATCGACTACGACGACGAGACGCGCATCGCCGAGGTCGGGGACAGCGCCGAGCGCAGCGGCAACCACCGGGTGCTGCTCCGCTACTACGTGATCAGGTCGCACTTCCTGGAGGGCACCGGGCGGCACGAGGAGGCCGCCGCCGTCGCCGGGCACGGCGCGGAACTGGCCCGCCAGTACGGCGTGGGCCGCACGCAGGGAACGTTCCTTTCCATCAACGAGGCCGAGCCGCTGGTCTCGCTCGGCCGGTGGGACGAGGCCCTGGCCGTGATGAACCACGCCATGGAGCAGGACCCCGCCATCACGACCCGCACCTCGCTGCTCGTCCTGCTGGGCTGGGTGGCGCTCGCGCGCGGCGACATCGCGACGGCCAAGGCGCAGCTGGCCAGGTCACGCGAGATCATGAAGCTCAAGCTGAAGTGGATGAAGACGCAGGACTACTTCAGCACCCTGTGGCTGGAGGCGAACATCGCCTTCGCCGAGGGCCGCCCCGAGGCCGCGCTGGCGGCGCTGGAGCCCGTCCTCCAACACACCGGCATGCCGGACGACGCCCGCTACGCGTGGCCCGCGCTGATCGTCGGCGCGGCGGCCTGCGGCGAGATCGGCGGACCCGCCGAGGACCGCCTGCGCCGCCTGGAGGAGCGCGCCGCCGCACTGACGACGACCGGTCCGCTCCAGCACGCGCACTGCCTCACGTTCGCCGCCGAACTGTCCCGGGCGCGCGGCATCCTCGACCGGGCCGCCTGGGAGGAGGCCGCGGCCGCGTGGGAGGCGCTCGGCAACCCCTACCACCGGGCGCGGGCCCTGGCCCGCGCGGCGGAGGCAGCGCTCGCGGCCGGCGACCACGAGGCCGCCGCGGCGGCGCTGCACACCGCCGCCGAGCTCACCGACCGGCTGGGCGCCCGGCCGCTCGCGGAGAGGGTCGCCGACCTGCTGCGCCGCACCCGGATGCCGCGCCGCGGCGACGCCTCCGCGCCGCTCGGGCTGACGCCCCGCGAGTTCGAGGTGCTGCGCCTGGTCGCCGAGGGCCGCAGCAACCGCGACATCGCCGAGGCGCTGTTCATCTCGGTGAAGACGGCCAGCGTCCACGTGTCGAACATCCTCGGCAAGCTGGAGGTGGCGAGCCGCGGCGAGGCCGCCGCGACCGCTCACCGGATGGCCCTGTTCGCCACCCCGAAGGTCGGCGCCTGAGCCGCCCGCCTGATTCACGGCGGGGAATCTCCCCTCCCGGATCCCCCACCGCGAACCGTCGGACCACACGGGAACTTTCGTGGCTGGCCTTTCGGGGACGCGGCCCGCGGAAGCAGGCGGTGCTTCTCCGCCCGGAGAGGCGGACCGGGTCCCGTTCCGGCCACTGCACAGTCTCGCGGTCCCGGGCCCGCACGGCGAGGCGGGACATACCGTTTCGGCGTCAAGAAAAAAGCGACGGGGACGGACCACCGGTGGTGATCCGTCCCCGTCCGCGGCGAGGAGCGCGGCGCTAGCGCGGGACGCGCGCGACGCAGAAGACCGTCTGGCCGAACGGCGGCTTGACGAAGCGCTCGATGGTGCGGGTGAGCGGCACGACCGTCCGGTCGTAGATCTTGACGAGCTTCGGGTCGGGGTAGCCGGCGCCGCCGCGGCGGACCGCGAACCACCAGGCGATCCCGCCCAGGAAGTTGATCGGCTTGAGCACCTCGGGGACGAGCCCGGCCTCCCGGACCGACGCCTCCAGCGTGGCCGGCGTGTACCGGGTGACGTGCCCGACCTTGCGGTCGAAGTCGCCGTAGAGCTGCATGTAGCCGGGCACCCAGATGACGATGCGGCCGCCGGGCTCGGTCACGGCGGCGAGGTCGCGCAGCGCCTGGACGTCGTCCTTGATGTGCTCCAGCACGTTCATCATGACGACGGTGTCGACCTTGCGCCGGATCTTGATGTCGGCGGGCAGGGCCAGGTCGATGACCTCGACGTCGTCGTTGCCCTCGTGGCGCTTGCGCAGCTCGGCGACGCAGTACGGGTCGTTGTCGCTGGCGACGAGGTAGTCGAGGCGCCCGGCGAACTGCTCGGAGAAGTGCCCGAGGCCGGACCCGACCTCCAGCATGGAGCGGCCGACGTGCGGGGCGACGGTCTCGAACTCGTACTTGCGGTAGTTGCGGGCCTCGTCCCCGCCCAGGTGGTTCTCCAGCGCGCCCTCGCCTGCGGCGGGCTGGACGACGTCCCCGTCAGGGGCGGGCCCGGCGGCCGGCCCCGCCTTCTTCGGGCCGCTGCCGAGGAGGCTGAGGAGGGTGCCTGCGATGGACTTCTTCTGACCAGATGACTGCATTACTTCCCGCTCGCTGGGTGCGTTGGCGTTCGGCTTCTCGTTCGCCGGACCGGTCGCCCGCCCCCTCGGGACGGTTCGATCTCTGGCGCGAAGGTCGGGACAGTCTACTCCCGCGCCGAAGCCGGGCGCCCCGAGGTGGCGGGGCGCCCTTCCCCGTCGCAGGTCCGCCGGGCGTGTCGTGCCCGGTCCCGCCAGGTCAGCCGATGGTCCGGTGCACGTCGTCCCGCTCGCTCGGGCCCGGCTCGGACGGCGCGATCCACGGCCCCGGGATGGACGGGTCCAGGACGCCCTCCTCCACCCAGGCGAAGTTCCCGGCGAGGACGGCCCGCGCCAGCCTCACGTCCATCGCGTCGGTGTTGCGCCACAGCCCGTCGAACAGCTCCTCGACGCGGACGCGCGCCTGCCGGCAGAAGGCGTCGGCGAGCAGGAGGGCGGACTTGCCGGGCGCCGTGGCAGGCCCGGTGCCGTTCGCGCCCATGCTGCCGAGCGGCCCCTCCGCGGAGGCGTCGGCGTGGGCGCGGACGCAGACCGCGCTCATCGCGAACAGCTCGGCGCCGATGTCGACCATGCGGCCGAGGAACCCCTGCCGGTACTCCAGGCCGCCCTGCCAGCGTCCCGCCGCGTAGAAGGTGGACCGGGCGAGCTTGCGGGACGCCCGCTCGACGTACCGCAGGTGCCGGGCCAGCGGACCGAACTCGGCGTAGGCGTTCGGGCGGTGCCCGGCGCCGGTGACGAGGGTCGGCAGCCAGCGCGCGTAGAACCCGCCCGCCTTCGCCGCGGCCCGCGCCTTCCGGCCGGTGGAGGCGTCCGGGTCGATGATGTCCCCGGCCACCGACAGGTGCGCGTCGACGGCCTCGCGGGCGATCAGCAGGTGCATGATCTCGCTGGAGCCCTCGAAGATCCGGTTGATGCGCAGGTCGCGCAGCAGCTGCTCGGCGGGCACGCCGCGCTCGCCGCGCGCCGCGAGCGACTCGGCCGTCTCGTAGCCGCGCCCCCCGCGCAGCTGCACCAGTTCGTCGGCGACGCGGCACGCCATCTCCGACGACCACAGCTTCGCCAGGGCGGCCTCGATCCGGATGTCACCCCGCTCGTCGTCGGCGAGCTGCCCGGACAGGTCGAGCATCGCCTCCATCGCGTACGCCGTCGCGGCGATGAATGCGATCTTGGTGGCGACGGCCTCGTGCTCGCCGACCGGCCGCCCCCACTGCACCCGCTCCCTCGACCACTGCCGTGCGACCCCGGCGGCCCACTTGCCGCCCGCCGCGCAGATGGCGGGCAGCGACAGCCGCCCGGTGTTGAGCGTGGTCAGCGCGATCTTCAGGCCCGCGCCCTCCGCGCCGATCAGGTTCGCCTTCGGGACCCGCACGCCGTGGAACCGCGTGACGCCGTTCTCGATGCCGCGCAGCCCCATGAACGCGTTGCGGTTCTCGACGGTGATGCCGGGCGTGGCCATGTCCACGATGAACGCGGAGATGCCGCCGCGGTGCCCGTCGGACTTCGGCACGCGCGCCATCACCACGACGAGGTCGGCGACGACGCCGTTGGTCGTCCACAGCTTGACGCCGTCGAGGACGTAGTCGTCGCCGTCGGGGACGGCGGTGGCGCGCAGCCGCGCCGGGTCGGAGCCGACGTCGGGCTCGGTGAGCAGGAACGCGCTGACCTCGCGGGCGCAGCGCGGCAGCCACGCGTCCTTCTGCTCGGGCGTCCCGAACATCTTGACCGGCTGCGGGACGCCGATCGACTGGTGCGCCGACAGCAGCGCGCCGAGCGCCGGGCTGACCGACCCCGCGACCATCAGCGCGCGGCCGTAGTAGAGCTGGCTGAGCCCGAGCCCCCCGTACTTCTCGGGGATCTTCATGCCGAGCGCGCCGAGGTCGCGCAGGCCCCGCACGACCTCGTCGGGGATGCGCGCCTCCCGTTCGATCCGCGCCGGGTCGACCTCGGCCGCGCAGAACGCGGAGAGCCGGGCGAGGAACGCCTCGCCCTTAGCCCGCTGCTCCGGCGACGGGCGGGGATGCGGATGGATCAGGTCGAGGCGCAGGTCGCCCAGGAACAGCTGCTTGCCGAAGCTCGGCAGCCGCCACTCGGCCTCCCGGGCCTCCTCGGCCACCTTGCGGGCCGTCCGCTCGTCGACGTGCTCGTGGGTTCGCTGGCTCATGTGATCGAAGTTTCCACTGGTCGGAAGCGGAAACCCCCGGCCGGGTTCCGGGCGGCGGGGCGCCCCTCGAATGCGCCGCCGGGTCAGTGCGCGGCCAGGCCGTCCACCTCGGCCGCGAAGAGCTGCGCCGGGTCGAACCCCATCCCGGCGAAATGGCCCGCGAGCTCCAGGGACAGGACGCCGTGGCAGCGGGTCCAGAAGGTGAGGGCGCGGCGCCGGCCACCGCCGGTGGCGGTGCTACCGGTGGCGGTGCTACCGGGCGGCGAGTTCGGTGGTGGAGCGCCCGCCGTTCCAGAGTTCGGCGACGTGATAGGCGAAACGGTCGTACAGCCCGTCTTCCTGCTGCCGCTTTATGTGGAACATCGGTGAGTCATGGCCCACGAGAAAGGCGAGGTGCGGTGTGACCAGCATTTCGTGACGAACGCGGTCCTGCACGCGGGCGAGGGAGAGATCCGCGTGCGGTTCACCCGGGAGGCGGACGGCGTCCTGCTGGAGGTGTGGGACGCCTGCGACCGGCGGCCGGTGCGCAGGCCGCCCCCGGCGGCGACGGCCGCCGGAGGCCCGCCGGAGGCCGCGGCCCCCGGCCCCGGTGACGACGACGGGATGGGCGGCCGCGGCCTGATGATCGTCGATGCGCTGGCGGCGCAGTGCGGCGTGGTTCCCACCGTTCCGCGCGGCAAATGGGTCTGGGCCCGGATCGCGGTGTGAGGGTTTCCGGACGGGCGTGCAACCTTTTGCGGGGGCCGGCGCATCAGGGGGGTGTGGAACAGTCGGGAAGCGCGCGGTCCTCGAGCCGTGACGAGGAGTTCACCGCCTACGTGACGGCGCGGATGGTGTGGTTACGCCGGGTCGCCTACCTGCTGTGCCAGGACTGGCACCGGGCGGACGACCTCGTCCAGTCCGCGATCACGCGCCTGTACCTGCACTGGCGGAAGGCGTCGGCGGCCGAGAACGTCGACGGGTACGCGCGGACGGTGCTGGTCAGGGTGTTCCTCGCCGAGCAGCGGGGCGGGTGGCGGCAGCGGGTCCGGGTCGTCGAGCGGATCCCGGACGAGGCCGCCGAGTCCGCCGACCACGCGGGCCGGATCGATCTGAGGGCGGCGCTGGCGGCGCTGCCGCCGAGGCAGCGGGCCGCCGTGGTGCTGCGGTTCTACTGCGACCTGTCCATCGAGCAGGCCGCCGACGTCCTCGGCTGCTCGGCGGGGACCGTCAAGAGCCAGACCGCGCGCGGCCTGGACGCGCTCCGGCGCGCGCTGGAGCCGGCACGGGATCTCGCGGAAGGGGAGAGGCTGGCATGAACGACCTCAAGGAGAGGCTGGAAAGCCTCGCGGACGCCCCCGCCCCCGCCCCGGCCGTGGACGTCGCGGCGGCGGTGGCGCGGGCACGGCGGATCCGGCGGAGGAGGCGGGCGGCCGCCCTGGCCGTCGCCGCCGGAGTCGTGGCGGGCGCCGCCGGGATCGCGGTGGTCCCCCCGTCCTCGGGCGACCGTCCGAGCGCGGTGGCGGGGCCGTCCAGGTTTCCGAGTCCGCTGGTCGAGAAGGCCGCCTTCGGCTGGCTGCCCCCCGGCTACGCGCGCACCCGGGTGGGCCAGGACGCCCAGCGGGGGACGGTGTTCACGGTGTCGGCCGGGCGCGCGCCGGGCAGCACGTCGATCGAGTTGACCGTGGGCCCTCCCGGGGTCGCACCGGGCGTGCCGCTGCTGCCGGGAGGCCGGAAGGGGCACCTGACCAGGGCCGATCCGGTCAACGGGCGGCCCGCCTACTGGTCGATCGCACCGGGCGGGCCGGGGTCCGACCAGGTGCCGGCGGAGTTCCGGTGGGAGTACCGGCCGAAGAGCTGGGCGATCCTCTCGGTCAACGACCGCGCGGTCGCCGACCCGGCGACCGTCCAGCGCGTCGCGGCGGGGGTGACGTTCGGGGGCGACCGCCCGGCGGCGTTCCCCGTGCGCGTCACCGGGCTCCCGGACGGGCTCAGGTCCACGAGAACCTCCGTCGCCGCGCCCGCGGAGGTGATGATCTCGCTCGCCGTCCCCGGGCGGGACGGTGAGCTGGTCATCTCGGTGAGCCCGTCCCGCCCGGACGGCGGCCGGTCCGGCCACCCCAACACGACGCTCGACGGGCACCCGGCGTTCGACACGCGGCTGCCCCACCCCGGGCCGAAGATCGGGCGGGTGCCCCCGTCGAGATCGCAGATCCTCACGGTCTACGGGGTGCGCGGGTTCGACGTCGACCTCATGGCGACCGGGGAGCCGCTGCGCCGCCTCCAGGCCGGCGGCGGGCTGACGGGCCTGTACCGCAGGACGACGCCGCTCGGCGCCGACCCCGCCCGGTGGACGACCGAACCACTGCGCTGAGCGCCCGTTTTGTGCCTGGGACGTAGTTCGGCGATGCTGGGGGAGTGTCAATGGAGACTCTGAACAGCGCCGCCGAGCTGCGCGCCTTCCTGCACGGCCTCCCCGGGGTGGACCAGGTGGGCGCCGAGGAGCGGGCGGCGCGGCTCGCCACCCGGTCGGTCAAGACGTCGGCGAAGGCCGCGGCGATCGACCTGGCGATCTCGATGGTGGACCTGACCACGCTGGAGGGCGCCGACACGGCGGGGAAGGTGCGGGCCCTGTGCGCCAAGGCCGCGCACCCCGACCCGGCGGACGCCTCGGTCCCGACGGTGGCGGCGGTCTGCGTCTACCCCGACATGGTCGAGACCGCGGTGCGGGCCCTGGCCGGGACGGGGATCGGCGTCGCGAGCGTGGCGACGGCCTTCCCGTCCGGGCGGGCGCCGATGGAGGCCAAGCTGGCCGACACCCGGGCGGCGGTGGCGGCGGGCGCGGCCGAGATCGACATGGTGATCGACCGGGGCGCGTTCCTGGCCGGCGACTACGCCAAGGTGCACGACGAGATCGTCGCGGTCAAGGGCGCCTGCGGGTCCGCGCACCTGAAGGTGATCCTGGAGACCGGCGAACTGGCCACCTACGACAACGTGCGGCGCGCCTCGTGGCTGGCGATGCGCGCCGGGGCCGACTTCATCAAGACCTCGACCGGCAAGGTGTCGCCCGCGGCGACGCTGCCGGTGACGCTGGTCATGCTGGAGGCCGTCCGCGACTACCGGGCCGCCACGGGGCGGCAGGTCGGGGTCAAGCCCGCGGGCGGCATCCGCACCACCAAGGACGCGATCAAGTACCTGGTGCTGGTGAACGAGACCGCGGGCCCCGACTGGCTGGCGCCCGAGTGGTTCCGGCTCGGGGCCTCCTCGGTGCTGAACGACCTGCTGATGCAGCGACGCAAGCTCGCCACCGGGGTGTACTCCGGTCCCGACTACTTCACGCAGGACTGATCATGGTTTTCGAGTACGCGCCGGCACCCGAGTCCCGGTCCGTCGTCGACATCCGCGGCTCCTACGGGCTGTTCGTCAACGGCGAGTTCACCGACGGGCACGGCGAGCCGTTCAAGTCCGTCAACCCGGCCGACGAGACCGTCCTGGCCGACATCGCCTGCGCGGACGAAGCGGACGTCGACCGCGCCGTCCGGGCCGCCCGCACCGCCCACGACAAGGTCTGGGGCCCGATGCCCGGGGCCGAGCGGGCCAAGTACCTGTACCGGATCGCGCGGATCGTCCAGGAGCGGTCGCGGGAGCTGGCCGTGCTGGAGTCGATCGACAACGGCAAGCCGATCCGCGAGTCGCGGGACGTGGACGTGCCGCTGGCGGCGGCGTGGTTCTTCTACTACGCCGGCTGGGCCGACAAGCTGCGCCACGCGGGGTTCGGACCGGACCCGAGGCCCGTCGGGGTGGCGGGGCAGGTCATCCCGTGGAACTTCCCGCTGCTGATGCTGGCCTGGAAGATCGCCCCCGCGCTGGCGTGCGGCAACACCGTCGTGCTCAAGCCGGCGGAGACGACGCCGCTGACGGCGCTGCTGTTCGCCGACATCTGCCGCCAGGCCGAGCTGCCGCCCGGCGTGGTCAACATCGTCACCGGCGCCGGCGAGACCGGCGCGGCCCTCGTCGCGCACCCGGGGATCGACAAGGTCGCCTTCACCGGCTCCACCGGCGTCGGCCGGCAGATCGCCCGCACCCTCGCCGGGACCGGCAGGAGGCTGACGCTGGAGCTCGGCGGCAAGGCCGCCAACATCGTCTACGAGGACGCCGCCCTCGACCAGGCCGTCGAGGGCGTCGTCAACGGGATCTTCTTCAACCAGGGCCACGTGTGCTGCGCCGGGTCGCGGCTGCTGGTCCAGGAGTCGGTCGCCGAGGAGGTCCTGGAGCGGCTGAAGGCGCGGATGGCGACGCTGCGGGTCGGCGACCCCCTCGACAAGAACACCGACATCGGGGCGATCAACTCCGCCGCGCAGCTGGCGCGGATCCGGGAGCTGTCGGACGCCGGCGAGGCCGAGGGCGCCGAGCGCTGGTCGCCGCCCTGCGAGCTGCCGTCCCAGGGGTTCTGGTTCGCGCCCACCCTGTTCACCGGGGTGGCGCAGTCGCACCGGATCGCCCGCGAGGAGATCTTCGGGCCCGTCCTGTCCGTGCTGACGTTCCGCACGCCGGAGGAGGCCGTCACCAAGGCCAACAACACCCCGTACGGGCTGTCGGCGGGCATCTGGACCGAGAAGGGGTCGCAGATCCTGTGGACGGCGCAGCGGCTCCGGGCCGGGGTGGTGTGGGCCAACACGTTCAACAAGTTCGACCCGGCCTCCCCGTTCGGCGGCTACAAGGAATCGGGGTTCGGCCGCGAGGGCGGACGCCACGGACTGGAGGCCTACCTCAATGCCTGACCGTCTCTCCGTGCGCAAGACCTACAAGCTCTACATCGGGGGCGCGTTCCCCCGGTCCGAATCCGGCAGGTCCTACCCCGTGACCGACTCCAAGGGCCGCTTCCTCGCCAACGCCTCCCAGGCGTCCCGCAAGGACGCCCGCGACGCCGTGGTCGCCGCCCGCAAGGCCTTCCCCGGCTGGTCCGGACGCACCGCCTACAACCGCGGCCAGATCCTGTACCGGATCGCCGAGATGCTCGAAGGCCGCCGCGACCAGTTCGTGGACGAGCTGCGCCAGGCCGGCGCGTCCAAGGGCGCCGCCGGAACGGAGGTGGACGCCGCCGTCGACCGCTGGGTCTGGTACGCGGGCTGGGCCGACAAGCTGGGCGCCGTCGCCGGGGCCGCCAACCCCGTGTCCGGGCCGTTCTTCAACTTCTCCACGCCCGAGCCCACCGGGGTCGTCGCCGTCGTCGCGCCCGACTCGCCGCTGCTCGGCCTGGTGTCCGTCCTGGCCCCGGTCATCGTGTCCGGCAACACCGCCGTGGTGGTCGCCTCCGAACCGGCGCCGCTGCCCTCCGTCACCCTGGCCGAGGTGCTGGCGACCTCCGACCTGCCGGGCGGTGTCGTGAACCTCCTCACCGGCCGCCGCACCGAGATCGCGCCCTGGCTGGCCGCCCACATGGACGTCAACGCCGTCGACCTCGCGGGCGCGCTCCCCGAGCACGTCCGGGAACTGGAGGACGAGGCGGCCGGGAACCTCAAGCGCGTGCTGCGCCCGACGGGCGACGACTGGGCCGGTGAGCCGGGAACGGCACGTATGACCGCGTTTCTGGAGACCAAGACCGTCTGGCATCCGGTGGGCGTCTAAGCGGAAATGACGCCGCGTGTGTAGAGGGTCACGAAGTGTGGAATAGATCTCCCCGTAACTGATCACAGTGGGGGGAGATCAGTGCCTACCAAGACAGCACCGCGTACGGCGAGCCGAGGGTCGGCCGCCCGTACGAAGAGCACATCAGCGACCAAGTCCACCGCAGCCAAGAAGCCGGCGGCGAAACGGACCTCGGCGGCGAAGGCGCCGTCGCGGTCCACGACCAGCCGGACGACCGCGGCGAAGGGCGGCACGGCGAAGAAGCCGGCGTCGTCCAGCCGGTCGTCGGCGTCGTCGTCTGCCGCCGCGACCCGCGTCACCAAGGCCGCGAGCCAGGCCAAGACCGCCGCGACGCAGATGAAGTCGGTGGCGACCAAGGCGTCCTCGTCGGCCAAGGCCATGACGGCGATGACCAAGGCGATGACCAGCGCGACCAAGGCCATGTCCGACGCCGCCAAGGCGATGGACGCGGCGGCGAAGGTCATCACCACCACCGCCAAGTCGACGGGGACCCGCGCCACGACGGCGAGGAAGACCACGGCGGCGAGCAAGGGCGGCACGAGCCGGACCACGGCCCGCAAGTCCACCGCGGCGGCGTCGAGCCGGTCCGGGACGGCGTCGGCCCGGACGGGCGGCACGAAGACGTCCGCGGCGCGCAAGTCCACGTCCAAGGCGGCCACGTCGCGGACGTCGGCCTCGGCGAAGACGTCCGGCACGGCGAAGACCTCCGCGGCGAAGACCTCCGCGGCGAAGACGTCGGGGGCGGCCAAGACGTCGGGAACGGCCCGCAAGGCGGCCGCGCCCAAGTCCAGGACCAGCGCCGCCCGCAAGTCGACGTCGTCGCGGACGACCGCGAGCACCAGGTCCGGCACCGCCAAGGGGTCGGCCAGATCCGGGGCCGCCAAGTCCGCGGCCCCGGCCCGCAAGACGCCCGCGCGGACGACGACCGCGGGCACGTCCGCCGCGCGGCCCGCGCCGCCGCCGCCCGTCGTGGAGCCGAAGACGAACTCGCTCCAGCACTCGACGCGGACGGACGGCGGGTTCCTGAGCGGGCTCACCGACGTCGGCCGCGAGCGCTGAGACCACGATGGACGAGAAGGACATCCTGGCTCGCATCGACGAGTACGTGGGGGAGGAGCGGCGGCTCCGCGAGCGGTACCAGCGCGACGAGCTCGACCGCGAGGAGGAGCACCGGCGGCTGGAACGGCTGGAGGTCGCGCTCGACCAGTGCTGGGACCTGCTGCGCCGCCGCCGGGCCAGGCTGGAGGCCGGCGAGGACCCCGGCGGCGCGGAGATCCGGCCGCCGGACGAGGTCGAAGGCTACCTGCAATGACGGCGCCCCGCCCGCGGCGCCCGCTGCGGTTCGGCCTGTCCGTCGTCCCGGACGCCTCCGCTCCGCTGCTCCACACCGCCCGGGAGGCGGACCGGTTCGGGCTCGACCTGCTCGGGATCCGCGACCAGCCGTACCGGCGCGACACCGCCGACGCGCTCGCGCTGATGGCGGCCGTGCTGGCCGGCACGTCCCGGATCCGGGTGCTGCCCGCGGTGGCGTGCCTGCCGCTGCGGCCGCCGGCCGCGCTCGCCAAGGCGATCGCGACGATGGACCGGCTCAGCGGAGGCCGCGCCGAGCTCGGTCTCGGCACGGGGATGGAGCCGGGCGGCGTGGAGGCCTACGGCGGGCCGCGCCTGGACGGCGCGGCGTCGCGGCGCGCCCTGGAGGAGGCCGTGCAGCTCATCCGGCTGCACTGGAGCGACCAGAACGGGCTGCGGTTCGCGGGCGAGCACTACCGGTTCGCGGCGGCGCAGGCGGGCCCGGCGCCCGCGCACCAGATCGGCATCTGGCTCGGCGTCACCGGTCCGCGCGGCCTCGACCTCGCCGGGAGGGTCGCCGACGGCTGGATCGCGCCGTCGTCGCTCGTCCCGCCGAAGCGGCTCGCGGACGGGCAGCGCCGCATCGACGAGGCCGCGCTGAGGGCCGGCCGCGGGCCCGGCGAGATCCGCCGCGTCTACGTCCTCGAAGGGGAGGTCGACGGGCGGGAGTCGCGGGGCTTCCTGCACGGCCCGCCGCGCCAGTGGATCTACGAGCTGACGGAGCTGGCCGTCGGGCACGGCGTCGACTCGTTCCTGTACGGCGGCGACCCCGAGCAGCTCCCGGTGTTCGCCCTGGAGATCGTGCCGGCCGTCCGGGAGCAGGTCACCCGCGAACGGGCCGGAACCGCCCAGGGGCCCGCACAGGGGCCCGTGCAGAGGGAGGCCCGGCCGGAGGCTCCGCCCCAGGCAGGCCGTCCGTCGCCGCACGGCACGGGCGTGCCGTGACGCGCGGCGCCCGTCTCACATGCGCTCGGGGGTGGGGACGCCGAGGAGGCCGAGGCCGGTGACGAGCGTGCGCAGCGTCGCCGCGCACAGCGCCAGCCGCGACGCCCTGGTCTCCTCGTCGGGAGCCTTCAGCACCGGGCAGTTCTCGTAGAACGTCGTGTACGCGTCGGCGACCGAGTAGACGTAGCTCGCCAGCCGGTGCGGCTCGGCGGTCTCGCCGGCCTGCTTCAGCACGGCGCCGAACCCGAGCAGCTCCAGCGCCAGCGCCCGCTCGGCCGGATGGGTGAGCGTGATCGGGCCGGTCGCGTCCTCGGGGGCCAGGCCGCCCTTGCGGAAGATCGACCGGATCCGCGCGGCCGCGTACTGCAGGTACGGGCCGGTCTTGCCGTTGAACGAGATCATCCGGTCGAAGTCGAAGGTGTACTCGCTGTCGCGCGCCACCGACAGGTCGGCGTACTTCACCGCGCCCATGCCGACCGCCTGGACGATCTCGGCCCGCGTGGCGTCGTCGAACGGCTCGTCGTGCTGGATCTCGTCGAACACGGCCCCGGCCCGCTCGACCGCCTCGTCCAGCAGCTCCGCCAGCTTGACGGTGCCGCCGGCCCGGGTCCGCAGGATCTTGCCGTCGGTGCCGAGGACGTTGCCGATCTGCGCGTGCTCGGCCTTCACCTCGTCGTTCAGCCAGCCCGCCATGCGCGCGACGGCGAACACCATCTGGAAGTGCAGCGACTGCGGCGCCCCGACCACGTAGACCATCCGGTCGACGTGCTCGGTGTCGACCCGGTACCGGATCGTGGCGAGGTCGGTGGTGGAGTAGTTGTAGCCGCCGTCGCTCTTGCGGATGATCACTGGGAGGGGCTCGCCCTCCCGGCCGGTGAACCCGGGCGGGAACGCGCACAGCGCCCCGTCGCTGATCACCGCGATGCCCTTGCCCTCCAGCTCCCGCGCGGTCGGGGCCAGCAGGTCGTTGTAGTAGCTCTCGCCCTTGATGTCGTCGTCGGTGAGGGTGACGCCGAGCCGCCCGTAGACGGAGTTGAAGTACCGCTTCGACACGTCGACGAGGACGTTCCAGAGCCGCAGCGTCTCGGCGTCGCCCGCCTGGAGCGCGACGACCCTGCGCCGGGACCGGTCGGCGAACGCCTCGTCGCCGTCGAACTTCTCCCGCGCGGCCTGGTAGAAGGCGGTCAGGTCGCTGACGGACGAGTCGTCCCGCGCGGCGGCGTCCTCGCCGAGGTCGAGCAGGTGCTCGATCAGCATGCCGAACGGGGTGCCCCAGTCGCCGACGTGGTTGTCGCGGACGACCTCGTGCCCGAGGAACGCCAGGATCCGCGCGATCGCGTCGCCGACGATCGTGGTCCGCAGGTGCCCGACGTGCATCTCCTTCGCCACGTTCGGGGAGGAGTACTCGACGACGACCTTCTGCGGCTTGTCCGCGAGGGGGACGGCGAGCCGCTCGTCCTCCAGGGCCCGCTGCGCCTCGCCGGCGATCCACCCGTCGCTGAGCGTCAGGTTGATGAACCCGGGACCGCTGACCTGGACCTGCGACACGACGCCCGCCGTGTCGAGGTGCGCGGTGATCGCCTCCGCCACGTCTCGCGGCTTGCGGCCCAGCTTCTTGGCCAGCGGCAGCGCCACGTTGGCCTGAAGGTCGGCGAACTGCGACGGCCGGATGACCGGGTCGGTGTCCGCGTACGACGGTCCGAAGGCGGCGCTCAGCGCGGCCTGGACCCGGGCGGCGAGTACGAGTTGCGGATCGGGCATGTCCCAAGGTTATCGGCGACGCGCCGGGCCCCGGAATCGGTTTTGCGCGGGGCTAGTGCCCGGCGGGCGGCTCTTTGCGGTCGGGGACGGTGTCGGCGGCGGGGGAGGGGACCTCCGGGGCCGTGTCGCCGGGCCGGTCCGCCGGCCTCTCGGCGGGCTTGTCGCCGTCGCGCTCGCCGTGCGTCCAGCGCCCGAACCGGGATGTGCGGGTCGCGGCGACCTGCTCGCGGATCCGCTCGACGATGCGTCCGGCGGCCAGCCGGTGCGCCAGGTCGCAGGCCGAGGTGACGGCGCGGGCCCGGGAGGCGCCGTGCGCGATCACGACCGTCCCGTTCAGGCCGAGCAGGACGCCGCCGCCGTAGGTGTCGGGGTCGAGGCGGTCGCGCAGGTCCTGGAGGCGGCGCCGCTGCAGCAGCGCGCCCATGCGCGCGGCGGGGGTGGAGGTCATCGCCTCGCGGATCTCCGCGAACGCGGTGGCGATGGTGCCCTCCACGGCCTTGAGCGCGACGTTCCCGGTGAACCCGTCGGCGACGACGACGTCGACGCGCCCGCTCAGCAGGTCGTGGCCCTCCACGTTCCCGGCGAACTCGATGCCGTGGCTGCCGGTCGCGAGCAGCTCGTGCGCCCGCTTGGTGAGCTTGTTGCCCTTGCCCGGCTCGGCGCCGATGTTGAGCAGCCCCACCGACGGGCGGTCCACGCCGAGGAGGATCTGCGCGTACGCGGTGCCGAGCGCGGCGAACTGGACGAGCCCCTCCGGCTTGACGTCCGCGGTGGCGCCCGCGTCCAGCAGGATCGTGGGGTGCGGCCGCGTCGGCAGCGCCACGGCGATCGCCGGCCGCATCACGCCCTGCTGGCCCTTGAGCCGCAGCCGCGACGTCGCCACCACCCCGGCGGTGCTGCCCGCCGACACCAGCGCCGACGCCCGCCCCTGCTTGATCAGGTGGCAGGCGATCGCGATGGACGAGCGGGGCTTGCGCCAGCTCGCCAGCGCGCCCTCGCCCATGTCCAGGGCCTCGTCAGCGTTCACGATGGGGATCGTGCCGAGGACGCCGTGCAGGTCCAGCTCCCGCCGGATCCGCGCCGCCCGCCCGACCAGCACCAGCCGGACGCCGTGCTCGCGGACCGCGGCCACCGCCCCCGCGATGATCTCCTCGGGGGCGTGGTCGCCGCCCATCGTGTCGACCGCGATCGGCAGCGGGCGCACCGTCGCCGGGCGGCGCGGCGCCGGGCGCGGCGCGGTGCTCCCGGGCGGCGTGCTCGTGGACGGTGCGGTGCTCCTGGCCGGCTGGGCGGCTCGCCGCGGCGGCGCCGCGTTCGTGCGGGGCGCGGGGCCCGGTTCAGGAGGGCCGGGCTCGGACGGGCCGGTCGCGGGCGGGCCGGGCTCCGCCGGGCGAGGCGTCACGGGCCGCGACGGCTCGCCGGTGCCGGTCATGGCCGCTCCAGGAGGACGAAAGGAAACACGGTGGGCCGCAAGAACGCAGCTCATCGCATCGTATGGCGTCCCTTCGCCTGCCTCGGCGCCCCACGCCCGGAGTGGCGATCCTCACGCCGCCGGCCTAGCCCTCCTGCTTGCGGCAGTCGGCGCCCAGGCACGACGCGTTCTCCACGACCGGCCGGCCGTCCACGAGGATCGTGTAGTAGTTCCGGCGCGTCTCCTGCTCACCGCTGCCGATGACCTCGACCGGCTTCTCGTCCGAGGTCATGCCGGTGCAGGACACCCGCATCTTCGTCTTCGTCCAGCCGGGCAGGTCCGCGCACCGCAGCGGCGCCGCCAGCCGCACACCGTGCTCGTGCAGCTCGGCGGCGGCCGTCACGGGAAGCGCCTTGCGCAGCGCGGCCTGCGTCTTGTACTGCAACTCCTCGCCGCCCGACAGCAGAAGGAACGCGCCGCCGCCCACGGCGGCGATCACGAGGAGTGCTGCGGACCCCAGGATCAGGGCCGGCTTGCGGCCGATCCTGAGGCGCGGCATCTTCACGCTGGGTATCTTCACACTCGCTACGTCACCGACGGTACGGGTGTGTATGCGCTGCGTGTTGGGTTTTTCCGTTCCGTATGCGGATTCGTTGCCCGGTCAGCCGACCGGGTGCTCGCAGCCGAGGCCGAGGCAGTCCTTGCGGAGCACCTGGCGCCCGCCGACGGTCACCACGTAGGACTCGCGCGGACGTTCGGTGTCGGCGTCGTGGACGATCCCCTCGACGGCGACCGGCTCCCCGGCCGTGGTCCGGGCCGTGCAGTCGACGCGCACCACGGCGTCGGTCTCCCGCCCCGGCGATCTGCACTCCGGGCGTTCCCGCAGCTCGACGCCCCGGGCGTCCAGCTCGTCCACGACCCCGTCGGTGACGGCGTTGCGGTAGGCCCCGTCGGAGATCCTCTGCATGACCTTGCAGCCGGACATCGTCACGGCGAGCAGGACGGCGAGCACGGCGGCGGGAAGGCGCCTCATGCCGCTCCCTCCGTCCGGTGGAGGCCGGCGACGGCGTCGGCCACCGCGTCGGGACGGTCGAGCGGGACCATGTGCAGGGCGTCCGGCAGCTCGATCCGCCTGCCGCGCGGGCTCATCGCGGCGAGCCGCTCGTGCGCCTCGGCCCAGGCGCGCTTGCGGTCGTCGCCGTCCACGTCGCCCAGCGCGGTCACCACGGCCAGCGGGACGGGCGGGAAGGGGCGCCGCTCGCGCAGTCCCGCCAGGTCGGCGGCCATCTCCCGGTAGGCCAGCTCCTCCGCGAGGACCGTGCCGAGCACCGTCCCGCGCCCGTACACCGACCGCACGACCTCCTCCGGGACGGCGTCCTCCCGGAGACTGGTGCGCCTGAGGACCATCCGGCGGCCGCGCGGCCCGGCGACCCGCGCCAGCCGGGTCGCGCCGAGCACCGCGCCCGCCGCCGCGGCGAGCGGGGCCAGCGCGGCGGCCAGCCGCACGGGCACCCACGCGTCGCCCTCGTAGCTCGGGTCGAGCAGCACCAGGCCCCGCACGAGCCCGTGGCGCGTCCTGGCCAGCGCCTCGGCGGCGAACGCGGCCATCGAGTGCGCGAGGACGGTCACCGGCCGGCCGGCCCGCTCCGCCAGCGCCCCCATGAGGGCGGTGTCGCGGCGCAGCGAGGGCGGCGCGGCGGCGGCGGGGCTGAGCCCGAGGCCCGGACGGTCGTAGACGATCACCCGGTACCCCTCGCGGAGCAGCTCGGCGGACGGCTCCCAGTCGAACCAGGCGCCGCCCAGCCCGGAGCTGAGCAGCAGCGGCGGCCCGTCCGGCGGGCCCGACTCGACGACGTGGACCTGCTCGCGTCCCACGTTCACGATCTCGCCGGGGCCGCGGGCCCCGCCGCCGGTGCGGCTCACAGGCATGCCTCCGCCCGCTCGTCCGACGCGTGCCGTGCCGCGCGCGCCGCGTCCCTGTGGTCGGAGTACAGCGCCCACGCGATGGTCAGCAGCCCCAGGCACAGGATGCCGATCTGGACGCGCTGGACGATCCCGAGCCACTGCCCGGCGTACATCGCCACCAGCGTCCCGAGCGCGGCCGCCGACTCGGCGAGCGCCAGCAGCCAGCCCCAGCGGGCCAGGGCGGGCCACCAGCCGTACCGGCGGGCGGCCAGGGACAGCAGCAGGAGCGCCGCCACCCCGCAGACGATCACTGCGCTGCTGGTCACCGAGTGGAACTCGTGGGAGAACGACACGTTCTCGGACCGCTCCCGGAGGGCGCACCAGGTCTCCAGGCTGGGAGCGCAGTCCAGGGGGAAGGACGCGTCGCCGATGGCGCACACGCCGAACAGCGCGAGGAACACCCACCCGGCGGTGGCGAGGGGCTTGCGGGTGAGCCTGCGGAGCGTCCCGGCCGCCACCAGGATCGACAGCACGCCGGTGATGAGGTCGCCGGCGCTGTAGACGAGGTGGAACGGCTGGTCGGAGGCCGACAGTTCGCTCACGTAGCCGTTGATGAAGTCCAGCTTGGGGCTGAGGACGTTCTCCAGCACGAAGCTGGCGTACGTGACCGACGCGAGCCCCGCGAGGACGATCAGGCGCATGGGGACGACACCCGGCCCGCCCCGCTGGTCAGAGTCCACCCGGCCCCCTCACGCCCGCACGTCCCGTGCGCCGATCGGTCCTACACGCCCCTTAGTATTTCCGAACCGGCCGCAGGCTCATGACCTGGGTCGGTCTTAGCGGAGTATCCGCTGGCCGAAGCCTTAACGGGGGCTGACGGAGAAGTTGACGTCCCGTAGTCGTTGGACAAGACATGAGGCGTCAACGATGATGACGGAGCCTATATGTCGGGATCATCCTGACCATGGCTTTGTCGGGGACGTACAGGGGGTATTAATTCGGCATGAAGCCACCCCAAACGGTTGAATGAGGGTGGCCCAGGCGGTTCTGATCACGGTACGTGGCGGCGCGCCCGGGTGCGCCTCCCCCGCTGACAGCAAGGAGTACCAACACGTGACACTGGTGAACGACGCGGCTCCCGCAGTGCGATCCACCGGTCGCAAGTTCCGCGCCTTCACGGCGAAGCACCTCGACGAGCTCACGGCTCGCGCGGGGCTGACACCCGCGCAGCGGCTCGCGACCCGGGCGGTGGCGACGGTCCTGCCCTTCCGGACGAACGCATACGTCATCGAGGAGCTCATCGACTGGTCGGCCGCGCCCGACGATCCGATCTACCGGCTCGTCTTCCCGCAGGAGGACATGCTCCCCGCCGGGGACGTCGCGCACCTGTCGGACCTGCTGAGCCGCGAGGCGCCGAAGGCCGAGATCGAGGCCGCCGCCCACAAGGTGCGGATGAAGCTGAACCCGCATCCGGCCGGCCAGATGGAGCTCAACATCCCGAGCTTCGGGGACGGCAAGATCCCCGGGATGCAGCACAAGTACGACGAGACGGTGCTGTACTTCCCCAAGCAGGGCCAGACCTGCCACGCCTACTGCACCTACTGCTTCCGGTGGGCCCAGTTCGTCGGCGAGGCCGACCTGAAGATGGCGGGCGACGAGCCCACCGCGCTGCGCGAGTACATCCTCGCGCACCCCGAGGTCACGAGCGTCCTGTTCACCGGCGGCGACGCCATGATCATGGGCGAGCCGGTGCTGCGCCGCTACGTCGAGCCGCTGCTCGACATCGAGCAGCTCGAATCCATCCGGATCGGGACCAAGTCGCTGGCGTACTGGCCCCAGAAGTTCGTCACCGACCCCGACGCCGACGACATGCTCCGGCTGTTCGAGCAGGTCACCGCCTCGGGCAAGAACCTGGCGTTCATGGCGCACTTCACGCACCCGCGCGAGCTCGAACCCCTCATGGTCGCCGAGGCGTGCCGCCGCATCCGCGACACCGGGGCGGTCATCCGCACCCAGGCGCCGCTGATCCGGACGATCAACGACGACGCCGCCGTCTGGCAGGACATGTGGCGCACGCAGACCCGGATGGGTCTGATCCCCTACTACATGTTCGTCGAGCGCGACACGGGGCCGCAGGACTACTTCGCCGTGCCGCTCGGCCAGGCCTACGAGATCTTCCGCGACGCCTACAAGAACGTCTCGGGGCTGGCGCGGACCGTCCGCGGCCCGTCCATGTCGGCCACGCCGGGCAAGGTCTGCGTGGACGGCGTCCTGGAGATCGCGGGCCAGAAGGTCTTCGCGCTGCACTTCATCCAGTGCCGCGACGCCGATCTCGTCGGCAAGCCCTTCTTCGCGCAGTACGACCCCGAGGCGGTCTGGCTGGACCACCTCAAGCCGGCCTTCGCCGACCGCTTCCCCTGGCAGAAGTAGCCACGCCCGTGGCGTGTTCGCCCCTGACCGGGCGAACACGCCACACCCTTCAGCGCAGCGAGCGGTGGAGGCAGAGGCACGCGACCAGCGTCGCGGCGCCGCACAGCACCATGACCTGACCGGGCGCCATCACCTCGCCCAGGGCGCCCGCCGCGCCGATGCCGGCCGCCTGGCCGGTCATGAGGCCGCTGCCGTACAGGCCGACCGCCTGCCCGCGGATCTCCTCGGGCACCGCGTCCACGAGCCGCCGCTGCACGGGCAGTTCGTAGCCCAGCCCGAACGTCCCCGCCGCCATCAGCGCGCACGCCGCCGCCAGGCCCGGCCCGAAGGCGAACAGCAGGAGCGGCGCACCGGTCAGCGCGGCCAGCGGCAGCGCGAGGCGGTCCCGCAGGTCCGGGCGGACCCAGCGGCCCGCGACCAGGTTGCCCGCGAACATCCCGGCCGCGGCGGCCGACAGCAGCAGCCCCGCCGCGTCCGGGCGCCCCAGTCCCCCCGCGTAGGGGACGGCGACCCCCTCCGCCGCCACCGACAGGGAGATCGGCAGCCAGCCGGCGAGGAGCAGCCCGCGCGTCGTGCGGCGGCCCAGCAGGAGCCGGTTGGTCCGCCACGTCGCCCGCGCCGTCCCGGTGGACACGGCCCGGGACGGGGCGGGAGCGTCCGGGAGGCGGAACCGGGCGAGGCCCGCGGCCAGCGCCGCGCCGGCGGCCGCGAGCCAGAGCGTCCCGGCCGGGGCGAGCACCGACAGCAGGAGCCCGCCGGCGGCCTGGCCGGCGATCTGGGCGCCCGCGCTGGTCATCGAGAACAGGGACCGTCCGAGCACGTAGCCGTCCCCGGGGAGCAGGACGGGCAGCCGGGCCTGGACCGCCGCGCTGCCGACCGGGGCGAACAGGCCCGCCGCGACGAGCAGCGCCATGATCAGCGGCAGCGGGAGCCCGCCCACCGCGAGGACGGCCGTGACCGCGAGGCGCAGCAGGTGGTAGCCGGTGAGCAGCCGCCGCGCCGGGACGCGGTCGGCGAGGGAGAGCAGCAGGGCGCCGCCGACCACGTACGGGAGCATCCCGGCGGCGAAGACGAGGGCCGCCGCGACGGGCGAGCCGGTGCGCTCGAACGTCTGGACCGACAGCGCGATCGTCCGGACCGAGTCGCCGCCCACCTGGAGCGTCTGGAGGGAGAACAGCGTCCGGAACTCCGGGACGCCGAACACGTCGCGGTACCGGGCGGAGGTCGTCGTAGGAGCGGTCATGGCGGCGACTCTGCGGGCACCGGCCACGTGCGGGACAATGTTTCGGGGAGGAGCGAAACATGTACCGCATCGTGGTGGGCCCCGGCGACCTCGCGGCCAGCCGCTTCGGGGTCGCCCCGCTGATCGAGGTGCACAGCGCGCTCGGCGTGGTCGCGGGCCGGATGCCGGTCGGGCCCCTCGGGCCCTGGGTGGAGCGGGTGCGGCCGGCGTACCGGCGGGTGGCCGGGGACCCGGCCCTGCGCGCGCTGGTCTTCCTGCGCCGCCCGCACGGGTACATGGCCGACTTCGTCGTCCCGCCGCCCGCCCGCCCGAACCTGACGGTCGCCGACCAGCTGGTCACCGTCAGGGCGACACCGCTCGGCCAGGCGCGCCGCGAGCTCGCCCGCAACCTGGAGGGGCTGCCGGAGCCGGAGCCCGCCGTCCGGGAGGTGCTGGAGGCCCCCGACGTCGTCGAGCGGCTCGCCGCGGGCCTGGAGACGGCCTGGCGCGCCCTCCTGGAGCCGGACTGGCCGGTGCTGCGCTCGATCCTGGAACGCGACATCGTCCACCGCGCGGGGCGCCTGGCCGCCTACGGCTGGGCGGCGGCGCTGGACGGCCTGTCCCGCAAGGTGCGCTGGCGCGACGGCGTCATCGAGGCCGACATGCACGGCGACGCCACCTACCGCCTCGACGGCGCCGGGCTGACGTTCGTGCCCGTCGTCTTCGCCGAACTCGGCGCGGCGCTCGAACAGGACTGGCCGTACACGCTCATGTACCGGGCCAGGGGAGTGGCGGCCCTCTGGGAGAGCCGGGAGCCGCGCGACGAGGACGCTCTGGCCAGGCTGGTGGGCCGCACGCGGGCCGACCTGCTGCGCCTGCTCGCCGAGCCCGCCACGACCAGCTGGCTGAGCGCCCGCCTCCGGATGAGCGTCGGCGGGATCGGCGACCACCTCGCGGTGCTGCGGGAGTCCGGCCTCGTCACGCGCGAGCGCAGCGGCCGCTCCGTCCTCTACCGCCGCACGGCCGTGGGCGACGTCCTCATGGGAGCCGGCTGACCCCCGCCGCGACCGACGAGGCCGCCCCGGGAGGATCCGGGACGGCCTGGGAGGCCGGGCGGCGTCAGACGCCGTACTCGGCGACGATGGCGGCGCGCGCGAGGGTGTGGGCGGTGATGTTGAAGCCCACGACGGCCGGGGAGGTGTCCGGGCCGAGGCCGAGCGACTCCACGTCCAGCGCGTGGACGGTGAAGACGTAGCGGTGCGGGTCGCCGGGCGGCGGAGCGGCGCCGCCGAACGCCCTGACCCCGTAGTCGTTGCGGGCGTGCACGCCGACCTTGGCGTCCTCGGTCCCGGCGCCCGTCGGCAGCTCCGTGACGCTCGCGGGGATGTCGAACAGCGACCAGTGCCAGAAGCCGCTGCCGGTCGGCGCGTCCGGGTCGTAGCAGGTCACCGCGAAGCTCTTCGTCGCCTCCGGGAACCCGGACCAGCGCAGGTGCGGCGACTCGTTGCCGCCGCTGAAACCCCAGTCGTCGAACACGTGCCGGTCAGCGAGCCGCTCGCCCTCGGCGATGTCGTCGCTGGCGACCGTGAACGAGGGGACGTCGGGCAGGTGCTCGTGCGGAAGCGGGGGCTTGCCGGGCATGGCGACCTCCTCTATCAGGATCATCGTGACACCCCATCTCTACCAGGAGGAGTCGCGTTCTGACGGCCCCCGCGGCGAACCCGGCGATGCCACGACCACGGTCCGGCGCCGTCCGGCGCCGGACCGGCGGCGCTACTTGCCGGTCGCCTCGATGTAGGCGGCGATGACCTCTTCGGGGTCGCCGTCCATGTGCATGCGGCCCTCGTCGACCCAGATGACGCGGTCGCACATCTCCTTGACCGTGTCGAGCTGGTGCGCGACGAGGAAGACCGCGCCGGCGTCCTTGCGCAGCTCGTCGATGCGGCGCTTGCTCTTGGTCTTGAACTTGGCGTCGCCGGTGGCGAGCGCCTCGTCGATCAGGAGCACGTCGTGGGTCTTGGCCGCGGCGATCGCGAACCGGAGGCGGGCGCCCATGCCGGAGGAGTACGTCCGCATGGGGTACTGGATGAAGCCCTCCTTCAGCCCGGCGAAGTCGACGACCTCCTGGTACTTGCTCTTCGTCTCCGCCGGGGTCATGCCCATGGCGAGGCAGCCGAGGACGATGTTGCGCTCGCCGGTGAGGTCCTTCATGAGGGCCGCGTTCACGCCCAGCAGGGAGGGCTGGCCGTCGGTGTAGACGGCGCCCCGGTGCGGGGGCAGCAGCCCCGCGATCGCTTTCAGCAGCGTCGACTTGCCGGAGCCGTTGGTGCCGATGATGCCGACCGCCTCGCCCCGGTACGCGACGAACGACAGACCCTTGATCGCATGGACCTCGGTCATCGACGGGCGGTGCTTGCGGCGCAGGATGCGCGAGAACGCGCTGGCGGCGTTGCCCTTGCCTCCCGCGCCGAACACCCGGTAGACGATGTGCAGGTCGTCCACGACGACGATCGGCTCCCGGGTCGGGTCGATGTCGACGGCTCCGCGGACCTTCGTGTCAGCCACGGCCGTATCGCTCCTCGGCACGATAGAAGAACAGGAACCCGCCCGCCAGCATCACGGCGGCCCACACGATCCCGTAGAGCCACAACTGCCCCGGCGAGGCGGCGTTGTGGATACCCGCGACGAAGCCCCGGTACTCGCCGAGCAGCACGGACCGGCTCAGCTCCACGTACACGTACGCCGGGTTGAGCTGGAGCAGCTCCGCCAGCCACGGGTACCCGGCCAGCCGGCCGCCCGGCTTCATCATCACCGGCAGGCAGAAGATCACGCCGGAGGCGTAGAGCCAGACCCGCATGACGAACGGCAGCAGCTGGGTGATGTCGCGGTTGAACGCGCCCAGCCTGGCCATGACCATGCTGATGCCCACGTTGAACATGAGCTGGAGCGCGACCACGGGGACGAGCAGCAGCATCTGGAAGGTGATCGGCTCGCCGAACGCGAACACGATGGCGAACAGCACCACCAGCGCGAGCAGGAGCTGCTGCATCTCCACGATCGCGATCGCCAGGGGCAGCGTGGCGCGCGGGAAGTGCAGGGCCCTGATCAGCGACAGGTTGTCGCCGACGGACTTGGCGCCGGAGGTGACCGACCGCTGCGTGAACCCGAACAGGAAGACGCCCGTCACCAGGAAGGGAATGAAGTCGGGCACGCCGCGCCCGGTGCCGAGCAGCAGACCGAAGATCAGGTAGTAGACCCCGGCGTTGAGCAGCGGGGTCAGCAGCTGCCACACCTGACCCAGTCGGGAGTCGTTGTACATCGAGATGTTCTTGGCGGATGCGAACGCCCAGATGAAGTTCCGGCGAGCCCACACATCCTGGATGTACTTGCGCAGCGGGGGGCGCGCAGCGCTCTGCCTCAGCCCGTATCGTGCGGCGTAGTCGGCCAGGGTTCCGTTCACGTGAGGAGGCTCCGCGATCGTTCCGACCGACTCGCCACCCGGGGTTCCGAGCCGTTCCGGGTGACTCATGTCGCGAAGCCTATTGCAGTCGTTGAGTCCACAGTGACGTTCGCCCGCATGTGACCCCCGATTTGAGATCTTTACGGAATCATGTCGGCCTCCCTGGGGATACCCGCGACATGCGCGTCAACCATTCACGGCGCACTTTCGTGCCGTCACGTTCCGTCACTCGGCGCCGGTCGCGGCAGGCTCAGGAGCATCGGGCCTGGCCCCAGCGCGTCCCCCTGCTGCGCAGGCTCGGCCGGATGGACCGGTGGGCGTTCGATCAGGTGGCGTCGGCGCGGCTGCGCGGGCTGGAGTACGTCCTGCCGCGCCTGTCGCGGTTCGCCGACCACGGGGTGCTGTGGTTCTCGGCGGCCGGCGCGATGGGCGTCGCGGGACGGCCCCGGCTGCGGCGCGCGGCGCTGCGCGGGGCCATCGCGATCGCCGTGGCGAGCCCCGCGGTGAACATCGTCGGAAAGCAGGCCTTCCGCCGCAGGCGCCCCGTCGTCGACCTCGTCCCCCCGATCCGGATCCGGTGGAAGCTGCCGACCTCGCACGCCTTCCCCTCCGGGCACTCGGCGTCGGCCGCCGCGTTCGCGACGGGCGTCGCGCTGGAGGCGCCGGCCGCGGTGGCCGTCCCGGTCGCGGCGACGGCCGCGGCGGTGGCCTTCTCCCGCGTCTACACCGGCGCCCACTATCCGGGCGACGTCCTGGCGGGGCTCGGGATCGGCGCGCTCGCCGGGGCCGGGACGCGGTTGGTGTGGCCCTCGCGGCCTCCGGTGGCGCGCGTGGCCCCGGCCGGGGGCGGGGTCCTGCGGACCGCCGAGGACGGGCGGGGCGTCGTGGCCGTCGTCAACCTGGGCTCGGGTCCCTCGGCGGAGACCGGCGCCGGGATCCTCCCGAGGCGCTCGGAGATCGCGCTCGCGCTGCTCGAGGCCGAGCTGCCCGCGGCGGAGATCGTCCGGGTGGAGCCGGGCGCGGACGTCGACAAGGCGTGCGCCGAGGCGGCCGAGCGGGCCGCCGTGCTGGCCGTGGTCGGCGGCGACGGCACCGTGAGCGCGGCCGCGCGGGCGGCGCTCGGACGCGACGTCCCGCTGCTGGTCGTCCCCGGTGGGACGTTCGACCACTTCTCGCGGGCGATCGGCGTCGAGACCGCGACGCAGGCGATCAGGGCCTACCGGGAGGGGCGCGTCGGCCGCGCCGACGTCTCCTACGCGACGCCCGTGTCCGCCGAGGCGGGGGAGGAGGCCGAGCAGGTCTTCCTCAACACCGCGAGCATCGGCGCCTACACCGAGGTCGTCGAGAGGCGGGTCCGGCTGGAGAGGCGGATCGGGAAGTGGCCCGCGCTCGCGGTCGCCGCCGTCCGCACGCTGAGGCACGCCGAGCCCGTCGAGCTGATGGTGGACGGCAGGCGCCGGCGGGTCTGGCTCGCGTTCGTCGGCAACGGCGTCTTCGGCTCGTGGGGCGCCGCGCCCACCTGGCGCGAGCGCCTCGACGACGGGAGGCTCGACGTGCGGATGGTCACCGCAGGCGGCGGCGCGCCCCGCGTCCGCGCGGTCGCCGCGATCATCGTGGGCCACCTGCGCCTGACGCCCGGGTACCGCTCGTGGCGGACGACCGGCATGGAGGTGATCTCGGCGGCCGGCGATCTCCGGCTGGCGCGCGACGGCGAGGTGGCGTCGCTGCCCCGCGCGGTGCGTTTCGGCAAGCACCCCCGTGCACTCCGGGTGTTCACGATTCATGCCCCGGTGACCGGGTAAGGCACGGGACGCCCACCAAGGAGGAGATCACACGATGACGAGCCGTGACCTGGGAGTCGCGCCCGGCGACCTCAGCGACGACGACCTGTTCCGTGAGCTCGGCCACCTGTACGAGACGAGGCTGGACGCGCTGCGGCACGCCGCCGACCAGGCCTACGGCGAGCACACGCGGCGCATGAACGAGATGGAGGCCGAGTACCTGCGCCGGCGTCCCGGCAGGGAGATCGACCCCGAGCGCATGCGCGCCGGGGCCCGCGCCCGCTGACGGCGCCCGGCGCGCACCCCCCGCGCCTGCCGTCCGGACGGCCCCGGTGCCCGTGGCGGGCCCGGTGTTGTTCGGACGTTCGTTCTGTTCGGGTAAAGGCGCGGGCGCCCGCCGCGGGTGAGCGGCAGGGTCCGTGAGTGGTCCCGTGGGGATCGTCGGGGGGTGTGGGCTGTGGGGCGGATCGGGCCTGGGCGCCGCCGGGAGGGGCGAGCGCGCCGCGACCGGTTGCGGCGCGGCGTCCGGCGGTGGTGGCCCATCGTGGCGGGCGCCGTCGCGTCGACGGGGCTCCTGCTGGGCGCCTACCTGGAGGGCCCGCGGCTGTCGGGCGTGTCGGCGGCGCTCACCGTGCCGCACCGCGGCCCGGGCGGGCGGGACGGGCCCGGCGCGCTGCCGTCCGAGCGCCTGATGAGCACGTTCACGACGCGGTTCGCCCCGGGCGAGCCCCGCGTGCGCAACATCGAACTCGCCGCCCGGACCCTGGACGGGCGGGTCGTCGAGCCCGGAGCGACGTTCTCGTTCAACGACGCCGTCGGACCCCGCACGAGGAGCCGCGGGTACGTGCCCGCGCCCGCGATCATGGGCTCGCGGCTGGCGGACGACGTGGGCGGCGGCATCTGCCAGGTGTCCACGACGCTGTACAACGCGGTGTTCCTGGCCGGGCTGGACATCCGGAAGGCGCGCGCCCACACCCTGTGGATGCCGGAGTACCCGGAAGGGCGCGAGGCCGCGGTGTTCTATCCGCAACTCGACTTCACCTGGAGGAACGACACCCGCGAGACGGTGCGGATCCAGGTGGCCCACTCGGCGACGTCGCTGACCGTGAACCTGTGGGGCCGGCGCAGGTACGAGGTGCGGTCGCGGACGTCCGAGCGGTACGGGTTCAGGCCGTTCGAGTCGGGCGTCGGCCGCGGCGGCGAGTGCATTCCCATGGCGGGCCGGGAGGGCTTCGAGGTCGACGTGTGGCGGACGCTGCTGGCCGGCGGCCGCGAGGTGCGCCGCCAGAGGTTCCACACCGAGTACCGCCCGCAGCCCGAGGTGGAGTGCCTCTGACCCGCGTGGCAGGGTGGAGGGCATGGAGGGAAAGTTCGAGCTCGGACCGCGGGACGGGCGGCTGCTCGTCCGGACGGGGCGCAGCGGGCTCGGCCGGCGCGCCGGGCACGACCTGACCATCGAGGCGACGCGCTGGTCGGCGGCGGTCGAGGCGCGCGAGCCCCTGGACGCCTCGTCGGTCGAGGTGACCGTCGAGGTGGACGGGCTGGAGGTGCGCGAGGGGGCCGGCGGCGTGAAGCCGCTCACCGACCAGGACCGCGCGGAGATCGTGAAGAACCTGCGGAAGGTCCTGGAGGTCCGGCGCCATCCGCAGATCCGGTTCGTCTCCACCGCGATCGGCGCGGACGCCGTCGAGGGCGACCTGACGATCATGGGGCGGGTCAAGCCGGTGCGGCTCGCGGCCGCCAGGGACGGCGACCGGGTCCGCGGCGGCGTCACCGTCGAGCAGAGCCGCTGGGGCATCAAGCCCTACTCGGCGTTCTTCGGCGCGCTCCGGCTCGCCGACGAGGTCGAGATCGAGTTCGACGTCCGGCTGCCCGGGTAGCGCCGCAGGGCCCGGCCGGGGAGCACCGGCCGGGGAGCACCGGCCGGGGAGCACCGGGCGGGGTCGCCCGGGGCGCCCGTGCCGCCGTTTCCCCGGTCTCTGAAGATCGAATGCACTAAGGTGCATGATCACCGCATTCCGGACAGACGATCTTCAGGGGGCCGCGGTGGCAGAGCTGAGCAGGCGGAACTTCGGCAAGGCGGCGGGCCTGGTGGCCGCGCCGGCGCTGCTCGCTGGCTGCGCGTCCGGCGGGTCCGGGTCGACCAGGACGGCGCAGGCGGCGGCCGCGGCCCGCACCTGGGGAGTGACCGGCAAGGCGCTCGCCGGCCTCGGCGGCTTCGACGCCACGCTCAAGAGCTTCATGCAGGCGCGGACGATCCCCTGCGGGCAGCTCGCCGTCGTCCGCAAGGGCAAGCTGATCCTCTCGCGCGGCTACACCTACGCCGAGGACGGCGCCTTCAAGACGCAGCCGACCTCGCCGTTCCGCGTCGCCAGCATCTCCAAGCCCGTGACGGCGACGGCGGTGCTCCGGCTCGTCCAGGACGGGAAGCTGAAGCTCACCGACCGGGTGGCGACGCTGCTCGGGCTCTCCACGACGGCCGACCCGCGCCTCAAGGACGTCACGGTCCTGCGGCTGCTGCAGCACCTCGGCGGCTGGGACCGCGACATCACGCCCGACCCGATGTTCCGCGACGCGACGATCGCCAAGGCGCTCGGCGTCGCGCTGCCGGTGTCGCAGGCGAACATCATGAAGTACACGTCGGGGCGCGCGCTCGACCACGCGCCCGGCACGCAGTACGCCTACTCCAACTACGGGTACATGCTGCTCGGCCGGATCATCGAGAAGGTCACCGGGAAGAAGTACCAGGACTACGTCCGCCAGACCGTGCTCGCTCCCCGCGGCATCACGCGGATGCGCCTGGGCAGATCGCGCACCAAGGTCACCGGAGAGGTTCCGTACTACTCGACCTACACCGGCGCCACCGTGTTCGACAACAGCGGCACCAAGGTGCCCTTCCCGTACGGCGCGTTCAACCTGGAGAACATGGACGCGCACGGCGGCTGGCTGGCCACCGCCATGGACCTCACCCGCTTCGCGGGCATCTACGACGGCGGGTCGATCCTGACGTCGGCGTCCATCAGCCGGGCGTTCGCCAAGCCGGAGACGGGCATCAACTCCGACGGCTGGTACTACGGCTGCGGATGGCAGGTGCGCCCCGTGACCGGCGGCCGCAACACCTGGCACAACGGAAGCCTGGCCGGAACGTACACGCTGATGGTCCGCCGGTACGACGGGCTGTCGTGGGCGGTCCTCTTCGACCAGCGCCAGGAGGGCAGCGCGGCGAACTACGCCGACATCGACGCGGCGCTGCACAAGGCCGCGAACGCGGTGAAGACCTGGCCGACCGGCGACCTGACCTCCACCTACTTCTAGCGCCCGCCTCTGGCGCGGGCCGCGCGCGTGTACTGGTCGTCCAGGCTGCGTGGGAACGGCATCATCCGGTGCCGTTCCCGCCAAGGCGCGTACTGGCGGACGGCGTTGAACCCCGCCGCGGTGACGATCCGCTCGACGTCCGGGCCCGGCACCCAGGCGGGGTAGACGTCCAGGTGGACGACATGCGGGGGCAGGCCGTCCGGTCTCGCGGGCGACACCAGCGTCATCGGCGGGCGGACCCGTTCGGCCGCCGCCATGTCCTGTGCGTAGGCGACGAGCTGGAGTGTCTCCGCGTCGGGACCGCTGTGCACGACGAGCCACCCTTCCACGTCCACCGGCTCCGACGGGGGATCGGCGAGCGTCAACGGCACGACCTCGTCCGAGACCTCGCGCAGGTAGGCGTGGTGGGCCGGGTCGAGCTCCTCCAGGACGAACGTCCGGTCGAAACGGGGCGGGTTCGCGGGGAGCAGCGGCCGGTAGGCGTCCCAGCGCAGCAGCCGCGCCAGATGCGTCGTCCCGGCCCCGGACGGGAGTCCGGTCAGCTCGCCCCTCAACCCGGCGGGGAACGCGTCCACGATCACCTCGTCCGGCCGCGGGGCCGCCGGACCGGCGGCCTCCACCACGTCCCAGCCCTCGGTCACGCGCGCGTCGGACGCGAAGCGGGACCCGGTCACGACGGTGACCGGCCCCTCCCGCCCGAGGGTGTGCAGGACGGCCCGGAGCCGCGTGAGATGCCCCAGCCCGTCACCGGCCGCGTAGCAGAGGATCAACGCGTCTCGTCGAGGACGGCCAGGTATCCGGCGGTCTCGGCGGCCGGGGTGAAGTCGCGCCGGATCCGCTCGGCGCCGGCCGCGCCGAGCTTGGCCAGCTCCTCGCCGCCCGCCCGCGCGGCCCGGTCGACCGCCGCGCGGCACGCGTGCGGGTCGCCCGCCGGGAAGGTGAACCCGATCTCGTCGTCGGCCACGTCCGCCAGCCCGCCCGCGTCCGAGGCGATCAGCGGCACGCCGAGCGCCGCCGCCTCCAGCGCCACGTTCGGCATACCGTCGTAGAACGAGGGGAGCGCGACCAGGTCGCAGCTCGCGTAGACGGCCGGGAGGTCGTACCGCTCCAGGAACGGCAGGAACGAGTGCGGGACGTCGTGCTCGGCCAGCCACTCCCGGACGGAGTCCTCGACCTCGCCGACGAGCAGCAGATGGAAGGCGTCGGTGCGGCGCGACGCGGCCAGCGCCTCCAGGAAGAAGCCGACGCCCTTCTTGACCTTGAGCTGGCCGATGAGCCCGATCGTCCGGCGCCCGGGGGCGACGTTCTCCTCCCGCCAGGCCCGGCCCCGCTCCCGCTCGGACGGCAGCACCCGCCACTGCGCCGTGTCGACGCTGTTGGCGACGAACGCGACCGCCGCGTCCGGGGCGAGCGCCGACACCAGCGGCGCGTGCGAGCGGGCGACGACGCACACGCGGGACGAGGCGCGCAGCGCGTCCGCCAGCACGCCGCGCCGCCGCATCGAGAAGGCGCCGACGTCGATGTCGTTGCCGCGCAGCAGCGTCACCAGCGGCGCGCCGAGCAGCGCGGACAGGACGGGCGCGGCGAGCATCGCGTACACGCCGCCGAACGCCACGACGTGGCCGTACCCGGTCAGGTTCTCGGCGGTGACCGTCGTCCACAGGCGGCGCAGCGCGTGCTCGGAGTCGTCCCCGAGCGGCGCGGTGACGAGCCGGCCGCCGTGCTCCCGCGACACGCCCCACGGTCGTGACCGCCGGGTCAGGTGGGCGACGTCGACCTCGGTCCCGGCGGCCCGCAGGCCCCGCACGATCCGGTCGCACGACTGCGCCATGCCGCCCCGGCTCGGCGGGTAGTGCTCGGTGATCCACAGGACGCGGTGCATCAGCTGTCCACGAAGCCGGTGTCGTCGTCCGGTCCCCAGTCGCCGCCGTAGGAGTAGTCGTCGCCCGGGTTGAAGGCGCCGCGGTCGTACTGGTCGAACGAGGAGTACCAGTATCCGTCGTTGTAGGCCTGCGAGCTGCCCTGGTAGTACTCGCGCCGGTAGCCGTGCGTCCAGCCCGGGTGGTGCGGGTCCTGCGTCCGGTACCCCTGAGCCGCGGCGCACTCGGGGCACAGCGCGTTGGGCCCGGCGTGCTCGCCGCACACGGGACGGCCGCACTGCGGGCACGCCGCCACAGCGGACCGGCCGCAGCGTCCGAGCACGAAGAACCCCGTGGTCACGGTGCAGCGGTTCATGTGGTCCTCCTCGCGGCCGTGCCGGGCGGCGTCCACCGGAACGGCTCCGTCGACACCTGCAATATCCGGTCCACCAGGATCCTGTCCTCCACCGGCCCGGGGAACTTCCCGCTCGCGCGGACCACCAGCCGCCGGCCCTGCTTCACCTGCACCCTCACCCAGCGGGGCGGCGGCGACGCGGGCCGCCGGACGGCCGCGTCCTTGGCCAGCCGCCGGGTGACCCGCACGAGCTGGACCGTCTTCGACTTGCTCTTGAACTTGATCTTGCCGCGCGCGTTCTTCTTGCGGTACTTGCGGTTGCGCACCCGGTCGGTGACCGAGAGCTCGATGACGCTGCCGTCGCGCAGCTCCGCCCGCATCCGCAGCCACGGGTCGATCGCGTACCACTGCTTGAGCCCCGAGATCGGGGGCCGGGAGGGGAGGTCCTGCATCGGACCGTTCTTCTCAGGCACGCGCGTCCCGCGCATGTCCGCCGACACCGACAGCACCCCGTCGGGGGGCATGTCGGCCGACAGCACCCGCAGCAGCGGCACGAGCACGCCCGGGACACGATCGTGCAGCCGCCACCGGCGCCGCCGCACGTGCGCCCCGTGCTGCGCGAGGCTCTGGATCATCGGCTCCCAGTCGTCCCGCCTCAGCGAGACGGAGAAGCCCTTCTCCAAGGTCAGCGCCTTGTGCAGGGGATGGAACCGCTCGATGGCGGCCTTCTGCTTACGCCAGAACATGACGAACCACCTATCGACCCCGTGTCAGCGTGCGGTAGACCTCGGCCAGCCGGGCGCGCGACCGCGCCCAGGTCAGGCTCTCCTCGATGTGCGCGCGGCCCCTCCGCCCCATCTCCGCGGCCTCATCCGGGTACTCCAGCAGGATCCGGACGGCCCGGGCCAGCTCGGCGGGACGGTCCGCCGGGACCAGGCGCCCGTGCCGTCCGTCCGCCATCAACTCGCGGACGGCGGGCAGGTCCGAGGCGACCACCGGGACGCCCGCCGCCATCGACTCGATCACCTTCAGCGGCGCGCACCCCTGGTCCAGGTTGCGGGCGCAGCCGGTCAGCGGCGCCACCGACACCTCGGCGTGCGCGAGCCACGCGGCGACCTCGTGGTGCGGCAGCGTGAACCTCCAGTCGACCCGCTCGGCGACGCCGATGCGCTCGGCCAGCCGCCGCACCGGCTTGGCCCGCCGCTCCGGGACGGACGCGCAGACCACCAGCCGCAGACCGGGCATGTCGGCGAGCCGCGCGAACGCGCGCATCAGCACGTCCAGGCCCTGCCAGGGCTGGAGCGCGCCGACGTAGACGAGATACCGCTCGGGCGCGTCCGCGGGACGCCGCGGCCTGCCGACGACGTCGGCGCCGTTCGGGACGAGGTGGATCCGGCCGTCCGGCACCCCGAGGCCACGGACCGCCTCGCCGATCACCCGCGACGGCACCACCACCGCGTCGCTGCGCTCCAGGCAGAACCGCTCCAGCTCGCGGATCTTGCCGAGCGCGGCGGGCGCGGCCCAGGGCCAGGTGTGGCTCATCTCGATGGACGGCAGCCCGTTGACCTCGTACACGACCTTGTGGCGCCGCCCGTCCGCGACCGCCGGAAGCGCGCTCCACGGGTCACGCACGTGGCAGACCTCCAGCGTCTCCCAGTGCGGCCGCAGATGGGCCGCGACCCAGCCGGAGAACGCCTCGGCCCGGTCGATCAGGTTGGGGACCGCGGCGTCGAACCGCGCGACCTCCCGCGTCCCCTCCCGCTGGTAGCGCGGCAGGTCGCCGCCGCCGATCGCGGCGAGCAGACCGCCCCCGAACCGCGTGAAGAGCTCGTCGGCCATCTGCGCGATGTGGACCGCCGACCCCTTGCTGGACGGGAACCGGTCGAACGCGACGTACGCCGCCCTGTGCCGCATGGGCCCGTGCTGGCCGGCACCGTCCTTCATCCGACCGCCGCCCCCTCCGGCACCGTCCGCAGCCCCCGGTGCCAGGCGATCTGGTCCGCGAGGCCCTCGGCGAGGTCCGTCGCGGCCGTCCAGCCGAGCAGCTCCCGGGCGCGGGACGTGTCGGCCCAGGTGCGCGTCGCGTCCCCGGCCACGGGCGTCTCGCGCCGGATCTGCGCCGGGACGCCCAGCGCGCCGGTGAGCGACGCGATCGCGTCGCGGACCGCCACGTGCTCGGGATGCCCGACGTTGACGGCGACGCCGGGCGGAAGATCCTCGGCCGCCGCCGCCAGCGTGGCCGCGACGACGTCCCGCACGTGCGTGAAGCTCCTGGAGCTGCGCCCGTCACCGAACACCGGCAGCGGGCGCCCTTCCAGCGCCGCCTCGACGAACCGGTGGAACGCCATGTCGGGCCGCTGCCGGGGCCCGTAGACGGAGAAGTACCTGAGCAGGACGGTCCGCAGCCCGCTTCCGGCGGCCGTCCGCGCGAGCCGCTCCGCCTTCGCCTTGCTGACCGCGTACGGGCTGGCCGGCTTCAGCGGATCGTCCTCCCGGTTCGGACGCCGCCCCGCCGACCCGTACACCGACGAGCTCGACGCGACGACCACCTTCGGGCGCGAGCGGGGCGGCCGCTGCACGCAGGCCGCGAGCAGGCGCCGCGTCGCCGCCACGTTGTCCCGCTCGACGACCGCCTTGCCCGGACCCCACGAGTCGCGCACCCCGGGACGTCCCGCCAGGTGCACCACGACGTCCGCGGCCGAGACGGCGGCGAGATCGTCCACCGCCAGGTCGAGTTCGGCGGCGACGACCCCGGGCCTGGTCGCGACCCTCGCCCACGTCCGCCGGGCGACGCCGGGACTCAGCGAACGCTCGGGCGCGTCGACGGCCAGCACCTCGTGCCCCGCCCCCGAGAACGCGTCGACGACATGGCTTCCGATGAACCCCGCCGCACCAGTGACCACCACCCGCACCCGGGCACTTTATCCATGACATCCCGAAAGGGGACAGGGGGTCTCGTCCCTGCCCACATGGGACTCCCCACCGGGACACGGGGACACGGGCTTCGCCCCGGTGCCGAGACCAAAAAGGTGGCCGGACTGACGTCCGGCCACCAAAACGGCCCTCACCGCGTCAGCGGCGAAGTCCGGTCAGCTCTGGCTCGTGCCCCCCTGGGGCTTGGTGCCGCCCCCGGGGTGGGTCCCGTCCGTGTTGTTCTCGGCGAGTTCCAGCGCCTTGAAGCCCGCGTCCCGGACCTGCTGGTCGCTGCTCGTGATCATGTCCACGCCGGTGTTCCACGTCTTGGCGTCGTGTGTGTCGCCCATACAGATCACAACCTTGGGTCGTCTGGTTTCAGCCTCGCGAACGCGAGGCGACCCGGTCCTTGGCGACCGGGTCGACGACCATCCTAAACGATCTTGAAGGTCGGTGCCCCGGGCAGGTCGTGCGGAGACGGGAGGGGCGAGCACCGGACCGCCGTGTCCGCGCGGTTCAGCGGGGGCGGGCCACGCGGGTCTCGTCCCAGACGGGCTCCGCCGACTCGTACACCGAGCCGTCGGACCCGAACACCAGGTGCCGGTCGAAGGCCCGGGCGAACCAGCGGTCGTGGGTCACCGCGACGACCGTGCCCTCGTACGACTCCAGACCCTCCTGGAGCGCTTCGGCGCTGGCCAGGTCGAGGTTGTCGGTCGGCTCGTCCAGCAGGAGCAGGGTGGCGCCGCCGAGCTCCAGCAGCAGGATCTGCAGGCGGGCCTGCTGGCCCCCGGAGAGCGTCTCGAACGGCTGCTCGGCGCACACGTTCAGCTCGTAGCGCGTGAGCGCGCTCATCGCGTCGTTCCGCAGCCGCGCGTGCTCGGTCATGACGATCTCGCACGGGGTGCGTCCGGCCAGGTCGGGACGGGCGTGGGTCTGCGCGAACAGGCCCGGCACCACCCGCGCGCCGAGGCGGGCCGCCCCCGTGTGCGCGACGGGCCTCACCGGGACCGCGCCGCGCGGGAGCGCCTCGGCGACGGCCGCGAGGAGCCGCAGGAAATGCGACTTCCCGGAGCCGTTCGACCCCAGGACGGCGACGCGCTCGCCGTACCAGACCTCGGTGTCGAACGGCTTCATCAGACCCGTCAGTTCGAGCCTCTCGCAGACCACCGCGCGCTTGCCGGTCCTGCCTCCGCGCAGGCGCATCCTCAGGTTCTGGTCGCGCGGCGGGACCTCGGGCGGCCCGGCCTCCTCGAACTTGCGGAGCCGGGTCTGCGCCGCCCGGTAGCGGGACGCGAAACCGTCGTTCACCGTGGCCTTGGTCCGCAGGGTGTTGACCAGCTCCTTGAGCTTGGCGTGCTCCTCGTCCCAGCGGCGCCGCAGCTCCTCCAGGCGCTCGTTGCGGTCGCGGCGGGCGGCGGCGTAGGTGGAGAACCCGCCGCCGTGGACCCACACCCGGGACGCCTCGACGGTGACGATCCGGTCGGCGGAGCGGTCGAGCAGCTCGCGGTCGTGCGACACCAGCAGGACGGTCTTCGGCGTCTCCCGCAGCCGCTCCTCCAGCCACCGCTTGCCGGGGACGTCGAGGTAGTTGTCGGGCTCGTCCAGGAGAAGGACCTCGTCGGGGCCGCGGAGCAGGGCCTCCAGCGCGAGCCGCTTCTGCTCGCCGCCCGACAGGGTGCGGACCTCGCGCCACCGGCACGAGTCGTAGGGGACGCCGAGGGCCGCTACGCAGCACGCGTCCCAGAGCACCTCGGCCTCGTAGCCGCCCGCGTCGCCCCAGCCCGCGAGGGCCGTGGCGTAGCGGAGCTGGGCGGGCTCGTCGTCGCGCTCCATCATCACCAGCTCGGCCGCCTCCACCGCGGCCGCCGCCTCCCGCACCCGGGGCGGCGCCAGCGACAGAAGGAGGTCGTGCACGCTCGACTCGTCCCGCACGCTGCCGATGAACTGGCGCATGACGCCGACGCCCCCGCTGTGCGCGACGGTCCCGGACTGCGGCGCCAGGTCGCCCGCGATCAGGCGCAGCAGAGTCGTCTTCCCCGCGCCGTTCGGGCCCACCAGGGCCGCCGTGACGCCGTCGCCGACACGGAAGGAGACGTCGTCGAGCAGCATCCGGCCGTCCGGCAGCACATGGCCGACGTGGCCCACCTCGACGTGTCCCATGCAGCCGAGTGTCGAGAACCCCGCCCCGGACCGTCAATCCAATTAACGACGAGATCCCTCAGGAGTGCCCCATGGAACCTCTCACCTCAGACTTCAAGGACATCGACCGGCTCCTGGTGCTGGGCAGGTCCATCAGCGTCGTCGTCCACGCCGAAGAGGATCGCGCTGGACTCGGAGCCCACATCGAGGCCGTCGGCAGCGCGTTCCGGACCGAGGCCGAGAGGGCCGGGCCGGAGCGGTGCGGCCGCCGTCCGGTCAACCGGCGAGCAGCGCCCGGACGTGGTCGACCACGGAGTCGAGGGCGATCTTGGACGTGTCGCCCGTCGCGCGCACCGTGACCTCGGCGGCGCCCTCGGCAAGGCCGCGCCGCCCGACGGTCACGCGGAACGGGATGCCGGTCAGTTCCGCGTCCCGGAACTTCACGCCCGCGCGCTCGGGCCGGTCGTCGATCACCACCTCGACGCCCGCCGCCGACAGGCCCGCGTAGACCTCCTCCGCCGCCGCGGCCACGCCGGCGTCGTCGGACTGGGCGGTCACGACGGTGACCTGGAAGGGCGCGACCGCCACCGGCCACACGATCCCGCGCTCGTCGTGGTGGGTCTCGACGATCGCGGCCATCGCCCGCTCGATCCCGATCCCGTAACTCCCCATGATCACCGGAACGGAGCGGCCGTCGGCGTCCAGCACCTCGACGCCGAGCGCGCGGGAGTAGCGGTCGCCCAGCTTGAAGATGTGCCCGACCTCGATCGCCCGCAGGACCTCCAGGCGCTCGCCGCAGCGGACGCAGGCCTCGCCCTCCGCGACCTCGCGCAGGTCGGCCCAGGCGCCGACCCCGATGTCGCGCTCGACGTCGACGCCGCGCAGGTGGACATCGTCGACGTTGGCGCCGGTGAACATGTCGCGGCGGCCGCGCAGGGCCTCGTCCGCGATCACCGGAAGGGCCGCGCCGACCGCGCCGAGGCTGCCGGGGAGCGCGCCGAGGGCGTCCTGGATCTCCGCCGGCTCGGCGGCGCGGATCCCGGCGGCCCCCGTCGCGTCGACGAGCTTCTGCTCGTTGAGCGGGTGGTCGCCGCGCAGCAGCACGAGGGTCGGCGCGCCGTCCAGGACGTACACGAGCGTCTTGACCTGCCGGTCGGCGGGCGCGCCGTAGGCGAGCAGGTCCTCGATGGTGCGGACGCCCGGCGTGTCGAAGGGCTCCGGCGCGGCCGGGCCCGGCCCGTCCTGCGCGGCGGGCAGCGCCGACGTCGCCCGCTCGATGTTGGCCGCGTACCCGCAGGCCGGGCAGCGGACGACGAGGTCCTCGCCGGTCTCCGCCGGGCACATGAACTCGGTGGAGTCCGAACCGCCCATGGTGCCGCTGGACGCCTCGCACGCCAGCGCCGGCAGGCCCAGCCGCTCGAAGATCCGCGTGTAGGCGCCGAGGTAGGCCTCGAACGAGGCGTCCAGGCCGGCGCCGTCCACGTCGAAGCTGTAGGCGTCCTTCATCGTGAACTCGCGGGTCCGCAGGAGGCCGCCCTTGGGGCGCGGCTCGTCCCGGAACTTCGTCTGGACCTGGTACCACTGCTGCGGCAGCCGCCGGTAGGAGTCCAGCTCGCGGGCGACCGTCGCGAAGATCTCCTCGTGCGTCAGGCCGAGGGCGTGCTCGGCGCCGCGCCGGTCGCGCAGCCGGAACAGCTCCGGACCGATCAGGTCCCAGCGGCCCGACCGCCGCCACGGCTCGGCCGGGTGCATCGCCGGCAGCAGCATCTCCTGCGCGCCGACCGCGTCCATCTCCGCCCGGACGATCTGAATGATCTTCGCTCGGACGCGCACCGCCAGCGGCAGCAGCGAGTAGTGGCCCGCCGTGAGCTGCCGGACGTATCCGGCGCGCAGCAGCAGCCGGTGGCTCGGCGCGTCGGCCTCCGCGGGGTCCTCCCGCAGCGTGGGCGCGAACATCTGGGACCAGCGCATCACGCGAGCCTAGCGAAGGTGACCTGACCAAGGAGTGATGGTCAGTACCCTTGGGGCCGTGAGTCGAGAAGGTGTGACGCCGCAGAGCGAGGATTTCTCCGCCTGGTACAACGAGCTGGTGGTGCAGGCCCAGCTCGTCGACCGCGGACCGGTTCGCGGCACGATGGTCATCCGCCCGTACGGTTACCGGGTGTGGGAGCTGCTCCAGGCCGACCTGGACCGGCGCATCAAGGAGGCGGGGCACGACAACGCCTGCTTCCCGATGTTCATCCCGGAGTCCTACCTCAAGCGCGAGGCCGAGCACGTCGAGGGCTTCTCCCCGGAGCTGGCGGTCGTCACGCACGCCGGCGGCAAGGACCTGGAGGAGCCGCTGATCGTGCGGCCGACCTCCGAGACGGTCATCGGCGAGTACATGGCCAAGTGGATCGACTCGCACCGCGACCTGCCGCTGCTGCTGAACCAGTGGGCGAACGTCGTCCGGTGGGAGATGCGCCCCCGGATGTTCCTGCGCACCACCGAGTTCCTCTGGCAGGAGGGCCACACCGCCCACGCCGACGAGGACGACGCGATGCGCGAGACGATGTGGGCGCTCGACGCCTACGCGAGCGTCGCGCGGGATCTGGCGGCGATCCCGGTCGTGTCGGGGGAGAAGACGCCCGGCGAGCGGTTCGCGGGCGCCGTGCGCACCTACACGATCGAGGCGATGATGCGCGACGGCCGGGCCCTGCAGTCCGGCACGTCCCACTACCTCGGCACCAACTTCGCCAAGGCCTTCGAGATCCAGTACCAGGACGAGCAGGGCAAGCTGACCCTCGCCCACACCACGTCCTGGGGCATGAGCACCCGCATGATCGGCGGCGTGATCATGACGCACGGGGACGACAAGGGCCTGGTGATGCCGCCGCGGCTCGCGCCCTACCAGGTCGTCATCGTGCCGATCGGCCGCAAGGAGCAGGGCGAGCAGGCCGCGGCCGAGGCCCGCCGGCTCGGCGCGGCGATCAAGGCGACGGGCATCCGGGTGCACGTCGACGACAACCGCCCGCAACTGTCGCCCGGCTTCAAGTTCAACGAGTGGGAGATGCGCGGCGTCCCCATCCGCATCGAACTCGGCAAGCGCGACATCGAGAACGGCGTCGCGACCGTCGTCCGGCGGCTCCCGACCGTCGAGGGGCAGGGCAAGGAGCAGATCCCGCTCGACAAGGTGCCCGAGGTGCTGCCCGGGATGCTCGCCGACTTCCAGTCGTTCCTGCTGGCCAGGGCCGAGAAGTTCCGCGAGGACAACACCGCCGTCGTGGACGGCTGGGACGCGTTCGCCGCGCAGGTCGCCACCGGCTGGGCCCGCGCGTTCCACTGCGGCGACACCGCCTGCGAGGACGACATCAAGGCCGAGACCGCCGCGACCCCGCGCGTCATCGCCACCGACGCGCCCGAGGAGACCGGCGTCTGCGTGAAGTGCGACCGCCCGTCCGCCTACGGCAAGCGCGTCATCTTCGGCCGCGCCTACTGAGGACGCGTCCGGCCGCGCATTCCGCGGCCGCGGCAGGGCGGGCCCGTCGTGGACGGACCCGCCCTGCGGCGTCAAGGGGGAGTGCCGGTCCGCCACGGCCCGGGTCAGGCGTCCTTCGCCGAGCGGGCCTCCGCTCGCCGCCTCGTCAGGTACGGCTGGACGAACCACGCCCACCCGCACAGGAGCACCGCGACCACGACCGTGGCGAAGGTGGCGGCCGCCTTCTCCGACAGCGCCTGGACGACCAGCGTGGTCGCGGCCGTCATCGAGACGCCCAGCGCGAAGGCGCCGGCGATCCCGAACCGGTTCGCGCGCCGGATCAGCAGCGCCTTCTGCCCGAGCCGGAACAGGATCCGGTGCTGGATCACGGGGGCGATGAAGCAGACGGACGCGAGCCCCGCCCCGAACAGCGAGACGTAGAACAGCGCCCGGCCCGTGTCGCCGACCTTCGTGTCGAAACGCGCCGAGAACGGGACGGTCAGCAGGAACGCGAACAGCACCTGCACGCCGGTGGTCGCGACGCGGAAGCCCTGGAGGAGTTCCATCAGCTGCCGGTCCAGCCGCTCGTGCTCGGTCTCGTTGCGGAATCTGCGCGAGGGGTCGACGCTCATGGATGGCGTTTACCCCGGCAAAACGCCCGTCAGTCGCGCGGCTGAAACGTTCTAGCCGAGCGTCGGCGGCTCCACCCGCAGCGCCAGCATGGACACGTCGTCGCGCAGGTCGCCGTCGCAGTAGTCGAGCAGCGCCCGCTCCACCCCGGCGAGCATCTCCTCCGGCGGCTTTCCGGCGTGCCCGGCGAGCGCCTCCAGCAGCCGCTCCTGGCCGAACTCCTGCCGCGTCATGTCGCACGCCTCCAGGACCCCGTCCGAATGCAGGATCAGCGTGTCTCCGACGGACAGGTCGATCGTGTCGAGCCCGGCCTCGAAGTCCTCGAACAGGCCGAGCGGGACGCCGCCGCGCGACGCCGACCTGATCACCCCGTCGGCGCGGACGACGATCGCCGGGGGATGGCCCGCGGTGCCGAGCGACACGGTGATCCGCTCGGTCTCCAGCGTCAGGCTCGCCATCACGGCGGTGACGAACCGGTCCTCGTCCAGCAGGGCCTCGTTCACGGTCGCGAGCACGTCGCCGGGACGGGCCTTCCACCGCGACGCGAGCCGGACGCAGTGCCGGGCGGTCGACGTCACGGCCGCCGCGTCCTCGCCCTTGCCGCACACGTCGCCGAGGACGAGCCCCCACCCGTTCTCCGTGCGGAACACGTCGTAGAAGTCGCCGCCCACCTCCGAGCCGTGCGTGGACGTCAGGTACCGGGCGGCCACGCTCACCCCCGGGATGGACGGGAGCGTCTTCGGCAGCAGCCCGGCCTGCAGCGTGTCCGCCACCTCGGCGCGGCGCCGGTAGAGCCGCGCGGCGCGGATCACCAGGGCCAGGTAGCGGCCGAGCCGCTGCACGACCCCGAGGTCCATGAGGTCGAACGGGCCGTACTCGCCGCTGGCCGCCAGCGTGATCGTGCCGATGGCGCGGTCGCCGTCCTCGATGGGGACGCTCAGCACCGACGTCACGCCGATCTTGCCGCAGACCGGCAGCCCGTCCGGGCACATGCCGAGCACGTCGAGGTCCTCCACGTGCGGGCGCAGCGCGCTCTGCCGGGTGACGAACACGTCGTGGGGGAGCGTGTCCTCGGCGGGGTCCACCTCTTCGAGCATCCTCGCGGCCTCGACGGACCGCTCGTCCTCGGGGCCCATCACGACCTGGCGGCGCAGCGCGGGTGCGGCGCCCGCCCTGGTCGCGCCGGCCGGCGCGCCGCCCGGCGCGCCGGCCCCGGGGCCGGTCAGGTCGATGAACGCCCAGTCCGCCAGCTCGGCGGCCAGCAGCCGGGCGCAGCGCCGGACGGCCACGGTCTCGTTGAAGACCGGCTCGTCCAGCAGCAGCTCGCTGGCGGTGGCGAGGACGTCCATCCGGTGCACGATCGTGGCCACGGCCTCGTCGTCGCCCTGCCCGCCGTCGGCGGCCCGCACCCGGGCGGCGCCCGCCGCCGGGGCCCTGGACGCCGCGGGCCCGCCGTCGTCGGCGGGAGTGGTCGTCGGCCCGGCGGCCACCACGACCATCGGGTCGGGCTCGCCGCGGATCCACACGCGCGCCACCGTCAGCACGGCGTCGATCGGATGGTCGCGGCCGAGGAACCGCACGTTGACGCGGCGCCGCTGCCCCGTCCGGATCGCCGCCGCCAGCTGCGACCGGACCGCCGCCCGGGTCGCCATGTCGCAGAAGGCCGTGAACTGCTTGCCCGACACGTATCCCGCCGACGTGCCGAGCAGCGTGGCCGCCTGCCGGTTGACGCGGCGGACGTTCGTCGTCCGGTCGAGCAGGAACAGCGGCACGGGGGCGTCCTGGAAGACGGTGCGCAGCACGCGCCGCTCGTTCTCGGCGGCGGCGGACCCGCCCGCCTCGCCGGACTGCTCGCCGCCCATCGTGCGCAGCACGGTCAGCGCCAGCTCGAGCTCGACCAGCGCCGCGTCGAGCGTGGCGCGCAGGTCGGGCTCGGGCACGCCGGCGGCCTGGCGCAGCTCGCCGATGCGTCCTTCGAGATCCGAGATCTCCCGTAGGAGGGACTCGGGCTCGAGCTGGTCAGGCCGATCGTGCATCTGGTCTCCTTTCGTCCGCGTCACCACGGTGGAACCAGGGCGGCTCCCGCCCGTCCCGGGCCGGACACCGTTCTACGGGGCCGCTTCACGCAGCCTATGCTCCCCGCCCGCACCTAGGGCAGGCCCTGATGACCGACGATACGCTGGGCGAGCGCGGTGAGCTTCACGTGGCGCGTCTGTGAGATGCGACGCATCTCGGCGAATGCCTCGTCGGCATCGCAACCGAGCGCGTGCATGAGAATTCCCTTGGCCTGATCGACCACCGCACGCGCCTCGACGGCGGCCTGGAGCTGGACGGCCGTGCGGTGCACGTCGTCGTACTGCCGGCTGTTCGAGAAGGCCGCGGTGCCCTGCGCGACCAGCAGCGACGCGATCGCGTGCCGCTCGGAGCCGAGCGACTTCGGCGTCACCCCGTACAGGGTGAGCGTGACGAGGACCGGGGGGTTCAGGTGCGGGCTCGTGGTGAAGCAGCGCACCCCGCGGCGCAGCATGTCCGACATGGCCTCGGGCCAGCGGGTCTCGGCGAGGATGTCGTCGGAGGTCCGCGCCCGGCGGTCGGCCACCACGTCGAATAGCGGCCCGTGCCCGCGGGACAGCTGCCGGTCGGTCACCTCGGCGAGGTCGGGATGGCTGGCCGCGGCGGCCAGCGGTTCGGGCCGGTTCTCCTCCGCGGCGGCGCCGCGCCCGTCCCGCAGGGGCATGTCCGGCATGCCGCTCGACCGCTCGGGGATGACGACCGTGGAGCCCGCGCCGCCGTACGTGCTCGGCAGCGCCCAGCGCACGGTCGCGGCGCCCGCGCATCCGGGCACGGCGCGAGCCGCGAGCTCGGTCACCCGGTGCAGGGTGCCCACGTCGGACGACTCCCCGACCATGCCCAGCCGGGCGATCTCCAGCGCGAGCTGGTCCGTCAGGACCGTTTCGGTGGGCGTCACCTTTCCGAGAGTAGCCTGCCCCAGGGGATGCGCAGGCGGGCCTTGCTCGGCCGGGCGGCCCTGGTGCCTCATGAGGGGTCCTAGTTGTTCGGCGGCGCCTTGCTGATCTCCGGCAGCGGGCCGGAGTCGCCGTTCGCCAGGGCCAGGTCGCCGATGCACACGATCCCGACGGGGTGGTGCTCGGCGTCCACGACCGGCAGGCGCCGGACGGCGTGCTCGCTCATCAGCCGCGCCACCGTGTCGGTGTCGTCCTCGGGGTGGACGGTGGTCAGCTCCGCCGTGCACACGTCGCCGAGCGGGGTGAGCGAGGTGTCGCGGCTCTCGGCCACCGCGCGGATCACGATGTCGCGGTCGGTCACGAGGCCGCACAGGCGTCCCGCGTAGGTGACCAGCACGTCGCCGATGCCCTCGTCCCGCATGATGCGAGCCGCCTCGTAGAGCGTGGCGTCGAGCGGCAACGACTGGGGCGCCGCCGTCATCACGTCGCTGACCCTCGATGACATAGCGCGCACATCCTCCCGAATAGCCGACGCCTCGCGTGGCCCGTGTGTGCGCGCCCTACCCACGGTCGGCGGCCCTATTCGGACGGTTTGTGAATCGGCCGCCGACCTGCGCCGGGTCAGAACGCGAACACGGTTCCGGTGCGCGAGAGCATCACGCAGTCGTTTCCGTATTCGGCCTGGAAGCGGGCGGGCCGCCCCTTCCAGCGCCCTTCGGCGCGGGCCACCACGGGCGCGTGGACGGCGGTGCACATCCGGCCGTCGGGCCGGTGCTCGAACCGGCCGCCCGACCCCTCCAGCTCCAGGCAGGCCCGCGCCGCCTCGGGGTGCTCGCCCCCCGGCGGACCGCAACGCAGCGTGACCGTCCGGCTCCCGGACGTACCGCCGCCCGGATGTGTGACGGAGAGCCGCAGCGACGTCTCCGCCCCGGGAGGCGCGGCGGGCATCAAAGCGACCACCGCCCCCACGACAACCGCACTGAGAAGGTTCGGCATACACGACTCCCGAGTTTCCGAGGGATGTCGCTCAAAGTATCCGACCAATAACAGATCGTGCAGGAGAACGAACAACCCCGCCGCTGAAATGCAGCGACGGGGTCAACGTTTACTGACTAGGCGGCGAGCGTGTGGGCGGCGCGGTGGTCCGACAGGGAGTCGCGGAGCTGCTTGCGGCCTCGGTGGAGGCGGGACATGACGGTGCCGATGGGGGTGCCCATCATGTCGGCGATCTCCTTGTAGGGGTAGCCCTCGACGTCGGCGAGGTAGACGGCGTCCCGGAAGTCCTTGGGGAGGGCGCGCAGGGCGGCGACCACCTGGGAGTCGGGGATGCGGTCGAGGGCCTCGGACTCGGCGGAGCGGAAGCCGGACGCGTGCGCCTCGGCCTGCGCGATCTGCCACTCCTCCAGCTCCTCCGAGCCGGCGCGCTGGGGCTCGCGCTGCTTCTTGCGGTAGGTGTTGATGAAGTTGTTGGTGAGGATGCGGTGCAGCCACGCCTTGAGGTTCGTGCCTTCCTGGAACTGGTGGAAGTTCACGTAGGCCTTGGCCAGCGTCTCCTGGACGAGGTCCTCGGCGTCGGCGCTGTTGCGGGTCATGCGCACGGCGCTGATGTAGAGCGGGTCCGCGAGGGGCAGGACGTCGCGCTCGTAGCGGCGCGCCTTCTCGGACGTCGCGGTGCGGTCGGCGTTGCGGCCGTTGTCGCCCTTGGCGTTGCGATGGACGGGCGTGGTGACAGCGGTCATCGTCGCTCCCCGTGGTTGTGCCCCTGGTGAGAGGGGACGGTTGCCTGGCGCGTGGTCGGGGGCACGCGCGGGCCGGGCGGATGAACCGCCCCCCGTCAAGTGGTACGTGCCACCGTTCCCGGCGGGTTCGGTGTGGCCTCGGTCTCGCATGGGGCGTGGACCGAGGGTTCGGCGCGCTTCGGCTGTGCCAGAGCGACCCCGTAGCCGGGACGTCGCGGGCCTGCCCGATCGAGCGCTTCCATCCGCCGGTGGGTCTTCCTGCACTGTAAGACGCATGGAACGGGCCAAAAGGTTGCCAGGATCTACGTGGCCTCCATCACACCGAGTCGTTTGTTGGTCAAAGCGGTACTGATCAGCCGGTATAGAGCCCGATTCTCCCGGAGCCGCGTGGCGGGGCCCGGGAGCAGGGGGGCGGATGATCAGACGCGTGCTCGCCCTCGCCCGCTTCCGGTCAGGGCGTGGCGAGGTGGCCCGCGAGGACGGCCCGCACCAGCCGGGCCGCGAACTCCGCCGGCGCGGCCGGGAGCCGGGCGCCCGCCGCCACGGCCTCCGCGCCCGCGAGACGGGTCAGGAAGGCGTGCTGCTGGCAGCCGCCCAGGAGGGCGGCGGCGATGAACGGCAGGGGTGCGCCGTCCAGCAGGCGGCCGGCCTTCCGCTCCGCCTCCAGATACCCGATCAGGGCGGCGTGCCCCGTCACCGGGCCCGCCGTCGGGCCGCCGGGCGGGCCCGCCGGAGGGCCGCCGGGCGCCCCCGGAGCGGGCGGCTCGCCGGTGCGGCCGCCCGAGGTCCGGGCGCGCGACCTGGCGGCGACATCGTTCTGAGCCTTGCCGGGGCCGTCGCCGCGCAGCCACTCGATCAGCTCCGGGTCGGCCAGGACGGGCCCGGTCATCGGCAGCAGTTCGCCATAGAAGCGGACCATCTCCGTCGCCAGGCGGGTGAGGTTCTCCTCCACCGTGTGCAGCCCGGCCGAGCCGAGAAGCTCCACCATCGCGGTGCGCGCGGTCCCGGTCACCTCGGCGAGGGCCGCGGCGAACAGCGCGGTCTTGTTCGCGAAGTGGTTGTAGAGGCTGCCCTCGGACACGCCCGCGGTGCGCGCTATCTCCTTGGTCGTCGCGGCGACGATGCCGCGCGCCTGGATCACCGTGACCGCCGCGGCCAGGATCCGGTCCCGCATGGGTTCCGTCCGTGTCGCCAAACCGTCCGCACCTCGCTTCCCCGCTGGACGTTAGCACGGGCCGGAGACGATGAGTGGGTGCTCACCCGGTGATATTCGGCGGATCCCGAGCGAACCGCCCTCACAGCATGTAGCTTCACTTTCACCGTGAGTTGCCGCAACGGCTGTCGCGCGTCGTTCCACTCGGGGGAGGGGGACCGCATGGTGATCGCGGATCTGCTGGGCGTCACGAGGATGACGGCCGTCACGGTGAACGACCGCGGCCGCATCAGCCACTGGGACGACACCGCCGCCGACCTGTTCGGCACCGCGCGCCCGCAGGCCCTGGGCCGCCCGCCCGGCGACGTCCTCCGGCTCCCGAGGGAGCACCGCGGCGCCTTCGAGCCGGAGGCCTTCGGGCACGTCTGGTGCGGCGCCTGCACCCTGCGGCGGGCCGACAACGGGGAGCCCGCCGAGATCGGCTGGTGGATCTACCCGATCGACGGAGCCCCGGGCGACCACGGGGTCAGGGTGCTGGCGCTGGCCGCCGACCTGCGCAGGCTCCGCCGCGACGGGATCGGCATCACCGTCGGCGACCTCCTGCTCGCCCCGCCCGCCGGGCCCGGCCCGGCCGGCGCCGCCGCGCTCCGCCCGGCCGCCGTCCGGCTGCTGCGGGTCGAGCCCACGCTCGCGGGCCCCTCACCGGACGGGCCCGACCCGTTCGCGGGCCCGTTCGCCGACCGCCTCGCCGAACTGCTGCCCGCGCTCGACCCCCCGGCGTTCGGGAGGATCGCCTCGCAGGTCCTCGGCCTCGGCTGCCCGGCGGTGTCGCTGGGGCTGACCATCCGGCTGCCCATCGTCCCGCACACCGAGGCCGTCCCGCCCCCCGCGCCCACCGTCCCGCTGCCCCGGCCGCTGACGCGCGCCCCGGCGCCCCGGCCGCCGCGCGCCCGCCGGAACCTCTCCCACGCGCTGGAGCCTCTCGCCTACCTCGGCGCGGCCGGCGAGCAGATCGGCAGCTCGCTCGACCACCTGCAGGCCGCCCGCACGCTCGCCGAGGTCCTCGTGCCGCGGCTCGCCGACCTCGCCGCCGTCGACCTGCTCGAAAGCGTCGTCGCCGACTCCGCGCCGCCCGCCGGCGAGGTCGACGAGACCACGCCGATGCGCCGGGTCGCCGTCGCCCACAACGACGAGCCCGGACGCTGGGACGAGGCCGTCCCCGAGGACGAGCCGCTGTCGGTGCCGTCCTGCACCCCGTCCGTCCACGCCATGCGGACCGGGCGGCCCGTGCACATCCCCCGCGTCGACGAGGCGAGGGCCGCCCGGCTCGCCGCCGCGTTCGGGGCCCGGGACCTACGCCCTCTGTTCACCGGCCGGGCGCTGCTCGTCGCCCCGCTGATCGCGCGGGGCCGGGTGCTCGGCACGTTCATGCTGCTGCGCAAGCCCGACCGGTACGGGTTCGACGAGCTCGACCTCGCCATGGTCGACGAGCTGGCCCGGCGTACCGCGCTCTGCGTCGACAACGGGCGGCTCTACCGGCGCGAGGTCCAGGTCGCCGAGGAGCTGCAGCGCAGCATGCTCCCCGACGACCCGCCGGACGTCGCCGGGGCCCGCGTCCGCTACCGCTACCGGCCCGCCGAGCAGGCCGCCCAGGTCGGCGGCGACTGGTTCGACGCCATCCCGCTGCCCGGCTGCCGGCTCGGCATCGTCGTCGGCGACGTCATGGGGCACGGCCTCACCTCCGCCGCGATCATGGGCCAGCTGCGCACCGCCGTCCGCACCCTGGCCGCCGAGGACATGCGGCCCGACCGGCTGCTGCGCCAGCTCGACGGCCTCGCCCGCCGGCTCGGCGAGGACTACCTCGCCACCTGCCTGTTCGCCGTCTACGACCCGGTCGAGCGGCGCTGCACGGTCGCCAGCGCCGGGCACGTCCCGCCCGTCCTCGTCACGGCAGACGGGGAGAGCCGCGTGCTGCCCGTCCCGCCGGGCGTGCCCATCGGAGTCGGCGGCGAGCCGTTCGAGACGGTGGGGTTCAAGGTCGAGGACGGGTCCCGGCTCGTGCTGTGCACCGACGGGCTCCTGGAACGCCGCGACCGCGACCTCGACACCGGCCTGGAGGAGCTGCGCGCCCGCCTCGCCGAGACGTCCGCCGACCTCGACGGCACCTGCGACGACCTGCTCGACCGGCTCGCCGGGCCCACCCCCGCCGACGACATCGCCATCGTCGCGGTCGGCTTCGACGGCATCCCCCTCGACGACGTCGTCACCTGGCAGCTCGAAGCCGTGCCCGCCAGCGTCCCGTGGATCCGCGCGCAGGTCGGCGCCCGGCTCGCCGACTGGGGCCTGCCCTGCCTCGCCGACACCGCGCGGCTGCTCGTCAGCGAGCTCGTCACCAACGCCCTCGTGCACGGCGCCGGATCCGTGGGCCTCCGCCTGATCAGGGGGCGCACGCTGCTCTGCGAGGTGCACGACGACGGCGCCGACATGCCACACCTGCGGCACGCCGAGGCCACCGACGAGTCGGGCCGCGGCCTCCAGCTCGTCGGCCACCTGGCCGCCCGCTGGGGCACCCACCGCACCGAGGGCGGCAAGGTCGTCTGGTTCGAGCAGCGGGTCCCCGGCGCTGACGCCGCCGTCGCGGGCGCGGCTCGCGACGGTGTGAGGTAACTGTCCCGTTCGCGCCAGATACTTTCCAACGCCCGCTTCGTTCTGATCGAAGTGTCGCCGTTCGACGAGGCCGCGGGAGATGAGTTGGGTGAGAAGCTGACACTGCCGGTCCCCGAGACGCTCTACGGCACCTACGCCGTGGCGCTCGCCGAGCCGATCCGCGACCCGGCCGCCCTCGCCCGCGAGCAGCTGCTGCGGCGCACCGCGCCGCCGCTGCGCGACCTCGTCCTCGGCATGCTCGGCAGCCCCATGCTCACCCTCGACCAGCGCCCGGCGGAGGGCTTCCCGCCGCTGCCCGCCGACCTGCTCGCCGTGTACGGCGGCCCCCCGTCCGAGGTGGAGGCGGTCGCCGCCGCGGCGCACGTCCTCGCCGTCCGCGCCGCGTACCGGCCAGGGCGGCCGCCCGCCCACGAGTGGGCGGCGCGCGCCGTCGCGGGCGCCGTCGGCGCGGCCACGTCCGCCCCGGTGGTCGACGTCTTCACCCCGCAGGTCCTCGCGCACGACCGGCTCTTCCGCTCCCTCCCCGGGCCCGGCGGCGCCGTCCGGCTCACCGACTGGATCCTCCTGCCGCACACCACCGGCCGGGACGGCTCCTACATCACCACCAGGGGACTCGCCAGGTTCGGCCTCCCCGAACTGCAGACCGAGCACGTCCCGCCGGGCCTCGTCGAGCCCTGGGGGCGCCTGCTGAACGGTCTCGCCCACCACGTCCTGGACCTCTGGCTGGACGAGCTGCCCGCCGGCGAGCAGCCCCTCGTCGTCGAGATCCCCGAGGTGGTCTCCGTCGGCCTCCGCGACATCGCCGCCGCTCAGGGCGCCGACGAGCCGATGCGGCGCGAGGTCCCCGTGCGGCTGCGCCACGACCCGTCCCCGGACCCGGTCCTCACCGTGCTGCCCGTGGAGGACGGCCCCGACCGCCTCCGGTCCCTGTGCGCCACGCTCTTCGGGCCCGGATGAGCTTGCCTACGGCTGTGATCTCAGCGCAGGATCGACATCGTGAGATTCGGCCCGCGTGACCGTCGCACCCCGCAGCCCGAAGACCCCGGACCCGAGGAGGCCGGACCCGAGACCAGCCCGCGCCCAGGCCCCTACCCCGAGGACGTCCACGTGGCGGGCAAGGGCAACGCCCCGGACCCTGTCCAGGAACCGGCCCCCGCGCCGGAGGAGCAGCCGTCCGACTGGGTCCCCGTCCAGCCCCCGCCGGAACCCGAGGAACCCTGGACCCCCCACGCCCCGGTGCCGCCCCCGGCTCCGCCCGTGGAGACACCGGTGTCGCAGGAGGAGCCGCTCTGGGCGGTGCGCGACGCCCCCTCCGGGTTCGGCCTGGGCGAGACGTCGCCAGGCGAGCCCTGGACGCCCGCGGAGACCGCGCCCACGGGGCGGCACGCGCGAAGTGACGACGAGCCGTTCCTGCCGGGGAAGGGGCTGGCCGCCGAGCCGCCCTCGGTGACCGCGCCGGACATCCCGGTCCAGGAGTGGGCGCCTCCGCAGCGGCCCGGCCCCATGGCCGACCCCGAGCGGCGCAGGGCGATGGCGGACGCGTTCGTGGCGGAGTTCGTGGGCAGCACCACATGGCAGGCGACCCTGGCCGTGCTGGAGAGCGCGTTCCCCGGTCTGGGCATGGCCTCGACGCTGTCCCGCCGGACCGACGAGCTGTGGCAGACCATGGACCCCCTCGACCGGACGTCCGCGGTCAAGCTCGGAGTGCCGGCGTGGCTGGACGACGCGGGGATCGTCCTCGACCTCAGCGCCCGCCTCGGCGCGCGGGCGGCGCGGGCGCGGACCCACGGGCTGGCACGCCCGCCGCGCGCATCCCGGCCGTACGCGGGGGCCTTCGTCATCGACACGCTCGACCCGCTGCGCTACCACCGGGCGGTCGGCGGGCCGCGGGCGCCGCGCGACCTGCCGGGGGAGGGGGCCCTGCAGGCCCCGTCCGCCTCCGAGGACGACGACAGCGGCGTCGTGATCGTCGCGAACCTGACGTCGGCGGGCGTGCGCGTGCTGGACTCGGTGGCGCTCTGGCGCTACGCGGGCCGGGTGGTCGCCGGCACGGTGCGCGAGGCGGGCCGTCCGGAGACGCGCGTCCGGGCGCGCCGCGCGCTGCGGGCCCTGCGGCGCGTCGTGGTCGTCGACCCGGACCTCGGGCTCGGCCTGTGCCTCCAGATCGACGCGGCCCGCGTCCCGAGGTGCCTGCTGGCGTTCAGGGTGGACCGCACGGACGGAGCCCCCCGCTTCGTCCGCCCCTGATCAGTCGTCGGAACGCAGCCAGGTGAGGTCGCGCTGCCGGTCGGCGGGCAGCTCGCGGATGTGCTCGACGAGCCGCCACGGCTCGGTCGGCGGCGCTTCCTCGTCCGGCAGCACGCCGCACAGCACCGCGCTCTGCGTGCTGACCGCGACGAACGGCCCGAACCGCGCGACGCCGCCGCCCCGCAGCGACGCCAGCTCGGAGAGCAGCACGGTCACCGCGGCCGCGTCCTTCGGGTCGTAGAGGCCGCGCACAAAGGAGAACAGGTCTTCGGCGAGGACGTCGGGGCGCCGCCCGGACATCTGGTACACCGTGCCCCAGTAGGTGCCGGTGGCCTGCTCCGAGCGCTGGTCGCGGAGCCGGACGCGCAGCCCGCACTCGGCGGCGCACTGCTCGTAGGCCTCCGCGAGCAGCGCCTCGCTCTCCCCCTCCTCGCTCAGCAGCGCCCCGGTGACCACGCCCTCCTCCCGGTCGAGCCGGTCGAGCATCTCGCGGTGCAGTTCCTGGACGTCCTGCTCCACCGCGTCGAGCGTCCGCGCCAGCGCGTGCTGGGCGTCGCGGTCGAGGTCGAGGCCTCCCAGCTCGTCCGACAGGTCGCCGAACTGCTTCTCCAGCCGCTCGACCCGCCCGGTGACGGTCTCCAGCCTCTCCGCGACGTCGGACGGCGGCCCCTCGGGCTGCGGCGGCGGGATGGGAATGCCGACCGGCTCGGTCGCCTCGTCCACCACCCGCTTGAGCACGTCGTGGTCCCGCGCGAGCTCGTTGAGCTGTTTGCGCAGGTTGCGCAGTTCCGCCTGGGCTTGCGGAAGCCGTTTGTCGGACGCCAGGTAGAGCTCGCGTCCGGCGATCGCGAGGCAGAGCAGAACCAGGATCACGGTGGTCATGTGACTCCTCGGGAAGCGGGCTGCGCTCACGACGATAACCACCCCCGGCCGGGTTGGCCGAGTGCGCAGCGGATCCCGTCTGAAACGCCCTAGTTTCCTTTACCCGCCGTCGCCCCGGATACCCTCCGAGATCATTGTCGAGACCCACCCGAAACCCCGCTGAACAGGGCCCTGCGGCCTCCCCGCCCCACCACCCGAACCGCCCCCGGGACCCCGGTGACGCGGACACGAGCCCAAGCCCCCCGGACACTCGCGAGCCCGACTCGCCACCCCCCGAGAACACCAGGGCTCCCGGGGGCGCGGTGGGTCAGCCGAAGAGGCCGCCCAGGAGGCCGCCGAGGATCTCGGCGGCGCCGCCCGCGAGTTCGCCGGCCACGTCGCCCGCGATGTCTCCGGCGATGCCGCCGGCCGCGTCCGCGATCACGTTGCCGGCGACGTTGCCCGCGTACCCGGCGAGCGCGTTGCCGAAGGCGTCCACGGGCGCGCCGCCGACGTAGCCCGCGACGTTCTGCGCGTACCCGGCCGCGTCCATGGCGCCCATGGCCACGCCGCCGACGACGCCCGCCGCCGCGACGCCGCCCACCAGCCCTGCCGCGGCGGCGCCGTGGCCGAAGTGGCGGTGCCCGTGGTGGCCGGGCGGGCCGTGGTGGACGTGGGCCGGCGGCGGGTGGCCGTGCGGCGGGTACGGCGGGGGCCCCGGCGGCGCGGGCGGGGGCGGCCCGGCGTGGGCGGCCGGCGCGTACGGCACCGGCCCCGGCGGCGCCGGAGGGGGTGCCCCGTGCGACGGCATCCCGTGTGGAGGCGCGGCATGGGGCGGGGCGCCGTGCGACGGCATCCCGTGACCGGGTATCGGCGGTTGCGGGGGCGGCGGGAAGCCGTGCCCGGGCGCCGGGGGCATGCCGGAGGGATTCGGCGGGTAACCCTGGTCGGCCATCGGCACGGGCTGCTGCCTGCCGGGCGCCGGCGCGGGGGGCGGGAACTGCGCGTTGCCGTGCGACCCGTACTCGCCCGGCCCGCCGTAGGCGGCCGCGGGCTGCGGCGGTGGCGGGAAGCCCGGGTGGCCGCCGGGCGGCGGCAGCGGCGCCCGCCCGGGAGGCGGCGGGGGGCCGCCCTGCGCCGCCGGGCCGGGCCGGGCCGACCGCGGCAGCGCCGCCGCGGCCTCCAGCCACTGACTGATCTTGGCGTTCCAGTCGGTCTCCGCGGCCTCGGCGTGCGGCACCGTGAACACGCCGAACGACTCGTCGCGCGGGGTGTCGCGGTCCTCGGCGCGCAGGACGAAGGCCATGGCGCGCGGGCTGGCGACGAAGCTCAGCCCGACCTTCTCGATCCGCCCCTGGTGCGACGGCGGCGGGTTGAGGTGGATCTCCTGGTGGAACGGCAGCTGCTGGGACACGCCGCGCAGCTTCGACGACTCGAACGTCACGTTCGTGATCTGGAAGCCGAGCCGGGCGATCGAGGCGAGGACCCACTGCTGGGACTCGAGCGGCTCCACCGAGATCGGGTCGATGTCGCCCGGGTCGGGCTGCCCCGCGACGTCGATCTCGGTGCACATCCCGATGGTGAAGCCCGGGAGCTCGTGGCCGAGGACGGTCGTGAACGGCAGCTCGTACGGCAGCGGGATGGAGAACGCCAGGTCGCGCTGTCCTCCGGCGTCCAACCGGAACCCGCGGGTCAGAGCGCCCCGGTACACCTCGGGCCCCGCGGTCTCGCCGCCGTGGTTCTGCATGCGCGGCATCAGCGCGAGCGTCACCTGCCGGATCTCCGCGGGCCCGGCGCCGCCGCGCAGGTGCACCTTGCCCGCCACGACCCCGCCGGGTTTGCAGTTCGGCTCAGCAAGGATCGTGTCGACGGACGGTCCACCGCCCGCCATATGCCCGTAGGACACAGGCCGTTCCCCTCTCCCACCGCGAGGCGACACGCCTCGCGCCCACCGCCCGCGCGGACCGGCCGCGCGCACCAGAAACTTAGACCCCCTCCACCATGCCACCGGTTCACCCCGCCCGGACCAATCCTCCGATTTCCACCCACGTGCTCGCATCCGCCGATAGGTGCCGCGAGCCACCCCCGGCGACGTCGTCCGGCCGAACCTTGTCCTGGGCGGGCCCGCCCCTTGGCACTTGCCCGGCGCTGGGGCGGCTGCCGTCGGCGCAGGGGCCTGCGGCCGTCCTCGCGCGTGCGGCGGTCGGTTGAGAACGCCGCGGTGAGCATCGAATCGGTCGGTCCCGTGGCCGACGCTCGCGTCGTTCAATGGCCGCCGTCACCGACGTCGCCGGCCCTCCCGCCGCCTTGCCGCGCTGCTCGCCTCGTCCGCGATGGTCTTCGGCGCCGGCCTCGGCCCGTTCCTGGCCGGCGTCCTGTCCGAAGCCCTGCCCGCCCCGGCGCACCGTGCTCATCGCGGGCGCGGCCGCCACGACCGTCTTTCAAAGTCCCGGCCCACTTCGCTCGCCTGGCGGCTCTTGCACCGTCCCCGGCGCGCCCTGCCGGAGTCTGTCTCCTATGGAGTGGTGTCGGGGCGGACCCTGGGAACGTGCGGGTCACGCCGTGCCCGCCGCGCTCCCCTGGGGGTCCTTCGCGGTGGCGGCGGGCGGGGGCCGGCTCCGTGACCGTGTGGTCACTCCCCGCCCGGCGCGCCTGCGGTGGTCAGGTCTCCTTCTGGGTGACGGTCACGGGGGCGTAGGCGAGCTTTTCCAGGGGTTCACGGATCTGGGCGGCGTCGCCTACGGCGATGACGGTGAGGGCGTCGGGGGCGATGTGCTTGCGGTAGGCGCGGGCCACGCCGTCGGGGGTGGAGGCGCGGACCGCGGCCAGGTAGGCGCTCGGGTAGTCGGCGCCCAGGCCGTTGGCGGACACGTCGGCCAGCTCGGCGGCCACGGCGCGGGCCGTCTCGTACTCGGCGGGGGCACGGTCGGCCAGGGCGCGGACGGACGAGCCGTGCTCCTCGGCGTCGATGCCGCGGGACACGATGCCGCGCAGTTCGGTGAGGGCGTCGGCGACCGCGTCGGCGGTGACCTCGGTGTGGACGGCGCCCTGGGCGATGAACAGGCCGCAGTGCCGCATGCGCAGCAGGCCGGCGCGCATGCCGTAGGTGTAGCCCTTCTCCTCGCGCAGGACGGCGTTGAGGCGGGACGTCAGACCGCCGCCCAGGACGTGCGACGCGACCATCAGGGACGGCCAGTCGTGGTGGGAGCGGTCGGGGACGCCGTGGCCGAAGCTGAGGTAGGTCTGCACGGAGCCGGGGCGGTCGACCACGACGATGCGGGCGGCGGACTCGGGCATGATCCGGTCGGCGGTCGGGAGCGGCGCGGCCGAGCCCGCCCAGCCTTCCAGGGCGGCGGTGAGGGCGCCGTCGGCGTCGGTCCCGGCCAGGTCGCCCGCGACCACGGCGGTCGCCTCGGCGGGGACCACGGAACCGTAGAAGTCGCGGACGTGCGAGCCCTGCAGCGCGCCGACCGAGTCGGGGGTGCCGCCCGTCGGGCGGGAGGCGCGGGCCTGCCCGGGGAAGAGGACGGCGCGCAGCTCGCGCATGGCGCGCGTGCCGGGGTCGGCGTCCTCCTGGGCGATCTCCTCCAGGCGCTCGCGGACGAGGCGCCGCACGTCGGCGTCGTCGAGGGCCGGGCGGCGCACCACCGAGGAGAACAGGTCCAGGGCCGCGCCGAGCCGCGTGGTCGGGACGTCCAGCGCGATGCGCAGGGCGGTCAGGTCGGCGTGCGCGTAGAGGCTGGCGCCGAGCCGCTCGAACGCGGCGGTCAGCGCGGTGCCGCCGCCGGGCTCGGTGCCCTCCAGCAGGGCGCGGGAGGCCAGCGTCGCGACGCCGTCGAGGCTGGACGGCTCGCGGCCCGCCCCCGCGTGCAGGACGAGGCGGACGGCGGCGAGCCGCCGGCCGGGCAGGTCGCAGCGCAGCGTCGCGGGGCCGGCCGGGACGCGGCCCGCGGTGCCGGCCGGGAACGCCCAGGCCGGGACGGGACCGGGGACGGGACGGGGCTGCAGTGCAAGGCCGCTGCTCACGAGGTGCCTCCGTAGGTCAGGGCGGTGCGGGCGCCCGGGGCCAGCCAGCGGCCCGCCATCTCCTGGATCGCGTCCCCGGTGACCGCGGCGGCGCGGCCGGGGGCGGTGAAGACCCGGGCCGGGTCGTCGAACTGCGTCGCGTTCTGGGACAGCGCGTTGGCCAGGCCCGTCACCGTCTCGGTCTGCTCAAGGAAGCCGCGCTCCGCCTGGGCGGTGGCGCGGGCGGTCTCGTCGGCGTCCGGGCCGTGGGCGGCGAACCTCTGGAGCTCCTCGTCGAGCACGGCCGCGATCTTCTCGGGGTCCGGGCCGACGGCGTCCACGATGGCCAGGGACGGGCCGGACGCGAGCCGGGTGACCCCGGCCCACACCTCGGTGGCGATCTGGTCGCGCCGCACCATCCGGTCGTAGAGGCGGGAGCCGGAGCCGCCGCCGAGGATCTCGACCGCGAGCTCGGCGGCCTCGATGTCGTCGCCGCCGTCGGTGGGGAGCGCGAACATCGCGAAGTAGGCGGGGGAGGGGACCTCCTCGTCGAGCGTCTCGCCGCGGACGCCGGTCAGCGGCCCGAGCGCGCCGGGACGCGCGGCGGGCTGCTCCGGGCCGGCCGGCAGGCCGCCGAAGTAGCGCTCGACCGCCTCCAGGGTCTTCTCCGGGTCGACGTCGCCCACGACGGACAGGACGGCGTTGCCCGGCGCGTACCAGGTGGCGAAGAAGTCGGTGCAGTCGTCGAGGGTGGTGGCGTCCAGGTCTTCCATGGAGCCGATCGGGGTGTGCGCGTAGGGGTGGCCCTCTGGGAACGTCAGCGCGCACAGGCGCTCGAAGGCCGTCCCGTAGGGCTGGTTGTCGTAGCGCTGGCGCCGCTCGTTCTTCACCACGTCGCGCTGGTTGTCGAGGTTGGCCTGGGTCAGCGCGGCGGGGAGCGTGCCCATCCGGTCGGCCTCCAGCCAGAGCGCGAGCTCCAGGTGGCTGACCGGCACCGTCTCGTAGTAGTTGGTGCGCTCGAAGGACGTGCTGGCGTTGAACGCGGCGCCGGCGCTCTCCAGCAGCGCGGCGTGCTCGCCCTCGGCGACGTTCGCCGAGCCCTGGAACATCAGGTGCTCGAAGAGGTGCGCGAGGCCGGTGCGGCCGGCCCGCTCGTGCCGCGAGCCCACCCCGTACCAGATGTTCACGGCGGCCAGTGGTACGACGTGGTCTTCGCAGACCACCACGCGCAGGCCATTGCCGAGCGTGTGCTCATGCAGCGGCTGTTCTGCCACGGAGCGCTCCCGTCCGTTCGATGGGCCGGACAGCACCGCGCGCGTCGGGAGGCTTCCCAGGCGGCGGGCTTGATCTCGGTCTCACCGTACCGGGTGCGCCCGGCGCGGGGAGCGCCGACGGAAACTGTGGATAACCCGCGCCGGGGAAAGGCGCGAGGGCGGGCGCGGCGGGGCGGGAGGCGGGGGACCAGGGAGGCGCGAGCCTCAGGACGCCGCGGACTCGTGGGCCGCGATCGCGTCCTCCAGCGACCGGTGCAGAACGAAGATCTTGGTGAGCTGGGTGACGTGGAACACCCGCCGCACCCGGTCGTTGACGCCCATGAACGACATCGATCCGTCCCGCGCCCGCAGCCGGTGGTAGATCCCGACGAGCACGCCGAGGCCCGTGGAGTCCAGGAAGGTCACCTCGCCGAGGTCGATGACCAGGTGCGCGCCGCCGTTGTCGATGATCTCGAGCAGGGCCTCGCGCAGGCGGGGGCTGGTGAAGACGTCGATCTCACCGCTGATCTTGACGACCGTGAGGCCCTTCTCGACGCGATGCTCGACGGCGAAGTCCACCGGTGCTCCTCTCTGCCCCTCGCCTCGTCCAACCCTGGAGAAGTTCTAGGGCATCGTCGGGGGAACTCAATTGTTACCCCCGTCGCGCGCCGTTACGCGCGTTGTTCTGGTCGTGTCCGTCAGGGGGACCGGAACAGCGCCCAGACGACCTTTCCGCGCGCGAGGGCACGCCACCCCCACCGGACGCTGAACGACTCGACGAGGTGCAGGCCGCGTCCGGTCTCGGCGATGTAGTCGGGTTCCTTGCGGCGGGGCGCCGTCCGGCTCGCGTCCATGATCCCGCACAGGAGCCACGGTCCCTCGTGCCCGAGGCGCAGCCGGATGGCCGACGGCGCGGAGCCGAGCGGGTCGGCCGGGTCGCCGTACACGCCCTCGCGGTGCACGTCGTCGCCCGGCCGCCCGCCGGCCGTCTTCCCGCTGTGCCGCAGCGCGTTCGTGACGAGCTCGGAGACGACGAGGCCGACGTCGTCGGCGAGCTCGGCCATGCTCCACTCGGCCAGCCTGGAGATCGCGAAGTGCCGGGCCTCGGTGACCGATTCCGGATCGGGCTCGACGATGAACGAGACCGTGGAGCCCCGCAGTTCGGTCAGCGCCGTGACGGCCCTGTCCAGGCGCGGAGGCAGGTCGAACGCCTCCGGGACGGGCGTCGAGCGCCCAGCCTGGGCCCGTGGGTCGTCCGGCCCCGCGAGAGGGCCGAGCTCCCACCGCGTGTCGTCGTGCGCGTGGCGTGACGTCATTCCACCGGACCCCGCAGAGTGATCTCGTTGTGCAGCCGTGGCTCGGAAGTCTCGTGCGTTATCCTGCGCATCGTAGCGTGCGAATGCAAGGCCCAATGCACGTGCATCCGCGTCGCGAGGGTGTGGGGCGACGCGGATCGCATGCGGGTGATCGGAGGTAACCGCAGGACGCTGAGGCCAGTGGCACACTAGGTTCGCTGTCCGCCGAATAGCCGGGAGGTTGGGCGTGACTCCAGAGACGCCGGGAAGCGGGTCGACGGTTCGTCGGATCCTGCTCGGGTCGCAGCTTCGCCGTCTGCGCGAGCAGAAGGGCGTGACCCGTCAGGACGCCGGCTACGTCATCCGCGCGTCGGAGTCGAAGATCAGCCGGCTCGAGCTCGGCAGGGTCAGCTTCAAAGAACGAGACGTGGACGACCTGCTCACGTTGTACGGCGTCGGCGACAAGACGGAACGCGAGGCGCTGCTACAGCTTGCGCGGGAGGCCAACACCCCCGGTTGGTGGCACCGGTACAACGACGTGTTGCCCGGCTGGTTCCAGACCTATGTTGGCCTGGAGGAGTCGGCGGCGTTGATCCGCACATATGAACTGCAGTTCGTCCCGGGACTGCTGCAGTCGGAGGGGTATGCGCGCGCGGTGATCCGCCTGGGCAACGCCGGGGCCGCCGAAAACGAGATCGACCAACGCGTGGAGCTGCGCCTGCAGCGTCAGGAACGCCTCACGGGCGCGGAGGCCCCGCGCCTGTGGGCCGTGGTGGACGAGGGGGCGCTGCGGCGCCCCATCGGCGGGCCTGAGGTGATGCGGGGCCAGTTCGAGCACCTCATCGAGATGTCGAAGCTGCCCAACGTCACCATCCAGATCATGCCGTTCAGGTTCGGAGGCCACGCGGCCGAGGGTGGCGCCTTCACGATCCTGCGCTTTCCCGAGCAGGATCTGCCGGACGTGGTTTACGTCGAGAACCTCACCGGCGCGATGTACCTGGACAAGCGCGACGACGTCGACACCTACCTGCAGGCGATGGAACGCCTGTGTGTCGACAGTGCGACCCCGGAGCGCACCGTCGAGCTTCTCGGTGATCTTCTCAGAGAGACATGATGCTCCAGACCGATTACGACAACGGGATGCCGGCCGCCGAGCTCCTCGGAGCACGATGGCTGAAGTCCCGGCGAAGCAACTCCCAGGGGAACTGTGTGGAAATCGCCGAACTGCCCGATGGGCAGGTCGCGATGCGCAACTCCCGCCATCCCGAGGGCCCGGCCCTCATCTACACCCGCCCCGAGATAGAAGCGCTCATCCTTGGTGCCAAGGACGGCGACTTCGACCATCTCATCGCCTCCCGTAACTGATCCAGCAGCGGCCGGGTCGGCACCGGTTCACCCGAACGTCGACCCGACCTCCGCAGGAGACACAGGCCACCCCAGGCGCGAGGGTGGCCTTGTTCATTCCGGCCCTGGGTAGACCCGCGTCAGCCGCAGTTGCCGTAGGGAGCGGTACTGCCGTTGCCGCCGAAGCGGACGCACGCGCCGGGCGCGTTCACGTACACCGGTCCCGCGTACCAGGCGAACGAGCCGCTGTCGCTGATGGCGCTTCCGCCCTTCTTCTGGATCCAGGTGGAGACGGACGACTTCGTACCGACGTGCTTCGTCTTCATGGTGACGGCGCAGTTGTACTTGGTCGAGTTGCTGTAGAGCAGGTAGGCGACGCCGCCGGACACGGCCATGGAGCGCAGCGTGTAGTACCCGCTTCCCTTGCCGCCGCTGTTGCACGCGGACTGCGGCGTGTACTTGTTGGGCGGTTCCTTGGGAGGCGTCGTACTGCCCCCGCCGGTGCCCCTCGTGGGGGTCGACCCGCCGGGCTGCTGGGGCGAACCCGGTTTCGGGGACGCGCTGGGGCTCGCGGGGGTCCCGCTCTTTCCAGGCTTCGGCTGCCCCGGCTTCGTCTTCGTCGGGTTCTGGACGCTGCCTGCCGCGCCGTTCGCGGAGCCGGTGCCGCCTCCTGCGCCGTGGTTCTCGTCGGACGCCGAGACGGGCCGGTCCTTCGCGCCGCTCGGCCTTGTCGCCGCCCACGCCGCGCCGCCCGCGATGACCAGCGCCACGGCCACGGCCGCAGCGATCGGTATGGCGAGGCGTCCGCGCCCCCTGCCGTCCGACTCGTGGCCGTCGGGCGGCTCAGGAGGGCTCGGCGGCATCGCGAGCGCCCCGTGGCCGTGACCGCCCGGGGGAGGCGCCGCGACGGCGAACGGGCGCGGCTGCGGAGCCGTCCCCGGACGGCCGCCGGACGGGTCCGTGGCGTGATCGGGAGGCGGCGCCGCGGCGGCCATGGCGGACGGGGCGGGGTACGGGTTGGTCGATCCGGGCGCCGCGGACGCGTGCGGGGGCGCGGGGATCTCGGCGGGAAGCCCCGGGACGGCGGGCAGCGGCGGGACGGCGGGCAGCGGCGGGACGGAGGACACGGCCGAGGACGTGCCGCTGGCCGCGCCGACCAGCCGCTCCTGGGCCTCGCGAGCGGTCGGGCGCTGCGCGGAGTCCTTGGCCAGGCACGCGAGGACGAGTTCGCGCATCGGGCTCGGCAGGTCGCCGAGGTCCGGCTCGCCCGTCAGGATCCGCTGCATGACCGTGGCCATCTCGTCGTTGCCGAACGCGGGGCGTCCCGTCGCGGCGAACGTCATGGTCGTGCCCCAGGCGAACATGTCGGACGCAGGGCCGACCTGGTCGCCGGTGAAGTGCTCGGGGGCCATGTAGGCGGGGGTGCCGACGTTCTGCGTCTCACCGGCCGCACCCAGCGCGCGCGCCACGCCGAAGTCGATGACGCGCGGCCCGTCCGGGCCCATCATGACGTTGCGCGGTTTGAAGTCGCGGTGCACGATGCCGGCCTGGTGGATCGCGGTGAGCGCGGTGAGCGTGCCCACGGCCAGCCGCTCCAGCGCGCCGCCTCTGCGCGGGCCCTCCGTCCGCACGACGTGGAAGAGCGAGAGGCCGGGCACGTACTCGCTGACGATGTAGGGCTGGTCGCCCGCCACGTCGGCGTCCAGGACCTGCGCGGTGCAGAAGCGCGCGACGCGCTTGGCGACCTCCAGTTCGCGGACGAACCGGGCGCGGGCGGACTCGTCCCCCGCGAGCCTGCCGTGCAGTAGCTTGATCGCGACGTGGTCGTCGGCGCGGACGGCCCCGGCCCCGCCGCGCGGGCGCCCCAGGAAGACCGCGCCCTGCCCGCCCTCCCCGAGGCGGCCCAGGATCTCGTATCCGCCGAGCTCGCCCGGGTCCCCCGACTTCAGTGGATGGGCGTCCGGCATCGTCCTGTCCGTCACACCACTCGCTCCCCGTAGTTCCGCATCGTGCCAGGATCGTTCCGCAAGACTATGGCCAACGATGGTAAGCGCTCGGCGAAGCGGGTGATCAAACGATGGTGGCCGCGGCCACTTAATGGACTATAGTCCGCTTGTAGGGTCAGGGGAGGAGGCGATGATGGACCGTCGTCCGGCCGGTGTGAGACGCGTGGATCTGGAGCTGATGCGGACCCCGCCGCCCAAGGAGCGGGCCGACGCCGCCCGCAACCGCGTGAAGGTGCTGGACGCCGCCGCCGCGCTTTTCGCCCGGCACGGGGTGGAGGCGGTCTCGATGGACGCCGTCGCCGCCGAGGCGGGCGTCGGCAAGGGCACGCTCTTCCGCCGGTTCGGCGACAAGGCGGGCCTCGCCGTGGCGCTTCTGAACGAGCGCGAACGCGCGCTTCAGGACGCGATCCTCTCCGGACCGCCTCCGCTGGGCCCCGGCGAGGACGGCGCTGCCGTGGCCCCGTCCGAGCGGCTGCACGCCTTTGCCGACGCCTACCTGGACTACGCGCTCGACCACCTGTCGCTGGTGCGCATGTCCGAGACCGCTTCACCGGGGGCCCGGTACCGGATCGGCGCCTACGGCTTCTGGCACCGGCACCTGACGATCCTGCTCGACCAGCGCGGCGACGCCGTTCCGGACGGCGAGGCCGCCGCGCACGCCCTTCTGGCCGTCCTCGGCGCGGAGCACCTCACCGCGATGGTGGAGAGCGTCGGCAGGGAGCGGACCCGCGCCACCGTCCACAAGTTCTTCGGCCTGGCCCGCGCCTAGCCGGAAACGCGAAAGCCCCCGCGGTGCGGGGGCTTTCCCATGCCTGCCCGGAGGTGCGGCCGGGCCGGGGAAGTGTCAGGCCGGGTCGGGGGTCCGCCGGCGGCGGCGGCTCTCCGCCCGGCCCTCCGCGTTGCCCGGTGGACCCTCCGGGGCATGGTTGCGTTCCAACTGCGCGGCGACCGCCAGGGCGCGGAGCGACGTGGTTCTCACGCGTTTGCGCTCACCGGTGGAACGGGTGCGGGGAATGCTGCTCGGCACGGTTCACCTCCATAGGTCCTGACATGGGTGCTACCCCGGCGGGCGGGGTCACGCACGTTCGTTGCAACGGCAAGATCCTTCCGGCTATTCCGAGTGATCGTTCCGTTTATCGCCGACCTGCTCTGACTCGCCCCTCAGGACGGCGGCGCCATCTAGGTTGCATACCTAACTAGGTTGCCATACGGTTTAGCTCGCTGGACCAACTAGATGGGCCGACTACTCAAAGGTGGCGAACCATGCAGACTCCGCTCGACGGCGCGGACCGGCCCGGGTGCCCGCACCCGGACCGCGCGGGATGACCGCCGTGCCCGCCGACCGCCGCGCCAGCTGGCTCAAGGGCGTCCTCGACCTGCTGGTCCTCGCCAGCCTGACCGGGGGCGAGAGCTACGGCTACGAGATCGCCAAGACGCTCGCCGACGCGGGCCTCGGGCAGATCAAGGGCGGCACCCTGTATCCGATCCTCAACCGCCTGGAAGAGGCGGGACTGGTCTCCGCGGAGTTCCGTGCCGCCGACCGCGGCCCGGGCCGCCGCTACTACCACCTCACCGACGTGGGCCGCGTGACGCTCGCAGAACAGAGCGGACTGTGGCTCGACTTCGACGAGTCCGTGCGCAGGATGCTCACCGATGGAGCGGGACGATGACGAACCCCTATTTCGACGAACTGGCGGATCGGCTGCGCGCCCGCGGCCTCCCGGAGGACGAGGTGTCCCGCACCGTCGACGATCTCGCCGCCTTCGCCGCCGAGTCCGGCACCGACCCGGCGCAGGAGTTCGGCGCACCCGCGGAGTTCGCCTCCCAGGTCGCCCCGGACGAGGCGCGGGCGGGCGCCCGCACCGGCCCCGTCCCGCCGGACGAGGCCGAGACCTGGAAGTGGAGGGCCGACGCCTTCCACGAGCGCGACGTCCTCAACCGGTACGGCGACGAGGGCTGGGAGGTGGAGCGGGTCGACGGCACGGGCCGCTTCGTCAGCCACCGCGACCCGGACGCCCCGCAGCGCTGGGAGTACCGCCGCGAAACCGTCCTGCGGGGGCGCCGCGACGCCGTCGTCGACCGGCTCGCACCGGACGGCTGGGAGCCCTGCGGCACGTGGATCTGCTTCGAGTACTTCAAGCGGCCGAAGGCGGCGTCCATCGGCCCTGAGGCGAGACTCCGCGACGTCCCCCGGATGCCGTCCGGACACAACTTCTGGAGCAAGCGCTTCTACGGCTTCATGGCCTGGTACGGCGCCCTTCTGGGCGCCGCCTTCCTCGGCGGGGTCTTCCTTGCCCCGGACGGCTCGCACACCGGCTTCCTCGCCGTTCTCCTCGTCGGAGCCATGGTCCTCTTGGCCCTGGTCGCCGGCCGCATCTGGCGTGACCGGCGCCGCCGCACCTCGTGAGGGCGTCCTCTACCGGGACGCACGCCCCACCATGGGCGAAACTTTCCCCTCTTTTCACGTATCGTACCATCTGTCCCTTTGTTCTCCACGGCGGGCGGGGCCGTCCGAACCGCTCGGCTGGGTAGGTATCCCAGGATCCGGTTCGCCCGCGGGGTCGTCCCGCCGTGAGCGGCTCAGCGTGGAGCCCAGGAGGCCGTCGGGCGCGGCCGGACGCGCCCCGAGCCTCTCCTGGGAGACACACGTGATCAGTAAGCTGCTCGTCGCCAACCGTGGCGAGATCGCCGTGCGCGCCTTCCGCGCGGCGTACGAACTCGGTATCGCCAGCGTCGCCGTGTACGCGCACGAGGACCGTCTGTCCCTGCACCGGCAGAAGGCGGACGAGGCGTACGAGATCGGGGAGCACGGCCACCCGGTCCGCGCCTACCTCGACGTGGACGGGATCGTGGAGACCGCGCTGCGGGTCGGCGCCGACGCCGTCTACCCGGGCTACGGGTTCCTGTCGGAGAGCCCCGAGCTGGCGGCGGCCTGCGAGCGCAACGGGATCAAGTTCGTCGGCCCGCCGTCGCGGGTGCTGAGCCTGGCGGGCAACAAGATCGAGGCGGTCGCGGCGGCGCGGCGCGCGGGCCTGCCGGTGCTGCGCTCGGCGACGCCCGAGCGGGGACGGGAGCTGGAGACGGCCGACGAGGTCGGGTTCCCGCTGTTCGTGAAGGCCGCGGCGGGCGGCGGCGGGCGCGGGCTGCGCCGCGTCGACCACCGCGAGGACCTGGAGGCCGCCGTGGACACGGCGCGCCGCGAGGCCGAGAGCGCGTTCGGCGACCCGACGGTGTTCCTGGAGCAGGCGGTGGACCGGCCCCGCCACATCGAGGTGCAGGTCCTCGCGGACGCCGCCGGGCACATCGTCCACCTCCGCGAGCGCGACTGCTCCGTGCAGCGGCGCCACCAGAAGGTCGTCGAGATCGCGCCCGCGCCCGGCCTGGACCCGGAGACCACCCGGCGGCTCTGCGACGACGCGGTCCGGTTCGCCCAGGAGATCGGCTACGAGAACGCGGGAACGGTCGAGTTCCTCGTGGACGACCGAGGCGAGCACGTCTTCATCGAGATGAACCCCCGCATCCAGGTCGAGCACACCGTCACCGAAGAGGTCACCGGCGTCGACCTGGTGCAGAGCCAGCTGCGCGTCGCGGGCGGCGAGACGCTCGCCGGCCTCGGCATCGCGCAGGACGAGGTCAGCGTGAGCGGGTTCGCCGTGCAGTGCCGGATCACGACCGAGGACCCGGCGAACGGCTTCCGCCCCGACACCGGGAAGATCTCGGCGTACCGGTCCCCGGGCGGCGCCGGGGTGCGGCTCGACACGGGGACGGCCTACGGCGGCGCGATCGTGTCGCCGCACTTCGACTCGCTGCTGGTGAAGCTGACGTGCCGCGGCCGGACGTTCGAGGACGCGGTGCGGCGGGCGCGCCGGGCCGTCGCCGAGTTCCGCATCAGGGGCGTCGCGTCCAACATCCCGTTCCTCCAGGCGCTGCTGGACGAGCCCGACTTCCGCGCGGGCGGCGTCACCACGTCCTACATCGCCGACCACCCCGACCTGCTCACGGCCCGTTCCAGCGGCGACCGCGCGACGCGGCTCGTCCGGTACCTGGCGGACGTCACGGTCAACAAGCCGCACGGCGAAGCGCCCACCGACCTGGACCCGGCGACGAAGCTGCCGCCGCTCGACCTCGACGGGCCGCTCCCCGAAGGGTCGCGCGACCGGCTGCTGGCGCTCGGCGCGCGCGCGTTCGCCGAGCAGCTCCGGAACCAGGACGCCCTGGCCGTCACTGACACGACGTTCCGCGACGCGCATCAGTCGCTCCTCGCTACGCGAGTACGCACCTATGACCTGTTGTCAGCGGCGCCCTACCTCGCTCGCATGACGCCGCAACTCCTCTCGATCGAGGCGTGGGGCGGGGCGACATACGACGTCGCGCTCCGGTTCCTGGGCGAGTCGCCTTGGGACAGGCTGGCCGCGATCCGCGAGGCTGCACCCAACCTGTGCATCCAGATGCTCCTCCGCGGCCGCAACACCGTCGGCTACACGCCGTACCCCGACTCGGTGGCTCGGGCCTTCGTCAAGGAGGCGGCCAGTACGGGAGTCGACATCTTCCGTGTGTTCGACGCCCTGAACGACGTGGACCGCATGCGTCCGGCCATTGACGCGGCCCTCCAGACTCACGCACTGGTGGAGGGCACGCTCTGCTACACCGGCGACCTGTCCTCCCCAGACGAACGGCTCTACACGCTCGACTACTACCTGCGGCTGGCGGAGGAACTCGTCAACGCGGGCGTCCACATCCTCTGCGTGAAGGACATGGCAGGCCTGCTCAGGGCGCCCGCCGCACGCACCCTCGTCAAGGCCCTCCGCGAGCGGTTCGACCTGCCCGTCCACCTGCACACCCACGACACGGCCGGCGGGCAGATCGGCACCTACATCGCCGCCATCGAGGCGGGTGTCGACGCCGTCGACGGCGCCGCCGCACCCCTCTCGGGCACCACGAGCCAGCCGCCGCTCCAGGCGATCGTGGCCGCGACCGACTTCACCGAGCACGCCACCGGCATCGACCTGGACGCGCTCACCGTCATGGAGCCGTACTGGGAGGCCGTCCGGAAGCTCTACGCGCCGTTCGAGATGGGCCTCCCCTCGCCGACCGGCCGCGTCTACGGGCACGAGATCCCGGGCGGGCAGCTGTCCAACCTGCGGCAGCAGGCCGTCGCCCTCGGCCTCGGCGACCGCTTCGAGGAGATCGAGCGCCTCTACGCCGCCGCCGACGCCATCCTCGGGCGGCTCGTGAAGGTCACCCCGTCCAGCAAGGTCGTCGGCGACCTGGCCCTGCACCTCGTCGCGGCGGGCGCCGATCCGGACGACTTCGCCGAGAACCCGGACCGCTACGACATCCCCGACAGCGTCATCGGGTTCCTGAACGGCGAACTGGGCGACCCGCCCGGCGGCTGGCCCGAGCCGTTCCGCACCAAGGCCCTCGCAGGACGCCGGTACACGCCCGCCCGGGCCGAACTGGACGGTGCCGAAGAGAAGGCCCTGGCCGGCCCAGAGGTTCGCGACACGCTCGACCGCCTGCTCTTCCCGGGCCCGGCGAAGGACTACCGCGAAGCCCGCGCCGCCTACGGGGACCTCTCCGTCCTGCCGACCGGCCCGTTCCTCTACGGGCTCCGCGCGGGGCACGAGGTGGCGTTCGACCTCGAACCCGGGGTCCGCGTCCTGGCCGGGCTGGAGGCCGTCGGCGACGTCGACGAGGCGGGGGTCCGGCAGGTCATCTGCTCGGTGAACGGCCAGCTCCGGACGCTCTCGGTCCGCGACAAGTCCGTCAAGTCCGATGCGCCGCCGGTCGAGCGCGCCGACCCCGCCGAGCCCGGCCACGTCGCCGCCCCGTTCGACGGCTCGGTGACGCTGCGGGCGGCCAAGGGCGACGAGGTCGCCGCGGGGGACGTGGTCGCCACCATCGAGGCCATGAAGATGGAGGCGGCCATCACCGCCCCGGTCGCGGGCACCGTCGCCCGGCTGGCCGTCCCGGAGGCGACGCCCGTCCAGGCCGGCGACCTCCTCCTGGTCATCCAGGACGGCGCCTAGGGCGCCCCGCGTCCCTCGGAGGCCGGACGCGTCGCGTAGCTTCCCAAGGACGGTTCGAGCAGGTCGAAGGCGGTCTTCGCGGACTCCGCGAGGGCCGCCTCGATCTCCTCGCGGGTCTCGCCCCGCACGTTGCGGCGCAGGGTCTCCTGGAACAGGACGCGGTGGACGCCGCCGAGCTGCGCGGCGACGAGGCGTGGCAGGACGTCGTCCGGGCCCGCGCCGGTCTCCTCGGCGAGGACGGCGGCGAGGGCCTCTTCCCGCTCCTCGTGGAACTCGCGGAGCCGCGCCACCAGCGCCGGGCTCCCGGTGATCATCCGGGCGAAGGGGGGACCGGAGAAGCCGATCACGGCGTCCTGCCGCCGGACGGCCTCCAGGAAGCCACGGCGCAGCGCGGCCAGCGCCGACTCGCCGGGCGCGCGCTCGGCGACCGTGCGCGCCAGGGACGCCGTGAACGCCTCGTGGAGGTCGAGCGCCAGGTCCTCCTTGCGGGGGAAGTAGTTGGTGACGGTCATCTTCGCCACCTGCGCCGCCGCCGCGACGTCGGCGATGGTCACCCGGTCGAAGCCGTGCCGCAGGAACAGGCGGGTCGCATGGTTGGAGATGCTCTGGCGCGTCTGCTGCTTCTTCGTCTCCCGCAGGCCCATGGCGCCATCCTCTCATAAGTCGACCTAAGTTCGTACCTGATACATAATTAGGTCGGATCCAAGTTTGGCTTCGGGGCCGGACGGGTACCGAGACCGGGTGACCGTTACCTCCCGGCCGCCGGACGAGCAAAGGACACAGCCCTGAACGCCAGCCACGCGCCGAGCGCATCCCCCCGCTCCACCGTGAACCTCGTCGACCCGATGAAGGACTACCTGTCCCGCATCGGGCGCACCGCGCTGCTCACCGCCGAGCAGGAGGTCGACCTGGCCAAGCGCATCGAGGCCGGCCTGTTCGCCCGAGAGCGCCTCAGGACCGTGGGCGACGAACTGAGCCTCCAGGACAAGCACGACCTGGAGTGGATCGCCGCCGACGGCGCCCGCGCCAAGGAGCACATGGTCGAGGCCAACCTGCGCCTCGTCGTGTCGCTCGCCAAGCGCTACATGGGCCACGGCCTCCCGTTGAACGACCTCGTGCAGGAGGGCAACCTCGGCCTGATCCGCGCCGTGGAGAAGTTCGAGTACCGCCGCGGCCTGAAGTTCTCCACCTACGCCGTCTGGTGGATCAAGCAGGCGATCAGCCGCGCGCTGGCCGACCAGAGCCGCACGATCCGCATCCCCGTGCACGTCGTCGAGGTGCTCAACCGGATGACGCGCGTCCGGCGGCGGATGATGCAGGACCTCGGCCGCGAGCCGACCTCGAAGGAGCTGGCCGTCGAGCTCGACGTCACCCCCGAGAAGGTCGAGTGGCTGCGGCGCCAGGCCCGCGAGCCGCTGTCCCTGCACACCCCGCTCGGCGAGGACGGCGACGGCGAGCTCGCCGACGTCATCGAGGACCCCGAGGGCGGCGACCCGGCCGACGTCGTGGCGACCTCGATGCTGCGCGGGCGGCTCGACGCCGTCCTGGAGACCCTCACCGAGCGCGAGGCCGGCGTCATCTCGCTGCGGTTCGGGCTGTCGGGCGGCGAGCCCAAGACCCTGGAGGAGGTCGGCAAGGTCTACGGGGTGACGCGCGAGCGCATCCGGCAGATCGAGTCCAAGGGCATGCACAAGCTGCGCCACCCCTCCCGCCGCGAGACCCTCGCGGACCTGCTCGGCTGAGCCGCCGGCCGGCCCCGGCGCGGCGGAGGCCCGCGCCCGCCTCCGCGCGCCCGCGCCCGCCCGGGGCGTCAGGTCGCGGAGCCGGGGCCTGCGGCCAGCCGCCGGGCGAGTTCGTCGCGCTCGCGGGTGAGTTCGGCCACCTCGTGCTGGAGCTCGAAGATGCGCCGGATGGCGGGCAGCGTCATGCCCTCGCCCATCATCGAGACGACCTCCTGGATGCGGCCGATCTCGTGGCGGCTGTAGCGGCGCTGGCCGCCGGTCGAGCGCTGGGGGGAGACGACCCGGTGGTCGTCGACGCGGCGCAGGAACGCCTGCTGGACGTCCAGCATCTGCGCCACCTGCCCCACCGTGAACAGGGCGGCGTGCTCGTCGTCGAACGGCAGGTTCATGGGGGGCCTCCTCGGTGCCGTCGCGGTACCGGCGAACCGCCGGAAGACGCGGGCGGCCCCGGTCGGCGCGGCCTTCGGCGAGCCGCGCGGGCCGGGGCCGCCCGGACGCCGCGCGTCAGTTCCTGATCGCCTTCTGGCCGGCGCCGGACTGCTGGACGGCCACCTTCCGGGGCCGCGCCCGCTCCAGCACCGGGATGCGGACGGCGAGGACGCCGTTGTCGTAGGCGGCCTCGATCGCCTCGGCGTCCAGGTGCTCCGACAGGTAGACCCGGCGGGTGAAGGAGCCCATGATCCGCTCGCGGACGAAGACGCGCTCCTCCTCGCCGAACTCCTCCTCGCGCCGCGCGGTCACCGAGAGCACACCGCGGTCGACGGTGACCTCGATGGAGCCGGGGTCGATCCCCGGCAGGTCGAACCGCAGGACGACGTCGTCGGCGCGGCGGATGCCGTCCATCGGCATGCCGGCGCCGCCGCCCTGGCCGGCGGCCTGGCGGACCGCGCGGTCGAACTGACGCTCGAACTCCTGCACGAACGGGTCGATCGACGTCAGCAACACGGGACATCACCTCCGAAGACCTCGGCGCCTGGCGTGCGCCGATTACCTGTTCCTCGCACAAGAGGAAACTTGCAACTCCAGTTGTAGGAAACTGGAGGGCCGGTGTCAAGCCCCGTCGCCGCGGCCGTCCAGTCACAGTGTCGGCATCGACCCGTTTTCGTGGCTCCGGGACCGCTTTCACTCCCGGGATGAGAGAGTGGATGATCTAGAAAAGGCCCCCTTCGGGGCGCGGTCGGCGTGGAAAGACGGGGATGATGTCCAGAGGGCTGGGACGGCTGGCGAGGCGCGGCGCCGCCAGGGGCGCGGCCGCGGGTGCGGCGCTCGTTCTGACGTTGGCGACGGCCCAGGCCGCGGCGACGGCGGCGGCCGGGCCGGACGTGGGCCCGTCCGTGATCACCGCCGCGCAGCCGCCGACCGTCCCGTTCGACCCCGCCAAGCTGCGGGCCACCCTGGACGCCACGCACGACGCCGGGATGTACGGGCTGTTCTCCGAGGTCCGGGACGGCCGCAGGGAGTGGGACGGCGCGGCCGGTGTCGCCGACGTCCGCACGGGGCGGCCGGTGACCCCGGGCATGCGCCAGCGGATCGGCAGCATCACCAAGTCGTTCGTCGCCACCGCGATCCTCCAGCAGGTCGAGCGGGGCCGCGTCGACCTCGACGCTCCGGTCGCCCGCTACCTGCCCGGCCTCATCCCGGGACGCGCCGGCGAGCAGACGACCGTGCGGATGCTGCTCGACCACACGAGCGGCATCGGCGACTACATCTTCCCGGCGTTCCCCTCGCTGCGGGAGCTGTCCGCCGACAGCCTGGACGAGTACCGGTTCCGCGACGTGCCGCCCGCCCAGCTCATCGCCTGGGGGCTGCGGGCGCCGCGCACGGGTGAGCCGGGGGAGCGCTGGTCGTACTCCAACACCAACTACGTCATCGCCGGTGTGCTCCTGGAGAAGGTGACCGGGGCCAAGGCGGAGGAGTACATCACCCGGAACGTCATCCGCAAGGCCGGGCTGAAGCACACCTACTTCCCTTCCACGCCCTGGATCGCGGGCCCGCACCCGCGGATGTACGAGTCGCTCTACCAGCATGTGACGCCGCCCCGCGACTACAGCACCTTCGACATGAGCTGGGCCTGGACGGCGGGCGCGCTGGTCTCCACCATGGACGACCTCAACCGCTTCTACCGCAGGCTCCTCACCGGCGACCTCATCGGGCCGGACGCTCTGGCGCAGATGCAGCGGACCGTCCCGGTGAAGGACGCGGACGGCAACGTCCTGATGAGCTACGGCCTCGGGCTCTACTCCCTCGACCTTCCGTGCGGGACGTTCTGGGGGCACGACGGCGCGGTCTTCGGCGCCGGGACCCAGTCCCTGTCGTCCGCCGGGGGCGAGCGGCAGATCTCGCTGACCTTCAACCTGATGAAGTACCAGCAGCTCAGCGCCGGCGGAACGCCCGTCCCGCACCCGATCGACAACGCGCTGGCCGCGCACGTGGTGGAGGCCCTGTGCGGCAGCCGGCCGGTGACCGGCACGGTCCGTCCCGCGGCGCAGGTGCGGCTGCTGCCGCTCCAGGCCGTGCGCGCCGCCGGATGAGACGCGGCTGACCGTCCTGCGCCGTCAGGCCAGGTCGGACGGGTCGGTGTTGGCGCCGCACAGGACGACCGCGACGCGCTCCCCGGCGGACGGCCGGTAGGCGCCGCCGCGGAGCGCGGCCACGGCGGCGGCCGTGCCGTGCTCGACGACCAGGCGGTACTCCCGCCACACGAACCGGCGGGCCTCGACGATCGCCTCGTCGGTGACCAGGACGGGACGGACCCCGGCCCGGGAGGCGACCGCGAACGCGATCTCGCCGGCCCGGGTCGCGCCGAGGGAGTCGGCGGCGACCCCCGAGACCTCCACGTCCACGGGGCGTCCGGCGTGCAGGGCGCGTTCGAGGGTCGGGATCGTCACGGGCTCGACGCCGACGACGCGCGCCCGCCCTTCGAGCGCGGCGGCGACGCCCGCCATCAGCCCTCCGCCGCCGACCGCCAGCAGGACCGTGTCGATCTCGCCGCCGGTCTGCTCCAGCACCTCCAGGCCGAGCGTGCCCTGGCCGGCGCACACCTCCGGCAGGTCGTAGGCGTGGCAGAACAGCGCGCCGGTGTCGGCGGCGCGCTTGGTCGCGGCGTCCTGCGCCTCGGCGTACCGGGTGCCGACCTGCACGACCGCGGCGCCGAGGGCCCGCAGCCGCGCGACCTTCACCGCGGGCGCCGTCTCCGGCACGTACACCTCGGCCGGGACGCCCGCCCGCGCCGCCGCGTACGCGAAGGCCAGCCCCGCGTTGCCGCCGGAGGCCGCGACGACCCCGGTCTCCGGAAGCCGTCCCTCGTCCCGCGCCGCCAGGATGTGGTTGAACGCACCGCGCGCCTTGAACGACCCCGTGTGCTGCGTCAGTTCGAGCTTCAGCCACATCCGCGCGGTGGGCGCGAGCGGCCCCGGCTCGACCTCGACCGTCGGCGTGCGGCGGACATGGCCCGCGACACGCCCCGCCGCGGCCTGGACGTCTGAGCGATCGATCACCGGTTTCCCTCCGCGTCATCAGCACCCAACGCCAGTTTGGGACATGACACCCCATCGCGCCACCCACCCCCCGACGAAACGCCTCCCGCCCTCGTCAGCGTCGTTTGGGGGGCGCCCCCAAGCCCCCCGGTAAGGGCCGCTGACCGTCGTCCTCCGCAACGCTCCGGACGCCGGTCAGCCTGTGGTGCGAGGTCGGTCAGCGGGTGCGGCGAGTCTCTTCCTCGGCGCGGGACGCACGTCCCGCCGGACTAGGGAGGTCCCCATGAAGAACGTCCTCATCTCGGGTGCGAGCATCGGCGGGCCCGCGCTGGCGTACTGGCTGCGGCGGTACGGGTTCGGCGTGACGGTCGTGGAGGTGACGCCCGGGCCGCGGGCAGGCGGGCAGGCGGTCGACGTGCGCGGGCCGGCGCTGGAGGTCGCCGAGCGGATGGGCGTCCTCGACCGGATCCGCGAGCAGCGCGTTGAGATGCGCGGCATGTCCATGGTGGACGGGGACGGCAACGAGCTGTACCGCAGCGAGGAGTACACGCTCACCGGCGGCGACCTGGGCAGCCCCGACGTGGAGATCCTGCGCGACGACCTGTCCGCGATCCTGGCGGACGCGGCCGGCGACGGCGTCGAGTACCTGTACGGCGACTCGATCGCCGGGCTGGAGCAGGGCGACGACGGGGTGCGGGTGATCTTCCAGAGCGGGACGGTCCGCACGTTCGACCTGGTCGTCGGCGCCGACGGCGCGCATTCCAACACGCGCCGGCTGGTGTTCGGGCCGGAGAAGGACTTCATCACCCACCTCGGGACCTACCTGTCGGTGTGGACGGCCCCGAACTTCCTCGGCCTGGACCGCTGGCAGGTGTTCCACCAGGTGCCGGGCAGCAGCTGGGGCGGCGGCGTGATGAGCGTCCGCGGCAACGAGGAGGTCCGCGTCTACCTGGGGTTCGAGTCCGAGCGGCCGATCGAGTACGACCACCGCGACACCGCCGCGCAGAAGAAGATCATGGCGGACGCGCTGGCGGGCGGCGGCTGGGTGCTGCCGGAGCTGGTGGAGACGATGTGGGACGCGGCCGACTTCCACTTCGACTCGATGGCGCAGATCCACATGGACTCCTGGTCGAGCGGGCGGGTCGTCCTGCTCGGGGACGCGGGCTACTGCGGGTCGCCGCTGTCCGGGCAGGGCACGAGCATGGCCCTCGTGGGCGCGTACGTGCTGGCAGGGGAGCTGAAGGCGGCGGGCGGCGACCACCGCGCGGCGTTCGCGGACTACGAGAAGGAGCTGCGCGGGTACGTCGCCGCGAACCAGGAGCTGGCGCTGACCAACAAGGCGCGGGTGGAAGCGCAGCGCAACGCCGAGACGGGCGGCGAGGCCGAGGCCGAGGCCGTCGACTTCCAGGACTTCGGGGAGATCGTCGGCTCGTTCACGGTGCGGGACTACTGAGCGAGGCGGCGCGGGCCAGCAGGACCTCGCGTTCGGGCGCGTTGCGGGTGAGCTCCGCGGCGCGCTCGAACTGCTCCCGGGCCTCGTCCCGGCGGCCGAGGCGGGCGAGCAGGTCGCCGCGGACGCTCGGCAGCAGGTGGTAGCCGCGCAGGGCGGGCTCGTCCACCAGGGCGTCGGCGAGCTCCAGGCCCTTCTCGGGGCCGTCCGCCATGCCGACCGCCACGGCCCGGTTCAGCTCCACGACGGGGGACGGCGCGACGCGGGCGAGGATCTCGTACAGGGACGCGATCCGCGCCCAGTCGGTGTCCTCGGCGGAGGGGGCCTGCGCGTGGCAGGCGGCGATCGCCGCCTGAAGGACGTACGGGCCGGGCGGCTCGCCGATCCTCTTCGCGCGCAGCAGCGCCTCGTACCCGCGGTGGATGAGGAGCCGGTCCCACTTGCCGCGGTCCTGCGCCGCCAGCGGGACGGGCTCCCCGGACGGCCCGGTGCGCGCCCGGGTGCGGGACGCCTGGATCTCCATCAGCGCGGCGAGCCCGTGCACCTCGGGCTCGCCGGGGGCCAGCTCCGCGAGGACGCGGCCGAGGCGCAGCGCCTCGCGGCACAGGTCCGCCCGCACCCAGGCGTCTCCGGCGCTGGCGGCGTACCCCTCGTTGAAGACGAGGTAGACGACCTCCAGCACGGACGCCAGCCGGGCCGCGCGGCCCGGCCCCTGCGGCACCTCGAACGGGACGTTCGCCTCCGAGAGCGTCCGCTTGGCCCGGACGATCCGCTGCGCCACGGTCGCCTCCGGGACGAGGAACGCGTGCGCGATCTCCTCGGTGGTGAGGCCGCCGAGCATGCGCAGCGTCAGCGCGACCCGCGCCTGCGCGGACAGCACCGGGTGGCAGGCGGTGAAGATCAGCCGGAGGACGTCGTCCTCGATGCGGTCGTCGTCCGGAACGTCGAACTCCTCGGGCGGCGCCTGGGTCTCCAGGTCGCGGCCCATCTCCTCGATCTTGCCTTCGAGCCGCCGCAGCCGCCGGATCCGGTCGACGGCGCGGCGCTTGCCGACGGCCATGAGCCAGGCGCCCGGGTTGTCCGGGACGCCTGACTCCGGCCACTGTTCGAGCGCGGCGACCAGCGCGTCCTGCGCGAGTTCCTCGGCGAGCCCGATGTCGTTCACCATGCGGGCGAGACCGGCGATGATGCGGGCGGCCTCCAGCCGCCACACCGCGTCGACGGTCGCGTGCACGCTCGCGCCCCGCGCGGGCGCCTTCCGCGCCCCGGGCTCGTCCGATGCCTTCACGCCGCCGATGAGAGCACCCGCACCGGCCGCCGCGCAACCTCGGCGGACGCCCGGCCCGGCCGGACGCCCCGCCGGGCGCGGCGCTCACTGGCCGGGGAGGTCCTCCGGCCCGAAGACCTGCTGGATGACGCCCTCGCCGTCGCCGACGATCGCCCAGAAGCGCTTGGACAGCTCGATCGCCTCCTCGCGGGTGCCCACCTCGATGAGCGCGAACCCGACGACCGTCTCCTTCGCCTCGGCGAACGGGCCGTCGAGGACGGTGACCTTGCCGCCGGACGACTTGATCCGGGTGCCGCCGGGCTCCAGCCCGCCGGTCGCGAGCAGCACCCCGCTCCGGGACATCTCCTCGATGAACCGGCCCATCTCCGTCTGCAGCTTCTCGTCCGGCGCCCCGGCGGGCGCGGAACCGTCGTCCGTCGTCATCATCAGGAACCGCATGTCGTCTCCTCTGCTCACCGGCCGGTGCCTCCCGGCCTGTCACGAACGCGTCGAAGAAGGTGTGACCGGATCGACATCCCGGCCGAGATCTTCTGGATTTTTTTCCTGCCCCCGTATCGTGCCAGGTCATGGCGCTCTCAAGCCGGATGCTTCCGTACATACACCGAGATGCCCATTGAAAAGGACATTCCGGACTAGTGGGCAAGTGAGTCTCCAACGAGTAACTTCATCCGGTGGAAAGTTTTCTCGCACGTCGAGGAGGGCGTCCCATGGGAGTTCCGGCACCGGCGACCGGTGGGCCGTCCATGCCGCGCGCCGGGGGGACGGCGCCGCGCGGCCGGTGCCGCGCCGCGGGGCGCGGGGACTCGTGAGCGCCGCCGAGCCGGAGGGCGACCGCGCCCGCGTCGCCCAGGACCACCGGGAGGCGGGCCCGACCGTGCTGCGGCTGCTGGTCGGCGCGCAGCTGCGCCGCCACCGGGAGGCCGCCGGGATCACCACCGAGGCCGCCGGGTACGAGATCCGCGGCTCGCACTCCAAGATCAGCCGGATGGAGCTCGGCCGCGTCGGCTACAAAGAGCGCGATGTCGCCGACCTGCTGACCCTCTACGGCGTCACCGACCCGTCGCTGCGCGAGCCGCTGCTGGAGCTGGCGGAGCACGCCAACGCGCCGGGCTGGTGGCAGCCGTTCGGCGACGTGGTCCCCTCGTGGTTCGAGCCCTACCTGGGGCTGGAGCAGGGCGCCGTGCTCGTCCGCGTGTACGAGATCCAGGACGTCCCCGAGCTGCTGCAGACCAGGGACTACGCCCGTGCCCTGATCAAGGCCCGCCACCCGGAGGCGGGGTCCGAGGAGATCGAGCGGCGGGTGGAGCTGCGGATGCGGCGCCGCCGGGTGTTCGAGCGTCCGGCCCCGCTGCGGCTGTGGGCGGTGCTGGACGAGGCGGCGCTGTGCCGGACGGTCGGCGGCCGCGCCACGATGCGCGCCCAGATCGAGCACCTGATCGAGATGGCCGAGCTGCCGAACGTCACCGTGCAGATCGTGCCCTTCGCCTCGGGCGGGCCCGCGGCGGAGGGCGGCCCGATGACGCTGCTGCGGTTCGCCGAGCCGGAGCTGCCCGACGTGGTCTACCTGGAGCAGCTCACCTGCGCGCTCTACCCGGACCGGGCGTCCGACATCGCCCGCTACCGCGACGCCCTGAACCGCGCCGGCGTCCAGGCCGAGCCCCCGGACCGCACCCGCGCGATCCTCGGGGCCGCCCTGGCCCGGCTCGACGGGACGCCGCGCCGGGCCACAGGGTGACCTGAACGCTTCCTACCGCGCGGTGGGGACGTAGGTGGCGATGATGACACCGGTCTTGAAGACCTCGGTGCCGGCCAGCTCGAACGTCGCCGAGAACTCGTCGGCGTTGAGCAGCTCGCCGGTCTCGCGGGCGCCGACGAGCACCGGGTGGATCCACAGGCGCAGCTCGTCCAGCAGGCCGTGCTCGACGAGCGTCCGGGACACCGGCCCGAAGCCGTACTGCAGGATGTCCTGACCGTCCTGCTCCCTCAGCTTGGTGATCTCAGCGACGGCCTCCGCCCGCGGGATCGCCGTCGTGTCGCCCCAGCCGGGCTTGCGGAGGGAGTCGGACACGACGTAGTGGGGCAGGCTGTTCATCCGGACGCCGAAGTCGCCGGTCGCCTCCTCCATGGCCGGCCACGCCTGGGAGAAGCCGTCGAACGTCTTGCGGCCCATCAGGATGGCGCCGCAGGAGAACAGCAGTTCCCTGGCGTAGGCGGCGGCCTCGTCCTGGAAGTACGCCGAGGTCCAGTTCTGCGGGTTCTCGATGACGCCGTCGAGCGACACGTACGTCGAGTTGATGATCTTGCGCATGGTCTCCTCCGTCGGGTTGATCGTTCGCCTTCCGGCGCGCTGGGACCACTGTGCGCGAGAGCGTTTACCGGATCCTTACGCTTCCTTTCCCGCGGCCGCCCTGAGGCGTCCGGCCAGGTGGCGGACGGTGCCCTTGGGCAGGTCGCGCGGTGACCGGACTCCTCGACGGCCACGCAATGGGCGTGCCCTCCACCGACGGGTTCACATTAGGGTCAGAAGATGCGTTTCGGGGTGCTCGGGCCGCTCGCGGTCTGGACCGACGACGGCGGGCTCGTGCCCGTGCCGGGGCTGAAGGTGCGGGCGCTGCTGGCGGACCTGCTCGTGCACGAGGGCCGGCCGGTGCCCGCCGACCGGCTGATCGACGACCTGTGGGGCGACGCGCCGCCCGGCAACCCGATGGGCGCGCTGTCGGCGAAGGTGTCGCAGCTGCGCCGCGTCCTGGAGGACGCCGAGCCGGGCGCGCGGGCCCTGGTGGAGTCGCGCCCGGCCGGGTACCTGCTGGGCGCCGCCGCCGAGCGGGTGGACGCCCGGAGCTTCCGGTCGCTGGTCGAGCGGGCGCGCGGAGCGGCGGAGCCGAAGGAGAGGGCGGCGCTGCTGGCGGAGGCGCTCGGGCGGTGGCGCGGGCCCGCGCTCGCCGACTTCCGCGACGAGGAGTTCGCGCGCCCGGCGGTGGCGAGGCTGGAGGAGCTGCGGCTGACCGCGCTGGAGGAGCACGCCGAGGTGCGGCTGGCCCTCGGCGAGCACGGCGCGCTGGCGGCCGAGCTCGGCGCCGCCGTCGAGGAGCACCCGCTGCGCGAGCGGCTGAGGGCCGCGCACATGCGGGCCCTCTACCGGGCCGGACGGCAGAACGAGGCGCTGGAGGGCTACGAGAGGTACCGGGTGCTGCTCGCCGAGGAGCTGGGCCTGGACCCGGGCCTCGAACTGGCCGAACTCCAGCGGGCCGTCCTGCGGCAGGACCCCGCCCTGGGCGGGCCGGCCGCCCCGGAGCCGCCGCGCCCGCGGTCGAACCTGCCCGTCCCGCCGACCCGGCTGATCGGGCGGGACGGCGCGGTCCGGGAGATCCGGGCGCGGATCGGCACCGACCGGCTGGTCACGCTGACCGGTCCGGGCGGGGTCGGCAAGACGCGCCTGGCGGTCGAGACGGCGGCCGGGCTCGCGGACGCGTTCGGCGACGGCGTGTGGATGGCGGAGCTGGCGGCCCTGGAGCGCTCGACCGTGCCCGACCTCGCGGAGGTCGTGACGGCGATCCTCGACATCCGGGACGCGCCCGGCGCGCCGGCGGCGGCGCTCGACCGGCTGGCGGCGGCGCTCGGCGCCCGCCGGCTGCTGCTCGTCCTGGACAACTGCGAGCACGTGGTCGAGCAGGCCGCCGAGCTGGCCGACCGGCTGCTGCGCGGGGTGCCCGGGGTGCGCGTGCTGGCGACGAGCCGGGAGCCGCTCGGCCTGCCGGGCGAGGTCGTGTGGACCGTCCCGCCGCTGGACGTCCCGGGCCGCGGTGACGATCCGGAGGCGTCGAGCGCGGTCCGGCTGTTCGCGGAGCGGGCGCGGGCGGCGTCGCGGGACTTCCGCCTGGACGGGGACACCGCCGGACCGGTCGGGGAGTTGTGCCGCAGGCTGGACGGCATCCCGCTCGCCCTCGAACTGGCCGCGACCCGGGTGCGGACGCTCGGGGTCGAGGGGCTCGTCGACCGGATCGACGACCGGTTCCGGCTGCTGTCGTCCGGTCACCGCGGCGCCCCGGCCCGGCAGCGCACGCTCACCGCGGTGATCGACTGGAGCTGGGACCTGCTGACCGGGCCGGAGCGCGCGGTGCTGCGCCGGCTGTCGGTGCACGCCGACGGCTGCACGGCCGACTCGGCCGAGGCGGTGTGCGCGGGCGGGGAGGTCCGGGAAGCGGAGGTCCTCGACGTCCTGGTGCGGCTGGTCGACCGCTCGCTGGTCGTGATGACGGAGCGTCCCGGCGAGGGCCCCCGGTACCGGCTGCTGGAGTCCGTCGCCGCCTACGCGGCGGAGCGGCTGGCGGAGGCGGGGGAGACGCGGCGCGCCGAGGCCGCGCACAGCGCCCACCACCTGGCCCTGGCCGAGCGCGCGGCGGACCGCCTGACCGGGCCCGAGCAGGCGCGCTGGCTGGCGAGGCTCGACGTCGAGTCGGCGAACCTGCGGGCCGCGCTCGACGCCGCAGGGTCGGCGGACGAGGCGCTGCGGCTGGTCAACGCGCTCGCCTGGTACTGGTTCCTGCGCGGACGGCTGACCGAGGCGCTGCGGTCGCTGGAGGCCGCGCTCGCGCGGGACGGCGGATCGCCGGACGTCCGGGCCCGCGCGCTGGCGTGGCGTGCGGGGCTGGCCGTGCTCAAGGGCGCGCCCGGCGACTGGAAGGCCCGCCGCGACGAGGCCCTCGCGCTCGTGGACGCCACCGGCGACGACCGCCTGAAGGCGTGGGCGCGCTGGTTCCTGACGTTCGCCCGGGCCGAACTGGACGATACCGGCGAGTGCGCCGCGCGGCTGGAGGAGGCGCTCGCGGGGTTCCGCGCGTCCGGCGACCGGTGGGGCGAGGCGGCGGCGCTCGTCCAGCGCGCCATGCACGCCCACGCGCGCGGCGAGCCCGCCGCGCTGGAGCGCGACGCCGAACGGGCCGCCGTGCTGTTCGACGAGGCCGGCGACCGCTGGGGGCGGCTCCAGGCGGTGGAGTGGCTCGGCGGGCTGGCGGAGCTGACCGGCGACTACGACCGGGCCGAGCGGCTCCATCACGACGCGCAGCGGATCGCCGAGGAGCTGCGGATGTGGCCGGACGTCGCCATGCGGATGGCGTGGCGCGGCTGGATCGCCTACCTGCGCCGCGACCACGCGTCCGCGCGGCGGCTGTTCGGGCGGGCGCGGCGCGTCGCGGCGGAGCAGGGGTTCGCGCCCGCGGCCATGTTCGCCGACATCGGCCTCGGCCTGGCGGCGGAGCGCGAGGGGCGGCTGGAGGACGCCGAGGACCGGATGCGGCCCCTGCTGGCGGCGGCGTCGCCGGAGGAGTTCCCGCCCCTGTACCTGCCGATGATCCAGACGGGGCTGGGCCGCGCGGCGGAGGCGCGGGGCGACGCGGCGTCCGCCGTCCGGTACCAGCGGGACGCGCTGGCCGTCGCGATCAGGCTGGCGGCGCCGCGGGACCTGGCGGGCGCCCTGGAGGGGCTGGCCTGCGCGCTGGCCCTCGCCGGCCGGAGCCGGGACGCGGCGGCGGCCCTCGGGAAGGCGGCGGCGATCCGGGAGGCGGCCGGCGTGCCGCCCGCCCCCGTCGAGCGGGACGACATCGACCGGGCCGCCGCGCGGATCGGGGACGCCGCCGGGCCGGACGCGTTCGCCGCGGGCGCGGGCCTCGACCCGGCGGAGATCCTGCGCCGGGCGGAGACCGTCCCTCCCGAGGGCGCGTCCGTCTGGGCCGGCCGGTAGGGGAGGGGCGGACGGGGCGGGGGCGACTCCTCCTTATTGCAGGAAGGTTGCGAATGGTCGCGGAATCGTCACGACCCCTTGTGGCCCTCCTCACACGGGATGATCATCACCTCCCGTGGGACGACGGGGGTTGGTGCTCAGCCGGATCATCGGCGATCGGACGCTGGTGCTGGCCGCCTGCGCCACCGCCCTGTTCGCCACGACCGTCCTCGCGGCCCTGGTCGGCTACACCGGATCGGTGACCCGCGAGGGCCTGCGCCGCACGCTGGCGGACGCGACGTTCGAGTCGGTCGGGACGACGCTCGGCACCCACGTCCCGGCGAACGGCCTCCCCGCGGTCCAGGGCAAGGTCGACCGGGCGCTCAAGCAGATCTACCGGGACGTCCCGCTGGCGGTCTCGATGAGCGTCCGCAGCGACTCCTACACGCTGCCCGGCCAGGAGAAGAGCGACCACCCCGAGCTGACGGCGTTCGAGACCTACACCGGGATCGAGAAGCACGCGCGGCTCACCGAGGGACGCTGGCCCGGCGCGGCCTCGGGCACGGGCTCCGGGGAGGTCGAGGTCGAGGCGGCCCTGCCCGGCGCCGCCGCCCGCGCGATGCACGCCGGCGTGGACGACGTCCTCACGCTGCACGGCCGCGTCGACAAGAAGTCGGTCGTGAAGGTGCGCGTCGTCGGGCTGTTCGACGTCCCCGACCCGCAGGACTACTTCTGGCAGGACGACAAGCTCATCACCACCGGCGTCGAACGGCTCACCTACACGAGCCACGGGCCGTTCGTGGTGCGGCCCCAGGTCTTCGCCGCCCGGTTCACCGGCACGGGATCCGAGGCGCGCTTCACCGTCATGCCGGACCTGCGCGGCGTCGAGCCGGGCGAGCTCGGCCCCCTCGGCGACCGGGTGGCCGCCGGCGGCGACACCTTCAAGAGGGTCGGCGACGGCGCGCAGTTCAGCGTCGCGACCGACCTGCCCGACCTGACCGCGCAGCTGCGCACCGCGCTCCAGGTCGCGCGGTCCACGATGCTCATCCCGGTGATCCAGCTCGTCCTGCTGGCGGGCTGCGCGTGGTCGCTGGTCGCGCGGCTGCTCGCCGACCACCGGCGCGGCGAGGTCGCGCTGCTGCGCACCCGCGGCCTCGGCATGCGCCAGCTCGCCCGGCTCGGCCTCGCCGAGGGCCTGCTGATCGTGCTGCCCGCCGCGGTGCTCGGCCCGCTGCTGGCCGGCCCGCTGCTGCGCCTGGCCGGGCACGCGCCCGCGGTCCGGGACTCGGGGCTGCGGCTGGACGCCGGGCCGCTCCTGCCGCTGTGGACCGTCTCGGTGCTGACGGCGCTGGCCTGCGCCGTCGTCCTGACGGTCCCGACGCTGCGCGGCGCGAACCGGACCTTCGTGGAGGCCCAGGCCGGCATCGGGCGGCAGGGCCGCGGCGGCCTGCGCGGCTCGGGCACCGACCTCGCGCTGCTGCTGGTCGCCGGACTCGCGATCTGGCAGCTCACCCGGTACGGGGCGGACGGCGCGGGCGGCGGCGACCCCGGCGGCGGCACGGGCGGCATCGACCCGTTCATCGTGTCCGGCCCGGCCCTGGCCCTGCTCGCCGGCGGCGTCCTCCTGCTCCGCCTCGTGCCCGCCGTCACCCGTGTGGCCGAGCGGATCGCGACCCGCGGGCGCGGCCTCGTGGCCGTCCTCGGCACCCGGCAGGTCGGGCGGCGCCAGCTCCGCTACACCGGGCCCGTCCTGCTGCTGGTGATGGCGATGGCCGTCGGGGTCCTGTCGGTCACGACGATGGCGACCTGGCGGCGGTCGCAGACCGACCAGGCCGACTTCCAGAGCGGCGCCGACCTGCGGCTGGCCGCCTCGGCCCGGGAGGGCCGCCCGGAGCCGCTCGGGCAGGCCGGGCGGTTCGCGGCGCTGCCGGGCGTCTCGGCCGCGAGCGGGGTGCTGCGCATGGACGCCGACCTCGGCACCGAACCCGCGACGCTGCTCGGCGTCGACGCGAGGAAGCTCGGCCCGCTCCTGCGCGTCGCTCCGGGCCTGCGGAACGACCTGCGGCTGGACGAGCTGGCGCGGCTGCGTCCGGCCGTCCCGGCGCTGACCGTCCCCGGCACGCCGAAGCGGCTCCTGTTCGACCTGCGCCTCAGCCGCTCCGGTCCGGAGCCCGAAGTGCCCCCCGACTACGTGCCGCCGCTCGGCGAGGGCTACAAGTTCGTGGTGAGCATCGTCGACGCCGACGGGCTCACCCGGCAGGTGCCCCTGCCCGGCATCGACGCGGACGGCGACGAGCACACCATCGCCCTCGACACCGCTCGGCTCGCGGGAAAGGACGGCGTGCCCTCCTTCCCGCTGGCGGTCCGCGGCGTCCACTTCAACTACGACGACAACAAGATCTCGGGCAGGCTCGACCTGGAGCTGCGGAGCATCGCCGGCGAGGGCACCGGCCGGGCCGCGCGGCCCGCGGGGTCCCGCTGGGACGCGTTCGCCAAACCGCAGGACCTGGAGCATCCGCTCAGGACTACCGCCAAGGAGAGCAAGGACGCGCTGGCGACCCTCACGATCCCCTCGTCGCCCACCCTCGATCGCCAGGGCTTCTACGGCTACGCGACCGGCACGGCCGTCCACGCGATGCTCGGCACGTCCCACCCGCCCTCGCACGACACCAAGAACACCGACCTGCTCCCGGTCGTGCCGGGTGTCATCACCAAGGAGATGGCGAGCCGCGCCAAGGTCGGCGTCGGCGGCACCGTCACCGTGAACACCATCGACGGCGACCAGCCCGTCAAGGTCGCCGGCATCGCGCCCGCGCTGCCGAGCGTGCCGCCCGGCAGGCCGGGCGTCCTGGTCGACCTGCCCACCCTCACCCAGTCGCGGCTCGCCGTGGACGGTTCGGGCGGCGAGACCATCACGCCGCGGGAATGGTGGGCGTCGGCGCGCGGCGGCCGCACCGCCCCGGCCGCAAGGGAACTGGCCCGCCATCCCGCCTGGGGCGAGGTCGCGGCCGACCGCGTCGAGACCCGCTCCCGGCTCCGCGACGCCCCGCTGGGCGCGGCGCTCCAGGGCGCGCTCGTCCTCGGCTTCGCCGCGGCGCTGGCGTTCGCCGTCATCGCGTTCGTGGTGAACGCGGCGGTGACCGCCGGCGAGCGCCACCGGGAGTTCGCGGTGCTGCGGGCGCTCGGCGTGCCGCCCCGGCAGGTCGCCGGGATGCTCGCGATCGAGCAGGCCTACCTCGTCGGGCTCGGCCTGCTCGGCGGGACGGTCCTCGGCCTGGTCGTGGCGAGGCTCGTCGTCCCGCACGTGGTGCTGAGCGTGCAGGCCGCCGAGCCGTACCCGCCCGCCGATCTGGTCGTCCAATGGCCCGTGGTGCTGGCCGTCCTCGGCGGGGTGGCGGCGGTGCTCGGGCTCGTGCTCGCGCCGGTCATCCGGACGCTGCGGCGCCGGAACCTCGGTGCCGGGCTGCGCGTGGGGGAGGACCGATGAGGAGTGCCGGGATGCGGCTCGTCCGCGCGCAGTGGGCGCCGCTCACCGCGCTGGCCGTGCTGATGCTGGTGTCGGCGCTGCTCGCCGTCGCCGTCCCGTCCCGGACGACCGCCGGGTACGACCGCGCCGCGGCCGCCGCCTTCGGCGCCGACGCCGACATCCACGTGAAGGGGGAGGCGGGCGGCGCCGCCGCCTTCGCCGCCGTCCCAAGCGAGGCGGCCCTGGCCGCCAACGCCCTCGCCTGGCGGGACCGGCTGCCCCGCTCCCTGGCCGAGGTCACCGGCGAGCCCGAGTCGTCGGTGACATCCCCGGGCGACCGCGTCGAGGGGGAGTTCCGCCGCCCGAGGATCCTCTACCTCGGCTGGGAGCCGGGCGCCTGGCAGCGCATCCGCTTCGTCTCAGGCCACTACCCCTTCAACAAGCCGGGGCAGACGAGCGGCGACATGAACGTGGCGATCGCCAAGAGGTACGCCGACCAACTCGGCTACAAGCTCGGCGACCGGATCGATCTCGGCGGCATGAGCGTTCGCGTCAGCGGCCTGTACGCACCGGTGAAAGCCGACCAGTTCTGGGGGCCGCGCGCCCGGATCCTGCACCCGACCATCGAGTACCTCCCCAACAGCACCATCGAGGCCGACGCGGGTACGGCGCTGATCGACGCCTCCGCATACTCGCGCCTCACGCGCGACCCGCACCTGAAGCTCACCTACGACTGGCGGTTCCCGGTCCGCACCGGCGTGGTCAGCGCCGAGCAGACCCGCGTCATGGTCCGCGACCTCGACGCCTTCCGCTCAGCCGTCGAAGGGCGCGCCGACCTCTTCCCCTGCGAGGTCTCCACCGCCCTGGACAACCGGCTGAAGGAGTTCCTCGGACGGCTCCACGCCGCCCAGTCCGTCGTCGGCCTCGCCTTCGGCGGCCTCGTCGCCGTGGCCGCCGGGCTGCTGCTGCTCGCCGCCGGGCTGCTCGGTGAGCGGCTCCGCCCGATCCTCGGCGTGATGCGGGCCCGCGGCGCGTCGCTGCGCCAGCTCGCCGCGCCCGCCTGCGGTCTGACCGCGCTCGCCGCCGTCCCGGCCGCCCTGCTCGGGTACGCGGCCGGCCGGCTCCTGGACGCCGGTCCGCCGCAGACCGCCTCGCTGGTCGCGATCGGGCTGCTCGTCCTGGCCGCGCTGGGCGTCTCGGCGGTCATGGTCCTGCGGGAGCGCGGCGGCGGGCTCGGCTCGGTCACCGAACGGCGCGACGACCTCGTCGCGGCGCGGCCGTCCCGGCGGCGGCTCGTCATGGACGGCCTGCTGGTGGTGCTCGCGATGATCGGCGTCGTGCTGCTGCGCGAGCGCGGCGCGTCCGCCGGCACCGACCCGCTCGTCGCCGCCGTCCCCGCCCTGCTCGGCGCGGCGCTCGGCGTGCTCGTCCTGCGCGCCTACCCGTACCTGCTGCGCGCGGCCGGGCCGCTGCTGCGGCGGCGGACCGGGGCCGTCGCGTTCATCGGCCTCGCCCGCGCGTCCCGGCAGAACCTCGTCGGGGCGCTGCCGCTGGCCGTCCTGCTGCTGGCCGCGACCATCGCCGGCTTCACCTCGACCGTGGACACCGCGCTGCGGAACGGGCAGGAGCGCGCCTCCTGGGCCGAGACCGGCGCCGAGGCGCGGGTCGAGGCGGGGTCGCTGGACGAGGCCGGGCTCCGCCGCATCCGCGCGGTGCCCGGCGTCACCGGCGCAGTCCGGGTCAAGGTCATCGTGCAGGCCTCGTCCGCCACCGACCAGGCGCCGATGACCGTGGTCGGCGTGGACCTCGACGCCTACCGGAGGCTCGCCCCCGAGGTGCCCGGCATCCCGGACACCTCGGGCGCGCTGGTGTCGCCCCTGGCCGCCCGCACCCTGGGCTCCGGCACCGTGACGCTCAGCCGCGCCGGCATGGACCCGGTGACCGTCGAGCCGTCCGGCCAGATCGCGCGCTTCCCCGGTCAGGAGAAGAACAGCGCCTTCGTGATCGTTCCCTACCGGACGGTCGCCAGTGCGACGGGATTCCCGTCCCACGTCTTCGTCGCAGGCGACCACATCGACGTCAAGGCGCTGCGCGCCGCGGCCCCGGGGGACGACATCGTGCTGCGGCAGCGGGTGCTGCGGGAGATGACGGGGCTGCCGCTGGTGTCGGTCGTCCACGAGACCTTCCGCAACGGCGCCCTCGCGGGCGGCGTGTACGGGCTCCTCGCCGTCCTGCTCGTGCTCGTCGTGGGCGCCCGCGCCCGCGGCCGGATGACCGCCCACCTGCGCGCCCTCGGGCTGAGCCGCCGGCAGAGCCGCCGCCTCGCCCTCGTGGAGATCGCGCCCGTCCTGCTGTGCGCGGTCGGCGCCGGGTGGGTCCTCGGCCTGCTGCTCCCGGAGATCACCGGACCGGCCGTGGACCTGCGCCCCTACACCGGCGGCTTCGCCGTCACCGCGCACGTCCCGGGACTGCCGGCGCTGCTCGGCCTGCTCGCCGCGCTGCTGCTGGCGGCCGCCGCCGCCGTCGCGGTCGACCGCGCCTTCGACGCCGACCCCGGCAACGCCCTGAGAACGGGGGACTGATGACCGACACGACCGATCTCGCCGAACTGGAGCGCCGGGCCGCCGAACGCGGCCCCGTCTACGGCGAGGGCGCCCACATCGTCTGCGACAACCTGGTGCGCATCTACAAGACCGACGGCGTCGAGGTCGTCGCCCTCCAGGGACTCGACCTGCTGGTCGACCCCGGCGAGCTCGTCGCCATCGTCGGCGCGTCCGGGTCGGGGAAGTCGACGCTGCTGAACATCCTGTCCGGGCTGGACGTGCCGACCGCCGGCGTCGCCCGCGTCGCCGGCTCGGACCTGCTCACCATGGCGTCCAAGGAGCGGCTGGAGTTCCGGCGCGAGAAGGTCGGGTTCGTCTGGCAGCAGACGTCCCGCAACCTCCTGCCGTACCTGACCGCCGCGCAGAACGTCGAGCTGCCCATGAGGTTCGCCGGGCGGTCGCGCCGCGAGCGCGCCACCCGCGCCGCCGAGCTGCTCGGCATGCTGGACGTCGGCGACTGCGCGGGCCGCCGCCCGGCCGAGCTGTCCGGCGGCCAGCAGCAGCGCATCGCGATCGCCGTGGCCGTCGCCAACGAACCCCGGGTCGTGCTGGCCGACGAGCCGACCGGCGAGCTCGACACCGCCACCGCCGCCGGGGTGTTCGCCGCCCTGCGCCGCGTCAACGAGGAGCTCGGCACCACCACCGTCGTCGTCACCCACGACGCGCAGGTGTCCGAGCGCGTCGACCGGACCGTCGGCATCCGCGACGGCCGCACCAGCGTCGAGGTCCGCCGCCGCTCCGAGGACGACGGGACCCGCGTCGTCGAGGAGTACGCCCTCCTCGACCGGGTCGGCCGCGTCCAGCTGCCGAAGGGCTTCACCGAGGCGCTGGACCTGCGCGACCGCGTCCGCCTCGCCCTGGAGAGCGACCATGTCGGCGTCTGGCCCGACCAGGAGGAGAACCGATGACCGCGCCGATGGTGGCCGTGGAGGGGCTGGTCCGGACGTTCCGGGCGGGCAGGATCGAGGTCCCGGCGCTGCGCGGGGCGTCCTTCACCGTCGCGCCCGGCGAGATCGTCGCCGTCCGGGGCCGCTCGGGCTCGGGCAAGACGACCCTCCTCAACCTGATCGGCGGCCTGGACAGCCCGGACGGCGGCACCGTCCGCGTCGACGGCCGCGACGTCGGCGCGCTCTCCGAGGACGAGCTGCTCGCCCTGCGCCGCGACGGCATCGGCTACGTGTTCCAGTCGCACGGCCTCATCCCCGTCCTGTCGGCCGCCGAGAACGTCGAGGTCCCGCTGCGCCTCGTCCGCACGCCGCCCGCCGAGCGGGACGAGCGGGTCCGCGTCCTGCTGAGCCTCGTCGGCCTGGCCGACCACGCGCTGCAGCGCCCCTACGAGCTGTCCGGCGGCCAGCGCCAGCGCGTGGCGATCGCCCGCGCCCTCGCCAACCGCCCCCGCCTGCTCCTGGCCGACGAGCCCACGGGCCAGCTCGACTCCGAGACCGCCGCCGCCATCATGCCGCTGCTCCGCGCGGTCGTCTCCAGCGAGGGCGTGACCGTCCTGATGGCGACCCATGACGAGAGCCTCCTCGCCGAGGCCGACCGCGTCCTGACCCTGGAGGACGGCTCCGTCACCGAGGCGTCCGTCCCCGCCTGACCGTCACCCCGCCTGACCGTCACCCGGCCAGGTTCCGTCCCCGGATCGTGTAGACGCGGGCCCCGACGGCCATGAGGGCGGCGATGGGCAGCCAGACGGCCGCCGTGACCCGGAGGTCCTCCCCCGCCCCGCTCGCGACGACCGGGGAGAAGAGGCCGGCGAAGAAGACGCCGACGGCCAGGCCGAGGGTGGCGACCATGCCCCGGCTCGGGTTCGGGACGGTGCGGCGGCCCAGCCTCCAGACGCACGCCGCCGCGACGAGGACGCCGGGCGGGATCATGATCAGCCCGGCGATGAGGTACCGGGCGCGCAGGTCGTCCGGGGCGGCGTCGGTGTCCTGCGACTCGCCGCGCGCCGCGACCTCGGTCAGCCGCCCGCGCCAGACGGTGCCGGTGACCCGGTCGCCCTTGGCGAGGTCGCCGATGACCGGGCCCCGGTCGGTGTAGGCCGTCCTCTGCCTGCCGCCGTCCGCGTCGGTCAGGGTGACGGTGTCGAGTTCGCCCCGCTTCGACGTCAGACGGACGCCGGACACGGTGAACTCCCGCGTCCAGCGGCACTCGGCCGGCCCGGGCGGCGCGGCCGGGCAGCGCGGCGCGGCCCTGTAGGCGTCCAGGTCCCGGGTGCCGTCCGGGACGTTCGTGACCGCCAGGGCCACGGCGAAGGCCACGAAGGCGACGGCGGCCAGGAGCGTGAGCACGGTCGCGACGGTGCTGCGCAGGATTCCGGTGAGGGAAGGCTGGGACACGTCCTGATTGTCCCGTTCCAATGAGCGATGCGGCAATCGGGGAGAGGCTTGCGAGGTGATCGTCGGGGGAATCGGTATCGGGGGAACGGAGGGGGCTCGATGGCGACCGTCGTATTGGTGGGGACGCTCGACACCAAGGGTGCGGAGTACGCGTGGCTCCGCGAGCGGGTGCGCGAGCTGGGCTGCGACACCGTGCTCGTGGACGCGGGGATCGGACCGTCCGAGGTGGAGGCCGACGTCTCCGCCGAGGAGGTCGCGCAGGCCGGGGGCACCTCGCTGCAGGCACTGCGGGACGCCGGAGACCGGGGCGCGGCCGTCACGGCGATGGGGGAGGGCGCGGCGATCGTCCTCGCCGCGCTGGACCGGGTGGACGCCGTGCTCGCCGTCGGTGGGAGCGGCGGATCGTCGATCGCCGCGCGGGCCGTCCGGGACCTGCCCATCGGACTGCCCAAACTGATCGTGTCGACGATGGCGTCGGGGGACGTCTCGCCCTACGTGGGCGCCAAGGACGTCACGCTCACCTACAGCGTCGTCGACATCGCGGGCGTGAACCGGCTGTCGCGCCTGATCCTCGGGAACGCCGCCGCGGCGGCGGCCGGGATGGCGAAGGCGCACGCCGTCCCGGAGCCCGCCCCGGACGAGCGGCCCCTCGTCGGGGCGTCCATGTTCGGGGTCACGACCCCGGCGGTGGACGCCGCCCGGGAGCGGCTGGACGAACTGGGCTACGAGGTGCTCGTCTTCCACGCGACGGGCGCCGGGGGACGGGCGCTCGAAGGGCTCGTGGAGAGCGGCCTGCTGGCCGGGGTCCTCGACCTGACCACCACCGAGCTGGCGGACGACCTCGTGGGCGGCGTCCTGTCGGCGGGACCCGACCGGCTCACGGCGGCCGGGCGGCGCGGCGTCCCGCAGGTCGTGGCGCCCGGCGCCCTCGACATGGTCAACTTCGGGCCGCGCGAGACCGTCCCCGACCGGTTCGGGCAGCGCCTGCTGTACGTCCACAACCCGACCGTGACGCTGATGCGGACGACGGCCGAGGAGATGGGCGAGCTGGGGCGCCGGATGGCGTCCAAGCTGGCGGGCGCCACCGGGCCCACCGCGCTGTTCGTCCCGCTCAAGGGCGTGTCGGCGCTGGACGCCCCGGGCATGCCGTTCCATGATCCGGTGGCCGACGTGGCGTGCTTCATGGCGCTGGAGGAGGTCGCGGACGCGGAGATGCTCGACATGCACATCAACGACCCGCGGTTCGGGCGGGCGATGGCCGACCGGCTGCACCGGCTGATCTCGGAGGGCGCGAAGTGAACCGCGAGACCGTCCTGTTCCGGCTGCGGAACACCGTCGCGGAGGGCAGGCCCGTCATCGGCGCGGGCGCGGGCACCGGGCTGTCCGCCAAGTGCGCCGAGGCGGGCGGCGCCGACCTGATCATCATCTACAACTCGGGCCGCTACCGGATGGCCGGACGCGGGTCGCTGGCCGGCCTGCTGCCCTACGGGGACGCCAACCAGATCGTCGTGGAGATGGCCTCGGAGGTGCTGCCCGTCGTCCGGGACACGCCCGTCCTGGCCGGGGTGTGCGGCACCGACCCGTTCCGGGTGATGCCGGTCTTCCTCGACCAGCTCAAGGCCATGGGGTTCGCGGGCGTGCAGAACTTCCCCACGGTCGGGCTCTACGACGGCGTCTTCCGGCAGAACCTCGAAGAGACCGGCATGGGGTACGGCCTGGAGGTCGAGATGGTGCGGCTCGCCCACGAGCGCGGCCTGGTCACCGCCCCCTACGTCTTCGACGAGGACCAGGCGCGGGCGATGGCCGAGGCCGGCGCCGACGTGCTCGTCCCGCACGTGGGCCTCACCACCAAGGGCAGCATCGGCGCCGGGACTTCCCTGACGCTGGACGAGGCCGTCGAGCGCGTCCAGGCCATGCGGGACGCCGCGGCCGCCGTCCGTCCCGACGTCCTCGTGCTGTGCCACGGCGGCCCCATCGCCGAACCGGCCGACGCCGCCCACGTCCTGTCCCGGACGGAGGGCGTCGCCGGCTTCTTCGGCGCCTCCTCCGTCGAGAGGCTCCCCACCGAGAAGGCCGTCACCGCGCAGGTCGCGGCCTTCAAGAACCTGGAGATCTGATGCTGAGGAACCCCGGTGACGTGGCGACCGCGACCTTCGACTGGGGGTCGATCAAGTGGTTCGTCACCCCGTCCGCGGTGCCCGGGGCGGGCAGCACCCTGGGGGAGGTGATCGTCAACCCCGGCAAGGGCCACGCCCGGCACCACCATCCGGACGCCGAGGAGGTCATCTACGTGATCTCCGGCGAGGCCGCGCAGATGGTCGACGACGGCGAGCCCTTCCTGATCCGCGAGGGTGACGCCGTCCACATCCCCAAGGGCGTGTGGCACTCCACCTACAACATGACATGGCGCCCGCTGCGCCTGATCGTCACTTACACCCCCGGCGGCGAGGAGAAGGCCCTGGAGGCCGCCCCCGACCACTGCCTCCACGAACCGGGCGCCATCCCCGAATGGCGCCCCGCCTGACCCGTCCCGGCCGGGCGCTCGGGCTCAGGCGCGGGACCAGGCGGCCAGGCCCTCCTCGGTGAGGAGCAGGTCGAAGGCGGCGTCCGCGGCCCCGGTCAGGGGGCCCTGCGGGCCGAGCGTCGAGGGCAGGATGGGCGGCGGCGCCGCACGGCGGTAGCGCATCAGGCCCGCGGAGTAGCCGGTCTCCAGGGCCGCGGGCGCCGTCGCGGCCAGGCCGGTGGCCAGGCCGGAGATCGTGACCACGCCGGGGTCGAGGGCGTTGGCGAGGGCGCCGATGCCCCGTCCCAGCGCGTGCGCGGCGGCCTCGACGGCCGAGCGGGCCGCCGGGTCGGACGCCGCGGCGGCGATCACGTGCCCGGCCGCCGTGCGCGGGTCCCGGGGGGCGGGGCGGCCGAGCGCGCGGGCCATGGCGCGGCCGTCGACCTCCAGGTCCCAGCAGCCGCGGGCGCCGCAGGGGCACCGGAGCGAGGGGTCGCCGAACGGCATGTGGCCGAACTCGCCGCCCGCGCCCGTGGCGCCGTCCACCGGCCGCCCGTCCACGACGAGGATGCCGCCGACCCCCACCTCGACCGTCAGGTGCAGGACGACCCGCGCGCCCGCGCCCGCCCCGCGCCTGGCCTCCGCCAGCCCGGCGAGCGAGGCGTCGTTGCCGACGAGCAGGGGGATCCCGGGCGGGCGGAGCGGTTCGAGGTCCACGTCGCGCCACCCCATGCCCGACGCCTGGACGACCGTGGTCGCGCTGACCGTGCCCGCGACGCACGCGGACACCGCGCGGAGGCGGTGGCCGTAGCGAACGCGCAGAGCCGACACGTGGTGGCCGAGCGTCCTGAGGACGTCCGGGGTGCCGGAGTGGCCGCCGGCCTCCTGCGCGACGACGCGGCCGCCCAGTTCGACGCAGGCGGCCCGCCACCGCTCGTGGCTGACGTCCACGACGCACACCAGCGGGCCGTCGCGGTGGGGCACGAGCGCCGGGGAGGGGCGGCCGCGCCCGCCGGTCAGGGGGGACGCCTCCTCGTCGAGCAGCCGGGCCGCCTTCAACCGGCTCGTGATCTCGGTCGCGGACCCGCTGCTCAGCCCCAGCGCCCGCGCGGCGTCCGCGCGCTTGGCGGACGGGCGCGCGTGGACGTGGCGGAGCATGGCCAGCGCGCCCTGGCTGCGCAGGGCGCGCGCGGAGTGCGCGGTCATCGGCTCCATGGGTGACATCCTGGCGTGCCGGACTTATCCTCGCCCTACGAGTTTAATGGGGAGGCGCCGATGAAGCCCGCCGGCACGGGCCCGGCCACCGGGCGGACAGCGGAGACGCTCGGCCTGTACGCCGCCCTCGGATGCCTCGGCTACCTGCTCACCGCGCTCGGCGCGATCCTGCCCGAGCTGCGGGAGGAGCGCGGCCTGCCCCGCGTCGAGGCCGCCCTCTACCCGTCCGCCTTCGCCCTCGGGCTGGTGATCGTCGGTCTGGTCGGGCACCGCCTGGCCGCGCGGCTCGGGCGGTACGCGGTCCCGGCGGCCCTGACCGCCCTCGTCGGCGGCGCCGCCCTCCTGGCCGCCTCCGGCGAACGCCTCGGAACGGCCGCCGGCGCCCTCGTCCTCGGACTCGGCGGAGCGGGCCTCGTCCAACTCGTCCCGACGGCCCTGCGCGCCGCGCAGGACGGTGATGGAACGATCCAAATCGGTGAGGCCAACGCGGTGTCCAGCGCCGCGTCCGTCGTCTCCCCGATCCTCATCGGCGCCGCCCTGGCCCACGGCCTCGGCTGGCGGCCCGCTTTCGCCGCCCCGCCCCTGCTGGCCGCCGCCACCCTCCTTCTTCTCACCCGTCCGCCCCGGCCCCCGGTCCCCGTTCCCGCCGCCGCGGCCGGTGTCCGGCCATCCGGGACCGCGGGCACCGAGCCCGGCGGCAGGCCGGTCGGCGGCGAGGGAGATCGCGGCGCGGTGGGGTTCTGGGGACGGTGGACCGATCTCGTGCTGGCGGTGGGCGTGGAGTTCTGCATGGTCTTCTGGGCGGCGGACTTCCTCGGGAGCGTCAAGGGGCTGGGGTCGGGGAGCGCGGCCACGCTGTCGGCGGGATTCGTCCTCGGGATGGCCGCCGGGCGGGCGGCCGCGGGCCCGGTCGTGCGGCGCGCAGGACGGCCGGACCGGCTGCTCGCCCTCGCCACGGCCGTCGGGCTCGGCGGGTTCGCGGTGCTGTGGGCGTCGCCCGCGCCGGTCGCCGTCGCCGGGCTCGTGGTGACCGGGCTCGGGGTGGCGCTGCTGTACCCGGTGATCCTCGGGCAGGCGCTCGCCGCGCGGCCGTCCGAGCCGGTGCGGGCGGCGGCGCGGTGCGCGCTCGCGTCCGGGGTGGCGATCGGCGTCGCCCCGCTCGCGCTCGGGGCGCTCGCCGACCTCACCACCCTTCGCGCCGCCGCGCTCGTCGCGCCCGTCCTGCTGCTGGTGCTGCTGGTCCGCTGCGGACGGCGGCTCAGAACGGAAACGGCCTGGTGACCGGGCGCCGGGAGCCTACTCGTCGGCGAACGAGCAGTCGGCGGGGTTGTCCGGCGGCTGGAAGTCACCGGTCGGGAGCTGCAAGGGCGCGTCCTTCACCGTGTACCCTTTCAGCCATTTCCCGAAAGGACCCGAACTGTTGGTGCTGAACGGCGCCGGCCCCACGCCCATCTGCTGGCACTGCGGGAGGACGACGCCCCAGCTGAAGCCCATCCGGTCGAATGTGTGGCCGCGCGGAGACTGGTAGAACGTCAGGTTCGCGCGCTTCTGGTTCGGCGGAACGCCGTTCTCGTCCTGCCGGATCCCCGACACGACCGCGACCGGGCCGGACGCCATCACGTAGTCGACCTTGATCGAGCCCCAGTGGTGCTTCGACGGCCCTCCGGGCTCGTCCGGCGCGTAATGGTCGAACTTCACCGTGCCGCGCGCCGCGCCCATGACCATCTTGCCGTTGACGAACTTCCACGGACCGCCGTGCGCGTCCACGACGAACCGCCGGTACGGGTACTCGGGATCGCCCGGGTACTTCAGCCACGCGTCCCCGGTCACGTGGGCCTCCTTCGGGAGCGGCCCCTTGTCCTGCGCCATCGCGCTGCCGGTGCCGACCGCCCCGGCCGCGCAGAGCACGGCCATTCCGGCGACCACGGCACGCCTTTTCCGTGACATGCGGATTCCCCTTTTCCGCGGGCGTCCCTGGCCCGCCTCCACACGTTCTCAGCGCATGCCCGGGCCGTCCTTCCCCCGTACGGGCGATGCCGCTCGCCCGTACGGTGGAATGTCAGCTCACTTTGCCGCGGACGTAGACCCACCTGCCGTCGTGCCGCACGAACCGGCTGACCTCGTGCATTTCTCCGGGCTCCGTTCCCGCCAGGTAATGGGCGCGGAACTCCACGAGGCCCCTGTCGTCCTCCGGTCCGCCGCCCTCGGTGCGGACGACCTCAAGCCGCGTCCAGCGCGTGCCGTCGTCGAACCCGATCCGCTCCGGACGGGTCGCCGGATGCCAGGTCGCGAGCAGGTACGCCTCGTCCTCCACCGCGAACGCGCTGAACCGCGACCGCATCAACCGGACGGCCGTCTCGGCCGTCTCCTCACCCCGGTGCAACGGGCCGCAGCAATCCCGATACCGGGAGCCGACCCCGCACGGACATCTTTTCGCCACCGTCCGATTCTGCCTTGCGAAACGGTACCGGCGCGCCGGCGACGAGCCTGCGCCCTGGCCCGGCGGCCCGCCGACGTCCGGTACGAGGCCGGAGCGCAGGGCGCGTGGGCGAGGCGGTTGGGGCGGCATCGTCTCCGCCCGGCTCAGTCCAGCAGCAGGCCCATGTAGTACTCGTTGATCCGGTGCCCCTGGACGTCCAGCGCCGCGCGCCGGAGCCCTTCCACCTGGAAACCGCAATTCAGGTAAAGGGCAAGGGCGTGGCGATTCTGCTCCATGACGGTAAGTTCCAGACGTCGCATCCCGCGCGTCCGCGCCTCCCGCAGCGCCGCCTTCAGCAGGGCCCCGCCCAGCCCCCGTCCGCCGTGGCCGGACCGCACCCCGGCGACCACGTAGCCGGTGCGCCGGGCCCGGGCGAAGGGCAGCACCGACACGTCGACGTAGCCCACCGCCGCCGGCCCGTCCAGCGCCATGACCAGGTACGACAGGTCGCGGCCTTCGGCGCGGGCGGCCAGGCGCAGCTTCAGCGGTTCGAGGTCCGGCTCCCGCTCGCCGGGCTCCAGAAGCATGAACTCCGTCTCGTTGTCCAGAATGTGCTGCAATTCCACCAAGGCGGACGCATCTCCCGGACGCCCCAGCCGGATCACCGGATCAGTAGCCGTCACGCCCCCAGTGTGCCAGATGGAAATACCCGCCATTTCAAACTAAACGCCACAACCACTCCCTGGTCCCGCAAGAAAAGAGCCCTCGTCCGGTAACGACATCGCCCATGCTCATTACCATTCCCGTGTCCGGCCGCCTGCGCGGGCGGCGGAACGCGCGCCGTCCGGCCTGCCGGCGGCGGTGACGACTCAGGCTCCGGGGCGCCCGGCGACACCGTCCACCCGCTGGACACCACTGAGAGGGCCCGGCGGCCGCCGGGCCCTCTCCGCTTCGTTTCCGCCCGGCGCCTCCGGCGCGGGGGGGCGGGGACACGTGTGTGTCCTTCCGGGAGGCCGTGGGGTGGGACCGTCGCGATCAGTAGTTCGGGTTGTTGGCCGTGGGGATCTGGATGCTGATCGGGAGGTTGCCCCCGGACAGGAAGAGCAGGGTCCCCAGGCGGATGATCTCGTCGAAGGCCCAGTAGATCTGCAGCAGGCCGGGGGGAGCGTCCGTGATCTTGAGCAGGCCCTCCTTGATGGCGACGAAGGTCGGCCAGAAGGCCTCGAAGGCCGGGTCCCACAACGGCTCGCGCGGGATCTGCAGCCAGCCGCAGATCTGGTCGCCGAGCATGTAGCGGGTGAGCGCGCCGAGGATGTGCGTGGTGAGGATGCCGCCGTCGATGGTGACGCCGAGGTGGAGCAGGATGTCGGCCAGCTTGACGCCCTCGGGGGTCGGGGCGAGGACCGGGTCGAGGACCTGCGCGGCCTGCGCGTTGGCCTCGTCCCACGAGTTGGGGATGTACTCGTCCAGGATGCCGAGCATGTGCGCGGTCAGCTGCCAGGAGTGCAGGAACGCCGCGGACTCGTCGGCGGGGATCGGGACCTTCCACCTGGTCAGCTGCTTCATGACCGTGGTGGGAAGGCTGTGCCAGGTGACCATCATGTCCGCCTGGCTGATCGGGATCTGCTCGTCGGCGACCTTGGACCAGTACGGGGACTGCGGCAGCAGGTGGCGCACGCCCGCGTGGGCCAGCCGCGTCTTGACGCAGGTGACGATCATCTCGCCGTCGGGCAGGAACGCGTTCCTGGTGCCGATGTCGTAGCCGAGCTTGGCGGTCTTGGTGATGCGGTCCCTCATGTCCGCGCCGCCCTTGGAGTAGTAGACCGCGCGCGCCTCGTGGGGGATGACCGTGCTCATCATCCCGCTGGCGAAGCCGTAGCTGACGCCGAGGTAGGTGCCCCGCTTCTGGTTGAACTTGAACGCGGTGGCGAGCTTCGTCTGGTCGGCCCACGACGGCAGTCGGCGGGCCTTCTCGATGAACTGCTTCAGGTCCGCCGGCAGCCCGGCCGGCAGCGCCTGGCCGTTCTTGGTCCACGTCTTGAGCAGCTGGTTGACCTTCGGGACGTCGCCCCGGTCGATCAGCGAGGCGACGAGCGGGTCGGCCTCCTCGTCCCAGACCCACCGCGGGTCGACGCCCTTGCCGGCGCCCACGACCGACCCCGTGGGCGACCACGTCCACAGCGGTCTGGCCTGTGCGGGCGCCGCGACGCTCAGCGCCCCGAGCGCCCCGAGCACCCCGCCCGTCATCAGCACGTTGCGCCTGCTGGGTTGTTCCATGCCTTTCCCTCCTCGGGCCGACGAGGACTCCTGATACGATGAAACACATTGTGCTTCTGCGTATCAGGGTCTGGCATCATGAGAGCACACAGTGGCGCCCGTCACAAGACCCTTCGTGACGTACATGGACGATTCGGGCAGAATCGGTGTCTCGGGAGGGGATCGTGGAACCTGTGCTGTCGTTCCTCATGGAGTCGTCGGACTCGGGGTCGCTGCTGGACAGCGTGTACGTCGAGGCGGTCGAACAGGTCGGCGACGTGGACGAGACCCGGTCGCGCGTCCTCGACGCGGCCTACGCGCAGTTCTGCCGGATGGGCATCCAGCGCTCCACGATGGACGACGTTGCCCGGCGGGCAGGCGTCTCGCGGATCACCGTCTACCGGCGGTTCGCCACGAAGGACGCCCTGGTGGAACAGGTGGTGCGGCGGGAGTTCCGCCGCTATTTCGACCAGTTCCTCATCGACATCCGGCAGGCCGAGACGGCCGCCGACCGGGTGGTCCTCGGCTTCGTGAGCTCGCTGCGCGCCATCCGGCGCAACCCCCTGATCGGCGGCCTGATCGCCACGGAACCGGACCTGCTCCTGCCGTCCCTGACCGGTGACGGAGGCCGGACCCTCGCCACCGTGCGGCGGTTCGTGGCCGACCAGCTCCGCCGCGAGCAGCGCGCGGGCAACGTGTCGGACGACCTGGACATCGATTTCGTGGCCGAGATGATGGTCCGGATATCGGGCTCGCTCCTGGCCGTCCCCAGCCACATCATCGACCTCGACGACGACGCCCGGCTGGCCGCCCTGGCCCACCGCTTCCTCGTCCCCATGCTGGAACCGAGAGAACCCCGCCTCGACCGCCCCTGACCTGCCAGGGTGCGCGGCCACCCCTCCTGTGCGGCGGATGTCCCCGCGAGCACCCTTCCGTCGCCGCCCTGGAAAAGCGCCCGCAACGCCGCCATGGCGAACCCGCCTGTTCCCCGGTCCCGGCGGTACGTCAGCACGCGTGAAAAAGTCCCCGATATGCGACTCTGAATGGCGAGGCGCAGGGTTTTGTGATATGTGGCTGATGTGCGCCCACAAAGGGGAAGAAGCTTGACGGCGAAACCTTGACGTCGGATATCAAATCGGTACTATGACCTTTACGGCAAAGGCCGTGAAGAACACAAAAACAAGACAGGAAGTGTGTCGCAATGGCGGCTTGCTTGAACAAACGAGACAGGAAAGAACGTGAGACCTCTCTGAGGTCGATCCTCAACACCGAAGGGCTCTTCCGGTTCGCGTCGGCGGCCGAACGGGACACCGTGGCGTCGGCCCTGCGCGACGCGTACGACGCCGCGTGGGTGACGATCGCGCCGTTCTACGTCCGGGCCGTGCACCGCATGCTCGGAGACATCCGGGCGGCGGCCGCGAGCGGCGCGACCCTCGCATCGGTCGGCCGCGACGGCGAGAACTGCCGCATGATCGTCCTCGCCTTCGAGCCGGGGCTGGACATCGTCGATCTCCCCCTCAACCGGAGCATCGTCAGGAGCGCACTGGCGGACCTGAAGCACAACCACGGCAGGACCTTCCCCGAACTGGACGCCATGCTCGGGACGATGGCGTGGCCGGACCCCTCCCCCGAAGAGATCGCCGACGCCGCTCGGAACCTGACGACGCTCCTGCGTCGGCTGGGCCTGCCCGTCGACGAGCCCGAACCGCGGCAGGACGTCGTCCTGCTCGACAACGGAATGCGCGGTACGGCCCGCGCGGCCCTGAAGCAGATGTACTGGCCGCTTGCCAGGGGAACCCTGGTGCGCGGACTGTACCTGTTCCGGGCGGCGGCGCACCACGACCCGAACCCGGACGCGGACCGGGGGTACCTGTTCGACCTCGACGCCGAGAGCGGCAAAGGCGGCAAGAACCTCCTCGTGCTGCCGGACGACCCGGACCTGGAGGGTCTGACCTTCCGGGCGAACGACGCGCTCGTGCTGATCGAGGTCCTGACCAGCGGACCGAAGACGACACCCGAGGGGATCGACGTCCAGGGCCGTCCCGTGCAGGGGCTGTTCAGGGACGAGCCGCCCGCGAAGGGGATCAACCCGGTGCACCGGTCCGCCCGCTACACCGGCCCCCGGGTCTGCGAGGGCGTGCTGCGCGCCGTCCGCGAGGCGATCGGAAATCACGCGCGCTTCGCGGCCCGTCGCGAACGCGAGGGCGCGGACGTTCAGGAACTGCTGCGTCCCGGTCACGAGCGAATGGTGCAGAACACTCGGGATTGGATCGCGGGGAACCTGGATGCCATGCACCCGGGTCTTCGCGAACTCGCCGTCACGTACTGCTGGCGGACGGCTCAATCGCACGCGAACGTCAAACTCGCCGACGCCATCGACGCTGCCGGCCTGTCCGCCGAAACCGCGCGGACCGTCTGGACGGAGTTCGACGGACTTCGGGATGACACGGCCAAGGAGGAGTTCATCGAAAGGTTGGCCGGTTCGCCGCGAGAAAGCTGACCGTGCGGCGGTCTCACGGCCAGGAATGACCCGGCCCGGCCCGGCTTAGGCTCGGCCCGGGCACTCAACCCATCCACCCGAAGGCCGGGCGGCGCACTCGCGCGCCGCCCGGCCTTTCCCCATTGTCCGAGGCTGGTACGAATCCGAATTCGTGACCGAGGGCCGGATCGGCTACTCGCTTCGGCCGACTCGGCGGCGCTCTCGGACCGGGACCGCCACTCGATAACACGTGCCGGTGAGCCTGACGGTCCCGGCCGACCCTTCCGACCGTTCCACGAGTGGCCGCTTCCGCCGTTCACGAGTGGCCGTCCACCGGCGGTCTCACATCGCCGTGCAGGCGATGTGACTCAGCTCGCCCCGCCGGCTCGGTGTTGCCTTCCGGCTTCGACTCCGTACGGTCTTGATCAAGTCCTGCTCAGCGGGGCCCCTGCCTAGTGCAGCACGTGACCAAAGCCCGAAAGGCTGGGTAATCATCATGAACCCGACCAACGACCGCCGTCTCGTGACCTCCCGTCCCGGGGCCGGTCTCCCCCCCGTCCGCTACGCCGGGCCCGCCATCACCCGGGGCGGCTTCCCCAGGGTCGGCTTCACCGAGCTCGCCCTGGTGAAGCTGGTCGTGGTGGAGTACGACGCGGTGTGGATCCCCGTGCTGGACCTCGCCACGTTGCGCGTCACCGTGGTGAGGTTCCTCGTGGCGCGGGTCACCGTGCGGCGGGTCGCCATCCTGCGGACCACCGTCGTGGAGTACACGTCGGCGGGCTGCTTCCTGCGGGAGTACGTCATGCTGAAGTACCTCCAGGAGGAGTACACCCCGTACGGGTACGACTGGGCGGAGCACACCGCTCTGGCCTCCGCGGTGGCGTGGCGAGCGTGGTAATCGCGCCGTAGGCCCCTGGCCTGCGCGGTTCCATCGTCAGAAGCACCAGGAAGAGGACGCCGCCACGGCGCCCCCTTCCACGGCCCCGGCGTGAAGCCGGCGGTCGACTGAAACCCTCGGCTCCGTCGAACCGGGCCGATTTCTCACCTGAAGCGCACCGTCCTGCATTGTGCGCTTTCCACAAAGCGGCCCTTCTCCTTTGGGAGAAGGGCCGCTTTCGTTGGGAGATGAGTGCGCGACGTGCGATCGCCGAGGACTCGGGAGGACGCCTGAACAGCACCAGCGCGGAGACGGCGACCGGCACCGGGCCGCGCCGACCTCAGACCCACAGATGTCCGCCAGGCGCACACGCGTCGGCCAAAGGCCCTTGGCGGTGGCAGGAAAAGCGCCTCCGGCAGGATTCGAACCTGCGGCACCCGCTTTAGGAGAGCGGTGCTCTATCCCCTGAGCTACGGAGGCGTGTCGTCGCTCGCGGGTAGAGCGTAGCGGACGGCACCTACAGGGTAGGGGAAGGGGAGTGGTGAGCGCTCCCTCTTATGCGCGCCGGGCTCTAGGCCGGGCGGGGGCGGTGTGGGTACGCTTCCGTTCCGTGACGGGACGGCATCGTGGGCAGCCGAAGGACCGGGACGCCTTGGACGCGGTGGGCGAGGACTCACCGCGCGGCAGGCGGATCACGGTCGTCGCCGCGGCGTTCGCGGTGCCCGTGCTGGTGGCGTCGGTGATCGCGTTCGGGCTGCGGGACGAGCCCGTGCGGGAGGGGCCGGAGTCGGCGGGCGGGCCCGCGCGGAGCCTGGCGCCGGCGGCGCCGGAGGGTGAGCCGACGTTCGGGGCGTACGTGCCGCCGGAGGCGGAGCCTCAGGTGGCGACCAAGCCGCCGAAGCGGGCGCCCAGGCCGGTGGTGACGCCGCGCAGGCGGGCGCCCGCGCCGGCGCCCTCCCCGTCCGTGCGGGGGCGGCGGCCGTGCCCCGCCGGCTGGGAGGACGTCTGGTGGATGCGCCGGTGGTGCGAACATCACCGAAGTCGCTGAACCGGTTACGGACAGGTCATCGTAGAACCTGTAGTAGCGTTCTGCCGCTGTTCCGCTTTTGGGCATCAGGAGGAAAACCACCGTGCCGAACCCCCGGTCGGCGGCGCTGACCGCGGTCTTCCTGGTGATGGCGACGCTCTCACCGCACGGCGCCGCGAACGCGGCCGCGGGGGCCGACTCGCTTGAATCGCTGCGCCGCGAGGCGACGAAGGCGCGCACCGAGCTCGAGAAGGCCACCAAGCAGATGGAGACCCGGAAGAAGGACCTGGCCGGGTCGCAGGTGAAGCTGCGCGCCACGCTGAAGGACCTCGCGGGGGCCGAGGCGGAGCTGAACCGGATACGCGAACCGCTGGCCAGGCTCGCGAACACCTCCTACCAGCAGAGCGGCGCGACCGGCTCCATGGCGATCTTCGGGGGCGGCGATCCGAGCACGGCGCTGCGGTCGACGGCGGACGTGACGCTGATGGCGACGTCGCAGCAGGCGCTTGTGGACCGTGCCGACGAGCTCCAGGACCGGCGGAAGCGGCTCGCCTCCACGGCGCAGGAGCTCCAGTCGCGCAACGCGGTCGAGCAGACCCGCCTCCAGCAGGAGGTGGACGGGCTGAAGAGCCGGTCGGCGCAGCTGACCAGGCAGCTCAACGCGATGCTCGACAAGCTGGCGATGACGCGGCAGAAGCGGCTCGAACTCGGGTGCGACAGGTCGCTGGCGAAGGACGCGAAGAAGTTCCCCAACGGGCTCATCCCGTCGAAGTACCTGTGCCCCCTGCCGCAGAAGAACGGGCACATGCTGCGGGCGGACGCGGCGCTCGCCTTCTACAAGCTGAACGAGGCGTACAAGCGCAGTTTCGGCCGCGACATGTGCGTGACGGACGCCTACCGGAGCCTGTCCGAGCAGCACCGCGTCTACGCGCAGCGGCCCGGCTTCGCGGCCGTCCCCGGGACGAGCAACCACGGCAAGGGGCAGGCGCTCGACCTGTGCGGTGGTGTGCAGAGCTCGGGTTCCACCCAGTTCAACTGGATGGAGGCCCACGCCGGGAAGTACGGATGGATCCACCCCGCCTGGGCCTACAGCAACCCCTTCGAGCCCTGGCACTGGGAGTTCGGGACGGAGAACGGCTGAGCCGGGCCGCCCGGCGTCAGCGGGGGGACGGCACCTCGTTGGCGGGGACGACCTCCGCGGTGCAGTAGCGGCAGCGGCGGGCCAGCACCGGGATGTCGCTGAGGCACTGCGGGCACTCGCGCTCGGTGGCCTCCTTGCCGCGGTCCATCCGCTCGATCAGCTTGGTCGTCGGGAGCACGACCAGGAAGTAGACGATCACGGCCGTGATGAAGAACGCGATCGCCGAGGTCACGAAGACCCCGTACGGGAACGTGGTGCCGTCGATGGTGACGGCGAGGCGCGTGTAGTCGGGCTTGCCTCCGAGAAGGGCGATCAACGGGGTGATGAAGGAACTCGCGAAGTCCTTCACGAGCCCGGCGAACGCCGCTCCGACGACGAACGCCACCGCGAGTTCGACAAGGTTCCCGCGGAGGAGGAACTTCTTGAATCCGCTCATGCCGGCTCCAGGTTGGTGGGGGTAGCGCCCCTGGCTGTGAGGGCGCCTGAAACGGCTACGGATCGTAATGAAGTCCTCCCTGTTTAGCCAAGTCGACCCACCTCACCTGCCCGAAGTCGAGGGCGGTGGTCGTCGTCCGCCTGGGGTCAAGGGGCAGTGATCGTCAGGGTCAGGGGTGCTGCGGCGGCGGCCAGGGCGACGGCTTGGGGGCGATCGGTCGCCAGGACGACCAGGGCGCCGTCCTGGGGGCCGTTCTCGTCCGGGGGAGGGATCGCTATGACCGGGACCTCCGACACCACCACGCGGGCGCCGTCCCAGCGGGGGCGGGGGCCGTTCGCGGCGTCGGGCGCGGACGGGACGGTCAGGACGTCCACGCGGTCGCCGGGGCGGACGAGGCGGGCGGCGCCCGCGTCGGCCAGCCGGACCGGTGCGGCGACCGTGCCGGGGCCGTAGCCGCGCAGGAGTCCGGCGCCGACGACGCGGGCGTCGGTGAGGGGTTCGCCGCGGCGCATGGGGCCGGCGAGGACGCGGCCCGCGCCGCCCGCGCGGAGCGCGCCCGACGGGACGGCGGACGGCGGCAGGTCGAGGTGGCGCAGGTCGGCCGTGCCGAGGGGCGTCCCGGCGGGCAGGTCGCGGGCGGCGGCGAGGACGCGGACGGACGGCGGCGGCCCGGGGCGCAGCGCCTGCAGTGCCAGGCCCGCGGCGGCCGCGGCGAACAGTGCCGCCAGCGGCCGCCGCAGGCGGGATAAGCGGGCGCTCACGGCAGCTCCAGGGGGAGCTTGATGCCGTCCAGGACGGTGGCGCAGGCGCAGGTGCGCTGGGCGGGCAGCGCCTTGACGACGTCGGCGACGACGCCGCGGAGCCGGTCGATGTTCTCGCCGAAGACGCGCAGGACCTCCTCCATCGTGACGCCCTCGCCCTCCTCGATGCCCGCGTCGAGGTCGGTCACCAGGCAGAGCGAGGTGTAGCAGAGCGCCAGCTCGCGGGCGAGGACGGCCTCCGGGTGGCCGGTCATCCCGATCAGGGTCCAGCCCTGGGAGGCGAACCACCGGGACTCGGCCCGGGTCGAGAAGCGGGGGCCCTCGATGACGACGAGCGTGCCGCGGTCGACCGGGGGCCACCCCGAGGCCCGCGCGGACTCGACGGCGGCGCGGCGGCCGGTCGGGCAGTACGGGTCGGAGAAGGAGACGTGGACGGCGGCGCCCTGGTCGTAGTAGGTCTGGTCGCGCCCCGACGTCCGGTCGGCGAGCTGGTCGGGGACGGCCAGCGTGCCGGGCCCGAGGTCGGGGGTCAGGGAGCCGACCGCGCACGGGGCCAGCACCTGGCGGACGCCGAGGGACCGCAGCGCCCACAGGTTGGCCCGGTAGGGGATCTTGTGCGGGGGGAAGCGGTGGTCGCGGCCGTGCCGGGGGACGAAGGCGACGCGGCGGCCCGCCAGCTCGCCGATCGCGATGGGGTCGCTGGGCGGGCCGTAGGGGGTGTCGACCCGCACCTCCTCGATGTCGTCGAGGAACGAATAGAAGCCGGAGCCGCCGATGACCCCGATCTCGGCGACGGGCTGGGACGCGGAAGCCTGAGTGGACATGCCGCCGACCCTAGCCACCCGGCCCCCGCCCCCGGCAGGCCGTCCGCCGATTGTGGATAACTCCGCCGCCGCACGACGAAGGGCCCGGCCGGAGCCGGGCCCTTCCGCGTTCCCGGACGTCAGCCGACCGGGTCCAGCACCTTGGCCTGCGCGGCGGGCGCCTCCTTGGCGAGCCGTCCCGGCGTCCAGATCCGCCGTCCGATGTCGTAGGACAGGGCGGGCAGCAGCAGCGACCGGACGACGAGGGTGTCGAGCAGGACGCCGAAGGCGACCGCGAAGCCCATCTCGACCATGAACACCAGCGGCAGTGTGACCATGGAGGCGAACGTGGCCGCGAGGACGAGCCCGGCCGAGGTGATCACACCGCCGGTGACGGTGAGGCCCCGCTGGATGCCGCGCCGCGTGCCGAGGGCCTGCGACTCCTCCCGGACGCGGTGCATCAGGAAGATGTTGTAGTCGACCCCCAGCGCGACCAGGAAGATGAAGGCCAGCAGCGGGAAGCCGGAGTCGGTCCCCTCGAACCCGAAGAGGTGCTCGAAGATGACCGCGCAGGCGCCGAGCGAGGCGAGGAACGACAGCACCACGGTGCCCATCATCAGCAGCGGCGCGACGACGGCGCGCAGCAGCGCGATGAGGATGATCAGCACCACGGCCAGCACGATCGGGATGATGACCTTGTTGTCGCGGGCGGAAGCGCGCTTGATGTCCAGGTACGTCGCGGTCGTCCCGCCGACCTTGGCGTCCGCGGACGGGACGGCGTGCACCGCGGCCCGCAGCCGGTCGATGGTCGCGCGGGCGGCCCCGCTGTCCGCGGCGTCCTTCAGCGTGGCCTCGTACTTGACCAGGCCGCCCGCGGTGGCGGGGGCGCTGACCTCGGCGACGCCGGGCGTCCCGCGCACGGCCTGGGCGATCTGGCCGGACGCCGGGGCCTTGCCGATGACGAGGGCCGGGGAGCCCGAACCGGCGGCGTAGTGCCGTGCGATGACCTCCGAGCCCTTCACCGAGTCGGGCTTGCCGGTGAACTGGCCCGCGTCCGACAGGCCGTCCGCCTTGAGCGAGCCCAGCCCGAGCGTGAGGACGATGAGGCCGAGCATGGTCAGGGCCCAGAGCGCGCGCGGGCGCTTGCCGACCATCCCTGCGACGCGGCTCCAGACGCCGTGCTCGGCCTCGTACGCCTCGGGCTTGAGGTACTTGGCGTCGTAGCGGGGGATCAGCGGCCAGAACAGCCAGCGGCCGCAGATGACCAGGAGGGCGGGCAGGAGGGTCGTCATGGCGGCGAGAGCGGTGAGGACGCCCGCGGCGGCCACGGGTCCCATGCCGGCGGTGGAGTTCATGTCGGCGAGCATCAGGCACAGCAGGCCGACGGCGACGGTGGCGGCGGAGGCGATGACGGCGGGCGCGGCACGGTGCAGCGCGTAGGCCATGGCCTCGTGCCGGTCCTCGTGCCGGTGCAGTTCCTCCCTGTAGCGGGCGACGAGCAGCAGGGCGTAGTCGGTGGCGACACCGAAGACGAGGACGGTGAGGATGCCGGCGCTCTGGCCGTTGACGGTGAGGTCCGCGTACTTGGCGAGCAGGTACACGGTCGACTGGGCGAGCCCCAGGGCGAAGACGGCGCTCAGCACGGGGACGAACCACAGGACGGGGCTGCGGTAGATGAACAGCAGCAGGACGATGACGACGAGGCCGGCGGCCATGAGCAGGAAGCCGTCCAGGCTCTGGAAGACCTCGAACTGGTCGGCGCCGCCGCCGGCGGGGCCGGTGACGTGCGAGGCCAGTCCGGGGGGTCCGCGCTCGGCGAGGTCGCGCGCCTGGTCGACGGCGGCGGTGAGGTCCTCGTCCGTCAGGGGCACGAGGGTCTGCAGGGCCTTGCCGTCCTTCGACGGGAACGGCCCCTGGGCCTGCTGCGCTCCGGGCAGCTTCTGGAACGCGGCGACGTCGGACTGGGCCTTGGCCCTGTCGGCCGCGGTGATCCCGCCGGCCCGCTCGTAGACGATGACGGCGAGCATCGTCTCGTCCTTGCGGAACCGCTCCTGCAGCTCCACGACCTGGGTGGACTCGGCCCCGGCGGGCAGCCAGGACGCCGCGTCGTTCTTCTCGACGTCGCCGAGCTTGCCGGCGAGGGGGCCGAGAGCGGCCAGCAGGACGATCCACAGGGCCAGGACGGCCCATTTGGTGCGCCTTCCGGCGATCAGTCCGGCCAGGCGGTGTGTCCGCGGCCTCGGGGGAGCCGGGCTAGGTGCGCTCATGGTTCCTCTCCTGTGTGCACCGGGCAAATCGAGTTATATCGCGTTCGCGCCAAGAGTCTCTCGTCGATCGAGACATGTCAAGTAATGTCGCGACTTTGAACGGCGTCGCGGAGGGGTAAGACTCTCACTACTAGAGTCTCTCTAAAATAGAGCTAAGTCAAGTCGTGCGACGGGAAGGCCCTGCCGTGCCGGGGATCGCTCCCCGTCTCCTGCCTGTCTCCTCCATGGTCCCGAAAGGCGCGCGGCCGCGCCTCCGGCGTCAGGACGGACCTGAGCTACGTCGTCCGACGCAAACGAAAGCCGCCGCCTACCCCTGAAGGTGTAGGCGACGGCTTTGGACACGGCGAAGACCGGGGGATCGACCCGATCCCCCGGTGCGAGCGGAGATGCCTAGAAGGTCAGGCGACCTTTTCGGAGGACGACGACTTGCCGGTCGACGAGGACGACGACGAGTCGGACGACGACGAGGACGAGCTCGGCTTGGCGGAGTCGCCCGAGGAGCCGCCCGAGTCGCCGGAGGAGCCGTTGGACGATCCGTTGGACGAGCCGTTCGACGAGGCCCCCGCGGTGGAGGACGACTTGCCGGAGCCGCGGCTGTCGGTGCGGTAGAAGCCCGAACCCTTGAAGATGATCCCCGCGGCGGAGAAGACCTTGCGGAGCCTGCCGGTGCACGCCGGGCACTCGGTCAGCGCGTCGTCGCTGAACTTCTGCACGACCTCTAGAGGCTCGCCGCACTCGGTGCAAACGTACTGATACGTCGGCACGGTTCCTCCTCGCTGACTCAGACCGGCGCGAGCCGGACTGGCACTCACTCTAGACGACTGCTAATGGTACCCATGCGTGGAACAGGATTCGCCCCCGGGATGTTCCCGGGCGTCGCGTCGCGGGACCTGGGCGTCCTTCCGGTGCCGCGGGACCCCGGCCCCGCGGCACCAGGGCGCCGCGGGACTCCGGGTCACTGGCCCTTCTCGCCGAACCAGCCCGCCAGCCTGCCCTTGCGGCTGACCGCGCGGAGCCTGCGCTCGGTGGCCTCGCGCACCTCGGCGGTGGTCACGACCAGCAGGGTGTCGCCCGCCTGCAAGGGGGTGGTGGACTCGGGCACGAAGCTCGCCCCGTCCCGCACGACGAGGGTGATGGACGCGCCGGGCGGCAGCCGCAGCTCGAAGATCTCCACGCCGCTCATCAGCGAGTCGCCGGGGATCCGCACCTCCAGCAGGTCGGCGTGCAGCTCCTCCAGCGGCGCGGCCTCGACGTCCAGCTCGCGGGTCTGCTCGTCGCTGGTGAGGCGGCACAGGCGCGAGGCCAGCGGCAGCGTCGGCCCCTGGAGCAGGGTGAACAGCACGACGATGTTGAACACGATCGCGAAGAGCCGGTCGGCGTGCTCCACGTCCGCGACCATCGGGATGGTGGCCAGGACGATCGGGACGGCTCCCCGCAGCCCCGCCCAGGACGCGAACACCTTCTCGCCCCACGACAGGCGGAACCCGATCGTGGAGAGCACGACCGACAGGGGCCGGGCCACCAGCAGCAGGACGAAGCCGATGACGAGCGCCGGCAGGATCTGGCCCGGGAGGTCGCCGGGATCGGCGAGCAGGCCCAGCATCACGAACAGCCCGATCTGCGCGAGCCAGCCGACGCCCTCGGCGAAGCCCCGGGTGGCGGGCCGGTGCGGAAGCCGCGCGTTCCCGAGGACGAGGGCGCTGACGTAGACGGCGAGGAACCCGCTGGCGTGCATCAGGGAGGCGGCCCCGTAGGAGCCGATGGACAGCGACAGCACGGCGATGGGGTAGAGGCCGGACGCGGGGAGCGCGACGCGGCGCAGCGCCTGCGCACCCAGCCAGCCGATCGCGACGCCGACGATGGCGCCCGCGACCAGCTCGTAGACCATGACGCCGAGCAGTTCGGCGAGGTTGGGGGCCGTGGTGTGGGCGCTGAGCGCGACCACGATGATCACGACGGGGGCGTCGTTGAAGCCGGACTCGGCCTCCAGCAGGCCGGTCAGCCGGGACGGCAGGGGCAGCCGCCGCAGCACCGAGAACACCGCGGCCGCGTCGGTGGGGGCGAGCACGGCGGCGAGCAGGAACGCGGGGCGCCACTCCATGCCGACGAGCCACATGGCGGCGAGCGCCACGACGACGATACTGATCAGGGTGCCGAGGGTGGAGACGCTGAGCGCGGCCGGCACCGAGGGCCGCACGCGCCGCCAGCTGGTGGTGACGCCGCCCTCGGCGAGGATGAGCACGAGGGCCGCGAGGCCGAGCGTCTCGGCCAGTTCCGCGTTGTCGAACCGGATGTGGAGGGGGCCGGACTCGCCGATGAGAAGGCCGAGGCCCATGTACGCCAGCAGCGTGGGAAGGCCTGCCTGGTGCGACAGCCGGACCGCGATGATGGCGCTGAGTACGAGCGTGGCCCCGAGGAGTAGCCAGATGTCGAGGTGCACATCCCACCCTTCGGGGTCGTCAAAGTTGATCGTTTAGGAATCCTACAGATTCGCGGACGAATCGCATATTTACGGTTGAGGGACGGCGTGTCCGGGATGGCCGCTATCGCCGGATGACCTGTGGATTAAGCCCGTTCACCACGTTCTGTACGTCTCGTCCCTGAACGACCGCGGTGACGTTGTCGCGGACCATCCCGAGCAGGTTCAGCTGCGACTGGACGGACGCCCCCGCGGCGTGCGGCGACAGCAGGACGTCCTCGCGGGAGCGCAGCGGATGCCCCTCCGGAAGCGGCTCCTGCTCGAACACGTCCAGGGCCGCCCCGGCGAGGCGTCCCGAGTCCAGCGCGGCGAGGACGGCGCCGTCCGGCGCGATGCCCCCGCGCGCCACGTTCACCAGGAGCGCCTTGTCCGGCAGCAGGGCGAGACGCTCCGGACCTATCAGCCCCTTGGTCTCCTCGGTCAGCGGCAGGGCGATGACGAGGATGTCGGACATCGCCATGAGCTCGTCCAGCTCCCGGTACGTCGCCGCCGCCTGGGGACGCCTCCGCCTCGTCCAGTACGACACCGCGCAGCCCAGCGCCGCGAACAGCCGCGCGGCCTCGGCGCCGATCGCGCCGAACCCGACGATGCCGACCCGCTGCGTGTGGATCTCGCGCGGACCGAGCGCCGCCATCTCCATCTGCGGCCATCCGCCCGCGCGGACCGCCCGGTCGCCCCGCGCGAGGTTGCGGCACAGCGCGAACGCCGCGCCGACCGCCCACTCGGCGACCCCGCGCGCGTTGAACCCCGCCGCGTTCGCCACCGGCACGCCCGCCGCCGCCCACGCCGCGACGTCGATGCTGTCGGTCCCGACCGCGGGCATCTGGACGAACGACACCCGCGGCGCCGCCGCCACGGCCCCGGCGTCCAGCGCCAGCCGGCCGGTGAAGTCGCCGATCACCAGGTCGGCGCCGCCGAGCGCGTCGAGCAGGCCCGCACGGTCCCTGGTCCGCGGGAACGCGACCTCGGCGGCGTCCCCCAGGGGCGCGAACAGCCCTTGGACGATCTCGTCCGCGATCGGGGGCAGGGAAAGGATCCGCCACGGCGCCGTCATCTCGCTCCTCCCGTCAGGCCGTACCCGACCGCGTCCCCCATTCGCGATCTCGGCCCCCTCACTCTACGAGCAGGCCGGTGCCGCCGAGCAGGTCAGCCCAGGCGGACCAGTCCCCGCGCCGGCGTCACCACCGCCCGGACGCGCTGGTCGTGCGGCTCGGCGGGCACGCTGTCGACCAGTTCCCCGTCGTACAGCAGCGCGGCGGTGAGGATCGCCGGGCCCACGCGCGCGAGCGCCCGGTCGTAGGAGCCGCCGCCGCGGCCGAGGCGCACGCCCGTCCGGTCGACCGCCACCGCGGGCACCAGTACGACGTCCGCGCTGGCCACGGCGCCGGGGCCGCGCGGCGGCTCGGACGACTCCAGGCATCCGCGGGCCCCGGGGACGAGCGAGTCGGGCCCCTCGTAGGACGCCCAGTCGAGGTCGCCGTCCGGGAGCAGCCGCGGGACCAGCACGTACGCCCCGCGCTTCCACAGCGCGAACAGCAGGCTTCGCGTGTCCGGCTCGTCGCCTATGGAGACGTACGCCGCGATGGTCCCGGCCATCTCCACCTCCGGGACCGACAACAGCGCGTCCCGGATCGGGCGCGCCGCGCCGGAGCGCGTCTCGGACGGCATCGCCGCACGTCGTGCGAGCAGTTCGGCTCGGAGGCCGGTCTTCGTGACGATGGGGTGCACGCTGTGGTCCTCGTTGATGGCTAGGGTCGGGTGCATGGCCGACATTGCACCAGTGCTCAAAGCGGTCGTCCCGGCGGCCGGCCTCGGTACCCGATTCTTGCCCGCGACCAAGGCGACTCCCAAGGAAATGCTGCCCATCGTCGACAAGCCGGCGATCCAGTACGTCGTCGAGGAGGCGGTCGACGCCGGGCTGTCCGACGTCCTCATGATCACCGGGCGCAGCAAACGGTCCATCGAGGACCACTTCGACCGAGCCTACGAGCTCGAGGAGGCGCTGCGCGCCAAGGGCGACGACGAGCGCCTGGAGGCCGTGCACGAGTCGAGCGATCTGGCGATCATGCACTACGTCCGGCAGGGCGAGCCGCGCGGCCTCGGGCACGCGGTGCACTGCGCCCGCCAGCACGTCGGCCGCGAGCCGTTCGCGGTGCTGCTCGGCGACGACATGATCGACGCCCGCGACAAGCTGCTGCGGCGCATGATCGAGGTGCGCGGCCAGTACGGCGGCAGCGTCATCGCGCTGATGGAGGTCGAGCCCGACCAGGTGTCGGCGTACGGCTGCGCGGCCATCGAGGCGACGGACGAGGACGACGTCGTCCGGATCTCCGACCTCGTGGAGAAGCCCGCCGCCGAGGAGGCCCCCAGCAACTGGATCATTATCGGCCGCTACGTCTGCGACCCCGCGGTGTTCGACGTCCTGGAGAAGACCCCGCCCGGCCGCGGCGGCGAGATCCAGCTGACCGACGCGCTGCGCACCCTCGCCGACATGCCCGCCGACCAGGGCGGCGGCGTCTACGGGGTCAAGTTCCGCGGCCGCCGCTACGACACCGGCAACAAGCTGGAGTACCTGCGGACGGTCGTCCAGTTCGCGGCGGACAGGCCCGATCTGGCGCCGGAGTTCCTGCCGTGGCTGCGGGAATTCGTCCGGACGCAGGACGGCGTGGGCGACACAGCGGATTCGTGACGAGGCGTCAGACTGGGGCCGTGGCTATGAGAACGGTCGACGAGCATCTGACGGAGATCCTCGGCAGCGTGGCGCCGCTGCCGCCGCTTGACCTGGCACTGCTGGAGGCGCAGGGCACGGTGCTCGCCGAGTCCGTGTCCGCGCCGGTGCCGCTGCCGCCGTTCGACAACTCCGCGATGGACGGCTACGCCGTGGTCGCGGCCGACATCGCGGCGGCCACCGAGACCGACCCGGTCGTGCTGCCCGTCGTCGGCGACATCGTCGCGGGCGACTCCGGCCTGTCGGCGATCCGGCCCGGCCTGACCGCCCGGATCATGACGGGCGCGCCGCTGCCCGCCGGCGCCGACGCCGTCATCCCCGTCGAGTGGACGGACGGCGGCAACGCCACCGTCCGGATCTCGCGCCCCGCCCCGCCGGGCAACTACATCCGCCGGGCGGGGGAGGACGTCCTCGCCGGGGAGGTCGTCGCCGAGGCCGGCACCCGGATCACCGCCGCGCGGATCGGCATGCTCGCGGCGGTCGGACGGTCCCGGGTCACGGTGCGGCCGAGACCGCGCATCGTGGTCGTCTCCACAGGCGACGAACTGCGCGAGCCCGGCACCTCGCTGGCGCCCGGCCAGATCTGGGAGTCCAACAGCTTCATGCTCACCGCCGCCGTGGTCGAGGCAGGCGGAACGGGCTTCCGGCAGGCCACGGTGCAGGACGAGCCCGCCAAGGTCCTGGAGATGCTCCACGACCAGCTCGTCCGGGCCGACGCCATCGTCACCACCGGGGGCGTCTCCATGGGCACCAGGGACGTCGTCAAGGAAGTGCTCGCCGGTACCGGGACGGTCGATTTCCACAAGGTGCGGATGCGTCCCGGCAAGCCGCAGGGGTTCGGCCTCCTGGAAGGCATTCCCGTCTTCACGCTCCCTGGTAACCCCGTGAGCGCGTACGTGTCGTTCCAGGTGTTCGTCCGTCCCGCCCTACGCGTCATGCAGGGGCTGCCAGAAGAACCACTCCCCACGGTGAGCGCCGTCGTCGCCGAGGACATCAAGTCCCCTGCGGGGCTACGCCACTTCCTGCGGGGCAAGCTCTCGTTCACCAGGGGCTTCTACACCGTCACAGCGGCGGGCGTGCAGGGCTCGCACCAGCTCGGGTCCCTGTCGTCCGCCAACGCGCTCATCGAGATTCCGGAGGACGTCGAAGCCATGCCGGCCGGTTCGCACGTCGAGGTCATGAGGTTGCCGTCATGAGCGCCATGGGGTCCGAGTTCACCCATCTGGACGACCAGGGAGCGGCCCGCATGGTCGACGTGTCGTCCAAGGACGTCTCGACCCGGACGGCCACGGCCACGGGGTTCGTCCGCCTGTCGCCCGACTGCGTCGCCCTCCTGCGCGCCGGGGACATCCCCAAGGGCGACGCCCTGTCCGTCGCCCGCATCGCCGGGATCATGGGGGCCAAGCGCGTGCCCGACCTCGTCCCGCTGTGCCACCCGATCGCGCTGCACGGCGTCACCGTCGACCTCGCCGTCGGCGACGACGGAGTCGCGATCACGGCCGTCACCCGCACCGCAGACCGCACCGGCGTGGAGATGGAGGCGCTCACCTCCGTCACCGTCGCCGCGCTCGCGCTGGTCGACATGGTGAAGGCCGTCGACCCCGCCGCCGTGATCACCGACGTCCGGGTCGAGGAGAAGACCGGCGGCAAGACCGGGGTGTGGCGCCGGTGATCAGGGCGATGGCGGTCACCGTCTCCAACCGCGCCGCGGCGGGCGTCTACGAGGACAGGTCCGGCCCCGTGCTGGTCGAGATGCTGGAGGACATCGGCTGCCAGGTGGACGGCCCCGTCGTCGTCCCCGACGGCGAGCCGGTCACCGGCGTCCTGCGCGACGCGGTCGCCGCCGGGTACGACGTCGTCGTCACCTCCGGCGGCACCGGCCTCACCCCCACCGACCAGACCCCCGAGATGACCAGGCCGGTCATCGAGCGGGAGGTTCCGGGCATCGCCGAGGCCATCCGGCTGGAGGGCCGCGAGAAGGTCCCCGCCGCGATCCTGTCGCGCGGCCTCGCCGGCATCGCGGGCCGCACCCTGATCGTCAACCTGCCCGGCTCGACCGGCGGCGTCCGCGACGGCATGACCGTCCTCGCCCGCGTCCTGCCCCACGCGGTGGACCAGATCAACGGCGGCGACCACCCCCGCCCCCCGGGCTAGCCCGCGCCCGCCCGGAGGCTACGCCTGGATGACGTGGACGCCGGCCTCGGTGAACGCGGCGAGTTCGGACTCGGGCGCGGTCGCGTCCGTCACCAGGACGTCGATCTCGTCGGTACCGCAGATGCGGGCGAACGCGCGGTGGCCGATCTTGGAGCCGTCCGCCACCACGACCACCCGGTCGGCGCGCTCGGCCATCAGCCGGTTCACCACGGCCTCGCCCTCGTTGTGGCAGGTCGCGCCGTGCCGCGCCGTCACCCCGTTCACCCCGATGACCGCCACGTCCAGCGTCACGTGGTCGAAGATGCCGGTGGCGAGCGGCCCGGTCAGCTCGTAGGACTGCGGCCGCGGCACCCCGCCCGTCAGGACGATCTTCACGTGCGGCCGGACGGCCAGCTCGTTGCCGATGTTCAGCGCGTTCGTCACGATCGTGATCGCCGGGGTCGGGCCCTCGGCGTGCAGGTCGGCGCGGGTGGCGAGCACCCGGGCGACCTCCGAGGTCGTCGTGCCCCCGTTCAGCCCGATGATCGAACCCGGCTCGGCGAGCTCCGCGGTCGCCGCCGCGATCCGCTGCTTCTCCGTCGCGTGCCGCGCCGCCTTGTACCGCAGCGGCAGGTCGTAGCTGACGCTCTGCGCGACGGCGCCGCCGCGGGTGCGGGTCAGCATCTGCTGCTGCGCGAGCTGGTCGAAGTCGCGGCGGATCGTCGCGGCCGACACCCCCATGCGCAGGGACGCCTCCTCGACGGTGAGCCGCCCGGCGTCCGCGAGCAGTTCGAGCAGCGCGTTCCAGCGCTCGTGCCGGGTCACACCGGTCCCCTTTCCTGCGGGTGGACGGGAGTCCGGGGAGGTGGTCATCCGCGGATTCTAGCCCTGCGCGCCCCTGGCCTTACCTGAGCGATCGGGCCATGGAACAATCAACAACGATCATATGCGTGCATTGGGGGATTCCATGGCGAAGCCGGAGGACGGCACCGTCTCCTTGTCCAACGCGCGGATCGTCCTTCCGGACGGCGTCCGCGACGGCGCCCTCCACATCGCCGGCGGCACGATCGCGGCCGGCCCCGGATCCGGCGAAGTGATCGACCTCGCGGGCCGGCACGTCGTGCCCGGCTTCGTGGACATGCACGTCCACGGCGGCGCGGGAGCCTCCTACCAGCTCGGAAACCCGGACGAGGCCCGCCGGGCCGCGTCCTTCCACCTCGCTCACGGCACCACCACCACGATGGCGAGCCTCGTCACCGGCGACACCGACGAACTGGCCGGCGCCGTCGAGGGCCTGGCCGGCCTCGCCGCCGACGGCGTGATCGCGGGCATCCACCTGGAGGGCCCCTACCTGGCCCGCTCGCGCTGCGGCGCGCACGACCCGGCGCTCCTGCGCGACCCGGACCCCGCCGAGTTCCGCCGCCTGGTCCGCCTCGGCCGCGGGCACCTCCGCATGATCACCCTCGCCCCGGAGCTGCCGGGCGCCCTCGACCTCGTCCGCGAGGCGGTGGACGCGGGCGTGATCGCGGCCGTCGGCCACACCGACGGCACCGGCGAAGCCGCCCGCGCGGCGTTCGACGCCGGCGCGCGCGTGGCGACGCACCTGTTCAACGCGATGCGCCCGCTGCACCACCGCGAGGGCGGGCCGGTCGCCGCCGCCCTGAACGACCCCCGGGTCACCGTCGAACTGATCAACGACGGCGTCCATGTGGAGCCCGCCGTGGCCCGCCTCGTGTTCGCGGCCGCGCCCCGCGTCGCGCTCATCACCGACGCGATGGCCGCCGCCGGGATGGGCGACGGCGACTACCGCCTCGGCGTGATGGACGTCGAGGTCCGCGACGGCCGCGCCGTCCTCGCGGGCGGGACGTCCATCGCGGGCAGCACGATCACCATGGCGGACGCGTTCCGCCGCGCCGTCGCCGACGTCGGCCTGCCGATCGAGCGCGCCGCCGAGGCCGCGTCCCTCACCCCGGCGCGCGCCCTCGGCATCGACGCGCGCGTAGGGTCACTGGAGCCCGGCAAGGACGCCGACCTGGTCGTCCTGGACGACGACCTGCGCGTCGACTGGGTCATGAGACGCGGCCGCCGCGTGTGACGGCGGTTGCCGAACGTCCCGCGTGCCCGATTTCTCGGGGACAATATGGCGTTCGGACATGCGACCAGGGAATCATGGAACCGTGGAACGTTTGCGGGGATGGCCGGTCACCCTGACCGAGGGCCCTGTAGGGCTGCGCCCGCTGCGGCACCGCGACGCCGCCGTCTGGCGCGAGTTGCGGGTCCGCAACGCCGACTGGCTCCGCCCCTGGGAGCCCACCAATCCGGAGACGCCGCTGTTCCGCAGCGGCCTCGGCCCGTACATCAGCATGGTCCACACCATGCGCCGCGAAGCCCGCCACGGCCTCGCCCTTCCCTGGGTCGTCACGCACGAGGACGATTTCGCCGGTCAGCTCACCATCGGCGCGATCGTCTGGGGTTCGGCCCGGTCCGCGCAGATCGGCTACTGGGTCGACAGGCGCGTCGCCGGCCGCGGCGTCATTCCCACCGCCGTCGCCCTCGCCGTCGACCACTGTTTCTTCACCGTCGGCCTGCACCGGCTCGAAGCCAATATCCGTCCGGAGAACACCGCGAGCCGCCGGGTCGTCGAAAAACTCGGATTCCGCGAAGAGGGAATTCGGCGCCGCCATCTCCACATCGACGGCGCCTGGCGCGACCACATCTGCTACGCCCTCACCGTCGAGGACGTGCCCGGTGGCCTGCGCGCCCGCTGGCTGGCGGAGCGGAAACAGGCATTTCCCCGGCGCACCTGAGCGGCCCATGACTTTCCCGCCGTAAGAATCCTGCGATCGAGAAGTCCCGGCAAACGGAGAGTAACGGCGAGATCGATCTCGCGACACACCGCCCCTTATGCTCGTCAACCTCTGACAGCCCCTCGTACCGTGCGGGGCGTGGCCCTGCTCCCATTGCACGTTCGCGCGCCGAAAGTCGGCCCGCCTCACGAGCGTGCCCTGGAACGGTGGGGCCGATGAGCAGCGCCGTCCTTTACCTCGCGATCGTCGCCGTCTGGGCCGTCGTCCTGGTACCGATGTGGCTGCGCCGCGACTCCGAGACCACGGGAATCTCCCGCCTCCTCCACAAGCGTCCCGACGAGCCCGCCGACGAGCCCGCCGCCGAGGATGACGCCGACGAGGAGGAGACGCTCCGCGACGAGGAGATCTCCGCGCCGCGCCGCCCGGTCGGCCGCGCCACCGTCATCGCCCGGCGCCGCCGCCGCACCAGCGGCCTCGCCGCGCTGCTCCTCACCGCAGTGGCGGTCGCCGCCTCCGGCCTCGCGCCCTGGTGGATCGTCGCGCCCCCGGTCCTGCTCCTGGCGGGCCACCTGGCGCTCCTGCGCGTCGCCGTGGGCATGGACACCGCCCGCCGCCGCGCCGCCGCCCAGGCCCGCGCCGCCGCCCGCGCCCGCGCCCTCCAGACCCGCCGCGCCGCCGAGGCCGCCGAGACGGCCGAACCCGCCGAGGTCATCGAGCTCGTCACCCCCGACGAGGTCTTCGACCAGTACGCCGACGACCGCCGCGCCGTCGGCGAATGACCGGTGCGCGAGCAGTCCCCGATGTTTGCTAACCTTACGGAGTCCTCGGGGCTGTGGCGCAGTCCGGTAGCGCACCTCGTTCGCATCGAGGGGGTCAGGGGTTCAAATCCCCTCAGCTCCACCCAGGATTCGCAGGTCAAGGGCTTGATCGGAGCATACTCCGATCAAGCCCTTGATCGTTTGTCATCGAGATGTCATCAAGACCAACCGGCACCAGATGACACACCCCGGCAAGCAAGACCTAACCCTCACACCACCTGCCACCCGCGCACGCTCAAACGTCCTGGGTGATGCATCAAGATCTCCGATGGAGCCCAACTTCCCGTCAATGACTGGATGGAGCCCTGATCGCGGGCTGAGACGGTATCAACGGGCTCCTGAGCATGTATGACGCGCGAATCGGGGTCATGGCACCGCCTGCACCCGTGATGGCTGGTACAAGTCCATCCCGCCCACCTGGGGCGCCACGCTCTGGTCCGTCACCGCACCGACGTCGAACGCAGACGGTGTTGTAGTCGGTCATCCAGACAACAAGGGCGTGCTGGATCGGCACCAAACTCAGCTTCACTCTCCGTGAAGCCCTGCACGAGGCACGCATGCGCTCCTGCCTCCCGGGCCGGCTGGCACCACCACCGAGCGATCAAGAAACCTCGCAGATGGCCGGTACTGCGCACTCGCGCCGGACGCCACCAGGTCGCCTCGGGCCACCGGGCACACAGCCAGGCATCGAGGGTAAACCCGCTGCGATGCAGGCCAAACCTTCCAGCACCCGACGCCCCGCCCCAGACGCCGGCGTCTCCCTGAAGCAACTGCATTGGCCTCTCGGTCCCCGCCCCACAAGCCGAGGCGCGCCCGCGCAAAGCTGTCGGTCATACTGCCTCGCCGATCGTGCGGACGCGCCCTCCGGGACTGGGAAGGGCCAACCAGGTCGGACAGTCTCGGAGGGTACGGCTACGGTGGCCAGAGAGCATGTGAGGCGTGCGGGGACACCCTCGAGCATGATCGATAAATGGTGTAGTGGAACCGAAGCGTGCAGGCCGCGGCCTAGTGTGCGAGAATCGCACGCATGGGCGAGATTGACGCGAAGACGCTAGGTGAACGCATCCGGGATGCCCGCAAGCGTGCTGACATCAGCCAAGAGGACCTGGGAAGGGCGGTTGGCCTCGAACGTACGGTCGTGAACAAGATCGAGAGCGGCGTTCGCAAGGTCACGGCACTCGAACTTTCGGACATCGCTGGTGTGCTCGGCGTACGCATGTCCAGCTTCTTTGAAGATCCCGTTCCCGCGCTCGTCGCGCATCGGTCCAGCCAAGGGTTGGACACCGCGGACTCGAGCATCGATGCTCTTCTTGCGAAGTTCGCCGATGAGGTTGAGTTCATCGCCTCATTGGGAGTCGCTGAGCTGGGCCTTGATGCCGCTGACATCGTCGGTCAGGCGAGCATCGTGCCGCCTTCGACGAATGCCGAGGCCGAGGCGCTTGCTGCGAATGCCCGCGAACTGATGACCCTGCCGGCGGAGGCTCCGATTCAACGACTCTCCGACAGCATCGCAGCCATCGGGCTCCTGGCGTTTTCTCGTGACATCGGCAAGGACAGCGCCGATGCCGGGACGGTCTTGCTGCCTCGCGGTGGTGTTTGTCTGGTGAATAGCCACATGAAGGTCGGTCGTAGGCGGCTTGCCCTTGCACATGAACTCGGCCACTACCTATGTTCTGACGACTACAGGGTCGACTGGCGGGTGGACAGTCGCCCCGACGATGCCGTCCCGATGGAGGCGCGCCTCGATCGTTTTGCACGCGCACTGCTCCTACCCGAGGCTGCGCTTATGCGGCAGTGGAATGATTTCGTTGCACGATACGAAGAACGTGGTGCGGCAGTCCGGCTGGCAAGTAACTTCCGGGTCGACATGGCTACGCTGGCCAAGCGGTTGAAGGAACTTGGATTGACTGACGGCCACACCGCCGATTTGATTCGAAAATACAGAACAACCCAAGCCGACATCATTGAGATGAATCTGCGCGTCCCACTCGAAGAGTTGCAAGGAACGACAATTCCAGGACCATTTGCGCGCGCAGTGCTTCGCCTCTTCCGCGATGAAAGAATAAGCCGTGAGCGGGCTCTTGACCTCCTCCAAAATACGCTGAATGAGGCGGATCTACCTCTGGTTCGTGAACGGCGCCCCGACGAAATCTGGAAGTTCGTCTCGTGACAGTACCTGACGATGCCTGGGTATTTGACACAGGTCCGCTGCGACATTTTTCTGCGCAGGGATGGTTGGGGGTTCTGCGGTTTCTTACGAAAGGTCGTCCTGTCTTCATTCCTGATAGCGTAGAGCGCGAAATCAACGCTGCCACGAACCACGTTTCGGCCACGCACGCAGTACTTGATGCCGACTGGATAAAAGTCTACCGCTCAACTGACCCGAGATTTGTCCAAACGTTTGCTCGTTATGCGGATCGTCTAGTGGCCGACGGCAAGAACACTGGTGAATGTGGTGTACTCGCAATGGGTGAGCTGTATGGATGCGAGATAGTAATCGATGATTTGACGGCACATAGCATCGCCGAGGAGAAGGGACTTCGTGTCACGGCGTCCGTCCCTTTGCTTTGCCAGGCCATTCGCATGAAAAAGCTAACTATGGCCATGGTCGAGGCGCTGGCTGACGACCTCCTGGAAGGTGAGTATCATCTTCCTTTCGGTCCTGGGGGTTTTCGTCGCCACGTCATTGAGCACGGGTTGCTAGATTATGATGAAATTTAAATCTGCGGTTAAGTATCCACAGGATCACCAAGATCAAGCAGATTAGGCAGACCATTCAGGCGATCGGCCGTAACCCCCTACATGCCATCCCGCTGATCACATAGCGTCACGTTCCGCAGTCACCCTTCGACTTTGAAATCGCCCTAGCCACCACCCTTGCAAGGGCATAGGCGTCCCGGTCGACCATCGGCGCTACGCCAGCCGTGTGTGAACCTTTCCCTGGAGTGCGGGCAGAGTCGTATGGCGGGTGAAACGCCCCGGCTTTCCCTCCCAGCCGCACGAGCAGCGGGCCCGTGGAACGGACGTCGCCTTGCTCTGCCGTTCTCTTTGGCGACCGGCCGGACTGAGGATCTCCGGCATCGCTCTAACCGCCCCGGTGGACGCGGCCCTTGCGTAGAAAACCGGCCAGTGCTGGAGCAGGTAAGTCTCAAACAGGCGACGGTCGGACGGGAACTCGTGTCGAGGGAGCTTGATGAGCAGCTCATGCAGGTCGCGCCGCAAACGACCACTCGGGCTGACCATGCGCAGCCGGCGCTTCATAGCCGCCACCTGCTGCACCATCGGCCTCCCTGGCGTGTTCTCATCCGGCCCTTCGGAGGCGGAGGCCTGCTTCGGAACACCGGAACCATGAAGGTTTCGCGTGGCACCCGGAGCCGGAGGAAGTACGCGCTTGGCTTCTCGTCGGCGCTGTTCTGTGTCCCTGATCTGCGCGGCGCATGATCTCGACCGCCGCTGCAGGTCGCCGTTCAGACTTAGCGTCCCTGTAAGGGTCTCGGCAACTCGTCCATGGAGCCTTTTTGCTGACTCTATGTGGCCTTTCCGGAGAGCATCGAACGCCGCATCGAGAGATTTTGATACTTCGGCCTCTATCAGCAAAGTTCGCCCCAGTGTAGGGACAACGCCTGAGCCGGTCTCGACAGTGTGGATGTCGCCGCCAGCCCGTAGTGCGAGGATTCTGAACTTGCGCTCCATATAATCATCGCCCAGGGTGTCGAGAACTTGCCTCAAGCGCGCTACGGCCGTCCTCGCCGCATCCCGGTCTCCTCTGGACAGCGCCGCGTTCGCGTCCATTAGCAGCCCATTTGCCGCCCGCCGGTAATCGGCGATCTGCTCCCTGGTCGGAGAAGCGCCGGGCGGTCTCATGTCTCGAAACTGTCCGGCGGGCCGGGAGAGCTGGGGTTCCGGCTTTGCCGGGGCCGCGTCGGGGTGGACGATGCCGGTTCCGGAGATCCGGCAGTCGGCCAGGTCAGCCCATCTGATCCGGCCGCTGGCGTCCCGGGCACCGACTCGGAGGCGGCGCTCTCCGTCCACGTACTGGCACATGGCTAGCAGGCCGGTGCCCTGGCCACTGGTAAGCGCCCTCCCGTTGCGAGAGGTAGGCGAGTACAGCCAGTCCACGGGCTTGTGGGCCGTGCGGAACTCGTCGTAGAGGCGTTTCCACTTTTCAGTGTCACGGTCGTCGAGGACGACAGCGATCGTCCGCTTCGCGTCCCTCGTCTCCAGCAGCAGGCCAATGCAGGTCCCCTGCTGCTCGATGTCACCGAGGAACTGCGGCCGCCGCACCGCGATCCCCTGCGTCCCCAGCCAGTTCTTCAGGTCGCGGTTGATGAAGAGATGGTCGGCACTGGAGTCGTCCAGGTTCGCACGCCTGCACTTCCTTGCCATCTCGGGATAGTGGGCAAAGTGCGGAACTTTCCTTCTCCCGATCTTGGTCATGATCTGGCTGCCGCATCCGCCAAGCCAGGTCCCGCACCAGAACGTCGTCCCCCGGTGGGTGAGACGCAGGCCCATGGCAACCTCGTACGCCATGGGCATGATCACGGGCGCAAGGGAGTCGGGCCCTCCAAGCACCGCGGTTTGCACCAACCGCTGGTCCATATATCACTTCCGCTGTCAACAATCATCGCGTAAGCAGGGAACGTAATACATTCGGGACTGTCCACGCCAGCCCCGCGGACCACCATCGACCAAAGTGACGCCGACAGCTCCACACCACTAACCACCTGATGGCTGTAAGGTCGCCCACGCTTACCGATCAGAAGTCCGGACGCCTTCTCGGTCCACGGAGGGCGGGGCCATCCCCGGCCCTCGTTCGGTATCTGCCGTAGGGACATAATCAGCTTCTGTTCGAGGCGACGCCGGACGGCGGAGACGCGCGTGCCCCAGGAGGTGCACTTAAACCGGATCGGCGGACGGTACCGGCTCGTCAAGGTGCTGGGTTCGGGCGGGTCTGGAAGGCCCACGACGAGATCCTCAATGTCGACGGCGTGGGCAAGTAGGTGCGGGTGCCGTGGACCGCGTCCGACACGGAGCGGCCGGAGTTCCTGCCCGCGCCAGGCGGGAGGCCAGCAACGCCGCGCGGCTGCGAGACCATCCGGCATCATTTCCGTCCACGAAGTGCTGATCGTAGACGACGTCCCTAGATTGTCATGCTCCTCGTCGATGGCCACTCCCTGGAAGAGCAGGTCCGGAAGGGAGGGACGATCTCGACCCGAAGAGACCGCGAAGATCGTCGAGGTGCTGCTGAGGCATCACCCTCTACCGGTGCAGTGAGTGGTGTGTCCCCATTCCGCCGCGGCACCCTCGCCGAGACCGTCACGGCGCTGCTGCGGGACAAGCCTCCGCCGCCGAAGCAAGCCGGGAGGTACGCAGACCTAATCATCAGGTTGTTCGGCGAGGACCCGGAAAGCCGTACAGACACGCGGTGCGTACACCGGGATCGCGCACCTCAACTGGGTAGAGGCCGCGTCTGTCCTATGGCAGGCCGTGCTGCTCGTTGAGGTGTGGGACAGCAGGGACGAGCCGCCAGTTGAGCAACTGCCTGACTTTGAGGCCGGTGGTGAACGTGGGCTGTTCATCGTCGCGCTCCCTGTGACAAGTGGGGCAGGTACCCGGGAAGGGGCGATGGCAAGGTGGCGTGGGTGGAGTTCTGCGGGCTCCATGAGTTGCGTGACGGCTGTACGGGACCCGTCATCGCTCCTCGCGAGACACCTGCGGATGATGTTCCGCGTCGCTGGGTGGGTCGATTTGGAAGAGTCTGGCACGGGCGACGTTCGCGGCGGTTCTTGCTTTACTTCCTATAGCGGAATTCGAGGGCCTCGTCCGGAAGGTGGACGACGTGATAATTCCTGGCATCGCGCGTCATTCTCATGTCACGTGTGAAATTGGCGCGCCAACTCGACTGGCCATCCATTGTGTCCAACGCGGGATGCAAGATAGCCGGTAGAGCGCTACCTGTTGTGGATAACTTCCCCTCGGAAGATCACACTGGCCAGGCGGGGACCGGGCGCGGTCCCTCAGAAAGCCAGGGGCGGAGGTATATGGCGACAGCCAAGCGAGGCAGCGGGTCGGGGCCGCTGGAGCGTCGAGCCAAGCTCGGCGGTGGGCGACGGCGGGAGCGGGAACTGAGAATCCGCGTCAGCGACGTGGAGTACGAGGAGATCCATGCAGCGGCGACGCGAGCCGGGCTCACCTGTAGCGCATTCGTCATAAGGACGGTGCGCACAGCGATCCGGGAGCAGCGTCCCCTGGACGGGGCACTCGTCGCGATGCATGCCGAGCTGCGCAGTGCCAGCCACCAGGTCAACGCAGTTGGGGTCAATCTCAACCAGCTCGTGCGTCATGCCAACGCCCACGGCCAGGTTCCGGAATCGGTGACGTGGTTGGCGGCGTATTGCTTTCAGGTAGTGCGGCGGACCGAGGCCGTCATTGTGGAACTCGGTCGACGTCTGCCGTGATCGCGAAGGTCACCCGCGGCGCCGATGTCGGGAACCTGCTGCGGTACCTGTACGGACCCGGCAAGCGAAACGAGCACACCGATCCTCACATCGTTGCCGGGTACCGGCACCCGGCCGCTCTGGAACCAGCAAGGCGCGCTGATGGGAAGCGTCATCTCCGTCCGTTGGCAGATGTGCTGCGTTCTCCGCTGGAGACGATGAGGCGCAGCCGGCCCGCCGTGCCGGTCTGGCAATGCTCGCTGCGGACGGCCCCCACTGATCGTCCCCTGACGGATGAGGAGTGGGCCGACGTCGCTGAGGAGCTGATGCACCAGACTGGCATCGCACCACGCGGCGACGTCGAGGCATGCCGGTGGATCGCCGTGCGCCATGCCGGCGATCACATCCATGTCGTGGCCACTCTCGCGCGCGAGGACGGCCGCCGACCGAACATCACCCGCGACTACCTCAAGGCCCGCACAGCGTGCCAGACCGTCGAGCAACGGTACGGGCTCTGCCGGACCGCGCCCGCGGACCGGACGGCGGCACCGCGTCCCTCGCGGGCTGAGCTGGAACGGGCACAGCGCGCCGGGTTGCAGGAGCCGCCCCGTGTCGCGCTGCGTCGGCATGTGGCCGCAGCCGCCGCAGCATCAGACAGCGAGGAGGCGTTCTTCGCCGGCCTGCGCGAGCGCGGGCTGGCGGTACGGCTGCGATTCAGCGTCCGGACACCCGGTGAGGTCACCGGGTACGCCGTCGCGGTACCCGAGTACACCAACCCGGCGGGTGAACCGATCTTCTTCTCCGGCGGCAAGCTCGCCGCCGACCTCACCTTTTGCCCAAGCTGCGTCACCGATGGACGGACAGCGAGGTCCGCCAACCGACGGTCCGGTCGCGCAGGTGGACGCCGGATTGGTCCGCCGACCACGAGGAGCGCGCTGCGGCCTACCGGGACGCCACCCGAGCAGCCGGGACAGCGGCCTGGCAGATGCGAACGCTCCGTGATCCGGGTGTCCGCGCCGACCTCGCAGCTGCGGCCGCCGACGTCCTGCACGTCACGGCGGACATCACCGGCAACCGCGAACTGGCCAAGGCCGCCGACGCCTACGACCGCGCCGCCCGAGAACCGTACGGCCGCCCACCACCGGTCACACCGTACGGAAGCGCCCTACGAGCAGTAGCGCGAATGCTCGCGGTCATCAACGTTGGCTCGGGAGACCGACGCGAGCAGAAAAGGGACCTCACCGTCGATCTGCTGTTCCTCATCGCGAACATCGCAGACCTCATCGAATCGACGGCCGAGCATCGTCTTGCCCAGCAGCGCCTCGCCCAGGCCGATGCTGCACGCCGGGCCGCCGGGCGGCTGCACGCCCTCCGGCGGATAGCGGCTGAGCCGACCGTACCGATGCCGCCGAGCGTCTCGGAGAGGCTTGAGGAGGGAAGGGAAATGGCTTGCCTTGCGGCCGAGTCTTTCCCAATACCCCTGGCCGAGGGGTTGGCCGTGACAGCCGTGCCCTCTGTCCGTCCTCTCCAGGGACCACAGCTTCGCAGGGGAGCGTCCAAGCGCTGACCGTGCGGGGCATGACTCACCGAGGCCTCTGGAGTCGTGGAGTCATGATCAAGGCACGGGCACAATTACGGAGCGTAAACAACGTCATGGAGCGGCAGCGCTATCTGCCTGCTGCCCCTCAACAGGAAGGACGGCCATGTCCACGATCAACTCTGGCCCTCCCGCAGAGGGCCTGCACCCCAAGGAGTGCACTCATGGCTCACGACCACGCCCAGACCGACCATGAGACCGAACAGTTTGCCCACGACCTCGAAGGCGCCGACCGCTCACTGAAGCGGGCCGTCGGCCAACCGGGGGCCCTTGCCGGGCCCGCGACCGTCTACGGAGTGTTGGACGCCGTCCACACGGCCCTCTCCGGCCTCGATCAACTCTTCCTTCAACTCGAGCGCTTCCTCGTGCGCCAGCACTTGGACAGACAGCTCGTCCATGACCACGGTGTGAGCCTCGATGAGACTCTCGAAACGTTCAGCCGCGCCGTTCTTCACGCCCGCCACTTGGGCACGGGATGCAGCGAGGCGGTCGACCAGGCCAGGAGCACGATCAACCACGTTCACGGCAGGGGCCTGCCGCCCATGGTCCGCGCTACGCCGTCCCCCGACCCCGTTGCCGAACCGGTACACACGGCTGCGCTTCGACGAGCCGATCCACAAGCGACACGTCCCGACAACGGGCGGCTACGCACGAGATGGTTCGGCAACTCTCGGAGAGAGGCTGGAGCGTGAAGCAGATGAGCCACGACGAGCTGCTCGCCCTCCCCACCACCGTCAGTGTCGAGACCGCAGCTCGCGCCATCCGGCTCGGGCGCACGCGTGCCTACGAACCTGCGCGCCGGGGGCAGTTCCCCTGCAAGGTGATCCGCATCGGCACGAGCTATCGCGTCGTCACGGCTGACCTCCGCAGGATCCTCGGCATCGAGCCGAACTGACAAACCGCCAACCATTCGCACGAAGACCCGGTTCTCCGATGAAGAGCCTGACCTTCTGTGTTGATGGTGAGGGACCGTGCCGTCTGAAGCTTGGCCACGAAGACATGAGGCTTCCTGGGGGTTGATATCCCCAGGAAGCCTCGATGTTGGATTCAGACAGCTCGGATCGAAGTGGGTTTCGAGCGGTTACGGATCTTGTCGAAGGCGTCCAGAGCAGTGTTGTCTTCGTCGGGGAGGGTGTGCAAATACTTCTCGGTAGTCGTGATGCTGGCGTGGCCGAGGCGTTCCTTCACAGCCTGGAGGTCGGCTCCGCCGGCCAGGAGCCAGGACGCATGGGCGTGGCGGAGGTCGTGGGGGCGGAGGTGGATGCGGAGGTCGGCCGCTTTGATCGCTGGCTTCCAGACGTGGTCTCGGAACCAGGTTCGCGGGATGTGCCCGTCGGTGTTGATGGTGCGGCGACGTCTGGGGGTGTCCTTGCCGGCTTCGCGTCGGCGGGCGCGGTAGTCGGCGTAGATGTCCTTGCAGTGTTGACAGCGGCATTTGCCCGCGGAGTACCCGCTCAGCGTGCCGTGTCTGTAACGGCACTCGGGCTCGATGAAGCCGAGGGTTTCGGGGTCGAGGAGGACGCGTAGTCGTCGTGGGCGCGGAAGTTCGTCCTGGCGCAGGAAGAAGAGGAGGTCGTTCTCCTTGATGCCCTCTTCGTTGATGTACGTCTGGACCTTGCGGGCGATCTGCCTGCTGAGGCGGACGCTGCGGTGCTCCCTGTCTTTCGGGTAATCCTTCACCAGGAAGCGGCCGCCTTCCGGATGGTGCCTCGGGTTGAGTTCGATGATGACCCGGCTGACGGTGAGGGTCCGCGTCGCGAAGTCGATGTCCTTCGGCCTCAGTTCGGTGAGTTCACCCCAGCGGAGGCCAGTTTCGACCTTCACTTCCATGAGCAGTTTCATGCGCGTGTCGGTCAGTGACTCGTAGAGAGCGTCGAACTGCTCGGGCGTGATGATGGTGCGCTTCTTCTTGTGTACCGGCGGTGTTTTCACGCCCTTGCAGGGGTGGAGGACGATGACGAGGTCGTTGAGCGCTGTCGTGAAGATGGCGCTGAGAACCGTCATGCAGTAGCGGATGGTCGGTGGGTTGACCCCCTCGTTCTGTAGGTGCGTGACCCATTCACGGACGTCCACGGGCAGGATGTCGATCATTCGCATGCTGGCGAACCAGGGCATGATGTGGCGGTGGATCTCGTAGTCGTAGTTCTCTCTCGTCCGTAGTTCGACGACGTGGTTGGGGAACCAGACGTCCTCGACGTAGCGGCGGAATCGCTGGCGGCCCTTGGTGGCGTCGGGCAGGCGGTCTAACGCGAGTTTCGCCTCGGCTTTTTGCCAAGCTTTGTCTGCTTGGCGCTGGGACGAGTAGGTACCAGCGGATCTGACCTTGCTGCGCTGGTCGCGGTAGAGGGCGATGTAGCGGACTCGGCCGTCCTTGGCCGTGCGGGGCCGCGCGAAACCCATGGGAACCTCCAGGGAGCAGTGATCGCCCGTGTCATCGAGATGTCATCAAGGACGGTGTGGTCGATCTTGAAACCCGGTGACACGGGGCGGCATTAAGGGCCGCTCTCACCTGCGACTTTATCCTGAAGTTGTTGAACGACCGACTCTGTAAAACTTGATTCATCCCGTTCGCATCGAGGGGGTCAGGGGTTCAAATCCCCTCAGCTCCACGAGTCGGGCCACCCTGGTCGACGCTTCGCGTCTTCCTTGGTGGCCCGCTGTGTTTTCCGGGGGACATCCCCGGACCCCCGATGGTCAAAGGCCGGTTCTCCAAAGAGAAACCGGCCTTTTTGGTGTCCGTACGGCTACGTCCCCTCACGTGGAAAGCCGAGGCTCTTTCCCCGCCGCCCGGCCACCTACGGCGTTGGGCCACCGATCGGCTGGAACAGGGTGCCGGCCCGTTCCACCCTTTGTGTCAGGGCTTCACTGTTCCGGCGTTGATGGTGCGGCCCTGGGTGGTGTCGATGACGACGGGCGAGCCGTCCGGGATGACTCCGTGCAGGCGGCTGAGCAGATCCGGCACCGCGGCAGGTCGTTCGGGGTGCGGACGGAGATGTGGAAGGCCTTGGACCGCGTCTGGACGTTGATGACGGTGGCGCCGGGGATGTCCGCGAGCCATGCGGTGGCGGCGTGCTTGACCTGGGTTCGCCAGGCTGCGAACACGTAGTTCGCGGCTGTGCTGACGCCGAGAGGGACGATGACGACAAGGCCGACGGCGCTGAGAGCGAGGGCGGTCCGGACGCGGGTCGGCTCGGCCTGCGCGCCCAGGTAGCCGAGGGCGGCGAAGATGAAGGTGCCGGCGAGGACGAGGGCCAGCACGTTGGACAGGAACAGCACCAGCGCGCCCAGCGCGAGGCCGGGGGCGCCGTCGCCGAGGCAGACGCCGACCACGACGAGGGGCGGTTCGAGGGAGATCGCGACGGCGACGCCGGGGAGGACGGCGGCGACGTTGCGGCGGGCGAGGGCGACGGCTCCGGCGAGGCCGGTCGCCATCGCGGCGATCAGGTCGGCCAGGCCCGGGGAGGTGCGGCCGGAGATCTGGCCGTTGGACAGCAGGTCGTAGGAGCGGGGCACCGCGAGCGAGGCCACCAGGCCGACGACGACGACCGCGGCCGCGCCGCCCAGGACGAACCACCCCGCGCCCGTCCTGGTCCGTTTCACCAGGCCGAGTGCCATGCCCATGATCGGGACGGACAGCGGGGCGATGATCATGGCTCCGATGACGGTCGCGGTCGAGTCGGAGATCACTCCCGCGGCGGCGATGACGGCGGACAGCACCAGCATCGTCCAGTACGCCGAGTGGTTCGACGGGCGGTCGCCCGAGCGCAGGTCCAGTTCGGCGGTGAGCTCCTCCAGCGTCCGCCGCTGTGCCGCGGGGACCAGCAGTTCCCGCATCCGGGTCAGCACCGCATCACCGGGTCAGGGCGTGACGATGTCGAAGTCGCGGTCGCCGTCGTCGAGGAGGCCGATCAGCGTGGTGACCGCCCGGCGGTCGCCGTCGGCGTGGACGTCGCCGAGTTCTCCGGTGGCGACCATGCGGAGCAGTTGCGGTTTGGTCAGGGTCAGGGTGAGGTCGGCCGGGGTGCCCTCGCGGGTCCGGGTCTGGGTGAGGACGCCGTTGGCGAGGCTGAGCCGGACCTCGTCCTTGAGGTCGGTGAAGACGCAGTCGATGGTCAGGCGGGTGTCCCAGGCGCGCGGGCCGTTGACGCGGATGGCGAGGGAGTCGAAGATCTGCTCGACGCTCAGCGCCATGAGGACGTCCGGGGACGAGGAGTCGAGGGTGTTGGCGGGCTTGTCGCCGCGCAGCTCGGCCGCGCCCTGGAGGTAGAAGTTCCGCCAGGTGGCGTTCTCGCTGCCATGGCCCAGTTCTTCGTAGACCCGGGCGAGAAGCTCGCGTGCCGCGGTGTTGCCGGGATCGGCGAAGACGACGTAGTTGAGCACCTGCGCGGCCCAACGGGTCTCGCCCGCCGCGAGGGCGGCCTCGGCCTTGGGAAGGATGCTCTCGGCGCCGCCCATGAACTCGACGTGCTTCTTCGCTGACTCCTCGGGCGGCAGTTCCCAGAGGTGCGCGGGGTTGCCGTCGAACCAGCCCATGTACCGCTGGTAGACGGCCTTGACGTTGTGGGAGACCGAGCCGTAGTAGCCGCGGGTGTGCCAGAGCCGGTCCAGCGCGGGCGGCATCTGGATCATTTCGGCGATCTCGGTGCCGGTGTAGCCCTGGTTGAGCATCCGGAGCGTCTGGTCGTGGAGGTAGGCGTACAGATCCCGCTGCTGGGACAGGAAGGCGGTCAGCTCGCGGGTGCCCCAGGTCGGCCAGTGGTGCGAGGCGAACAGCAGGTCGGACCCGGCGGCGAACATCTCGATCGCCTCGGTGAGGTAGCGCGCCCACACGCGCGGGTCGCGGACGAGCGCGCCGCGCAGTGTCAGCACGTTGTGGAGGTTGTGGGTGGCGTTCTCGGCCATGCACAGGGCGCGCCGGTCGGGGAAGTGGAAGTTCATCTCCGCGGGCGCCTCGGTGCCGGGGGTCAACTGGAAGACGATCCGGACACCGTCGATCGCTTCCTCCTGCCCGGTCTCGGTGATCGACAGCGTCGGCTCGATCAAGGACATCGTGCCGGTGGACGTCGTCGCACCGAGCCCGGCGCCGATCTGCCCGGTGGCGCCCCTGGGCAACACCGCTCCGTACATGAAGGTCGCGCGCCGGTTCATGGCGGTGCCGGCGTAGACGTTCTCGGAGACGGCGTGCTCCAGGAAGCCGGCCGGAGCGATGATCGGGACGTCGGCGCCGTCCGGCACCACCCCGCGGACACCACCGAAGTGGTCGGCGTGCGAGTGGCTGTAGATGACCGCCTTCACCGGGCGGTCCCCCCGGTGCTCCCGGTAGAGCGCCATGGCCGCCGCCGCGCACTCCACCGACAGCAGGGGGTCGACGACGATGACACCCGTGTCGCCCTCGACGAGGGAGATGTTCGACAGGTCGAAGCCGCGCACCTGGTAGATGCCGTCGGCCACCTGGTAGAGGCCGTGCCTGGCGGTGAGCAGCGACTGCCGCCACAGGCTCGGGTTCGCCGTGCCGGGGCATTCGGCGTCGAGGAAGTCGTACGCGCCCAGGTCCCAGACGACCCGGCCCGAGGTGTCCTTGATCTCCGTTTGCGAGGCCGTGCCGACGAACCCCTTGTCGGCGTCGGCGAAATCGGTCCGATCCTCCATCGACGGCGCAGCGTCCACGTCTCCTCCTCGGCGCACGTTTCGTCAGCAACCAAGCACTTCCCTGGTGCAGCCCACAGCAGCACCGCGGACGCACCAAGAGACCGCCAATCCCCGCCGTGAAGACGACGCGGCGAGTCAGAGGGGCTGGGGGTGGGTGCGGGCAGTGGTCGGGGGGAGCAGGTTGCCGATGCGGATGGCGTTGAGGCGGTGGCGGATGAAGCGGTCTTGGTGCCTGCCCCATGTGTCGGGTTTCGTGGGGTGGGTGCTCTGGTCGGGGTGCTTGCGGTAGAGCCAGGTCACCGAGGGTTCCTGGTAGCCGTCGAAGACTTCGCTGAGGGCGATGAACAGGGCCACGTCCTGCGCGCGGGGGAGGGCGCCCCAGCCGCCGAAGGCGCGGATCAGGTCGGTGGGGGCCACCAGGCCGGCGCAGGCCGCCTGGCATAGTCCCGTCTCCTCGTACAGGCGGCCGATCGTCCCCGCCGGCACCAGGCCGCAGGGGTAGGCCAGGGGGTAGGGGACGCGGCGTCCGTCGATCAGGTCGTCCGCCTGGCCGATCGTCCAGCCGATGCCGGGGTGTTCGTCGAAGGCGGGGATGAGCGTCGCGAGGCCGTCGGGAAGGAGGACGTCGTCGTAGTCGAGCACCGCGACCAGTTCGCCGCGTGCCCGGCTCAGGGCGAAGTTCCTGGTGGTCCCGGTGCCGAGTTGGGCGCCGTTCGCCTCGTAGAGCGCACCCGGGCACAGATCGCGGGCCGCGGGTGCGTCCCCGTCCTCCTGGACGAGCCATTCGAGCTCCCAGCCAGGGGGGAGGCGCTGGGCGGTGACGCCGGCCGCGGCCTGCCGCAGGTAGTCCGGTATCGGCCTCCGTACGGCGGTGATGATCGAAATCAGCGGCAAGGCACTCCTCCATCGTGAGCGGCGCCGGGCGGACGGCCCTGATCATCACATGGTCCGGGCGGGGGCGGGGAGGCGGCAGCCCTTACAGTGCTGAGATGGACGTGAGCGCGATGCTTGAGCAGTACGCCTATCCGGAGACGACGCCGTGGCTGCGGGCGAACATGATCGCGTCGCTTGACGGGGGGATCCAGTACCAGGGGAGCACCAGCGCGCTCGGGTACGCGGGAGACTGGGCCCTCATGCAGCGGCTCAGGACGCTGGCCGACGTTGTGATCATGGGGGCCACGACCGTCCGGGAGTACGGGTCGTATCCGAAGGAGGCGCGGAAGCTCGCGATCGTGTCGCGGAGCCTGCGGTTCGACTTCGACGGGCCGCTGTTCACCGAGGCGCCCGCGCCGCCGGTCGTCATCACGTGCGGTGCGGCACCGGCCGGGCGTCTGCGCGAAGCCGAGAAGCGCGCCGAGGTCATGGTGTGCGGTACCGACTCCACGGACATGGGCATGGCGCTGCGACAGCTGGGCGACAGGGGGTACAAGCGTCAGCTCTGCGAGGGAGGGCCGGTCGTGCTCGCCCAGATCGCCGCCGCGGGGTGGCTGCATGAGCTGTGCCTGACGTTGAGCCCGGTCATCACCGCCGGTGACGCCGCCCGCGTCCTCGACGGCCCGGCCGTCGACATGCAGCGCATGGAGCTGTGCCACGCGATCCAGGACGAGAACTATCTCTACCTTCGGTACCGCATGGCCCAGGGCTAGACGATGTTGTGACGGACGTAGGCCGGCGGACGCCAGCCGAGGATGCTCTCGACCATGTTGACCGCTTGCCTCGCCTCCGTGACGTCGTGGACCCGCACGATGCGCGCGCCGCCCAGGACGGAGACGACGAGGGTGGCGAGGGTGCCCTCGACGCGGTCCTGCTGGTCCCGGTTCAGCGTCTCGCCGATGAAGTCCTTGTTCGAGACCGCGACGAGCAGCGGGTGGCCGATCTGCGCGATCTCCGGGAGGCGGCGGGTCAGTTCGAGCGAGTGGTAGGTGTTCTTGTTCAGGTCGTGGCCGGGATCGATGATGATCCGGTCGGCCGGCACGCCGTGCTTCTCGGCCAGGGCGACCCGCCGGCGCAGGAACTCGGCGACCTCGGTGACGACGTCGTCGTACCGAGGACGAGGGTAGGGAGTCCGAGGGTCGGCGAGGCTGTGCGTGATGATGAGGGTCGCGCCGGTTTCGGCGACCACGTCGGCGAGGGCGGGGTCGTGCAGGCCGCTCGTGTTGTTCAGGACGTCGGCGCCGGCGGCGAAGGCCGCGCGGGCGACCTCGGGACGGTACGTCTCCACGGAGATCACCGCGTCCGTGCGGGAGCGGGCGCCCTCGATGACCGGCACCACGCGGTCGATCTCTTCCTCGACGCCGACCGGGGGCCCCGGGGCGAAGGGGACCCCGCCGATGTCCAGCCAGTCGGCCTCGTGGGCGAGCGCGTTCTCTACCGCGACCAATGCCTTGTCGAGGGCGAATGTGCGCCCCCGGTCGTGGAACGAATCGGGGGTGCGGTTGATTATCGCCATCACGGCGACCTGCCGCGAGAAATCAAACGTGCGCCGCCCGATCGTCCGTTCGGGGCAAATAATCTCAGGGTAGAAGATAGCGTTCTTTTCGCTCACATTGGCCGCCTAAGTTGAACTTGGCGTCAGCATAGCAAGGCGGCGGTCGGCTACCTCTCCGCTCGCGGCCGCCGCCCCACGGTGGTGACGAGCCGCAGGAGAGAGAAGAAGACCAAAGCCCCGCCGACCACCAGGAGCATGGAGAGCGCCCGCTCCTGGAGGCCGTGCGACTTGATGACTATGGCCCCGGACCCGGCGACGAAACCGACGAGAGCGACGAAGAGGCCGAGTATCTCCACCATCTTGAGCAGGCCGGACGAGACCATCTCCTGCGCCACGTCGATACGCTGGGTGAGCCTCAGCGATGCCTCGTCGAGCCGTTGTTCGAGCTCGGCCGAGGCCGCCGCGATCCTCTCGTCCACCTGGGCGGCGATGGAGTCCGCAACGGCCTGGGTGTTGCGTTCGATCTGGTCTTGCAGATCCTGGGCCAGAATGATCGAGCGGCGCTCTTGCGTGAACTGCTCGTGCACCAGAACGTCGCCGGGGCCGAGGGCGTCTATCGCGCGGTCTATCTCGTGGAGACCGTCGTCGAAACGGCCCAGCTTCCGATACGCCGTCGCGCGCCGGTAATAGACAATGGAGTTTTCCTGGCCGCGCGCCATCATCTCGTCGGACAGATCCAGCATCATCTGCGGCTGCTCCGGCAAGTGGTCGGCGAAATTGATGCCCGTCAGGAGCACCTGGTTGGTCTTGTCGTCCGCGTCGGGGGCGTCGACGGCCCGCCGGTACAGGCCGGGCCCGTTCGAGGCGCGGGCGCCGAGCGCGGCGAAGGCCGCGAAGCTCAGTACGAGGGCGTCCTGGTCGAACTCTGCCAGCCATTCGAGACAGTGCCGGTGGAGCTGCGCGAACTTGAAGTCGAAGCGCAGCCGCTGGCCGTGGATGTAGGCCAGGCACAGCCGCGCGGTAGGCGTGTTGCCCGCCGCCAGGACGCGGGCCCGGTCGGTCTCGTCCAGGTAGCCCTGACCGTTCTTCCGGGCCAGCCAGGCGAGGTCTGTGGCGGCCCGCCGGATCTGCCGAACGGGGAGCCCGAACTCCTCGACCCGGGAGACGAAGTCGTCCACCCATGCGGAAGGGGGGCCGGCGGTGGCCGCCGCGAAGTGGTCGACAAGGATGGACGCCTTCTCCCGGTCGGACGCCGCCTCCATGCGCTCCGAGAGCCGGTCGCTCTCCGGGCTCTGCCGTTGAGGCGGGACGCCGTTATCCATGAGACCCCTTGCCGTCCGAAGCGACCTGAACCGGCCCAGCAGTCTAGGCCGCCGGTCAGCGCGGAGGCGCGCGGGAGCGCATCATCGGAGGTCGGAGGGGAAGGTAAGGCCGCATGATCGCTGGCAGCAGTCCCGAGCCCGACGAGGCGACCGTGAAAGCCGTGGGCAAGCTGAGCGAGGCCCTGGAGAGCGTCGAGCGCGCCCGGGGCCACCTCTACTCATGGCATCAGCTCACCGGCAAGGCCGACTTCGAGCTGGGGGACGCCGCCGCGCTGCTCGCCAAGGCCGGGCACCAAGAACTCGCCGACGAGCTGTCGCGCGAACTCGTGGGCCGCAACGTCCTCCCGGACCGTTGGAGCTTCCAGGCGGTCGAGGAGTACGAAGACACCTACTACGAACCGCTCCGACGTTATGAGGCGCGCGTACGGGAGTCGTTGACCGCTGGTAGACGGCACCTCTACGAGGCTCGACTCAAGGAGGAGCGGCGCACCCACGGGCACCCGCACCACACGTCCGCGCCAGGCGACGCGTAGCGGCCGGTGTGGAGACGCCGTGACACGCGGGGCGCCCAGGTACGGAGTTCCTGGAGCGCCGGGGCACTCCAGGAACTCCGGTCGATTGGCGCCTATCCCTTGCACGTCTTCTGCGCGTAGGAGTAGGTGCTGCCGTGGTCGCACTTGTCGCCCACGGCCTTGGGCAGGTTGACCGTCCCGCCGTCCTTCAGGAAGACCTTCCAGTCTCCGGTCTGCATCTGCCAGAGGCGGGAGGTCACCTGCGTCTCCCCGCTGTGGGGAGCGGCCGGAGCGGCCGGGGCGGCAGGGCCGCCGGAGCCGCCCGAGGAGGAACCGGACCCGGGGAGTCCGGTCGTCCCCGTTCCGCCGATGATCAGAAGGAGGATCGCTCCCGCGACCCACCCGGTTGTCTTGTTCTGCATTGTTCCGACTGGCAGCCGGCCCCGCCCCCGCGGGGCTCACCTTGGCACCAGTCCTCCTGTGTGGACGACCGTCCCCAGCGGTCCGGGACCAGCAAGCCTTCGGTGCCGCGGAAGGCGGGGCGAGTGAGGGTGGCGGCGCGGGATCGCGGTCGGGCCGTTGGCGCACGGGGAGGCGGCGGAGTTGGCTAATCTATCGACTTGGTAGGATTTCCACTCTCGTACCACTCACCCCTTCCGTTTCATGAGGTCTGCCATGCCGCAAAGTCGTCCGTTCGTCAGCCTGGCGACCGACTTCGGTGCGGCGTACACGGCGATCTGCGCCGGGGTGATGTACGGCATCGCCCCGGACGCGAACGTGCTGGTGCTCAGCGATGAGATCACGCCGTTCGACGTGCGGGAGGGGGCGATGCTGCTGCGGCAGGCGCTGCCGTACCTGCCGGTGGGCGTGCACGTCGGGATCGTGGATCCGGGGGTGGGCACCTCCCGCCGGCCGCTGGCGATCGTGACCGGGCGCGGCGATGTGCTGGTCGGGCCCGACAACGGCCTGCTGGTGCCGGCGGCGGAGGCGCTGGGCGGGATCGTCCGGGCGCACGCGCTGGAGAACCCGGCCTACCGGCTGCCGCAGGTCTCGACCTCGTTCCACGGACGTGACGTCTTCTCTCCCGCCGCCGCGCACGTCGCGGCGGGGGTGGACGCGGCGGATCTCGGTGCCGCCGTCGACCCGCTGCCGCTGGACGTCCCGCCCCCGGTGGCCCGGCCCGGGGACCTGACCGTCCCCGTGCTGTACACCGACCGGTTCGGCAGCCTGGTGCTGGGCGCGGAGCCCGGCGACCTGGCGGCCGCGTTCGGCTCGCTGGAGCCGGGCACCCCGCTTGACGTGGAGTGGAACGTTGCAGACGGACCGTCCAGGACGGCCCGCGTCCCGTTCCAGCTCACCTTCGGCAGCGTCGCGGTCGGGGAGCCGCTGCTGTGGACCGATTCGTCCGGATGGCTCGCCCTGGGCGTCAACCAGGGACGCGCCGCCGACGCCCTCGGCCTGGCCGGCGCGCAGACCCTCACTCTGCGCGCGGTGCCGCGTCCATGACCCTCGAAACCCCTCACCGCCGGAGGCATTTCCTGTGATCCGCCGTCCCCTCGTGGCAACGCTCGCCGGTGCCGCCGCGCTCGCCCTCGCCGTCAGCGCCTGCGCTCCGCAGGACGAGGACTCGGGCGCCTCCGCGAGCAAGAGTCCCGCCTCCTGCGCCAAGGACAAGCTGCCGCTGAAGTCGCCCGGCAAGCTCACCATCGCGACCGACAAGCCGGCGTTCGAGCCGTGGTTCAAGGACGACGACCCGTCCAACGGGCAGGGCTACGAGAGCGCCGTCGCCTACGCGGTCGCCGGGAAGCTCGGCTTCACCAAGGACGAGGTGGTCTGGAAGACCCAGTCGTTCGAGTCGTCGTACGCGCCGGGGCCGAAGACCTTCGACTTCGACATCAACCAGATCTCCGTCACCCCGGCGCGCGAGAAGGCGGTCGCGTTCAGCGACGGCTACTACGACGTGCAGCAGGGCATCGTGACGCTCAAGGGCGGCAAGTTCGAGAACGCCAAGTCCGTCGCGGAGCTGGGCAAGGCGCGCATCGCGGTCCAGGTCGGGACGACGTCGCTGCAGGCGGTGAAGAACCAGATCAAGCCCGCCGACGAGCCGAAGATCTTCAACACGCAGATCGACGCGGTGAACGCGCTGAAGAACAAGCAGGTGGACGTGCTGGTGGTGGACCTGCCGACCGCCTTCTACGTCACCGCCGCGCAGATCGACGACTCGAAGATCGTCGGTCAGCTGCCGCAGTCGCAGGGCGGCGCCGCCGAGCACTTCGGACTGCTGATGGAGCGGGGCAGCGGGCTCGCCGGCTGCCTCGACCAGGCGATCGGGCAGCTGAAGTCGTCCGGTGAGCTGGCGAAGATCCAGCAGCAGTGGCTGACCGCGTCGGCCGGCGCACCCGTCCTGAAGTGACCGCGCCGGCGGGCGGGAAGACCGCCTGGGTCAAGAGTGAGCGGCAGCTCGACCGGGAGCGTCGGCGCCGCCGCGCCGACGTCCGGTCGGGGTCGGTGGCCGCGGCCTCGACGGTGCTGTGCGCCGCGGTCGTGGTGGTTGTCGTGGTGGGGTCGCCGGGCTGGCCGCGCGTGCACGAGACGTTCTTCAACTGGGGCGAGTTCACCGGCGCGTTCCCCGATGTGCTGCGCGGCTTCTGGCTGAACGTACGGATCTTCCTGATCGCCGAAGTGGCGATCCTGGTGCTGGGGCTGCTGGTCGCGCTCGCACGGGGCCTGCGGACTCCGCTGCTGTTCCCGGTGCGGGCGCTGGCCGTCGCCTACACCGACGTGTTCCGCGGCATCCCGACGATCCTGCTGGTGTACCTGGTCGGGTTCGGGCTTCCGGCGCTGCGGCTGCAGGGCCTGCCCGAGAGCCCGGCGGTCCTGGGCGGGTTCGCGCTCGTCCTGTCCTACGGGGCGTACGTCGCGGAGGTGTTCCGGGCCGGCATCGACTCCATCCACCCGAGCCAGCGCGCCGCGGCCCGGTCTCTGGGCCTCAGCAAGGCCCAGAGCCTGCGGTACGTGGTCCTTCCGCAGGCGGTGCGCCGGGTCGTCCCGCCGCTCCTCAACGACTTCGCCTCGCTGCAGAAGGACACCGCGCTCGTCGCGGTGCTCGGTCCGCTGGAGGCGCTGCGGCAGGCGCAGATCCACTCGGCCGAGACCTTCAACTACACCCCCTACCTGGCCACGGCGGTGCTGTTCATCGCGCTGACGGTGCCGATGGCCCGGTTCACCGACCATCTCGCGGCGCGCGCCGAACGCCGCCGCGCCCCCGGAGGCGGCCGATGAGCACCCCGCTGCTGCGCATCGAGGGCGTCTGGAAGACCTACCACGCCCACCCGGTGCTGCGCGGCGTCGACCTGGACGTCGCGCCGCACGAGGTCGTCTGCCTCATCGGCGCCTCCGGATCGGGCAAGTCGACGCTGCTGCGCTGCGTGAACGTCCTGGAGACCGTCGACGACGGCGCGATCTTCCTGGAGGACGACGACATCACCGACCCCCGCGCGGACCCCGACAAGGTCCGCAAGCGGATCGGGATGGTGTTCCAGTCCTACAACCTGTTCCCGCACATGTCGGTGCTGGACAACATCACGCTCGCCCCTCTCCGCGTCCACAAGCGCCCGAAGGCGGAGGCCGCCGAGCAGGCGCGCGAGCTGCTCGAACGGTTCGGGCTGGCGAACAAGGCCGGAGAGTACCCCGACCGGCTGTCGGGCGGACAGCAGCAGCGCGTCGCGATCATCCGGGCGATGGCCACCCGGCCGAGCCTGCTCCTGCTGGACGAGGTGACCTCCGCGCTCGACCCCGAACTCGTCACCGAGGTGATGGGCATCATCCGGGAGCTCAAGGACTCCGGCATGACGATGATCCTGGCGACGCACGAGATGGGGTTCGCCCGCGACATCGCCGACACCGTCTGCTTCCTCCATGACGGCGTCCTGCTGGAGCGCGGCCCGGCGGAGCAGATCTTCGAAGAGCCCACCGAGCCGCGCACCCGCGAGTTCCTGAGCCGCGTCCTGGAGTCCCGCCGCCTCTGAATCCTCCAGGACGGCCGCGGCCGATCCGGCCGGCCGGATCGGCTAACGAAGTGCGCTGCCGAAGGCGGCATCCTCGTGTGAACGAGGGTGCCGCCTTCTCGCGTTCCACGACCCCCGGCTGACCCGCGCCGACCGTGTGATCTGCGTCTGTTTATCGCCGACCGCGCTGCCCCCGCCGCTCTTCCCCGCACTGTCTTCAGTGTTCCGGCCATCCGCCGGGACACGTTCGGATTCCGCGGAATCCCGGCGTGTCCTGGCCCGATCGGCCAGAGCACGCCGTGATCCACGGGATCACAGCCACCTCCGCCCTAGGGGCGGAGGCCGTTCAAAGGAGAGAAGCAGTGCTACTCGCCGTCGGCTTTTTCTTGTTCGGTTTGTGGGAACTGACGATCCAACAAACCGGCTGGGGTTTCACCGCGGTCGAAGACCCGCTCGCCAGCGGGCTCGTCACCGCCGTGGTCGGTGCCTCCGTCTTCGGGATCTTTGTGAGGTGGTGGACGGGAAGGCCCCTTCCGTTCAGGGCACTCCTGACGGACGAGCGCAAGGGTGACCGCAAGATCGTCGTTCGCCTCGCAATCGGAATCCTGATCCTCCACACGGCGTACCCCTACGGCATCCAGTCCGTGGGAATCGGGGCCATCGTCACGATGTCCGCGGTGGGTGCGGCGTGCCTCAACGGCAGCAACCTGTGGAAGACCTGGCGGTATCGCAAGGAGCTGCCGAACAGGGTTCTCTGGGTCGCGGCCCTGAACCTCGTGCTTCGACTGTTCGCGTTCGCGGGCGTGATGGTCATCAACAAGCCCTGGGCCGGGTTGGAGCACGTCACCAACGAGAAGCTCTACGGGCTCGGCTGCGGCATTCTCGGCGCCTGGAGCTTCTGGAACTACCTCCGCTGCATGTACGACGTGGCGAAGGAGGAGAAGCTCAGGACCCTGGCCGTGGCGGATCTCGTCGCGGTTCCCTTCACCGCTCTCGGGGTGGGGGGGATGAGCTTCCTCATTGGAGGCGGGTACTCCGAGTTGTCGTTGAAGGTGCTCGGTCTGGGCTCCGTCGCCGGCGTCCTGTCCTTCGCGCTGCCGACGGTCATGGGCGTCTGGTTGTCGAACAAGATCTCGTCGTCCGTGTCGGGTCTGCTCTACCTGTTCGACAGTTTGATCGGGTGCCTGGTCGGACTCGGGGGCGCCGCCCTCGGCTGGCTGCCCGCGGTTCAGGCCCCCGATGTCTGGGTGTGGCGCGGAATGGCCATGGTCCTGGTCGCCGCGTTCATCGGCTGGATCTGGCCGATCCCGATTCTGAAGCGGTCGGGCGGCCGTCTCATCGTCGAGGGCGGGAACCAGTCCGCCTGACGGTCACATCAGCCGGTCGCGGGCCGCGGCACACGTGCCACGGCCCGGGACTGGAAGAACCACCACCAGTGGGGAGGGGCCGCCGCCCCTCCCCACGCTCCTTCGTGCACGGGCCCTAGGCTCACCAGGGTGAATCTGGACGAAGCGGTACGTATGTGGGACCCGGCGCCGGGATGGCTGAACACCGCGAGCTACGGCATACCGCCGGAACCGGCGTTCGAGGCGCTGCAGGGCGCGCTGGCCGAGTGGCGTCGCGGGGCCAACGGCTGGGACAAGTGGGACCGGTCCACCGGCCGCGCGCGCGGCGCGTTCGCGCGCCTGGTCGGCGTCGCGGCCGACGACGTGGCCGTGGGCGCCTCCGCCTCCCAGGTGCTGGCCCCCGTCGCCGCCTCGCTTCCGCCCGGCTCGCGCGTCGTCGTCCCCGACATCGAGCAGACGTCGAACCTGTTCCCGTGGCTCGTCCAGGATCTCGACGTGCGCACGGTGCCGCCGGCCGACCTGCCCGGCGCGATCGACGAGCGCACGGACGCGGTCGCCTTCAGCCTGGTCCAGTCCGCGACGGGCGAGGTCGCCGCCGTCGACGAGGTCGTCGCGGCGGCGCGGGCGCACGGCGCGCTCGTCGTCGGCGACGCCACCCAGGCGGTCGGCTGGCTCCCGGTCGACGCGGCGCCCTTCGACGTCCTCGCCGTCTCGGCGTACAAGTGGCTGATGTGCCCGCGCGGTACCGCCTTCTGCTACGTGAGCCCGGACGTGCGCGACCGCGTACGGCCGCTCGCCGCCAACTGGTACGCCGGTGACGGCGACGCCTCGTACGGCCCGCCGCTGCGGCTGGCGAAGGACGCCCGCCGGTTCGACATCGCCGCTCCCTGGTTCTCCTACGTCGCGGCCGCCCCCACGCTGGAACTGCTCCTGGAGATCGGCATCGAGCCGATCCACGACCACGACGTGCGGATGGCCGACCGGTTCCGGGCCGGCCTCGGCATGCCACCCGGCGACAGCGCGATCGTCAGCGTCACCCGGCCCGGCGCGGCGGAGCGGCTCGCGGCGGCCGGCGTCCGGGCGTCCGTCCGCAAGGGCGCGGCGCGCCTGGCCTTCCACCTCTACACGACCGAGGCCGACGTCGACTCGGCCATCGCGGCCCTGGTCTGAGCTCGGTCAGCGCAGTCTCATCGACGGGGTGGGGCGTGCTGGCCGCGCCGGGACGCCCGGCTTCCGCCCGACCCGGCAGGCGGACGCAGCCGGCGTACCTCAAGTGCCAGAAAGGCGGTGAGTACGACGATGACGCCGGACTCCAGGCCTATCGCGAGCATGACGGTGGTCCGGTAGCCGTACTCGTGGAACCCGAACAGCGCGCCCTGCTCGCTGATCAGGAGGCCGATGAGGGTTCCCAGCGAGAAGACGATCGCTCCGAGCGCCACGAGTGCGTGGGGGGCGCGACCGGCGATCGGCACGGAGCAGAGGCCGGGCAGTGACCTCAGCGGGCTGGCCAGGGCGAGCGCCAGCACCACCGCGCCGGCGAAGTTGAGAACGAACAGCACGCCGATGACCGGGATGACGCGGTAGTAGTCCGCGAAGTACTCGTAGAGATGGACCGCGCCGATGCCGAACAGCAGCAGCACGCCCAGATAGCGCAGCACGTTGCTCATGGCGGTCCCGCGCTCGTTCCGCTCTCGACCTGTTGGCCCTGCGGCGAGACCGCGTACCACTCGGCGCCGAACTGGGTGAGGGCCTCGCCGAGGGTGTCGCCGCGTCCGGTGTCGGCTTGGTAGTAGTACAGCGGGTGGCCCCCGTAGACGATCTGCGGGGGCCCGTCGGAGCGGCTGATCGTGGCGACCTGGGACCGCTGGGCGCTTCCGGCCGTGGTCGGGGCGCCCTCGGTGGTCGCCGGCGGCCAGATGCTCGCGCATGCCCCCGAGCAGGTCGACTGGTTCGGTGGGTCGGCGACGAACAGGTAGAGCGTTCGTCCCGTCTTGTTCACCAGGATCTGCCCGAGGTGCGGCGCCTGGGCCGTACTGATCTGCATCCGGCCGGGATTCTGCGAGTTGGTCGCGGTCGCGCACCCGGCGAGCGCCGCCGCCGCGACCGCAGCGGCGAGAAGCCTCCCGCCGAATCGGGCCGTCCGGGGACGGCCCCTCTCAGTAGCCACCACCGCCACCCGACGGCTGCTGGGTCACCGGAGCACCGGACGGGGACAGCACGTACCATTTGGCGCCGAACTGGTTGAGCCCCTGCCCCTTCGCGCTGCCGCTCGCGCCGCCGTCGGGCGCGTAATAGTAAAGAGGATGCCCGCTGTAGGTGACCTCGGTCCTGCCGTCGCTCCGCTTGGTGGTGCCGAGCTTCGCCGCGTCCGCTCCCGAACCGGCCTGGGGCTTGCCGGTGGTCGTGACCGGCGGCCACACCGCCGCGCACGACCCGGAGCAGGACGAGGTGGTCCCCGTGTCCTTCTGGAACAGGTACACCGTCCGAGCCTGGCCGTCGACCACGATCTGTCCGAGTGCCCCCACGCTCGCCGTCTTCATGGTTCCGCCGGGCGCGGCGCCGCCGGTGGGCGCGACCGAGGACGGGGGCGACATCGTCGGGGAGGACGGGGGAGAGGTCGTCGGGGACGAGGTGCTCGACCCGCCGCCGCATCCGGCGACCGCGGCCGCGACCACGGCGGCCGCGCCGACGGCCAGCGGCCCCGCGGTCCGTGCTCGGCGGCGCCGCCGGACGGCGGACGGACCGGGTGAACGGACGCCGGCCGAGTACTCATCGAACATGCGTGCCCTCCCTTCGGAGCGCGGTACCGGACGGCCGGTACCTTCCTTGGCGCCGCATACCCGCGCGGTGTGGGGAGCGAACTGCTCCTTCCCGGCCATGAACTGGTCTTTTCCGCTGCTGAACGACCGTTGGCATGCCGATGGCCGCGCGAGGAGCCGGCGGCCGGGGAAGTTGGGACTCACCAGCCCGAGGCGTTGAGAACGGCCGTTCCAGCGACGGTCGCGCTTACTGACGTTCGCCGAGACGGCGTCTCAGGCCCGTTCGCATGCGGGGGGACGCGCCCGGCAGAGCGGCCAGATGACGCAACTCCTCCGGCCGCAGTTCCCGGCGCGCGGCGAGCGCGAGCACCGCCGCGTACGGGCGGGTCGTGGAGGTCCGCAAGCGTGCCTCCAGTTCGGCCAGCACCTTGAGCAGCACCTCGCGATCGGCGTTCGGGTGCTCGGCGAGCAGACGCAGAAGCCGGCCGTCGTTCCACGCGCTGTCACGGTTCGAGCACAGCTCGTCCAGGACGCGCGCGGGTGTGCTCGGATTGGCGGCCAGCTCCTGCCAGACGAACGGGTAGGGGGACCGGGCGAGATGGCGGAAGGTGCGCACATCGGTTTCCGGGTCGCGGGCCGCGTCGCGGTAGTCCGCCGGTGTACGGAAGTGCGGGGGCGCCTCGTCCGGCTCGCCTTGGCTCACCTGGGGCAATCTACGCCCTGACCTCCGGTCCTCTGCGGTTTGGGCATGGCGGACGAGACGGAGCGGCTGGCGGGCTTCCTGTACGAGATCGGGCTCCTCAAGCGCTACCGGCGCACGGGGTGGCTGGCCTGGATCGACAGCTCACTGGCCCAGCTCCGGACCGGGTCGGCCCGGCGCCTCGCCGAGCAGGCCCAGAAGACCGGCTCCCTCGACTGGCTCGCACGCGCCCTGAACGGCCCCGGCGAACCGTAGAGGCCTCGGCGGGTCAGTCCGGGACGCCCGCGGCGAGCATGGGGGTGAGGGTGAGGTCGGGGTGTTCGCGTTCGATCGCGCGCACCCGCCACTTGTCGACGAAGACCGCGATGTACGAGCCGTCGAGGGTGCGGGTGAGCACCTCGACGCCGCGGCGCCCGTCGAGCGTCTCGGCGGACTCCTTGTCGGTGATGCGGGCGGTCGTGTAGTCGAGGCGGGACAGCTCGACCGGGGCGCCGAACTCGTCGGCCATCCGCGCGGTGAACACGTCGAACTGGAGGGGGCCGACCGCGGCCAGGACGGGGGCCTGGTCGCCGCGCAGGTCGCTGCGCAGGACCTGCACGACGCCCTCGCTGTCGAGCTGGTCGATGCCGCGGCGGAACTGCTTGGCGCGGCTGTTGTCCTTGACCCGCGCCACCATGAAGTGCTCGGGGGCGAACGCCGGGATCGGCGGGAACGTCACGGGGGTCTTGGTGTAGAGGGTGTCGCCCACGGTCAGGCCGGAGGCGTTGGGCAGCCCGATCACGTCTCCGGGGTAGGCGGCGTCCAGGGTGGAGCGGTCGCGGCCGAAGACCGTCTGGGCGTACTTGGTCGCCAGCGGGCGCCCGGTCGGGGCGTGGGTGAGGGTCGCGCCGCGCTCGAAGCGGCCCGAGCAGACGCGGATGAAGGCCAGCCGGTCGCGGTGCGCCCGGTCCATGCCCGCCTGCACCTTGAACACCTGCCCGGAGAACGGCGCCGTCACCGGGCGCGCGTGCCCGGCGGCGTCGGTGCGGGCGGACGGCGCGGGCGCCAGGCGGCGCACGGTGTCGAGCAGCGCGCTCACGCCGAAGTTGGGCAGCGCGGCGCCGAACAGCACGGGAGTGCAGGAGCCGGCGGCGAAGGCCTCCATGTCGAGGACGGCGCCGATCTCCTCAAGCAGCGCCAGCTCCTCGTTGGCGGTGACCCAGGCCTGGCCCTCCTCCGCGGCGGCCCGGTCGGCCGGGACGCGTTCGGCGGCGGCGCGGGTGGCGCCGCCGGGCGTGCGGCGGAACCGGGTGTAGGAGCCGTCGGCGCGGTCGATCAGGCCGCGGAAGTCCCCGGCGATGCCGACCGGCCAGTTCAGCGGCGCCGGGTGCAGGCCGATGCGCTGCTCGACCTCGTCCAGCAGCTCCAGCGGCTCGCGGCCCGGCCGGTCCCACTTGTTGACGAACGTGATGACGGGGATGCCGCGGTGCCGGCACACGTCGAACAGCTTGAGCGTCTGCGCCTCCAGGCCCTTGGCCGAGTCCAGCAGCATGATCGCCCCGTCGACGGCGGCCAGCACCCGGTAGGTGTCCTCGGAGAAGTCCGCGTGGCCCGGGGTGTCGAGCAGGTTCAGCAGGGTGTCGCCGAACTCGAACCGCAGCACCGAGGAGGTGATGGAGATGCCGCGGGAGCGCTCCATGTCCATCCAGTCCGAGCGGACGCCGCGCCGCCCGGCCTTGCCGTGCACGGCGCCTGCCTGCTCGATGGCCTGCGCGTGCAGGGCGAGGGCCTCGGTCAGGGTGGACTTGCCGGCGTCCGGGTGACTGATCACCGCGAACGTCCGGCGCCGCGCCGCCTCCGCCGCAACGTCCTCCGCAGTGCCGATTCCGGCGCTCACCAGGCTCCCCTCTCCGCCGACCGTCCCCCCTACTCTAGGGTCGATTTCCCCCTCGAAGAGATGCGCGGGCCGCCGACCTTTCCGGACCGGGTCCGCTCCGGTGCCGCGCCCGCCTTTGTCAGCCGGTGGGGAGGTGGGGGGCGGTCGTGGCGTGCAGGGCCAGGGAGAGTTCGACGGCGCTGTCGACGACGGCGTCGAGGTCGTCGCCCAGGCGGCCGTCGGCCCACTGCCGGGCGAGCTCGGTCATGGCGCCGGTGAACATCGTCGCGGCGACGACGACGGGGAGCGGCGGGCTCTCGGCGCGGCTCATCGCGAGGACGCCCTCCAGCAGGGCGTCCTGCGCGGCGCGGCGGCGCTCGGCCAGGACCTCGTTGCCGTGCGCCTCGGCGAACAGGACGCGGCCCCGGCGGGGGTCGTCGCTGATGAAGCTCAGCACGCCGCGGACGCCGGCGCGCGTGCGGACGTCGGGGCGGGGGCCCGCCCCGTCCAGGGCGCGGGCCAGGACCTCGCCGAGGGCGGCGGCCTCCCGGTCGTAGACGGCGGCGAGCAGCTCGCCGGTGTCGGCGAAGTTCTCGTAGAAGTAGCGCGTGTGCAGCTCGGCCTCGCGGCACACGGCGCGGACGGTGAGGGCGGCCTCGCCCTCCTCGCCGAACAGCCGGAACGCGGCCCGGACGAGCATGGCGCGCCGCTCGTCGCGGCGCCGGCCCGCGGGGACGCCGGCCCACCGCGTGGACGAGGCCGTGCGCGTGCTCGCCATGCCGGTCACCCTACCCGGCGGGCCGGGGACCCGCCGAAGTCTGGACACGCATGTACCCAGACACTTACTCTGGACACACTTGTCACCAGAATGGGCCGGGAGTGCGGCATGCCATCGAGGACCAACATCATCGCGGCGCGGTTCGAGCGGGCCTTCGACGCCGAGATCCGCTCCAGGTTCTTCCGCGGTCTGGAGTTCGCCGGACCGCAGGGGGACCCCGGCTGGTTCGGGCCCGGCAGCGCGGTCTGGTACGTCCACTCTCACCTGCCGACCCTGCTGCTCGGGCTGGTCGGGGCCGCCTACATCGAGGGCCTGGACCCGAGCATCAGCTGGATGGCCTACGACCACTCCCGCATCCCCGAGCGCGTCGACGGCGTCCCGACCGGCGGCATCGACCCCGAGGGCGCGGCCGTGCGGCTCGGGCACTCCCTGTCGTTCTTCATCGGGACGGCCTACGGCTCCACCGCGACGGCCGAGCGCCTCGCCCGGACCGTCCGCGCCATGCACCACACGGTGAAGGGCACCCGCCCGGACGGGCTGGCCTACGACGCCGACGACCCCGACTGGCTGCGCTGGAACTACGCGACCGTGGTGTGGGGGCTGGCGACCGCGCACGAGCGCTACCACCGCCGCCCGCTCAAGGGCGACGACCTGGAGCGCTACTACCGCGAGTTCGTCCGCGTCGGCGAGGCGCTCGGCGGGACGGACCTGCCCGCCACCAAGGCGGACGTCGCCGAGTGCCTGGAGTCCTACCTGCCCCGCCTCGCGATCACCCCCATCAAGGCGTTCGGGACCGGGCCCAACCTGCGCGACAGCAAGACCAGGCCGTGGGAGCCCGGCAGCCCGTTCATGGACTGGGCCGCCCGCGACATGCTGCCGGAGTGGGCGCGCAAGCTCGCCCTCTACCAGCCGCCGAACCCGGTGACGCTGCGGCTGCGCAGGACGGCGCTGTGGGTCGTCCTCAACGCGCTGCACGACGCCACCGGGCCGCTGCCGGAGTTCCGCCAGGCGCGGGCCCGCGTCGCGGCGGGCGTGTCGGCGCCGGTCGCCTCCACCGCGCCGGACGGGCCCGACCCGGTGCTGTCGCGCGCGGAAGTCGAGGCCACGGCCTGACCCGCGGAACGGCGTTCCGGCGAACAAAGCCGCCGCGTTGGCCGATCTCGCCCAAAGACGCGGTCCGATTTCGTGATGGCCTCAATGGGCCAAGGGAGGGGCCGATCCGAGACCTAGGGTGGAAGGCGCTGTGTCCGTCGGGGAGTAGGGGCAGACCTTGGACGATCCGCGAGCGCCGCATCCGCCCCCCGTTCCAGAGATCGACACCACGGTGTCGCATTCGGCGCGGATCTGGGATTACTGGCTGGGCGGCAAAGAGAATTACGAAGTGGACCGCCGGCTCGGCGACCAGATAGCGGCGGTGCTGCCCGACATCGTGGAGCAGGCCCGCGCCGACCGGCTCTTCCTCGGCAGGGCGGTGCGCTTCCTGGCAGGCGAGGCGGGCGTCCGGCAGTTCCTCGACATCGGGACGGGGCTGCCGACCGCCGACAACACCCACGAGGTCGCCCAGCGCGTGGCGCCGGACGCCAGGGTCGTCTACGTCGACAACGACCCGCTGGTCCTGACGCACGCGAGGGCCCTGCTGGCCGGCACCCCGGAGGGCGCGACCGACTACCTCGACGCCGACCTGCGCGACACCGAGGCCGTTCTGCGCGGGGCCGGTGCCACGCTCGACCTGACCCGGCCGGTCGCGATCACGATGCTCGGCGTGATGTGGCACGTCACCGACGACGCCGAGGCGCTCGGCATCGTCCGCGGGCTGATGGCGGGAACGGCGCCCGGCAGTTACCTCGCCATCGCGCATCCGACGACCGAGATCACCGGCGAGCGGATGGCGGCGGCGATCCGGGAGTGGAACAGGTTCGGCGAGCCGCCCGGCATCCACCGCACTCCCCGGCAGATCGAGAACCTTTTCCAGGGGCTGGATCTCGTCGAACCCGGCGTCGTCTCCTGCACCAGGTGGCGTCCGGAGGCGACACCGTTCGGGGAGCCCGAGGAAATGGACCAGTTCTGCGGCGTCGCGCGCAAGCCCGACGGGCCATGAGCCCCGTCCCGGCGGGACGGATCGGCGCCGCGCTCGCGGCCGGCCTCGGCGCCGACGAGTCGGCGGGGCCGACGATGCCGAGGCTGGTGCTGGCGGCCCACCTGCGCAGGCTGCGCGCGCGGCGCGGGCTGAGCGCGCGGGCCGCGGCGCGGGCCCTCGGCTCCGAGGACCGGCTCGCCGCCCTGGAGTCCGGCGTCACGCGCTGTGGGATCGACGACGTGCTGGCGCTGAGCGAGCTGTACGGGGTCAGGGAGCACGCCACCCGGGTCGCGCTGCTGGAGCTGGCGCGGCAGTCCCACCGTCCCGGCTGGTGGCAGCCGTACCGAAGGATCATCCCCGACTGGTTCCTGCCCTACGTCGGCGCGGAGCAGATCGCCGCCGTCATCCGCTGCTACGCCGTCCGGTACGTCCCCGATCTTCTGCAGACCGCCGAGTACGCCCGGGCCCGGCTCGCGTCCGCCTGGGGCGCGGGCCCCGTGGAGGAGGTCGACGCGCGGGTGCGGCTGCGGCTGCGGCGGCAGGACGTCCTGCACCGGGCCTCGCCCGCGTGCGTGTGGACGGTCCTCGACGAGGCGGCGCTGCGCCGCCCGGTCGGGGGGCGGGCCACGATGTTCCGGCAGATCGAGCATCTGCTGGAGCTGTGCGACCTGCCGAACGTCACGCTCCAGATCCTGCCGCTCGCCGGCGCCGGCCATGCCGCGCCGGCCGGCGCCATGACGCTGCTCCGGCTGCCCCACGATGATCTGGCCGACGTCGTCTACCTCGAACAGCTGGACAACGCCATCTATCCGGACCTGCCGTGGGAACGGGACCACCACCGGCACGCCATGAACGTGCTGGCCACCCGGGCGTCGCCGCCGGCCCGCACGCCGCTGATCCTGAAGGAGCTGGTCTCCGCATTGTGACGGGGCCGTGTCGTATGACGCAGACGCCCGCCGCCGCGCTGTGACATCGTGTCCCGCGATCGATGGCGAGCACCACGCGCGCCGTCCCGTCCCGGCGGTCCACTCCTGTCACCCCCCGGCCGGGGCCCTCCGGGCGGGCGGCGGAGAGAACGAGGACGCGATGCCCGACGAGCAGCCCGAAGCCTCCGCTCTCCGGGTGTTCAAGCACCGGATCAAGGAGCTCTACGAGCGGGCCGGAGCGCCCAAGCCGACGGTGGTGAACCAGATCGTCGGGGACCTGGAGGAGTTCTATCCGCTGATGGGAGGGCGCAGCACACTGCCGACGAGTGTCGGGCGCTCGACGCTGAACCAGGTCGTCAACGGCGTGCGCCTCCCGTCCGCGAGCATGCTGGCGGTGATCGTCCTCGCCCTGGGGCGGTGCGGCCGGGAGAACGGCGGCCTCGCCGAGGACCCGGGCCCCTCCGCCCTGGGGGAGTGGCACCGCCTGCTCCGGGAGGCGAAGGCGGAGGAGAGCGCGCGCGCCCGTGCCGGGTCCGGCGGCGGTGGCGGCGCGCGGACGGCCCGCGCGGCCGATCCGGTGCGGCTCGAACCGGGCGAGCGCGCGGTGCTCGACGCGCACGGCCCGTACGCCTCGGCGCTGGCGGCGCGGGCCGAGCGCGGCGACCGCGACGCCGTCTACGAGATCGCGGTGCTGCTCGCCTGCGGAACGGGCCGCGGCCTCAAGGCGGCGGCCTACCTGGTGAACGCCGCGGCGGCGGGTCAGAGCGCCGCGCCGGACCTGCTGCCCGCCGACGACGGGGAGGTCGACGGGCGGCTGGCGCGGGCGCACGCGCATGCCCTGGCGTACGCGGCCGGGCGGTACGGCGACGAGGACGCGGCGCGCGCGTTCCGATCCTGCGGGGCCGCGCCGGAGGCCCGCCCGCCGCGTCCGGCAGGCGCACCGGACAACTAGCCGAAATATCGGACGAATAGCCGAAATTGCGACGATCTCCTGCATTCGTCGGCGTTCCGCGTCGTTCCCCGGCGTATCGCATGCGCCCCTGCCGGTCTTTTTTGGATGAAGTGCCACGGAACTGACTAAGCACACGAAAGAGTCAGGTGATCGCTGACAGAAGCGGTCGATCTTCGTGGAGGAGAAGTACGGCAATGGCGCCCAGCTTCCAGAGCGACGATCCCCTGGTCGAAGCTCTCTTTCTCGGCATGTCCCGGCGGCGCGGAGCGGGGCGGTGCCTCGCGCGGCGGCTGTACCGCCGCCTCGCCCGCCGGCGCGGCGGCGGCGTGCGGCCCCGCTGCCGCGTCGTCCTCGCCCTGGACATCGCCCGCTTCACGAGCCGGGACGACGCCGCGCAGGTCCACCTGCGCGCGGTCATGTACCGGATCGTCGAGGACGCGCTCACGGCGGCGCGCATCGGGCGGCGCGGCAGCCGGCGGGAGGACCGGGGCGACGGGGTCCTGATGGTCCTGCAGTCGCGGGCCAGTCTTGACACGGTCCTTCCGGAGTTCTTCGGGAAGATCCGCGAAGGGGTCCAGGCCTACAACGCGACCGCCGTTCCCTCGGAACGGCTGCGGCTGCGGGCCGCCCTGCACGCGGGATTCCTGCACCGCGACAGGAACGGGGTGTCGGGCGGCACGGTCAACCTGGTGTTCCGGATGCTGGACGCGCCCACCGTGAAGCGGCGCCTCGACGACGAGGACGCCGACTTCGCGCTCGCCGTCTCCCCCAACGTCTACGAGGCGGCCACCGGATACCGGCTGATCGACGGCGAGGACTTCGAGCTGATCGACATCGACGTCAAGCAGACCCGCACGAGCGCGTGGCTCTACCTCGCGCCGCCGCCCGGCGGCGTGCCGCCCGGGAAGGCGCCGCCCGGGTCCGCGTGGCACGGGCCGCACCCGACCCGCGTCGGCGGCTGACCGGATCTCCCTCTCGCCCCGGAGGGGAACCGAATGCCATTCTGGTGTTCAGGCCGGGACGGAAGCTTGGAGGGGCCATGGCGATCGCCATCAGCGACGAACACCGCGAGCTGGCACGGACGGCGCGCGCGTTCCTGCGCGACCAGCGGGCGCGGGCGGCGAACCGCGCGCTGCTGGACGCCGAGAAGGAGACCCTGCCCGCCTTCTGGGGGGAGTTCGCCGCGCTGGGACTGCTCGGCCTGCACCTTCCCGAGGAGCACGGCGGCGGGGGAGCGGGCCTTCCGGAGCTGGTCGTGGTCGCCGAGGAGCTCGGCCGCGCGGTCGCTCCCGGCCCGATGCTGCCGACGATGATCGCGTCCGCCGTGCTCGCCGCCTCGGGCGACGGGGAGCTGCGGGCCCGGCTCCTGCCCGGCCTCGCGTCGGGCGCGACCCCGGCGGCCCTCGGGCTGGACGGCGCGCTCACCGTGACCGGCGGCGCCGCCACCGGGGACGCGGGCGTCGTGCTGGGCGGCGGCCTCGCGGAACTGCTCGTCCTGCCCGCCGGCGACGACATGGTCGTCGTGCGGGCGGGCGCGCCGGGCGTCGCGGTCGAGGTGCCCGGCAACCTGGACCCGTCCCGCCGCTCCGCGCGCGTGCGGCTCGACGGCGCCGCCGTGGAGGTCCTCGCCGGGGCCCGCGCGCACGCGACCGCCGTCGCCCGGACGCTGGTGTCCGCCGAGGCGGTCGGCGGCGCGCTGGAGTGCGTCGACACCGCCACCGCGTACGCCAAGGCGCGGCGGCAGTTCGGGCGGCCGATCGCGACGTTCCAGGCCGTCAAGCACCACTGCGCGAACATGCTCGTCGCCGCGGAGCTCGCCACGGCCGCGGTGTGGGACGCGGCGCGGGCCGCGGCCGGTCCGTCCGACCAGTTCGAGCTGGCCGCGGCCGTGGCGGCGGCGCTCGCCCTGCCCGCCTTCACCTCCGACGCGGGGCTGAACATCCAGGTGCACGGCGGCATCGGATTCACCTGGGAGCACGACGCGCACCTGCTGCTGCGCCGCGCCGCGACGCTGGAGGCCGTCGCCGATCCGCACGCCGCGGAGCGGGACGTGACCCGGCTGCGGGCCGCGGGGGTCGTCCGGGAGGCGAGCCTCGACCTGCCGCCCGAGGATGAGGCGCGGCGCGCGGAGATCCGCGAGCTGGCCCGGGAGATCGCCGCGCTGCCCCCGGCCGAGCAGCGCGAGAGGCTCATCGAGACCGGCTACGTCCAGCCGCACTGGCCGCGCCCCTGGGGGGTGGAGGCGAGCGCCGGGTCGCAACTGGTCATCGAGGACGAGTTCCGCGCCGCCGGCGTGAAGCGTCCCCAGCTCGGCATCACCGGCTGGGTGATCCTCACGCTCGTCCAGCACGGCACCCAGGACCAGATCGACCGGTGGGTGCGCCCGGCGCTCACCGGCGAGGAGGTCTGGTGCCAGCTGTTCAGCGAGCCCGACGCCGGGTCGGACGCGGCGGCGGTCAGGACCCGCGCCGTCAAGGTGGAGGGCGGCTGGCTCGTCAACGGCCAGAAGGTGTGGACGAGCGGCGCCCAGTACTGCCGCTGGGGCTTCGCCACCGTCCGCACCGACCCCGACGCGCCGAAGCACTCCGGCGTCACGATGGTCGTCGTCGACATGCACCACCCGGGCGTGGAGGTCCGGCCGCTGCGCCAGACGACCGGCACCTCCGACTTCAACGAGGTGTTCTTCTCCGACGTCTTCGTCCCCGACGCCGATGTCGTCGGGGAACCGAACAAGGGCTGGACGGTCGCCCGCGCCACCCTCGGCAACGAGCGGGTCAGCATCGGCGGCGGCGTCGGCGGCCCGCCGGGACCCGACGTGTTCCGGCTCTACGCCGAGCGCGGCGACCGCGTCCCGGCGGCGGCCGAGCGCGTCGGCGCCTACGCCGCAGAGGAGCAGGCCCTCCGCCTGCTCAACCTGCGGTCCGCCGAGCGCGCGGTCGCGGGCGGCGAGCCGGGCCCCGAGGGGAACATCACCAAGCTCGTCCTCGCCGAGCACGGCCACGCCACCGCCGCCCTGCTCGCCGAGTTCGCCGGGCCCGAGACCGCGTTCACCGAGGGCCTCGGCCAGTTCGCGGGTCTGATGCGCCTCGGGTCGCGCGGCATGTCGATCGCGGGCGGCACCTCCGAGATCACCCGCAACCAGATCGCCGAGCGCATCCTCGGACTGCCCCGCGACCCGCTGATCCGTTAGGACGGCACGGCACGGCCCGGCGCCGCGGCGCCGGCGCCGGGGCCGGGGCCGGGGCCCGCGTCAGGACCGGCGGCGGTTTTCCGCGTCCAGGGACGGGTTGCCGGTCATGTGCTTGATGCCGGCCATGTCGGTCCCGGGCGGGACGACCTCGTCGATGGCGTCGAGGGTGGCGGCGTCGAGCCGGACGTCGGCGGCGTCGAGCAGGTCCTCCAGCTGCGCCATCGTCTTCGGCCCGATGATGGTCGAGGTGATGGCCGGGTGCTCGGCCACGAAGCCGAGGGCCAGGTGGGTCAGCGAGAGGCCCGCCTGCTCGGCGATCTTGCTGAGTCGCTCCACGGCGTCGTAGCGGGCCGAGACGCTCGGGTCGGTGTCGACCGTGCGGCCCCGCCACGCCGGGTTGTCCGACGGCGCGAAGCGGGCGCCCTCGGGGGCCTGCTCGCCGCGCCGGTACTTGCCGGTGAGCCAGCCGCCGGCGAGCGGGCTCCACGGGATCACGCCCATGCCGTGGCGCCGCGCCGCGGGCAGCATGGACTCCTCGATCGACCGGGCGAAGATCGAGTACTGCGGCTGCTCGCAGACGAACCGGACGCCGCCCCGGCGCTCGGCCGCCCACTGCGCCTCGACGATCCAGTCGGCGGGGAAGGACGACGACCCGACGTAGAGCACCTTGCCCTGGCGGACCAGGTCGGTCAGCGCGTCGAGAGTCTCCTCCAGGTCGGTCTCCCAGTCGCGGCGGTGCATCTGGTACAGGTCGATGCGGTCGGTGCCGAGGCGGCGCAGGCTGTCCTCCACGGCGCGGAAGATGTAGCGCCGCGACCCGCCTCGCGCGTTGCGCTCCTCGCCGAGCGGGAAGAAGAACTTGGACGCGAGGACGACGTCGTCCCGCCGGCCCTTGAGGGCCTTCCCGACGATCTCCTCGCTCTCCCCGGCCGAGTACATGTCGGCGGTGTCGATGAAGTTGATCCCGGCGTCCAGCGCCCGGTGGACGATGCGCTCTGACTCGGCGTGGTCGGGGTTGCCGACGGCTCCGAACATCATCGCGCCGAGGGTCTGGGTGCTGACCTCGACGCCGGTACGGCCGAGCTTGCGGTACTGCATGCGTGCTCCTCGTCAGTGGCTCGCGCAGAACGCTAGGTGCTGGAGCGCACTCCAGGTCAAGGCGCGGCCGTCACCTCGTCGAGCCAGTCGTACCAGGCGCCCAGGCCGTCACCGCGGGTCGCCGAGACGGGCAGGACGCGCAGCCCGGGGCACAGTCGGCGGGCCGCGGCCCGGCACGCGTCCATGTCGAAGTCGACGTGCGGCAGCAGGTCGGTCTTGTTGAGCAGCAGGACGTCCGCGCCGCGGAACATGTGCGGGTACTTCAGCGGCTTGTCGTCGCCCTCGGTGACGGACATGAGCACGACGCGGGCCCGCTCGCCGAGGTCGAAAAGCGCCGGGCAGACGAGGTTGCCGACGTTCTCGACGAACACGGTGGAGCCGTCGGGCGGCCCCAGCGCGGCCAGCGCGCCGGCCACCATCGCGGCGTCCAGATGGCAGCCGGCGCCCGTGTTGACCTGGACGGTCCGGGCCCCGGCCGCGGCGAGCCGCCGGGCGTCCAGCAGCGTCTCCTGGTCGCCCTCGATCACCGAGATCGGCCGGTCCGGGCTCAGGTCGGCGACGGTGCGCTCCAGCAGCGTCGTCTTCCCCGAACCCGGGGAGCTCATCACGTTGAGCGCGGCGATGCCGCGTTCGGCCAGCCACGCCCGGTTCCGGACGGCCAGGTCGTCGTTGCGGGCCAGCACCTTCTGGCCCAGCGTCACGACGTGCCCGTCGTCGTGCCCGTGCCCGTGCCCGTGGACGGGGACGGGGACGGGATCGTGGACGTGGACATGCCCGGCGGCGTGGCCGGGGCCGTCCCCGGGGGCCGTCAGGGTCGTCAGGCGCGCGGCGTCCCCGCCGTCGCATCCGCAGGTCTCACACATCGTCGGCGACCTCCACCGCTTTGATCAACAAATCGGCGCCGCCGCTGATCGTGACGTCGGCGCTGCCGCACGGGCACAGCGCGAGCGGGTCGCGGGCGGGGAAGGAGGCCCCGCAGGCGGCGCAGTCGCCGACGCCCTCCGGCTCGGTGATGTCGAGCCGCGCGCCCTCGACGCACGTCCCCTCGCCGGCCAGTTCGAAGCAGAAGCGCACCGCGTCCGGCATGACTCCGGAAAGTCTCCCTATTTCGAGGTGCACCACCACCACCCGCGAATCGGGCAATTGAGTAGAAATTGCCGCGATGACGCTCTCTGTCACGGCCAGCTCGTGCACGCGCCCTCCCGGCCCGCTTCCATTGTCCCAGCGCCGTTCTGCTGCCCCGATCTTCCCTGCTCAAACGGTGTTTTTGCCGAATCAGGGAAAGGCCTTGGGGGGCTTTTCGGGCGGTGTTTCGCGCCGTTCTCGCAGGGCAACCGCAAGGAGTGATGATCTCGGCAGGTCGAGGGGGGAAGCGATGACGAGCGTCGCTCCGGCGGAACCGCTGACGGAGGAGATCCACATTCTGTGGACGTCCGAGGGAATGAGCTGCGACGGGGACACCATCTCGGTGACCGCGGCGTCGCTGCCGAGCATCGAGGACGTCGTCCTCGGCGCGATACCGGGCCTGCCCAAGGTCCACCTGCACAACAAGGTGCTCGCCTACGAGAACGGCGACGAGTTCATGGAGGCGTTCCGGCAGGCCGCGCGCGGCGAGCTGGCACCCTTCATCCTCGTCGTCGAGGGCTCGATCCCCAACGAGAACATCAACGGGGACGGCTACTGGACATCGATGGGCAACGACCCCGAGACCGGCGAGCCGATCACGGTGAACACCTGGATCGACCGGCTCGCGCCGAAGGCGTGGGCGGTCGTGGCGATCGGCACGTGCGCGACCTACGGCGGCATCCACGCCATGGCCGGCAACCCGACGGGCTGCATGGGCCTCGCCGACTACCTCGGCTGGGACTTCCGCTCCGCGGGCGGGCTGCCGATCGTGAACGTGCCGGGCTGCCCCGTGCAGCCGGACAACTTCATGGAGACGCTGCTCTGGGTGCTGCACCAGGCGGCCGGGCAGGCGCCGGTCATCCCGCTGGACGACAAGCTGCGCCCGACGTGGCTGTTCGGCAAGACCGTCCACGAGGGATGCGACCGCGCCGCCTACTACGAGCAGGCCGACTTCGCGCGCGACTACAACTCGCCGAAGTGCCAGGTGAAGATCGGATGCTGGGGCCCGGTCGTGAACTGCAACGTCACCAAGCGCGGCTGGATGGACGGCATCGGCGGCTGCCCCAACGTGGGCGGCATCTGCATCGGCTGCACGATGCCCGGCTTCCCGGACAAGTTCATGCCGTTCATGGACGAGCCGCCCGGGGCGAGCCTCTCCACGACGCTGCTGCGGTCCTACGGGCCGTTCATCCGGAAGATGCGGTCGATCACCAACAAGGGCGCGAACCGGGAACCGAAGTGGCGCCACAACCGGGAGAGGCTGACCAGCGGCTACCAGCCCCGCTGGCCGCACCAGTGAGCGGCGGCCGCGCCGGCGGGCGGCCCCGCCGGCGCGTCCGTCCTGACCGGCATGACAGGCACGACCGGCATGACCGGCAAGGACACGAAAGCGGGACGGCCGCGCCGACGGACGGCGGCGGGCGAGGAAACAGGGGCGAGTCATGAAGCGGGGCGAGTCATGAAGCGGGGCGAGTCATGAAGCAGGGGACGCAGGCGCGAGGCGAACGGGCCGCCACGCAGGCGGGGCTCGTCGAGGTGGCGTTCGACCCGATCACCCGGATCGTCGGCAACCTCGGCATCTACACCAAGATCGACTTTGCGAACGGGCAGGTGGCCGAGTGCCGGAGCACCTCGTCCATCTTCCGCGGCTACAGCGTGTTCATGAAGGGCAAGGACCCGCGCGACGCGCACTTCATCACCAGCCGGATCTGCGGCATCTGCGGCGACAACCACGCGGTCTGCTCGATCTACGCCCAGAACATGGCCTACGGGATCAAGCCGCCGCCGCTCGCCGACTGGATCATCAACCTCGGCGAGGCCGCCGAGTACATGTTCGACCACACGCTGTTCCAGGACAACCTGGTCTTCGTCGACTTCTGCGAGCGGATGGTCGCCGAGACGAACCCGAGCCTGCTCGCCACGGCCAAGAACACCGACGCGCCGCGCGGCTCCGTGCACGGGCTACGCAAGATCGCAGACATCATGACGGCGTTCAACCCGTTCGAGGGCTCGGTCTACAAGGAGGCCCTCCAGGTCAGCCGCATCACCCGCGAGATGATCTGCCTGATGGAGGGGCGCCACGTCCACCCGTCCACGCTGTACCCGGGCGGAGTGGGGACGGTCGCGACGCCGCAGGTGTTCACCGACTACCTCGTCCGGCTGACGCGCTGCCTGGACTTCGTCAAGCGGGCCGTCGCGATGAACGACGACATCTTCGACTTCTTCCTGGAGGCGCTGCCCGGCTACGACCAGGTGGGCCGGCGGCGGACGCTGCTCGGCTGCTGGGGCGCCTTCCAGAACCCGGACGTCGTCGACTACGACTACCGGCACATGTCCGAGTGGGGGCGGGCCGCCTACGTCACCCCGGGCATCGTCGTGGACGGGCAGCTCGTCACGACCGACCTGGTCGAGATCAACCTCGGCATGCGGATCCTGCTCGGCAGCTCCTACTACGACGACTGGGCCAACGAGGAGACCTTCGTCAAGGAGGACCCGCTCGGCAACCCGATCGACCAGCGGCACCCGTGGAACCAGACGACGCTGCCGAACCCGCAGAAGCGCGACCTCGACGGCGGCAAGTACAGCTGGGTGATGAGCCCGCGCTGGCGCCACCCCGAGACCGGCGACCACCTCGCGCTCGACACCGGCGGCGGGCCGCTCGCCCGGCTGTGGGCGACCGCGCTGGCCGGGGAGGTGGACACCCCGTATGTCCGCTCCACCGGGCACAGCGTCCAGATCGACCTGCCGAAGACCCCCGGCATGCCGGAGATGAACCTGGAGTGGAAGCCGCCGCAGTACGCCAACACCATCGAGCGCGACCGGGCCCGCGTGTACTTCATCGCCTACGCGGCGGGGATGGCGCTGTACTTCGCCGAGAAGGCCCTCGACGAGGTCCGGTCCGGGCGGACGAAGGTGTTCACCGACTTCGACGTCCCGGACGAGGCGATCGGCTGCGGGTTCCACGAGGCGGTCCGCGGTGTGCTGTCGCACCACCTCGTCATCCGCGACGGCAAGATCGCCAACTACCACCCGTACCCGCCGACGCCGTGGAACGCCAGCCCGCGCGACTCCTACGGGACGCCCGGCCCCTACGAGGACGCCGTCCAGGGGCAGCCGATCTTCGAGGAGAACGGCCCGGACGACTTCAAGGGCATCGACATCATGCGGACGGTCCGCAGCTTCGACCCGTGCCTGCCGTGCGGCGTGCACATGTACGTCGGCAACGGCCGGACGATCGAGAAGCGGCACTCCCCGATGTTCGGCGCCCAGGAGGGCCACTGATGGGCTGGGACGACGAGCGCGTCCGCGAGCACGTCCAGCGCCTCGAAGGGCTGCTCGACGGGCTCGACCCCGGGGCGCACCAGGCCGTCCAGGCGCTGGTGGAGCTGTACGGGGAGGCCTTCGGCCGGATCGTGCGGCTCTGCGCGGACGCCTCGGAGCTGGCCGGCGACGAGCTGGTCGGCCATCTGCTGGCCATGCACGGCGTGCACCCGGAGACGCCGGAGGCGCGGGTCCGGCGTGCCCTCGCCGGGCTGGAGGGGTTCCTGGCCAAGCACCGCACGTCCGTGGAGCTCACCGGGGTGGACGGGGACACGGTGCGGCTGAGGGCCGCGACCGAGGGGCGCGCCGCCGCGCCGCGCCCGGTGCTGGACGCCGTGGAGCGGGCGGCCCTCGCCGCGGCACCGGAACTGGAGCGGGTCGAGATCGAGGCGCCCGTGCCGGAGAAGGTGCTGATCACCCTGGACCAGGTGCGGAGCCGCGCATGACGCAGGGGCTCTCCACACCGAGGCTGGCGGCGCTGGCCTCGGCTCCGCCTCGCCCGGCGCCGCCGCCGGGCGAGGCCGTGGAGCGGTGCGAGCTGTGCGCCGAACCGGTGCGCGACGGGCACCGGCACCTGCTCGACCTGGAGGAGGGCGAGCCGCTGTGCGCGTGCGGGGCGTGCGCCGTCCTGTTCGACGGGCAGGCGGCGGGCGGGAGGCACTACCGACTCGTCCCGGACCGGCGGCGCGAGCTGGCCGGCTTCCACCTGGACGGCCCGCTGTGGGCCGGTCTCGGCGTCCCGGTCGACCTCGCCTTCTTCTCCGTCTCCGGGACGGGCGAGGTCACCGCCCGCTATCCGAGCCCGGCGGGGGCGCTGCACGCGGCCGTCCACGCCGCGAGCTGGCGGCGCCTGGCCGAGGTGAACCCCGTCCTGGCGGAGCTTCGCCCGGACGTGGAGGCGCTCGTCGTGCACCGCGCGCGGGGCGCCGCCGAGCACTGGATCCTCCCGATCGACGACTGCTTCCGGCTCACCGCCCTGCTGCGCGAGCACTGGACGGGCTTCACCGGCGGCGAGGCGGTCTGGCGGCACATCGACGCGTTCTTCACCGAGTTGAAGCGGCCCGGGCGGCCACCGAGGAGATGAGGGGAACACGATGATCAAAGTGGGGAAGCCCGACGTCACTCCCGACAAGCCCTCGCACACGCGGGGCGTCCGCGAGGGCAACCGGACGGGCAACTACGACAAGCAGGTCGGGCACCTGCCCGACGGCACGTCCACGGCGGCCCGCTCGACGGGGATCAACCCGGAGACGCACGGTCCGATCCTCGACTCGATGCCGAATCTGTCACCAGCATGAGCGCAGCGAACCGGGGGGTGTGGGGGGTCGCCCCCCCACGGGGAGACACAGCATGAGCGCAGCGAACCGGGGGGTGTGGGGGGTCGTCCCCCCACAAGGAGACACAGCATGATGAATGGGACACCGGAGCTCGGGCTCGATCTGCTCGGTATCGAGCCGGAGAAGTTCGCGGCCACGCCGACGCTGAGCCTGCGGATCGGGCTGCGGCGGCTGGACGGCGGGCCCGTCCAGTGCGTCCTGCTGACCACGACGGTGACGATCGCGGCGGCGCGCCGGGGCTACGACGACGCGGAGCGCGACCGGCTCGCCGGGGTGTTCGGCCCGCCGGAGATGTGGGACCGGTCGCTGCGCGGCCTGACCTGGGCGCGCGTCGGCGCGACCGTGCCGACGTTCCGGGGCGGGACGGAGGCGGCGCTGTCCCTGCCGTGCGGGCACGACATGCAGGTCGCGGCCGACCGGTACCTGCACGCGCTCGGCGGCGGCGACGTCCCGCTCGACCTCGCCTTCAACGGCACGGTCTTCTACCCCGGCGAGGACGGCGCGCTGCGCACCGGGCAGATCCCGTGGCATCACGAGGCCACCGGGGACCTGCCCCTCCAGGTGTGGCGGGACCTGATGGGCCGCTACTACGGCACGGCCCGCTGGCTGCGGCTGGACGACGACTGCTTCGGCCGCCTGTCGGCCTACCGGGCGCGCCGCGCGCACTCCTCGTTCGACGACACGGTCGACGAGCTGCTGAGCCACGCCGAGAAGCGACGCGGGGAGGAAGAGTGGACCGCCTGAGGGCGATCGCGGACACCGTCCTCTACGAGGGGTACCTCCTCTGGCCGTACCGCCGGTCCGCGTTGAAGAACCGGCAGCGGTGGACGATCGGCGGCGTCTACCCGCGCGGCTACGCCGAGCGGAACAGTGACCGCTGGACGGTCCGCACCGAGTTCCTCCTCGAAGCCGGGCCCGGCACCGAGGTCGAGGTCACGCTCCGGTTCCTGCACGCGGTGCACCGCCAGGTGATGCACGGCGACACCCCCGTGGACGAGATCCGCATCGGGGACGAGATCCATACGACGTGGCAGGAGGCCCGCGAGCGCGAGCTCGCCGGCGGCCCGGTCGCGGTCGAGCGCCTCGTGGACGCTCCCGTCCGGGTCCCCGTCGAGGTGGCCGCGGGCGCCGAGGAGGAGCCCGTGGAGGGCAAGGCGCCGTGCGGGGGCGGCGGTGTGCGGTTCGTCCGGTCGTGGGGGCGGGTGGAGGGACGGGTCGAGGTCTCGGCCGTGCCCGCCGGGGACGGCGCGGTGCGGCTGCGCGTGGAGGTCGTCAACACCGGCGCCGCCGAGGAGCGCGAGGACGCCGTCCGCGCCGGGATGCTGTGCGCCCATGTCCTGGCGCGCACCGGCGGCGGCGCGTTCGTGTCGCTGACGGATCCGCCGGAGCGGCTCGCGGAGGCGGCCGCCGGGTGCGGCAAGGACGGGCTCTGGCCGGTCCTCGCGGGGGAGCCGGGCAGCCACGACACCGTCCTCGCGGCGCCGATCGTCCTCTACGACTGGCCGCAGGTGGCGCCGGAGAGCCCCGGCGACCTGTTCGACGGGACGGAGATCGACCAGCTGCTGATCCTCAGCGTGCTCAGCCTCACCGAGGACGAGCGGCGGGAGATGGCGGCGACCGACCCGAAGGCGCGGCGAGTCCTGGAGCGGTGCGGCGCGCTGTCGTCGGATGAGCTGCTGGCGCTGCACGGCACGCTGCGGGATCCGCGGAAGGACGTCTGGTGAACGGGGACGGCGTGGGCGGGCGGAGCGCGGGCACGGGCGGGCGGGAGGCGGCTCCGGGGAGCCGGGTCCGGCTGCGTCCCCGCGGGGGCGCGGACATCTTCGACCTGGCGCTCGTCGGCCGCACCGCCGTCGTCGAGCGCGTCGAGGAGGACATGGAGGGCGGGGTGCACCTGGTCGTCGCGCTGGACGACGACCCGGGCCGCGACCTCGGCCCCTACAACCAGCTCGGGCACCGCTTCTTCGTCCGGCCGGACGAGGTCGAGCCGCTGCCCGGGGAGGCGCCGTCCCGCACGGTCCTCGTCGCGGGGATCGGGAACGTCTTCCACGGCGACGACGGGTTCGGCGTGGAGGTCGTCCGGAGGCTGGCGGCCCGTTCGCTGCCGCCCGGCGTGGACGCGGTCGACTTCGGCATCCGCGGCATCGACCTGATGTACGCGCTCGGCGACGGGTACCGGGCCGCGGTCCTGGTCGACGCGGCCGAGCGCGGCCACGCGCCCGGCACCGTGTCGCTCGTCGAGCCGGGCCCGGACGACTTCGGCGGCGTCGCCGTCGACGCGCACGGCCTCGACCCCGCGCAGGTGCTGCGGCTGGCGCGCGACAACGGCCCGGTCCCGCCGCGCATCCTGCTCGTCGCGTGCGAGCCGTCGGCGCGGACCACGGACGCCACCTGGGAGATGAGGCTCAGCGCGCCGGTCGGCGCGGCGGTCGATGAGGCCGCCGCGCTGGTCGAGCGGCTGCTGGCGGAGGAATTCACGGAGGAACTCGCACAGGAGGGAGCGGGGGGATGAGGAAGGGAACCTGCGTCGGTTCGGTCGTCGTCCGGCTGATGCTCGGACTGGTCGCGGCCGGCGCGGTCGCGGTGCTCGTCAAGGAGATGCCGGCGCTGCGCCGGTACCTCAAAGCCGAGTCGATGTGATCGGGGACGCGGAGCGGACGCTCATGTCGACGATCGAGCGGCGGCTCGTCGGCCATCTGAAGGACGCGCACGCGCTCCAGGAGCACGCCGAGGCCGCGCTGAGCGAGATGCTCACCGCGGCGGCGGACGAGCCCGAGCTGTGCCGGCCGCTCGGCCACTACGCCGAGCGGTCGCGGGCGTACACGAGGGCGATCGAGGCGCGGCTGCACGCGCACGGGTCGTCGCCGAGCATCGCGCGCGACGCCGGGACGCTGCTCGCGTCGGTGCTGGAGGGCGGCATCGGCCACGGCCACCGCGATCCCGTCAGGCACATGCGGGACGCCTACGTCGCCGTCCACCTGCAGATCGCGGCGGGTGAGACGCTGCGGCGGCTCGCCGACCGCGCCGGGGACGGCGAGACGGCGGTGGTCGCGGCGGCGATGTGCGAGGACGCCCACGCGATCTCGCACGAGCTGTCGGACCGCTGGGACCTCGCGGTGGACATGTCGCTGCGCGCCCGGCAGGCCCCGCCCGCGGGGGACGGCCGGTGAGCGCCGCCGTGGCGGAGGTGTTCCGCCGCCGCGCGGAGCCGGGCGCCGCGCTCGCCGACGAGGCGGGCGCGATCGCCGCGGCCTGCCACGCGATGGCGGCGCGCTTCCACCGCGGGGGGCGCCTGCTCACCTTCGGGACCGGCGCCGCCGCGACCGACGCGCAGCACGTCGCGGTCGAGTTCGTGCACCCGGTGATCGTCGGCAAGCGGGCGCTGCCGGCCCTGTCGCTCACCGGCGACGTCGCGACGCTGACCGGCGTCTCCGCCGGGGCGGGGTTCGACGACGCGTTCGCCCACCAGGTCCGCTGCTTCGGCGGCTCGGACGACATCGCGTTCGGGGTCTCGCCGGACGGCCGCTGCGGCAGCGTGCTGCGCGCCATGGAGTGCGCCCGCGACCGCGGCATGCTGACGGTCGCGCTGGCGGGCGGGGACGGGGGAGCGCTCGCCGGGGCGGTCGACCACCTGGTCACCGTGCCGTCCGGCGACCCGCGCGTCGTGAAGGAGGTGCACGTCACCGCCTACCACGTGCTGTGGGAGCTGGTGCACGTGTTCCTGGAGCAGCCGGGCGTGCTCGGCCAGGAGGTGACGGCGTGACCGAATGCACGGGAGATCACTGCGTGACCTGCGCGGACGAGGCCGTCCCGGTGGTCGTCGCGCGGCTCCTCGCGGGCGGCCTCGCGGACGTGGACGTCGGCGGCGGGCGGCTCGAACGGGTCAGCGTGGCGCTGGTGGACGCCGAGGTCGGCGACACCGTGCTCGTCCACGCCAAGGAGGCGATCGGGGTCGTGACGACGTGACCGAGATGCTCTATCCCTTCCTGTACGCGGGCGGCTCGGGGCTGGACACCCTGCTGGAGGACGTGCGCCGCTCGACGCGGGAGAAGGTCGAGGACATCGTCCGGCTCCGCGAGGCCGTCCTGGAGCAGTACGCCGAGGATCTCGCGGCGTGCGCCGCGCGGATGGCGGGCGCGTTCCGCTCCGGCGGCCGGCTCTTCACGTTCGGCAACGGGGGCAGCTCGACGGACGCGCAGGACGTCGCCGCGCTCTTCCTCAATCCGGGCGGGTCCGCGCGGCCGCTGCCGGCGCTCGCGCTGACGACCGACGTCGCCGTGGTGACCGCGCTGTCCAACGACGTCGGGTTCGAGGTGGTGTTCGCGCGGCAGCTCGCCGCGTTCGGGCGTCCGGGCGACATCGCGCTGGCGCTGTCCACCAGCGGGAACTCCGACAACCTGATCGCCGCGCTGCGGGAGGCGGCGCGGCGCGGGATGACGGTGGTCGGGCTCGCCGGATACACCGGGGGGCAGATGGCGGAGACGCCCGGCCTGCACCACCTGTTCACCGTCCCGTCGTCGTCGGTGCACCGCGTCCAGGAGGCGCAGACGACGATCTACCACGCGCTCTGGGAACTGACGCAGCTCGAACTGGCGGGGGAGGCCTTCTGATGTGCCTGGCGATACCGGGCGAGATCGTGGAGATCATGCCGGACCGCCCGGTGGCGACGGTGGACGTGACCGGCGTCCGGCGGGCGGTGAACACCGCCCTGCTCGACGGGGAGCGGCTCGCCGCCGGCGACTGGGTGCTCATCCATGTCGGGTTCGCCATGTCCAAGATCGACGAGGACGAGGCGAGGGCGACGCTGGCGCTGCTGGAGGGCCTCGGCGAGGCCTACGACGACGAGATCGACGCGCTGCGGGAATCGAGGATCGACTGATGCGCTTCGTCGACGAGTACCGGGACGCGGAGCGGGCGCGGGTCCTCGCGGCCTCGATCGCCGCGCTGTGCGAGCCCGGGCGGCACTACAAGCTCATGGAGGTGTGCGGAGGCCACACGCACACCATCTACAAGCACGGCCTGGAGGACTACCTGCCGGAGAGCGTCTCGCTGGTGCACGGGCCGGGCTGCCCGGTGTGCGTGATCCCGATGGGGCGGGTGGACGACGCGATCCACATCGCGTCGCAGCCGGACGTCATCATGACGTCGTTCGGGGACATGATGCGGGTGCCGGGCGGAAGGGGGTCCTTCCTGGACGCCAAGGCCGCCGGCGCGGACGTCCGGATGGTGTACTCGCCGCTGGACGCGCTGAGGATCGCCGAGCGGAACCCGTCGCGGCGCGTGGTGTTCATGGGGATCGGGTTCGAGACGACCGCGCCGTCCACCGCCATGACGGTGCTGCGGGCGGCCGCGGCGGGGGTCGAGAACTTCTCGGTGTTCTGCAACCACGTGACGATCCTTCCGGCGATCAAGGCGATCCTCGACTCGCCGGACCTGCGCCTGGACGGCTTCCTCGGCCCGGGCCACGTGTCCACCGTGATCGGCTGCCGGCCCTACTCGTTCATCACCGGCGACTACGGGAAACCGCTGGTCGTCGCCGGGTTCGAGCCGCTGGACATCCTGCAGTCGGTGCACATGCTGCTGGCCCAGCTCGCCGGCGGCCGCTCGGAGGTCGAGAACCAGTACGGCCGGGTCGTCCCGTGGGACGGCAACCCGCGGGCGCTGGAGGCGATCGCCCAGGTCATGGAGCCGCGGCCGTACTTCGAGTGGCGCGGCCTCGGCTTCATCTCGCACTCCGCGCTCCGGATGAAGGAGGAGTACGCCGCCTTCGACGCCGAGCGCGTCTTCGAGATCCCCGGCGGGCGGGTCGCCGATCCGAAGGCCTGCCAGTGCGGCGAGGTGCTCAAGGGCGTCCTGAAGCCGTGGGAGTGCAAGGTCTTCGGGACGGCCTGCACTCCGGAGACGCCGATCGGGACGTGCATGGTCTCGTCCGAGGGAGCCTGCGCCGCGTACTACAACTTCGGCCGCTTCACCCGCGAGCGGATCGGCGGGGCGGGGCAAGCGGGGGAGCCCGCCGAGGCCAGGGAGGCCGTGCGATGACCGTCCGCGAGGAGCAGGTACTGGAACGCATCGAGCGCGCGCGGAGCCGCAGGCCCCGGCTCCGCGAGGACAGGATCACGCTCGCGCACGGGGCCGGCGGCAAGGCCAGCCGCACGCTGGTCGAGGCGGTGTTCCGGGAGGCGTTCGCCAACCCGCTCCTGGACCGGATGGACGACTCGGCGCGCTTCATGGTGAACGGCGCGGACCTCGCCTTCACCACCGACTGCCATGTCGTGTCGCCGCTGTTCTTCCCCGGCGGCGACATCGGCGACCTGGCCGTCAACGGGACGGTCAACGACCTCGCCGTCTGCGGCGCGAGGCCGCTGCACCTGTCGGCGGGGTTCATCCTCGAAGAGGGGTTCCCCGTCGCCGACCTGCGGCGTATCACCGAGTCGATGCGGCGCGCGGCGGACGCGGCGGGTGTCGACATCGTCACCGGCGACACCAAGGTCGTCGAGCGCGGCAAGGCCGACGGCTGCTTCGTCACGACGGCGGGCGTGGGGGTCGTGCGGTCCCGGCTCGCGGGGGAGATCCGCCCCGGCGACGCCGTGCTGGTGACGGGGCCGATCGGCGAGCACGGCGTCACGATCATGCTGGCGCGCGGCGAGCTGGAGCTGGAGGCCGACGTCGTCTCGGACACCGCGCCGCTGACCTGCCTGCTCGCCGACCTGGCCGACGCGTGCCCGGGCGGCCTGCGCCGGATGCGGGACGCGACCCGGGGCGGCGTGGCGACCGTCCTCAACGAGCTGGCCTCGGACGCGGGGACGGCCGTGGTGGTGGAGGAGGACGCGATCCCCGTCCGCCCCGCCGTCCGGGGCGCCTGCGAGCTGCTCGGGATCGACCCGATGTACGTCGCGTGCGAGGGCCGCGCCGTGGTCGTGGTCGCCCCCGAGTGCGAGCCGGCCGCGCTGGCGGCGCTGCGCGCCCACCCGCTGGGCGAGGAGGCCGCCGCCATCGGCCGCGTGACCGACGACCCGTCCGGTCTCGTGCTGCTGAAGACGGCCTTCGGCGGCACCCGCATCGTCGACCTCCTGGTCGGGGACCCGCTACCGCGCATCTGCTGACCCGCCCCGCGTCTAGCATCGTGCCGTGACCGTCATCGACAGCACCGCTTACCGGTACCGAGCCGCCGTCCCCGGGGACGCCGAGGCCATCAAGGCCCTGGACGGCTCCTTCACCACCGGCACGATCTTCCAGGTGACCGCCGTCGATGACGGGTTCGCGCTGCGGGAGATCACCGTGGACCCGCCCCTGACCAAGGCGTTTCCGGAGGACGCGTACGACGGGGACGGGGACGGGGACGGGGACGGGGACGACGGAGATCACCGCACCTTCGTCGCGCTCGGAGCCGCCGGCGATCTGGCCGGGTTCGTCGCCGTCTCCTATGCCGGCTGGAACCGCAGGCTGACCATCGAGGACATCGAGGTCGCCCCGGAGCACCGGGGCCGGGGGGTCGGCCGCGCGCTGGTGGGGCACGCGGTGGAGTTCGCCCGCGAACGGGGCGCCGGGCACCTCTGGCTGGAGGTCACCAACATCAACGCGCCGGCGATCCACGCGTACCGGCGGATGGGCTTCGCCTTCTGCGGGCTGGACACGGCCCTCTACGACGGCACCCCCGCCGCGGGCGAGCAGGCGCTCTACATGAGCATGCCCTGTCCCTGAGCCGGCGGCGGGCGGCGCCGCGCGGGCATTCGCCGAACTCGACGCCGGAAACGCCGCCGGCGGAAAAGGGCGGAGCGGCGGCGGACGCGGAGCCGTGACCCACTCGGGAAGCGCGCGGCCGGGTCGGCGGCGCATATCTCGCCGTCCTATGCGCGCCCGAGGAATCCGCGCCTTGAGCATGAGATCTGTTGAAGTTCGTTTGGGCTTCGCTCCCGGGGGCGCGGGTAGTCGCTGGCCATGACGGGGGAGTCGTGCCGACCGATTTTCGTCCTCGGGTGCCCGCGCTCGGGGACGACGCTGCTCCAGCAGATGCTGCACTCGCACCGGCACATCGCGTTCCCCTCCGAGACGCGGTTCGTGCATGTCTCCTACGACATCCGGCACCGGTTCGGGGACCTGGAGCGGCCGGAGAACCGGCGCGCGCTGGCCGAATGGATCACCGGCGGAGAGGGCACCAAGTTCGGGGCGCTGCGGCTGGACGCCGCCGCCGTGGCCGAGGAGATCGTGCAGGGGCCGCCGACGCTCGGGTCGGCGCTCGCCGCCGTGTTCCGCGCCTACGCGCGCCGGCACGGAAAGCGGCGCTGGGGGGACAAGCGGCCGAGCTACTTCCGCCGGGTGCCGATGCTCCGGCGGATGTTCCCCGACGCCCAGTTCGTCCATCTCGTCCGGGACGGCCGGGACGCGGTGAGCTCCCTGACGCGGATGCCGTGGTTCGACGGCGACATCCACGCCGCCGCGCTGACGTGGCGGGAGGCGGTCGACACGGGCGCCCGCCTCCGGGCCCGCCTCGGGCCGGACACGTTCTACGAGTTCCGCTACGAGGACCTGGTCGCCGACCCCGAGGACGCCCTGACGAGGCTGTGCGCGTTCCTCGGCGAGGAGTACGACCCCGCCATGACGACGGCGTACCGGCACGCGCGGAGGACGGTACCGTCCGCGCGCAAGTGGCACCTGGGCACGCACGAGGCCGTCAACGCCCGCAGCGTCGGCGCGTGGCGCGACCGCCTGGAGGCGGGGGAGGCGGACCTCGTCCAGTACGTGCTCGCCTCCCGGCTGCGCCGCCACGGCTACGCGATCACGGAGGGGGCGCGTCCGGCGGCGGCGCCGCTCGTCAGATTCCACCGCCTCGCGGCGCACCGCTGGCGGGCGCGGCACGCGCAGGCCCTCCGTGACCGGCTCGCGCGGGGACGCGAGCCCAACCCCGTCGTCTCGTGGCTGAACGGTCCAGTAAGTATGTCCTGACAGACTGAGGGCGGGGACTGAAGGGATAGGTGTCCCTTGCCTTCAGGTAAGGCGACCTCGGCCGGGCCACACGGGACCCCGCCGAAGGGTTGTCCGAAACTCTCCTGGAACGCGCCCGGTTCTCGGCCGGGGCCGGGGGGTGCCGGGACGAGGCTGACTAGGGAACAGCGCAGGTAGCGTGCCGCCGGGAGTCGTGCGGGGGAGAGCGGGACGGTGGGACGTGCGGGGCGGCGGGTCCGCGACCGCCTGCGCTGGGCCCTTATCGGAAGTGGTTACCGGCAAGTAACTTATCGCCGTTTTTACCGTACCACTGACTGGGTTTACAGGACGGGGACACCTCCGTGTCCGATCGTTCACACCCGGATCGAGACACGCCAACCATTTGGCTGTATCTTGCGTGTTGCTCGTCTTCCGTTACCAATCACGATTGTTTTGATGATCCTCTGACATAAGGAGGAGCGGCGGTGGCCCGATCGGAAATAATTTCCCACGACGAGCTGCAATCGTGGCTTCTTGACAAGATCGCCTTCTACCTCGACAGGCCTGTGGAAAACATCGATCCCGGGGTCGAACTCGCCCGTTACGGGGTCGACTCGGTGTACGCGATCAGCATCATCAGCGACATCGAGGACCACCTGCAGGTGGAGGTCGACGTGACCGAGGCGCGGCGCCGGGAGACCGTGGCCGACCTCACCGACTACCTGCTCGACCTCGTCGCGTGATGGCCGGCCGGCCCCCCGAGGTCGGCGGCGCCGACGCCGCCGGGCCCGCCATGGTGGTGCTCGGCGACAGCGTGGCCGAGGGCCAGGACGATCCGGATCCGGCCGGCGGGTGGCTCGGCTGGGCCGGGCGGCTGGCCCTTCACCTGGGGATTTCCCGCGAGGAGATGCTCAACGCATCCGACCCGGGCGCGACGGTCGAGGACGTGGTGCGCGACCAGCTGCCCGCCGTGCGGGGGCTGGCGCCGCGGCTGGTCGTGCTCGGCTGCGGCATGAACGACGCGCTGCGCGGCTTCGAGCGGGAGGCCGCGGCGCGCCGGCTGGCGGAGCTGTTCGGCTGGGGCCGCGGGCGCGGCGCGGTCGTCCTCGCCATCCCGGTGCCGCGGCCGCCGCTGCTGGACATCACCCCGATCTCGCAGTTCCGTAAGAAACGCACGGTGCAGCGCATTCACGATTTCAACGCCGAGCTCGACCGGGTGTCGCGCGAGTTCGGAATGGCGTTTCCAGAGCGAGAAACGGTGGCGATGGTCGCCGATCCCGCGATGTGGAGTGCCGACGGAATCCACCTGAATCCGGACGGGCACGCCTATGTCGCGAAGGTGATGGCGCAGATTGCGGCGAGCCTGCTCGGTGAGCGGGTGAAATGAGTCCCGGGGGCCGATCCAGCAGTCTGGGAGACTGATGAAAAGAGCACATTCCGTCGCCCGCGCGATCCGTTCGCCGATGCCGCTGCTCCTCGCTCCCGTACTGGCGGTGCAGGCGTGGCGGACGGTGCGGCGGACACCGCGGCTGGACCCGGCGACCGGGGACGAGCAGGGCTTCGTCGCCGGCGCCGACCCCGGGCGGGGCCCGGCCCTGCGGGTCATGGTGATCGGCGAGTCCACCGCCGTGGGCGTCGGCGCGTCCCGGCACGCCGAGGCGCTGCCCGGCTTCCTGGCGGAGGAGCTCGGCGAGCGGCTGCGGCGCAGCGTGGCGTGGTCGGTCTCCGGCCGGAACGGCGCGACGGCCCGGCGCATCATCGGCGGGCTCGTCCCGCCCGCGAACGGCTCCGCGCCGAACGTGGTGGTCGTCACCACGGGCATCAACGACCTGATCAGGCGGCGTCCCCTGCGCCGGTGGGCGGCGGACGTGACCGAGCTCGTCGCCCTCCTGCGCGGCCGGTTCCCGGAGGCGACCGTGCTCGTCGCCGGGATGCCGCCGGTGCACCGGTTCCCCGCCCTGCCGCGGCCGCTGCGCTCGGTCCTCGGCGCGCGGGCGCGCGCCATGGACCGGATCACGCGGGACGCGGCCGCGGCGGGCGGCGCCGTCCACGCTCCCATGGACGAGGCCATGGCCCGCGACCGGCGGCTCTTCGCGGCCGACGGCTTCCACCCGTCGGCCGCGGGCTACCGGGCCTGGGCGCGCGACCTCGCCCGCGTCGCCGTCGCCGCCGCTCCCGCTCCCGCCCCCGGGCCCGCCCCCGGACCCGGCGACCCGCCGCAGGACACGCCCCCCGCCGGGGCCGTCCCGCCGAGGACGGCCGACTGACCACACGGCAAGCGAAAGGGAGCAGCCGGATGACGGTTCCCGGAACGTTCCGTTCGGCGGTGGAGTCCAAGGACCTCGCCGCGATCACCGCTGCGCTGGACCCCGGCATCGAGTTCCGCAGCCCGGTGATGGTGAAGCCCTACCTGGGGCGCGACGCCGTCGCCGCCCTGCTCGGCGTCCTGCTGGACGTCTTCGAGGACTTCCACTACACCGACGAGCTGGTGGGCGTCCCCTCGGACGGGACGAACGGCGCGGGCCCGCCGGCGCAGGCGCTCGTCTTCAGCGCCAAGGTGCTGGGCAAGGACCTCCAGGGGCTGGACCTGCTCAGGTTCGGCGAGACCGGGCTGGTCACGGGCCTGACCGTCATGGTGCGCCCGCTGCCCGCGGCGATGACGCTCGCCCGGGTGGTCGGCAGGCGCATGGAGGATCCGACCGGCGCCGACAACGCGGGGGGCCCGTCCGGCGACACCGCGCAGCCATAGGGAGCCGACCCGCACAGGAGTCGCGGCCCGCGAACCGGAAGGCGCGACCCACACTAGGGAGTCGAAGGAAAAATGGATAGCAAGGTCCCCGCACACCCCGCCCGGCCCGCTCACTCCGCCCCCGGGGCCCGCGCGGAGAGCCCCGCCCATCCCGCGCATTCCGTCCACCCGGGCCAGTCCGAGAACCCCTCGTCAGAAAACCCCTCATCCGAGAACCCCTCGTCCGGGAGCCTCGCGACCGAGCAGTCCGCTTCGGGGGGTCCCGCGCCGGGACCGCACCCGCGCGAGAGGCTGGCCCCGGCGCACCGGATCGCCGCCGACCTGGACGGCTACCTCGGCGACCCGATGGACGACGAGGCCGGGCCGTTCTCCTACAAGGCCATCGTGGAGGCGGAGGAGCGCGACGAGATCCCCCCGGGCGCGGTGGACGCCGTCCGTGCGTGGGGCTTCCCGAAGTACCTGGTGCCGAGCGGGCTCGGCGGGCGCCTGACGACGCTGGAGGAGCTGTTCTTCGTCACCCGCGGCATCTCGCGCCGCAGCGTCACCGTCGCGGTCATGTACGGGTCCGGGTTGCTGGCGGTCAACCCGGTGTGGCTGTGGGGCGACGCGTGGCAGCGCAGGACGGTGGCGGACGGGGTGCTGCGCGGCGACCTGGCCTGCTTCGGCGTCTCCGAGGCCGACCACGGCAGCGACGTGATGGCGTCGGAGTCGGAGGCCGACATCCAGGGGGACGAACTTGTGCTCACCGGGGTGAAGTGGCCGGTCGGCAACGCCACCCGCGGGCGGTTCGTCACCACCTATGCGAAGACCGGCCCCCGCGACTTCTCCCTCATCCTGGTCGACAAGCGGGAGCTCGACCCGGCGGCCTGGTCGACGCTGCCCCCCGTCCGGACGGTCGGGCTGCGCGGCCACGACCTGTCCGGCGTCGCGTTCTCCGGGGCGCGGCTGCCCGCCGAGCGGGTGATCGGGCGGCGCGGCTCCGGGCTCGTCCAGACGCTGAAGACCCTGCAGATCACCCGGACCGCGATCGCGGCGCTGTCGGTGGGGACGATGGACGCGGTGGTGCGCATCGGGATGGAGTACGCGCGCCAGCGCACCCTGTACGGCTCGGACATCTACCGGATCCCGGTGATCCGCGACCATCTGGTCAAGGCGCATCTGGACCTGCTGATCGCCGAGTGCGTGGCGATCCCGGTGGCGCGCTGCCTGACGGTCGCGCCCGGGCGGCTCAGCCTGTGGTCCTCGATCGTGAAGTACTTCGTGCCGGTCCTCGGCGAGGAGGTCGTGGCCAGCATCGGGACGGTGCTCGCCGCGCGCGGCTACCTGCGCGAGGGCGTGGCGCACGGGGTGTTCCAGAAGCTGCAGCGCGACCACGCGATCGCGAGCATCTTCGAGGGCACCACGCACGTGAACCTCGCCAACGTCGCGGGCCAGCTGCCCTTCCTGGTCGACCCGCCGGCGGAGACGGGCCGCGAGGACGAGCTGCTCGCCGACCTGTTCGGCTGGACGCGGACGCCGCCCGCCTGGGAACCCGACGGCCGCCTGCTCCAACTCACCAACGAGGGCCGCGACGAGATCGGCCAGCGGTTCGAGGAGATCTCCGAGGAGGTGCTGGCGGCGGCGAACGCGCACGCCGCGCCCGGCGTCGCGGCCGAGCTGAAGGACCTGCTGTCGGCCATCGGCGCCCTGCGCGCCAGGATCGAGGAGGGCATCCGCGCGAACGAGGGCGACACCTCCTCCGTGGCGGCGCTGACGCGGGCCAAGCGGTACTGCGAGCTGCACGCGATGACCTCGTGCATGCTCACCTGGCTGCACAACCGGCGGGTGTTCGGCGGGGCGTTCGAGGACGGCCAGTGGCTCGTCCTGTGCCTGCAGCGGCTGCTCCAGCGGGCGCAGCCCGACACCGTCCTGTCCGAGGACTTCCTCCCGCCGCTGGAGGACGCGATGTTCGGCGGCACGGGCGAGCGGCGCTGGTTCTCCCTGCTCTCCCTGTCCGCGCTCCCGCCCTCCCTGCTCATCTCACCCGAGGACGGGTGACACCCATGGCCGGGCCACCGGAGACGGCGAGAGATTTCGTGTCGCTCGTCCGGGAGAACATCCGGACGCACGGCGACACCCGCTCCTTCACCTTCATCAGCGAGGAACCGGGGCGCAGGTACAAGGAGAACGTGCTCGGCTTCGCCGACCTGGACCGCCGGGCCCGCGCGCTCGGCTGCCGCCTGGAGGCGCGCGGCCTGCGGGACCGGGCCGTCCTGCTGCTCTATCCGGAGGGGCTGGAGTTCCTGGCGGCCTTCCTCGGCTGCCTGTACGCGCGCGTCATCGCCGTCCCGGCCCCGCTCCCCGACCTGGACGCGGGCCGCTTCGGCCGGACCCGCCGGATCATCGAGGACGCCGACGTCGCGCTGATCCTCACCGACACCGCCCACCGCGACACCCTCGACGCGTGGCTGTCGGCCGCCGGGCTGAAGGGGCGCGTGCACTGCCTGGACACCCAGGCGGGCAAGGACACCGACGCCGGCGACTGGTCCCCGCCGCGGTCCGGCCCGGACACCGTCGCCTTCCTCCAGTACACCTCGGGGTCGACCAGCGAGCCGAAGGGCGTCATGGTCACCCACGGCAACCTGGTGGCCAACGGCGAGGAGATCAAGCGCCGCATCGAGGGGTCGCCCGCCACGGTCGGCGTCGGCTGGGTGCCGCACTACCACGACATGGGCCTGGTCGGTCAGTTCCTCCAGCCGCTCTACCTCGGCTGCCGGTACGTGTTCACCTCGCCGATCACGTTCATCAAGCGCCCCGTGCTGTGGCTGGAGCTGATCACCCGGTACCGGGGGACGATCACCGTGGCGCCCAACTTCGGGTACGAGCTGGTGCTGCGGCGCGTCACCGACCGGCAGCTGGAGGGCCTGGACCTGTCGTCGCTGACCGTCGTGAAGAACGGCGCAGAGCCCGTCCGGGCCGCGACGCTGGAGGCGGTGGCCGAGCGGTTGGCCCCGGTCGGCTTCCGGCCCTCGATGTGGATGCCGTGCTACGGGATGGCCGAGACGACCCTGCTCATCACCGGCGCGCCTCTCGGCGGGGGCCCGGTCGTCCGCGACTTCGACGCCGGGGCCCTCGCGCGGAACGAGGCCGTCCCCGCGGACGAGCCGGGCCTCACGGGCGGGGACCCCGCCGCCGGGGGCGCCAGGCGGCTCGTCAGCAGCGGCCGTCCCGTCACCCTGGACGTCCGCGTCGTCGACCCCGAGACGCGCGCGGAGCGGCCGGAGCGGCGCGTGGGGGAGATCTGGGTGCGCGGGGGCAGCGTCGCCCGCGGCTACTGGGGGAGCCCCGAGCAGACCGAGGCGACCTTCCGCGCCCGCACGTCCGCCGGCGAGGGCCCGTTCCTGCGGACGGGCGATCTCGGCTTCACCGCCGACGGCGAGCTCTACGTCACCGGGCGGATCAAGGACCTGATCATCGTCAACGGCCGCAACATCCACGCGCACGACATCGAGGAGGTGGCACGCGCATCCCACCCGGCCGCCCTGCTCGGCGCCGCCTTCGCGATCGACGCCGCCATCGACCCCGACCTCGGCCCGGCGCCGCCGGGCGGCCGGCCCGGCGGGGGCGGCGCGCTCGACGCGAGCCGGGAGCAGGTCGTCATCGTCCAGGAGATCAGCACCCGCGCCGCCGCCGGGACGCCCCTGGAGGAGGTGGCCTCCGCCGTCAGGACGCGGGTCGCCCGGACGTTCGAGCTGCCCGCCGTCAGCGTCGTGCTGGCCGCGCGGGGCTCGGTCAGGCGGACGACCAGCGGGAAGATGCAGCGCCGGCTGACCCGCGAGGCGTTCCTGACGGGAAAGATCACCGAACTCGCGGCCGATCTCGAACCGGGCGTCGCCGGCCTCCGGAGGGCGCCCGCACCGATCGACGCTGACCAATCCTAGTCAACATGATGACTAATCATGTCGTTGTCTGCTAACGTCGGGCATCACCCTGAGTCAAGGCGGGGGGAGAAGGCCGATGGCGCTACGTCACGCGGTGCTGGCGGCGCTGCTCGACGGCGAGTACAGCGGCTACCAGCTGGCAAAGATCTTCGATTTGTCGGTCTCCAACTTCTGGCATGCCGTGCCGCAGCAGCTCTACTCGGAGCTGTCGAGGTTGGAGACGGAAGGTCTGATCAGCGGGCGGCAGATCATCCAGCACGATCGTCCCAACAAGCGCGTGTACACCGTCACCCAGGCCGGCGTCGACGAACTCGAACGGTTCGCCGTGACCCCCGCCAAGCCAGGGATCATCCGCGAGAACCTGCTCGTCATGGTGCAGGCCGTGGACCACATCTGCGCCGACTCCGTCATCGCGCAGCTGGAGGACCGGGCGGTGGCCTCGGCGGCCAAGGTCGAGGTCTTCGAACGCACCCTCAAGCACCTGCGCGGCGACCTGGACGAGGAGTCCTTCCTGCGCACGGGGTCCCCTCTCGGGCCCTACCTCACGTGCCTGCGCGGACGCCGCTTCGAGCAGGAGAACTACGCGTGGTTCACCAGCACCGCCCGGCTGCTGCGGGCCCGGGCGGGCACAGAGTCCGAGGGGAGCGGCCCGCCATGAGGCCGCCGCGAGCCTCGCACGCCGTGCCACCGCCTGCCCGGACGGCGGCGGCACCGGCACAGACCCCCCACGCCCACCTCAGCCTCGCACCCCGGCAGGGCTGGAACAGGGCGGCACGCCTTAGTCAAGGAGGCGTTCATCATGATGTCGGGCGACCACCACACCATCGAACTCCCTAGCACCCCACTCCCGAGCCATCTGACCACCACCGCGACGCCGGTCGCGCCGCCGAACGGCACGGCGCCGAACGGGCCGCGGGGCCTGGACGAGCCGCCGGTGGTCCTGCTGGGCGAGCTGACGCTGCCCGCCGAGCGCGCGTCCGTGCCGGCGGCGCGGCGCTTCAGCAGGTCCGTCAGCACCGCGTCCGGCGTCGGGCACATCGCCGACGACGCCGAGGTCCTGGTGTCCGAACTGGTCACCAACGCCGTCCGGCACGCGCCGGCCGCCGGAGGCGCGCTGTGCCTGCGGCTCCTGCGCGCCGGGGCCCGGCTCCGCATCGAGGTGCACGACCAGAGCGCCGCCGTCCCGACGGCGCGGCCGGTCGACCTCATGGAGGAGACGGGGCGCGGCTGGTTCCTCGTCGCGGTGATGGCCGACCGGCACGGCACCGAGCACACCGCCTCCGGCAAGGCGGTCTGGTGCGAGGTGCGCGCCTGGCCGCGGGACGAGCACCCCGGCCACTGAGCGTCTCCCGCGCACCCGGTACGGCGATGGGAGATGCCATGCCTGCTGACGCCATGCCCGCCGACAGGCGGCCCGCCGATGAGCGGCCCACCGGCACGTGGGCCGCCGATGGGCGGCCCGCCGACCCGAGGGCTTCCGAGCGGCGGTCCGCCGACCTGCGGCCCGCAGACCGGTGGCCGATCGACCTGAGGCCCGCCGACCCGGGGCCCGGCGACCGCCGGCCCGCGGGGGAGCCCGCCGGCCTGCGGCCCGCCGACCCCCGCCGTCCCCCCGGCTACTACCGGGAGGACGGGCGCCGCGCCACGGCCGAGGAGGCCCAGCGGCTGCTGCTCGACGTGCGGGAACGCCTGCTCGCGCAGGACGTCATCCGCGTCGGCGCCGTCGTCGTGGTCGTCTCGACCTGGTTCACCGTGATCGACCTCGGCATCGCGGCGAACGGAAGGCCGCTGCTGTGGCAGACGATCGCGTCCGACCACGCGATGCACGCCGACATCGGGCAGTACACCGCGCGGGACAAGGCCCTGCGCGGGCACGCCCAGGCCGTCGCCATGATCACCGATCGGCTGCGCGGGCTGGTCGCCCGCGCGGCCCTGGACGAGGCCGGCCCCTGACCCCGCACCCCTGACACACGGGCCGCCCGGCCCCCGCGCCGGCAGGCGCGGCCCGCCCCCGGCTAGAGGTAGTGATCTCGATGTCCCGCACGACACCCCGCGACGACGCGTCCGGCGGAAGGCCCCGGCGCCGGCGTCCCATCCGGCTGCGGATCACGGCGCTGCTGCTGGTCCCGCTGGTGTCCCTCATCACCCTGTGGGCGTTCGCCGCGAACATCACGCTCGGCGACGCGTTCGACAAGTATGACTTCTCCACGACGTACGAGAAGGTGGGCCTTCCCGGCATCTACCTGGTGAACCAGCTCCAGGCGGAGCGTTCGCTCAGCGTCGTCGCGCTCAGCACGCGCGACCAGGCCGACCGGCAGAAGCTGGGCGGGCAGCGCGCCCGGGTGAGCGCCGTGGACAAGGCGTTCCGCTCGACGGCCCTGTCGCCCGAGGCGAGGGACGCGGCCCGGCCGGAGACCAAGCGGCGGCTCGCCGAGGCGGTGAAGGCGCTGGACCGGCTGCCGCAGCTGCGCGCCAGAGTCGACTCGGGCCGGGTCCAGCCGCTGGAGGTCATCAACTCCTACAGCGTCCTGCTCGACCAGGTCATCAAGGTCTTCGACGGCCTGGTGACCGTCAACGACGTCGCCATCTTCACCCAGGGCCGGGCTCTGATCGGCATCGGCAACGCCCGCGCCTACATGCTGCGGGAGGACTCGCTCGTCACCGCGGCGATGGCGCGCAACGGGCGGCTCACGCCCGCCGAGCACACCGCGTTCGTCCAGTGGGCCGCGGAGGGGCGGCGCGAGTTCGAGGCCGGGCTCGCCGACCTCAACGAGCAGATCCGCGGGCCCCTCGGCAGGCTCGCCGCGTCCGCGGAGTACCAGCGGTACCGGGCGGCCGAGGACGCGATCGTCGGCGCGCGCGGCGACCGGCTGCCGCCCGAGGCCGCGGACTGGCAGGCCACCACGCAGCTGCTGTCGCAGGCGTGGGCGCAGAAGGTCACCGAGGCGAGCCTCGCGCTCAACGAGATGGCCAAGCCGATCGGTGAGCGGATCATCATGCGGCTCGTCCTGGCGGGCGGGTTCGGGCTCCTCGCGGTGATCGCCTCGATCGTGCTGTCGCTGCTGGCCGCGCGCAGCCTGTCGCGGGAGTTGCGGGGGCTGCAGCGCGCCGCGCTGAAGCTCGCCGAGGACCGGCTGCCCGGCGTCGTCGCCCGGCTGCGGCGCGGCGAGGAGGTGGACGTGGACGCCGAGGCGCCGCCGCTCGTCATCGGCAGGTCCCGGGAGGTCGCGCGGGTCGGCGACGCCTTCACCAAGGTGCAGCACACCGCGATCGAGACCGCCGTGCGGGAGTCCTACCTGCGGCAGGGCATCAGCCGCGTGTTCCTCAACGTCGCGTGGCGCAGCCAGTCGCTGCTGCACCGCCAGCTGCGGATGCTGGACGAGATGGAGCGCGACGCCTCCGACCCCAAGGTGCTGGAGGACCTGTTCCGCCTCGACCACCTCACCACCCGCATGCGCCGCCACGCCGAGGGCCTGGTCATCCTGTCCGGGACGTCCCCCGGGCGGGGCTGGAGCCGGCCGGTGCACGTCGAGGACGTGCTGCGCGCCGCGGTCGCCGAGGTCGAGGACTACACCCGGGTCGAGATCGTCGTGGTGTCCGGGCAGGCCGCGGTGATCGGCGAGGCCGTCGCCGACATCATCCACCTGCTCGCCGAGCTGATCGAGAACGCCACGGTGTTCTCGCCCGCGCCCACCGAGGTGCTCGTCCGCGGCGAGATGGGCGCCAACGGGTTCGCCGTCGACATCATCGACCGCGGCATCGGGCTCGACCAGTCCGAGCTGGACGCGCTGAACCTGCGGCTGTCGCGGCCGCCCGAGTTCGACCTGGCCGTCACCGACCGGCTCGGCCTGTTCGTCGTCGGCCGGCTCGCCGGCCGGCACGGCATCAGGGTCGCGCTGCAGCCGTCCCTGTACGGGGGCGTCAGCGCCGTCGTGCTGATCCCGCGCCGGCTGATCGTGGACGTCGACCAGCCCGAGGACGAGGACGGCGCCGTCCAGGCCGGTCCCGCCCAGCAGCGGGGCGCGGCGGCGGCGAACGGGTCGATGCGCGCGTGGCCCACGCCTCCGGCGCCGTCGTCCACCGCGACGCTCAACGCGCCGGTGTACGACATCGCCCCCGCCCAGGACGCGGCGTCGACCGACACGGCGCCCAACCGGGCAGTGCCCGACAGCGCGGTGCCCCCGTGTCCAGTGCCTCCGAATTCAGTGCCCGGCGGCGCGCCGCCGGAGACGCCGGTGTCCCTCCCCCGATGGACGAGCGAGGAGAAGCCGGACCAGAACGCGGCGGTGGGGTTCGACGACGGTGACCAGACCCCGACGTCGTTCGGCACCCCACCGCCGCACGGTCCGCCGCCGACCGGCGCCGCGCGTCCGTTCCAGGCCGCGGGTCCCCGCGCGCCCTCCTACGGCGGAGGTTCCTACGGCGGAGCCGCCGGCCAGTACGGGGCGCCCGCGTCGTTCGGCGAGACGTCGTTCGGCGAGACGTCGTTCGGCGGGGCGCGGTTCGGGGACGCGCAGACGACCGGCGGCGGGCGGGCCCCGCTGCCGCGCCGGGTGCGCGGCGGGAGCCTGGCGCCGCAGCTGCGCGACGCCGGCGCCTACGAGGACACCGGCTCCCGCGAGGAGACCGGTCCGTACGGACAAGAGCCCGCGGCCACCGGCGACGCCGTCGCCGCCTGGGAGGAACGGTCGGCGGAGGCGTCCCGCGACCTGTTCGCGTCGCTGCAGGCGGGCTGGCTGCGCGGCCGGGACGAGGACGAGGCGCCCGAAGGACCCGCGGACGGCATGGAGGGAAGATCATGACCTATCAGGGAGCGGCCGCCGAGCTGAACTTCCTCCTCGACGACCTGGTGGACCGGGTCCCGCAGATCCGGAAGGTGGTCGTGCTGTCCCGGGACGGGCTCGTGATGGGCATGTCGCGGGGCGTCGGGCGCGAGGACTCCGAGTACCTCGCGGCCCTCGCCGCCGGGTTCCACAGCCTCGCCGTCGGGGCGCGTCCGCAACTGGACTCCGGCGAGATCCGGCAGACGCTCGTCGAGATGGACAAGGGCCTGTTCTTCGTCGTCCCGGCCGGGGCCAACAGCTGCCTCGCGCTGCTCAGCGAGGTCGGCGCCAACGCGGGCCTCGTCGCCTACGAGATGACGATGCTGGTCAAGCGGGTCGGCAGGCAGCTGTCCACCGGACTCAGGCAGGGCGCGCCCGGGCCCGGACACCGGTGACCCGCCATGGACCCCAGTGAAGGGCCCGGTGCTCCCCGGGGTCCCGGCAGGGAACGGTGGCTCGACGCGGCCGCCGGGCCGATCGTCCGCCCCTACGCGGTGACGCGCGGCCGCACCCGGCCGAGCGGCGAGCCGCTCGACATCGTGGCGATCCTCGTCGCGACCGGGCGGCCGCCGCCCGAACCCGGCCGGCTCTCGCGCCAGCAGCGCGGGCTGCTGGCGCTGTGCCGGCGCCCGCACGCCCTCGCCGACCTCGCCTCGGACCTGAACCTGCCCTTCGGCGTGATCCGGGTGCTGGCCGGCGACCTGCTCGACTCCGGCCTCCTGGAAGTCCAGCGATGGTCCCCGGCGCCGTCGCCGTCCGGGCCTTTCGGCCCGGCGACCGCGCTCCAGCCGCACAACGACCCGAACCTGCTCAGGAGGGTGCTCGATGAACTCCGCGCGCTCTGACGCCCCGCCCCCCGCCACCGCGGAACCGGACGAGCCCGACGACCGGGCGGACGGTCCGCGCGTCGCGCTGAAGATCCTCGTCGCCGGAGGGTTCGGCGTCGGGAAGACGACCCTGGTCGGCGCGGTCAGCGAGATCCGCCCGCTGCGCACCGAGGAGGCGCTGACCGACGTGAGCGTCGGCGTCGACGACCTCGACGGCGTGGCCGCCAAGACCACCACGACCGTCGCGATGGACTTCGGCCGCATCACGCTGCGCGACGGCGTCGCCATCTACCTGTTCGGGACGCCCGGCCAGGAGCGGTTCTGGTTCATGTGGAACGAGTTGTCGCGCGGCGCGCTCGGCGCGGTCGTGCTCGCCGACACGCGGCGGCTCATGGCGAGCTTCGCCTCGATCGACTACTTCGAGCGCAAGGGCACGCCGTTCGTCGTCGCCGTCAACTGCTTCGACGACGCCGACCGCTACGAGGCGCCCGAGATCCGGACGGCCCTGGACATCGACCCCCACGTCCCCGTGCTGCTGTGCGACGCCCGCCGGGCCGTGTCGGCGAAGCAGGTGCTCGTCTCGCTGGTCGAGCACGCGCTGCGGCTCGCGGGCGGCACCCGGCAGGCGTAGCCGCCGCGGCCGCCCGTCAGCCCCCGGATCCGCCGTCGCCCTGCTCGTCGTCGGCCGCGCCCGGCGGGCCCATGACGATCTCGTCCACCGCGACGTCGTGGCCGTCCGCGCACCTGACCTGCGCCGTCACGCGCTCGCCGCAGCGGGCGTGCGTCAGCATGACCTGGCGCCCCTCCTCGTGGGGGAGGTAGGTCTCGCCCCATTCCATGAGGCTGACGAGGGTGGGCGCGAGGTCCAGGCCCATCTTCGTCAGGTGGTACTCGTACCGCGTGCGCTGCCCGGGCTCCTGGTAGGGCTCCCTGGTGAGCAGGCCCGCGTCGACGAGGTGGCGCAGCCGGGCGGTGACGGCCGACTCGGTCATGCCGAGGTTGCGCACGAAGTCGCCGAAACGGTTCGTCCCGAAGAAGGCCTCGCTGAGCACCAGCACAGCCGACGGCGGGCCGAGCGCGGCGAGCGTCCTCGCGACCGGGCAGTTCTGCATCGACCAGGCGTCGCGGTCGGCGAAATGCCCTTCCAGTGAGATTGTCACCCTTCCACTATAAACCTGCTGACTTTGCTTGACCAAAGTCAGGGGGCTCGCTAGCCTCCCTGACTATGGTGGAACAAAGTCAGGTGCGCGGCGCGGGCCGGGTCCGCAGGGGACCGGTGCTCGCGGTGCTCTCCGTCGCCTCCTTCATGGCGGGCCTCGACCTGTTCATCGTCAACGTGGCGTTCACCGACATCGGCCGCGACTTCGCCGGGGAGTCGATGGCCGACCTGTCGTGGGTGCTCAACGGATACGCGATCGTGTTCGCCGCCCTTCTCGTGCCGCTCGGCCGGCTCGCCGACCGCTACGGCCGCAAGGCGGGCCTCCTCATCGGCCTGACCGTCTTCACCCTCGCCTCCCAGGCGTGCGCCGCCGCCCCGTCGCTGTGGTGGCTCGTCGCCTTCCGCGTCGTGCAGGCCGCGGGCGCCGCGGCGCTCATCCCCACCAGCCTCGGGCTGCTGCTGTCGGCGTTCCCCGCCGAGCGGCGCGGCGGCGCGGTGCGGATCTGGTCGGCCGCCTCGGCGATCGCCGCCGCGGCCGGTCCCGCGGTCGGCGGCGTCCTGGTGGACGCCTCCTGGCGCTGGGTGTTCGAGGTCAACGTCCCCATCGGGATCGCGGCGGTGCTGCTCGCGGCCCGCCTCGTCCCCGACTCGCGGGAGGGCGTGACCGCCCGCGTCCCCGACCTGCCCGGCACCGCCGTGGCGACCGCGGCGATCGCGCTGCTGGCGCTCGGCGTGGTGAAGATCAACGACTGGCCGGGCGAGCGGACGGTCCTCGTGGTCGCCGCCGCGCTGCTCGGCCTCGCCTGGTTCTGGCTGCGCTCCCTGCGCCACCCCGCGCCGGTGATCGAGCCCGCGCTGCTGGCCGTCCGCACCTTCCTCTGGTCCAACGCCGCGGTGCTGCTGTTCACCGTCGCGTTCGCCGCCAACCTGCTGCTCGGCGTGCTGTGGATGCAGCAGGTCTGGCACTACTCGCCGATCCGCACCGGGCTCGCCGTCGCGCCCGGCCCCCTGATGGTCCCCGTGATGGCCCTCATCGCCGGGCGCCTCGCCGCGCGCGTCCCGGTCGGGCTGATCACCGCCGTCGGATGCCTGCTGTGCGCGTTCGGCGTCGTCATGATCGCGATGAGCCTGGGCCCGGCCCCGGCCTACGCCGCCGCGATGCTGCCGGGCTGGCTGGTCGGAGGGACCGGCGTCGGGCTCGCCCTGCCCACCATCCTGTCCGCCGCCGCCGTCGAACTGCCGCCCCACCGCTACGCGACGGGCAGCGCCGTGGTGAACATGAGCCGGCAGATCGGCGCGGTCCTCGGCGTCAGCCTCGCCGTCGCCGTCCTCGGCACCCCGCACGGGTACCCCGGTGCCCACACCGCCTACGTCCACGCCTGGCTGATGGTCGGCGGGTTCATGGTGATCGCAGCGATCGCCGCCCTTGGCATGACCCCGCGCCGGCCCCGGCCGTCCCGTCCCGTCCCCGAGCCAGAAACGGAAGTGATCGCCCGCGCCTGAAACCCTCCTTGACACGGGAAACGGGCGAAGCCTTGACCCGGACCGCGAGGCCCGGTTCGCCCGTACCCCGCACAGCAGGCACCTCATCCGGAGAGGTGCCTGCTGTATTTATTGTGCGATTGCTGCATCGCCTCGGTTCGCCTGGCGGCTCACTCGGCGATCAGGTTCTCGCAGGCTCGAACCTGGCTTCGCTCGCAATCGCGACGGTTTGGCTTAGTTGGTGGTTGCTGTGGTGGCTGGGGTCGTCGTGTCCGACGGTTGGCGTCAGTCCTTGGTGTAGTTGAGGATGTCGCCGGGCTGGCAGTCGAGTTCGCGGCACAGGGCGCTGAGGGTGGTGAAGCGGATCGCCTTCGCGCGGCCGTTCTTCAGGATGGAGAGGTTGACGGGGGTCACGCCCACGCGTTCGGCCAGCTCGACCAGGGTGATGCCGCGGTCGGCGAGGATCGCGTCCAGGTGGACGGTGATCTGGTGGGGATCCTCGGGCGGCATCAGACCAGGCCCTCGGTGTCGGCGCGCAGGCGGGCGCCGTGCCCGAACGCCCCGGCCAGCGCGGCGATCAGGACGGCCAGCAGGACGGTGGAGGCCCGCACCGTGAAGCCGATCTCGACCGCGTCCTCGAGCGCGGTGCCGCTGACCAGCGCGTTCGTGGTGAGCATGTCGAAGGCGGGGGCGGCGACGCCGAGCAGCAGGACGGCGGTGGAGACCGCGAAGAGCCGCCGGACGTTCGCCGGGACGAAGACGTCGCCGGTGCGGAACGTCGCGGCCATCCGCAGCAGGACCGACAGGATCACGATGATCAGCACGGCGCGGAGGACCTCGGGCGCGGCGAGCAGCACCCGGTCCCCGAGGCCGGGGTCGCCGACCGCCAGTTCGGCGTGGTGGGTGCCGCGCAGGACCGTCCCGCCGGACGCGAGGTGCGGCACCTGCGCGGTGGAGCGGAGGTCGACGTCGCGGGTGTCGATCGGCGGGAAGGGGCCGGTCACGCCGAGGATCGGGAAGAGGGCCTGGAAGAGTCCGACCAGCAGTAGGCCGATCCCGATGACCAGTTCCAGGAAACGGCTGTCGAACTTCGTCCAGCACGCTGCCAGGGTCATGTCTCAACTCTCCTTGGGGAGGCTTATCGTTTTTCGATAATAACGATAAACGATATGCCGCCGTCAAGGCCCTCCGATCGGCCGGTCGCGAGGGCGCGGTTCAGTTCGCGGGCGAGGCCGGGGGGACAGGCCGCGCTCCCTCAGCCGCGTGACGAGCTTGGCGTGCAGTTCGGCGATCCGGGCGGCGAGGTACCTCCTTCGTCCCCCGCCGTCGAGGCGTTCCGCGAGGCGGTAGCGCTCGGTCGGCCGCAGGCCCGAATCCACTGGACGTCACCCTCGCCGCACTCCGGTGCCGGGCGCGGTCCCCGCCTCGCCAGGAGGTACGCGCCGCCGTCCCCGGCGGGTTCGACAGGCCCGGCCGGGGACGCCGGCGATCGCGCTCACCCGGGTGTCACACGCGGCTCGGCGACCGCTCGGCCCGCCACGCGGCGAGCAGCTCGCGCAGGGTCTCCTCGTACCGGGCGATGTTCTCGGTCTTGACGTCCTCGTAACCGCGGATCATGTCCGGCAGCTCGGCGATCCGGACGGCGGCGTCGAGCCGGCCGCCCCCGGCGGCGCCCGCGTCCAACCCGGCCACCAGCTCGTTCACCACCGCGACGTACCCGGTGACGAGGCGCCGCTCGGCGCGCCGCTGCGCGGTGGCGCCGAACGGGTCGAGCGGGGTGCCGCGCAGCCGCCGCATCGCGCGCAGCGCGCGGAACGCCGGGCGGGCCGTCCGGCCGAGGGCGATCTTCCGGTCCACCCCGACGGCCCGCAGCAGCGGCGGGTGCAGCATGTACGCGACCGTGGAGCCGGGGCCGAACTGCTCCTCGACGCGCCGGGCGAGCTCCGGGTCGAGGTGCAGCCGGGCCACCTCGTACTCGTCCTTGTAGGCCATCAGCTTGTACAGGTTGCGCGCCACGGCGACCGCGAGGCGCCGCCCGCCGGAGCCCGCCGCCTCCTCGGCCCTGGCCACGCGCAGGACCGCGTCCAGGTACCGCTTGGCGAGCGCGAGGTTCTGGTAGGCGGCGAGGTCGGGGACGCGGATCCGCAGGACGCGGGCCAGCTCGCCGTCCACGCCGGACTCGTCGACGAGGTCCATCGCGGCGGACGCCGTCGCGTCCAGCGGGCGCGGCGCGACCCGCGCGGCCGCCGCCGCGGCGTCGTCGCGGCCTTCGGGTTCGAGCACGAGGCGGCGCCCGGCGCGGAACGCCTGGACGTTCGCCTCCACCTGCACGCCGTTCAGCGCGAGGGCCTCCTCGATCGCCTTCGCCGACAGCGGCAGCAGCCCCGCCTGGTAGGCGGCGCCGACCACCACGAAGTTGGCCGTGGTCGTGGCGCCGAACCAGCGCTCGGCGAGCGCGAGGGCGTCGAACGCGACCAGCCGGTCCGCCCGGGTGCGCTCGGCGATCCGCCTGACCAGCGTCGCGCTCGGCGGCAGCGACGCCGAGGTGTCCACGATCATCCGTCCGGTCGGCACCTCGCTGGTCGACACGACCGCGGCGGTCCGGTCCGGCGCGCAGCGGCGCAGGTTGGCCTCGCTCGTCCCCGCCAGGGAGTCGAACACGAGGTAGGCGTCGGCGCCGCCCGCGCCGACCATGCCCGGCCGGTCCCGCTCGGCGGTCCCGATGCGCAGGTGCGACACGACCGCGCCGGCCTTCTGGCTCAGCCCGGTCTGGTCGAGCGCGCGGGCGTGCCGGCCGTCGATGAGGGCCGCCGTGGCGAGGACCTGGTTCACCGTCACGACGCCGGTGCCGCCGATGCCGACGAGCAGCACGTCCGCGGACTCGGGCCGGGCCTCGGGCTCCTCCAGCTCGCCGATCGGCGCCAGGGTCCGCGCCGCCTTGGGTTTCTCGCCGGGCAGGACGGTGACGAACGAGGGGCAGTCGCCGTCGACGCAGGAGTAGTCCTTGTTGCAGGACGTCTGGTTGATCTGCGTCTTGCGGCCGAACTCGGTCTCGACCGGCTCCACGCTCAGGCAGTTCGACTTGGTGCCGCAGTCGCCGCACCCCTCGCAGACGGCCTCGTTGATCAGGACGCGGGTCCGCGGGTCGGGGACGAGGCCGCGCTTGCGCTTGCGGCGCGTCTCGGCCGCGCACGCCTGGTCGTACAGCAGCACGGTCACGCCCGGGATGTCGCGCAGCTCCCGCTGGACGGCGTCGAGGTCGTCGCGGTGCCGGACCCGGACGCCGGGCGCCCAGTCCGTCCCGCGCGGGTAGCGGGACGGGTCGTCCGCCACCACCACGATCTTCGCGACGCCCTCGGCGTGCAGCATCCGGGTGATCGCCGCGGGGTCGGAGCCGCCGTCGGCGTCCTGCCCGCCGGTCATCGCCACGGCCGCGTTGTAGAGGATCTTGAAGGTGATGCTGGTGCCGGCGGCGACGGCCTGCCGCACCGCGAGACTGCCGGAGTGGAAGAACGTCCCGTCGCCGAGGTTCTGGAACATGTGGCCGGTGTCGGAGAACGGGGCCGCGCCCACCCACATCGCTCCCTCGCCGCCCATCTGCGTGGTGCCGATGCCGCGGTCGGTGAACACGGTCATCACGTGGCAGCCGATGCCGCTCGCCGCGATCGACCCGTCCGGGACGACCGTCGACCGGTTGTGGGGGCAGCCCGAGCAGAAGTAGGGGGTGCGCGCCGGGGCGAGCAGGTTGATCTGCGGCTTGCGGGGCTTCAGCACCGCGTCGCGCAGGTCCACGTGCTCCTGCCCGACACGGTCGGCGAGGAGCCCGGCGAGCGCCTTCACGAGCCGGTCGGCGTCCAGGCCCCCGTCCGGCGGGACCAGGCCGGCGCCGTCCGGGCCGTTCTTGCCGTACACGGCGGGACGCTCCGGCAGGTCGTACAGGATGTCGCGGATCTGCGTCTCGACGAACGGCCGCTTCTCCTCCACGACGACGATCTCGCGCAGCCCCCGGGCGAACTCGCGGAGCCGGTCCGCGTCCAGCGGGTAGATCAGCGCGAGGCGCAGCAGCCGGACGCCCCGGCGCTCCAGCGCCGCGTCGTCCAGGCCGAGGCGGTCGAGGGCCTCGCGGAGCTCCACGTAGGTGCGGCCCGCGGCGACCAGCCCGACGACCGCGCCGCCGGCGGCGCCCTCGATCCGGTCGAGCCCGTTGGCGGCGGCGTAGGCCGTCGCGGCGAGCAGGCGGCCCTGGAGGACCTCGGTCTCGATGGCGGTCGTGCCCTGCAGGTCGACGCCCGGCTTGCGCGTCGGCTTCCACGGCCGTCCGCGCCACGCGAACTCCGGGCGGACCGGGTCGGGGACCGGCCCGGCGTCCACGATCTCGTGGGAGTCGGCGACGTCCGTCACGAGCTTGAACCCGGTCCACGCCCCGCTGAACCGGGACATCTCGAAGCCGTGCCGCCCGAGGCGCAGCAGGTCGCCCACCGACCCGGGCACCAGCACCGGCATGAACGCCTCCGCGAGCGCGCCCTCCGTCGCCGACGGCAGCGTGGACGACTTCGCGGACGGGTCGTCGCCCACCACGGCGAGCACCCCGCCGCGCTCCGACGTGCCGAGCCAGTTCGCGTGCTTGAACGCGTCCAGCGACCGGTCGACCCCGGGCGCCTTGCCGTACCAGAGCCCGAACACGCCCTCGAACCGGGGACCCGGCAGGTGCTCGGCGAGCTGCGACCCGTACACGGCCGTCGCCGCCAGCTCCTCGTTCACGCCCGGCACGAACCGGATGCCGTGGCCCTCCAGCAGCTTCGCGTCCCGCAGCAGCTGCTGGTCCAGGCCGCCGAGCGGGGACCCGCGGTACCCGGACACGAAACCGGCGGTCCGCCATCCCCGCCGGGCGTCCGCGCGCCGCTGCTCCAGCAGCAGCCGGACGAGGGCGTGCACCCCGCCGATCGCGATCCGGCCGCGCTCCAGTTCGAGCCTGTCGCGAAGGGGGGAGGAAGAAACGCTGGTGCTCATGCTTGCATTGAGCCGCCTCCGCTGAGCGGAGTGCAAGATGCGTGGGCGATAATTGAGCGGATTGCTCAAGTCAGAACCGAGTTACCCGCCGGAGCTGAGCGTTGTGACCCGTACCACTCTCCTCGATCTGCAGATCCTGCGCCGCCTCGTCGAGCAGCCCCGCATCGGCGTCACGGAGCTGGCCGCCAAGCTCGGCATCGCCCGCAACACCGCGCACGCCCGGGTGGAGCGCCTCGAACGCGAGGGCGTCATCGGCCACCGCGGCCGCGAGGTCGACCTCGGCGCCATCGGCTTCGAGCTGACCGCCTTCGTCACCCTGGAGGTCGCCCAGGGCAGGCTGCGCGAGGCCGCCGTCGCGCTCTCGGCGATCCCGCGCGTGCTGGAGGTCCTCGGGATCACCGGCCAGGGCGACCTCCTCGTCCGCGCCGTCGCCCCCAACGGCAAGCAGCTCCACGAGGTCATCGACTCGATCCTGGCCTGCCCCGGAGTGCGCCGCAGCACCACCTCGATCGTCCTGACCCACCAGGTCCCGTTCCGCCTCGGCCCCCTGCTGGAGGACGAGGAGAGGCGCGCCCGCGCCGCGTCCCGCAGACCGGCCGACTGACGCCGCCGGGTCAGGCGCCCCCGCGCTCCGGCGGGACGCGGCGGGCGAGCAGGAGCGCGACGTCGTCGGCGGCGGCCTCGCGGCCGATCAGCGCCGACATCACCGCCGCGCCGACCGCCTCGGGGGGCCCGGCGTAGGTCGCCTCGCACAGCCGGGCGACGCCCGCCATGATCGAGTCGTCGCGCCGCTCGATCAGCCCGTCGGTGTAGAAGCACAGCAGGGCGCCGGGCGGCAGGCCGAGGGTGAGGGTACGGCGGGGGATGTCCTCGCCCAGGCCGATCAGGACGTCGAACTTCATGTCCACGGACTCGGCCGGGCCGTGCGGGAGCGCGAGGACCGGGGGAGGGTGCCCGGCCGAGGACAGCCGGGCCCGGCCGGCGGCCGTGTCGACCACCGCGTACAGGACGGTCGCCGTCGCCTCGGGTTCGAAGTGCAGCATCTTCCGGTTGAGCTTGCGCAGCACCTCGGCCGGGTCGTCGTTGTCCAGCGCGTAGGCGCGCAGCGCGCTGCGCATCCGGCCCATGACCACGGCCGCCGGGAGCCCGTGGCCCGCCACGTCGCCGATGACGATGCCGACCTCGCCCGAGGGGAGCGTGAACACGTCGTACCAGTCCCCGCCGACGATCGCCTTGCCGGGACTGTAGCGGGCGGCCAGTTCCAGCCCGGGGACCCGCGGGGGCGCGGCCGGGAGGAGGCTGCGCTGCAGTTCCAGCGCGCCGGCGCGTTCGGCGCGGCTGAGCAGGGACTGCACCGCCAGCGCGACGCGGGAGGCCGCGAGCTGGAGGAACTCGGTCTCCTCGCCCGTGAACCGGCGGTGCGCGAGCGTCCCGACGTGCATGACGCCGACCAGCGTCCCGCCGGTGACGAGCGGGACGCCGAGCAGCGAGTGCAGGCCCCGCTCGACGAGCAGCGGGTTGAACACGCGGGCGCTGGGGACGTCCGGGACGTAGACCGGCCGCCGCTCGGCGGCGACGCGCCCGGCGAACCCCTCGCCCACCGGGACGTGGGCGGCCTGGGCGACCTCTTCCTCGATGCCCTTCGCGGCCGTCGCGACGAGGAACCGCTCCTCCCGGTCCAGGAGCAGGACCACGGCCGTGTCGACCTCCAGGATGGCGCGGACCCGGCCGAGGAGGGTGTCGAGCAGCTCGTCCACGCCCATGTAGGCGAACGCCTCGTCGGTGATCGCCTGGATGTTCGAGAGCCTGCGGATCGCGCCCTCCGAAGCGCCCGCCGTATTACCCACCTTTACACCTTATGCACTACCTGCTGTGCCGGGCGGGCCATCGCGCCGCAGGACACTCCGGACGCCGGCGGCGATCTCCAGGTCCTCGCGGGCCGACACCACGAGGGTCCGGACGGCGGCGCCGGGGGCGGTGACGTCGGCGTCGCCGTCCGCGGCGGCGTTGCGGCCGGGGTCGACGGAGGTCCCGAGGTGGGCGAGGTCCTCGGCCAGCCGCCCGCGGACCGCCGGATCGTGCTCGCCGATCCCGCCGGTGAAGACGAGGACGTCCAGCCCGCCGAGCGAGGCGGTCATCGCGGCGGCGCAGGCGCGCAGGCGGTGGTGGTAGACGTCCAGGGCGGCGAGGGCGGCCGGATCGTGCGCGGCGGCCCGCTCGCGGACCCGGCGCATGTCGCCGGTGCCGGTCAGGCCGCGCAGCCCGGAGTCGCGTTCGAGCGCGTCGTTCACCTCCTCCGGCGCGATGCCGTGCTTGATCAGCCAGAGCGGGATGCCGGGGTCGATGCTGCCCGCCCGCGACGCCATGACCAGCCCTTCGAGGGGCGTGAACCCCATGGTGGTGTCGACCGACCGGCCCCCGGCCACGGCGCACAGGGACGCGCCGGCGCCGAGGTGGCACACCACCATCCGCGGCGCGGCCGGGTCGGCTCCGAGCATCTCGGCGGCGCGCCGCACGGCGTAGGAGAAGGACAGGCCGTGGAAGCCGTAGCGGCGCAGCCCGAACCGCTCGCGCCACTCGCGGGGGAGCGCGTAGGCCGCGGCGGCCTCCGGCAGGGTGGCGTGGAAGGCGGTGTCGAAGCACGCCACGGCCGGGACGTCCGGCAGGGCGCCGGTGATCTCGGCCAGGGCGTGCAGGGAGGCGGGCTGGTGCAGCGGCGCGAGGTCGGCGAGCTCGCGGAGCCGCGCGGTGACCTTCTCGTCGACGCGCACCGGCGCGGTGAAGCCGGTACCGCCGTGGACGAACCGGACGCCGACGGCGTCCGGCCGGGGCAGGTCCGCGACCAGCGCGGCCATCTCGTGCCCGCCGCCGGAGTCCTCGGCGATGACCGTGTCGTCGTTGTCGAGCAGGCTCACCTTCAGGCTGCTCGACCCGGGGTTGACCGTCAGGACCCGCATCAGTAGGGCCACGTCCAGTCGCGGACCTCCGGGGCGTCCTCGCCGTGCTCGCGCGTGTAGGAGCGCAGGAAGAGCCGCTGGTCGGCCATCCGCTGCCGGAGGTGGGCGACGCGGGCGCCGAGGGACGGGACGCGGTCGATGACGTCCATGACGAGGTGGAACCGGTCGAGGTCGTTCAGCATGACCATGTCGAACGGCGTGGTCGTCGTCCCCTCCTCCTTGTAGCCGCGGACGTGGAGGTTGCCGTGCCCCGCGCGCCGGTAGGTGAGGCGGTGGATGAGGTACGGGTAGCCGTGGAAGGCGAAGACGATGGGCTTGTCGGTGGTGAACAGCGCGTCGAACTCGCGGTCCGACAGGCCGTGGGGGTGCTCGCTGGACGGCTGGAGCCGCATCAGGTCGACGACGTTGACGACCCGGACGCGCAGCTCGGGGAACAGCTGCCGGAGCAGGTCGACGGCCGCGAGCGTCTCCAGCGTCGGGATGTCGCCCGCGCAGGCGAGCACCACGTCGGGATCGGCGCCGCCGTCGGTGGACGCCCACTCCCAGATGCCGATGCCGCGGGTGCAGTGCGCGATCGCGGCGTCCATCGGCAGCCAGTTCAGCGCGGGCTGCTTCCCGGCCACGATCACGTTGACGTAGTCGCGGGAGCGCAGGCAGTGGTCGCCGACCGACAGCAGCGTGTTCGCGTCCGGCGGCAGGTACACGCGGACGATCTCCGGCTTCTTGTTCAGCACGACGTCGAGGAAGCCGGGGTCCTGGTGGGTGAAGCCGTTGTGGTCCTGCCGCCACACGTGCGACGACAGCAGGTAGTTCAGCGACGCGATCGGGCGCCGCCACGGCAGGCCGCGGGTGACCTTCAGCCACTTCGCGTGCTGGTTGAACATGGAGTCGACGATGTGCACGAAGGCCTCGTAGCTGTTGAACAGCCCGTGCCGGCCGGTGAGCAGGTAGCCCTCCAGCCAGCCCTGGCACAGGTGCTCGCTCAGCACCTCCATCACCTGCCCGGAGCGGGCCTGGTGCTCGTCGGTCGGCAGCACCTCGCCCTCGAAGACGCGGTCGGTGGCCTGGAAGACGTCCCCGAGCCGGTTGGACGCCGTCTCGTCCGCGCCCATGATCCGGAAGTTGGACGGGTTGGCCCCCACGACGTCGCGCAGGAACGTGCCGAGCCTGCGGGTGGGCTCGGTCGTGGTGGTGCCGGGCTTGCCGACCTCGACGGCGTAGTCGCGGAAGTCGGGCAGCGCCAGCGGCTTCAGCAGCAGCCCGCCGTTGGCGTGCGGGTTCGCGCTCATCCGCCGCCCACCCCTCGGAGCGAGGGCGCGGAGCCCGGCCGCCGGGCGGCCCGCCTCGTCGAACAGCTCCTCCGGACGGTAGGAGCGCAGCCACTCCTCCAGCTGCGCGCGGTGCCCGGCGTCCTCGCGGACCCCCGAGAGCGGCACCTGGTGGGAGCGCCAGGTGTTCTCGACCGGCAGCCCGTCCACCTCCTTCGGGCCGGTCCAGCCCTTGGGGGACCGCAGGACGATCATGGGCCAGCGCCGCCGCTCGGACGCCCGCCCCTCCCGGGCGCCGCGCTGGATGTCGGCGATCTCGTCGAGGGCCTGGTCGAGGGCGGCGGCCATCTTGCGGTGCATGGAGGCCGGCTCGTCGCCGCTCACGAGGAACGGCCGGTAGCCGTACCCGTCCAGCAGCTGGACGAGCTCCTCCTCGGGGATGCGCGCCAGCACCGCCGGATTCGCGATCTTGTATCCGTTGAGGTGCAGGATCGGCAGGACGGCGCCGTCGCGCACCGGGTCCAGGAACTTGGTCGAATGCCAGCTCGCCGCGAGGGGGCCCGTCTCGGCCTCGCCGTCCCCGACGACGCACGCGACCACGAGGCCGGGGTTGTCGAAGGCCGCCCCGAACGCGTGGGCGAGGGAGTAGCCCAGCTCGCCGCCCTCGTGGATGGAGCCCGGCGTCTCCGGCGCGACGTGGCTCGGGATGCCGCCGGGGAAGGAGAACTGCCGGAACAGCCGCCGCATGCCCGCCTCGTCCTGCGACACCTCCGGGTACACCTCGCTGTAGGTGCCTTCGAGCCAGGCGTTCGCGACCGCCGCGGGCCCGCCGTGCCCCGGGCCCATGACGTAGATCATGTCGAGGTCGCGCGCGGTGATGACGCGGTTGAGGTGGGCGTAGCAGAAGTTCAGGCCCGGCGTGGTGCCCCAGTGCCCGAGCAGCCGCGGCTTGAGGTCGCGCCGTTCGAGCGGCTCGCGGAGCAGCGGGTTGTCCAGAAGGTAGATCTGCCCCACGGACAGGTAGTTCGCCGCTCTCCAGTACGCGTTGATCCGTTGTACTTCGTCATCGCTCAGGGTGCCCGCCTGGGTCATGCGCGTCCTCCGGGTGCTCTCGACCGCCCTGAGGACATCCCGTCCCCACGAACGGGGTTCTCAACCGTCACCGAGAGCCCATCAGCCCTTTGCCCGCGGGCCTAGGGCCGAACGTCCCGGGACGCCCGGAGCGTCGGCGGGGCCGGGGCGACAACGAGGCCACGGCGCTCGGCCGTGACCTCGTTCCCCCACCTCGGCGCGACCGCCGGTTACAGGGGCGGTATGCCGGCGCGACGGCGCGCGGCCTCCGCCCCGCCCCCCAGCGAACCGGCGGGAGCGTCGCCCCCGGGTGCTGGAAGCCTGTCGCCTACCGGTGCGTAGGTTCACGCTTCCGGGGGCCCGCTCGGCGAGCGGCGGGCAATCTGCGGTGAACGGTGGACAATGAGCGACTAATCCGTGACAGAGTGCCACATTGTGAGCGATGATCGGGACGGCGGGCGGACGGGGAGGGGTCGCGGCGGTCTGAGATGCTACGCAGATCGGTACAGGTAAGCGGCAAGGAGGCGGAATGGGTGGGTTCTTCACCGGACGGACGCTGACCGGGATCGGGCGCGACCTGCGCGCGGGCCGGGAGTCGGCGCGGGGCCTGGTCACGCGGGCCCTGGAGTCGGTCGACAAGGACCTGAACGCCTTCGTGACCCTGGACGAGGAGGGCGCCGAGGCCGCCGCCCGGTGGGCCGACGAGGAGCTGGCGTCCGGCGTCGACCGGGGCCCGCTGCACGGCGTCCCGGTCGCGGTGAAGGACATCATCGACGTCGCCGGGCTGCCCACCGGAATGGGGTCCGGCCACTACGCCGGGCACGTCGCCGAGGCCGACGCGGCCTGCGTGACGATGCTGAGGAACGCGGGCGCGGTGATCGTCGGCAAGACCGGCACGCAGGAGTTCGCGTTCGGCGGCAGCGGGGACGTGTCGGTGAACGGCGCGGTCCGCAACCCCCGCGACCGGGAGCGGATGTCCGGCGGGTCCAGCAGCGGCAGCGCCGTCGCGGTCGCCGCGGGCATGGTCCCGCTCGCCATCGGCACCGACACGGGCGGGTCGGTGCGCATCCCGTCGGCGTTCTGCGGGATCGCCGGGTTCAAGCCGCCGCACGGCGCCATCCCGGCCGGCGGCGTGTTCCCCCTGTCGCGCTCGCTCGACCACGTGGGGGTCCTCGCCGCCACCGCGGCCGACTGCCGCGTCGCCTACCACGCCCTGACCGGGCCGGCGGAGGCCGTCCCCTCCCTCCTGGACGGCGAGTCCGGCGGAGGCGGCCGGGCCGGGAGCACGGCGTACGGGCGCGTCGCCTGGATCGAGCCGCCGGCGTGCGACCCCGAGGTGGAGCGGCGCGTCCGCGCGCTGTTCCCGGACGCGCCGTCCGAGCGGATCGACTTCGCCGGGCTCCGGCAGGTGTTCCTGGCGATCGAGTACAGCGAGGCCTACGACGTGCACGCCGAGCGGGTCGCCGAGGCGCCCGGCCGGTACCAGCCGGCGACGCTCGCCCGCCTGGAGGAGGCGGGCCGGATGCCGGGCTGGCGGCTCGTCCGGGCGCTGCGCGAGCGGGACCGCTACGCCGAGGAGATCGCCGGGCTGCTGGACCGCTACGACCTGCTGGCGATGCCCACCATGCCGATCCCCGCGCCCCGGATCGGCGCGACCGAGGTCGGGCTCGGCTCGCTCACCGCGCTCCTGGTCAGCCTCACCTCGCCGTGGAACGTGCTAGGCCTGCCCGCCCTGTCCGTCCCCGCCGGAACCGTCCCGGTAGACGGCGGCGGCGAAATGCCCGTCGGGGCGCAACTAGTCACCCGCCGAGGCGCGGAAAGCCTCCTCTTCGAGGCAGCCGACCACCTGGGGCTGGGGGCCCGTTGAGTTGCGGCATGTTGCCCTTCTGCGCGGGGGCGGTCTCTAGTGTCTGTTGCAACGAGATCCCTGGAAGGATCTTGTTGTGCCGGGAAGACGTCTGACAGCTGCTGAGCGCGCGCAGATCGAGGTGTTGTTCGGTGCGGGCCGGTCGTTTCCGCAGATCGCGGAGGCGATCGGCCGGGACCGGTCAACTGTGTGGCGGGAGGTGCGCCGTAACCACTCCTATCGGCGGTCGGACGCCGGTGGGGGCGGGGCGCGGTATCCGGGCCGGGCGACCACCGCGTGTCCGGGCGGGCTGGGCGGGCTGTACCGGTGGACGTACTCGCATGTGGCCGCGCAGCGCAAGGCCGATGAGCGGGCGCGTCGGCACCGGCCGGGCAAGTTGATCGGCAACAGCGGGAACAAGGGCCGGGCCTGGTGCCAGGGCCGGTTGTGGCCGGTGGTGCGTGATCTGCTGGTGCGGCGGTGGTCGCCGCAGCAGATCGCGGCGCACCTGCGCGCCGCCTATCCTGACCAGCCGGAGATGCGAGTGTCGCACGAGACGATTTATCAGGCGATCTACTACCAGGCCCGGGGCCGGATGCGGGCCGAGCTGGCCCGGCAGCTGCAGTTGCGGCCGGGGGAGGGGTCGGTGCTGCGCAGCGGCCGCGCCGCCCGCCGTCCGCCCTCGCGTCTGGCCCGCGCCGAGAGCGCGGCGCGCAGCCGCCGGCCCTGGATCCAGGGCCTGCACATCTCGGCCCGGCCCGCCCAGGCGGCCGACCGGGCGGTGCCGGGGCACTGGGAGGGCGACCTGGTGATCGGGGCCCGCGGATCCAGCGCCATCATCACCCTGGTCGAGCGCACCACCCGGTTCGTGATGCTCGGCGCGTTGCCGCACTCACGCGTGTCCGAGCAGGTCACCGGCGTGCTGACCACTTTGATGCGGCGGTTGCCGGCCGAGCTGGCCGCGACCTTGACCTGGGACCAGGGATCGGAGATGGCCCAGCACGCCGACTTCACCCTGGCCACCGGGTGCCGGGTCTACTTCTGCGACCCGCACGCGCCCTGGCAGCGCGGCTCCAACGAGAACACCAACGGGCTGCTGCGCCAGTACTTCCCCCGCTCCTCCACCGACTTCCGCAACTACACCCAGCACGACCTCGACGAAGTCGCCCGCCAGCTCAACGGACGACCCCGCCAAACCCTGAACTGGAAAACCCCAGCCCAAGCACTCAACGAATACCTCGTTGCAACAACCGCTTGACACCGCCGGCGCTGATAAGGGCAACACGCCGCAACTCGACGGGGGGTTAGAGGTAGAGGCCGAAGAATTCCTCGGGGTGGTCCAGGAGCGGGGGCAGGTCGTCGGCGGTCAGCGTGACCAGCTCCTCCCGGGTGGGGGGCGCCTGGTCGCCGCCCCGGGCCGGGCCGGGGCCCTTCCCGCCCGCCGAGTCCTCCGCTTGGGCGACGGCGGCGGAGGCGACGCGGTCGGCCTGGTTCGCGACGGCCACGTCCAGCATGTTGCGCATCAGGCGGCCGTTGCCGAAGGACGGGCCGCGGGGCGCGCGGCGCAGCATCGAGCGCAGGACGTCCTCGGTGCCGGGGGCCAGCTCGAAGCCGTCGGCGGCGGCGAGCCGGCCGAACACCGTGATCAGCTCGTCGTCGTCGTAGTCGGGGAAGTGGATCTGCTTGGGGAACCGGGAGTCCAGGCCGGGGTTGGCGGCGAGGAACTCGGCCATCTCCTGCTGGTAGCCGGCCACGACCACGACGAGGTCGTCGCGGTGGTCCTCCATCAGCTTGACCAGCTCGGCGATCGCCTCGTGCCCGTAGTCGCCCTTCAGCGGCGACTGCGTCAGCGTGTACGCCTCGTCGATGAACAGGACGCCGCCGACCGCGCGCTCCACCAGGCGGCGCGTGCGGGGCGCGGTCTGCCCGATGTACTCGCCGACGAGGTGGGCGCGGGACGCCTCCACCAGATGCCCGGACGACAGGACGCCGAGCCGCTTGTAGATGCGGCCGAGCAGCCGGGCCACCATCGTCTTGCCGGTGCCCGGGTTGCCGGTGAACACCATGTGCCGGGTCGGCGGCGTGATCCGCAGACCCGACTCGCTGCGCAGCCGCGCCGCCTGCGTCCCGGCGACGAGCAGGGCGATCTCGTGCTTGACGCCCTCCAGGCCGGTGAGCTCGCGCAGCTCGGCCAGCGGGTCGCCGGCGGCCTGCGCGGTGTCGAGCGCGGCCGGGAGGTCCTGCTTGCGGACGAGCGGCGCGCCGCCCGCCGCGTCGGCGCCGAGCCGGGCCCGCGCGGCGGCGACGACCTGGTCGGCGAGGTGCGGCGCGAGGCGCGCGTTGCGGAGCGTCTGCGTCGGCGTGGTCGCGGCCAGCAGCCCGCCCGCCGCCTCGATCGCCTGGCGGGTGCCGCGGGCGCCGCGGGCGTCCAGCGCGCGGCGGAACAGCTCGGCGTGGCCCGCCGCCGTGAACGGCCGGGTGCGGGCGATCCGGAACCGCTGCGGCAGGACGGGGTTGATCTCGCGGATCCGCTCCTCGCCGCCGGCGTCGCACAGCGCCACCAGGTTCAGGTCGGGGTGGACGGCGAGGAGGCGGTGCAGCTCGGCGGCCAGGGCCTCGCCGTTGCCGGGGTCGGCGACGATCCCGTCCAGGCCCTCGATGATCAGCAGCCGGTCGCCGGCGCACTCGCGGGCGTCGGCGTGCAGCTTGGCGACGGCGTCCGACAGGCGCTGCCCGGCGAACAGGTTGTCGGTGACCCAGTGCGGGTCGCGGCCGAGCGCCAGCGCCCGGCCGAGCTCCTGCGCGGCATCGCGCTTGCCGGTGCCGTCCGGTCCGCTGATCAGCAGCCGGACGGGCGCGCTGCCGCGGGTCAGCTCGGCCAGCGCCGCGGTCACCTCCGGCTGCTCGACCAGCGACGTGGCGATCTCCGCCCGGCCGCCCGCGGCCGCACCGGGCGCGGCGTCGGCGGCGGGCAGGCCGCGCAGCGTCTCGGTGAGCGGGTTCACGACGCGGCGGCGCGGCGCGTACAGGCGGCGCAGGTCGGTCTGGAACTGGCCGACCGGGATCCACTCCGCCTTCGGGAACCACGGGTCGCCCGGCAGGCCCTGCACGATCGCGACGAACCGCATCGCCATGTCGAGCCAGCCGCGGCACGCGTCGGCGGCGCCCGCGACGAGGGCCCGGACGAGCCACGCGCGCGTCCGCTCCTGCCACGCGCCCGCCTTGAACCCGCGGCGCTCCGCGGTGAACCGCTGGAGCAGCTCACCGTACCGGTCCTCGCCGAGCGCGACCGCGAGTTCGGCCGGGACCTGCTCCATGCTGCCCTGCAGCAGCAGGTGCACCAGGTGGACCTCGACGGTCTCCTCGCGCGGCGCCGCCTCCATCAGGTGCTCGTAGGACGCGAGCAGGCCGGCGCAGACCCACTCCAGGTAGCCGACCGGGCCGAGCAGTTCGGGCACCGCCGCGACGATGTCGTCGCCGGCGTGCGCGTGCCAGTGCTCGCGCAGTTCCGTCTTGGGCAGGTTCATGTCGCAGACCGGCGGGTCGTCGTAGAGGCGCAGCAGCGCCTTGCGGCGCTCCTCCAGCGGCTCGATCCCCTCCAGCGCCGCCAGGCAGTCGCGGGCCAGCTCGATCGCCAGCGCCCGGTCGGGCGCCTCGATGAGCCAGTCCACCGGGGGCCGCCACCGCCCGCCCGGCGCGTCCCACCGGGTCATGCGGGTGCTGAGCGGCCCGGGGTTGACCAGGTGCCGGTGCAGCAGCCGCTCGGGGAGCTGCGACCACGAGCCCGCCTTGATCGCGCCGCCGCCCGGCAGGAACGCCAGCATGCCGAAGATCTCCGCGGTGACGAGCGACGCGGGCAGCGTCAGCAGCTTGTGCTCGTCGGTGGTCAGCTCCACGGCCCGCGGGTCGGCCGCCAGCCCGTCGATCCGCGCCGAGATCTCCTCGAACAGCCCGTCCGGGACGCGCCACGGGCCGTGCGAGTAGACGTCGAGCACCGGCTCGTCGGTGAGCAGTAGCTCCAGATGCTCTGGCAGCCGCAACGAACACTCCCCAAGAACGTCCAAAACAGGGGTACAGCTTATGTTTTCAAAGCGAGTGCTGTGGTGCCCGCGCGGCACCGGGCGCGAGGGTCGTGCAGCGCACGGGCCCGAACAGGCGCGTTCAGGGCCGGCGGAGCGACTCCACGGCGATCCGGGCGGCGGAGCCGATGACCGCGTCGGCCTCGGGGAGGACGGCGACGGGCAGCGTCGACCTGGTGAACACCGCCACCGCGTAGCGGGCCCCGTCGGGGTACTCGACCGCGCCCACCTCGTTGCGCAGGGTCGGCAGGGTGCCGGTCTTGCCGCTGACGACGACGTCGTCGTAGGGGAACCCGGACGACAGGCGGTGCGGCCAGACCTGGAGGCCGAACAGGCGGCGCATCGCCGCCGACTCGGCGGGCGGGGCGGCCTCGTCCCGCCAGATCATCGACAGCAGCCGGGTCATGTCGCGGGGCGTGCTGCGGCTCGTGCGGAGGGGGTCGAGGGCGCGCAGCCGGCCCTGGAGGCCCGGCTCGTCCAGCCGCGCCCAGACCTCGGCGACGCTGCCCGCCCCGGCGTCGGCGAGCAGGGTCTCGTGCAGGTCGCGGCCGTTGCCCTCGATGACGGTGTGGCGCAGCCCCAGCTCGGCGGCCGCCGCGTTGACCGCGTCCAGGCCGACCCGGTCCATGACGACGTCGGCGGCGGCGTTGTCGCTGACGGTGATCATCAGGCAGGTGAGGTCGCGCAGCGACATGCGGACCTCGTCCAGCAGGGCCGACACGCCGGTCGGTCCGGCGGTGCGGTCGTCCGGGCGCAGGGTGACCTGCTCGGCCGGGTCCAGCACGCCCGCGGCGGCCTGCCGGTGGAACGCGACGAGCAGCGGCACCTTGAACACCGACGCGAGCACCACCGGTTCGTCCGCGCCGACCGCGACGTCCCGTCCGGTGTCGATGTCCACGACGTGCAGGAACCCGGTCACGCCGGCGGACCGGAACGCCGCGTTGATCCGCTCCGGCGCGCTCGCTCTCCTGGCGGGCACCTCGCTCATGCCAGGAACCCGGAGGACGGGCGGGGGACGACCCGGCGGGCCGGCGCGCGGTCGAGCGGGGCCATGCCGGCCTCGTCGCGCAGGACCGCGGTCGCGACGGCGGTGAAGTCGGCGATGGCGCGCGCGTGCTCGGGATCGCGGGCCCGGCGCCAGGCGCACGACGTCCGCCAGGCGAGCGGCTCGCCCGCCAGCGGCCGCCACACCGCCCCGGCGGTGTCGTCGGTGCGCGGGACGAGGGCCACGGCCGTCCCGGCGAGGACGAGCCCGAGCGCGAACCCCGGGTGCCGCGCCTCGTGGACCGCCGCGGGCGCGTACCCGTGCCGGCGGCAGCCCGCGAGCATCTCGTCGTGGGCGCCGGGAGCCTCCTCGCGCGGCGGGACGACGACGTCGCGGGTGCCGAGGTCGGCCAGGTGCACCTCCGGGGGCGCGTCCGGCCGGGCGGCGACGTCGCCGCCGGGCAGCAGCACGCCGAGCGGCTGCGCCAGCATCGGGCCGAGCTCCAGCCCGCGGGCGTCGCACGGATGCCGCACCACCCCGGCGTCCAGCGCGCCCTCGGCGAGCGCGCGGATCTGCTGGTCGGTGCCCGTCTCGCGCAGGTCGAGCCGCAGGTCCGGGCGGCGCTCCCGGAACGCGGCGATCAGCGCGGCGACCACCCGGCCGCCGAGGTCGCTCGGCAGGCCCGCGCGAACCGTCCCGACCTCGCCCAGCCGGGCCCGCTCGGCGACGGAGTAGATGCGGTCCACGCGGGTGAGGATGTCACGCGCCTCCTCCAGCAGCAGCCCGCCGGGGGCGGTGAGCCGCACCCGCCGGCTGGACCGGTCGAACAACCGCACGCCGAGCTCCTTCTCCAGCCGCTGGATACGCTGGCTCAGCGGCGGCTGCGCCATGCCGAGGCGCTCGGCCGCGCGGCCGAAGTGCAGTTCTTCGGCGACGACGACGAAGCACCGCAGATGCCCGACCAGGTTCACGAACAGGGATAATACCAAAACGGATATTGCTCTGGACCGATATCAATCTTGGACTTTTCGGGCGGCGCCTGGTGTCCTTGTGCCCCCATCGGTCATCCGCGCTCTCGGCGGATCGCCCGGCCGGTGGGCCGGACAGGGGGAGAAGGAGTTCGACGATGCGCCGATCCCGTGTGCTCGCCGTCGCCGCGGTCGTGGCGGCGGTCGTGATCGTGGGGGCGGGGGCGGTGTGGTTCCTGCGCGACGGTGACGATCCCGGAGACGCCGCGAAGCGCTACCTCGCGGCCTGGAGCGGCGGCGACTTCGCCGCGATGAAGGCACTGACCGACGCCCCGCCCGCCGACTTCGAGACGCGCTTCAAGCAGATGCGGGACGACCTGGGGGCCGTCCGGCAGCGCTACACGGTCGCCTCCGTGGGGCGTCCCGAGGACGGCAGGGTCGGCGGGGCCTACAGCGCCGAGGTGACGCTGGCCGGCGACCGGGTGTGGAAGTACAGCGGGTCGCTTCCGATGGTCGACAAGGACGGAGACTGGCTCGTCCGCTGGTCGCCGCAGGTCATGTACCCGCAGCTCAAGGAGGGGCAGCGGCTGCGCGCCGCGCGCGCCTGGTCCGACCGCGCCCCCGTCCTCGCGGCGGACGGCAGCGACCTCTCGTCCTCGCCCTCCGGGTCCGCCCGGCAGCTCGCCGGGCAGGTCGGCCCCGTGTCCGCCGAGGCGGCGGGCAAGCTCGGCGCCCCGTACCGCAAGGGCGACCCGGCCGGCGCGGACGGCCTCCAGCAGCAGTACGAGCGCCGCCTGTCGGGCAAGCCCGCGCTCGCGGTGCAGATCACCGACGCCGAAGGCACCCCGGTGAAGACGCTGCAGCGGTTCGGCGGCGGGGCGGGCAAGCCGGTGAAGACGACCATCGACCCGAAGGCGCAGGCCGCCGCCGGGCAGGCGGTCGCGGGGGCGGCCAAGCCGGCGTCCATGGTGGCGCTGCGCCCGTCCACCGGTGAGATCCTCGCCGTGGCGAACCAGCCCGGCGGCTACAACCGCGCGCTGATGGGCCGGTACCCGCCCGGCTCGACGTTCAAGGTCGTCACGGCCGCCGCGCTCGTCGCGGGCGGGATGGCCCCGACGACGGACGTCGCCTGCCCGGCGACCACCGCGGTCGGCGGCCGGTCGTTCCACAACTACAAGCACGAGGACTTCGGGACCGTCCCGCTCCGCGAGGCGTTCGCGCACTCCTGCAACACCACGTTCGCGCGCCTCGCCGTGGACAAGCTCGGCGAGAAGCGGCTCGCCCAGGTCGCCTCCCAGTTCGGGTTCAACGCCCCGATCATCGCGGGGCTGCCCGCCGTCCGCGCCGCGTTCCCCGCCAACAAGGACGACACCTCCTTCGCCGCCGCGTCCTTCGGGCAGGGCGAGGTGCTGACGAGCCCGCTCAACATGGCGAGCGTCGCCGCCGCCGCGGCCGACGGCACCTGGCGCTCGCCCCGCCTGGTCGACGCGTCCCTCGCCGCGCAGGCCGCCGACGCCGGAGGCCGCAAGCCCGAGCCGCCGAAGCGGCTGGAGCCCGCCGTCGAGAAGGCCCTGCACGCCCTGATGCCGGCCGTCGTCAGCGAGGGCACCGCCTCCGGGGTCGACTTCCCGGCCGGGACGGCGGGCAAGACCGGTACCGCGGAGTTCGGCGGGGGCGACAACCCGCCGACCCACGCCTGGTTCATCGGCTACCACGAGGACGTCGCCTTCGCCGTGATCGTCGAAGGCGGCGGGACCGGCGCCGAGGCGGCCGCCCCCATCGCCGCGAAGTTCCTCAGGGCGCTCTGAGCCCCGGCGGCCTCTGACGCGCGTCGCCCCTGGCACCGGACGTCCGGTGCCAGGGGCGATGGTCATGACGCGGTCTTCTAGCGGAGTGCGCCGGCGAGGACGCGGGCGGTCTGGGCGACGGCCTTGTCGTCGGTCTCGGCGTCGGGGGTGGGCCCGTTCGTGGTGATCACGATGATCAGCGGCGCGCCGGACGGCGGCCAGGCGATCGCGATGTCGTTGGCGGTGCCGTAGACCCCGCCGGTGCCGGTCTTGTCGCCGACCGTCCAGTTCTTGGGGAGCCCGGCTCGGATGCGCTTGTCCCCGGTGACGGTCGCCTTCATCCAGCCGGTGAGCCGCTCGCGGTCGGCCGGGACGAGCGCGTCGCCGACGGTGAGGGCCCGCAGGTCGCCCGCCCACGGGCGCGGGGCCGTGGTGTCGCGGAGCTCGCCCGGCTTCCAGATGTTGAGGTCGGTCTCCCAGCGGTCGCTGCGGCTCACCGTGTCGCCGAGCGAGCGGAAGAAGGCGGTGAGGCCGGCGGGCCCGCCGATCTGCTTCAGCACCAGGTTCCCGGCGGTGTTGTCGCTCTGGGTGATGGCGGCGTGGCACAGGTCGGCGACGGTCATGCCGTCGTCCACGTGCTTCTCGGTGACGGGGGAGTACTCGACCAGGTCGTCCTTCGTGTAGTGGATCACCCTGTCGAGCAGGCCCGGGTCGGACCGCCGGGCCTTGCGCAGCACCGCGCCGCACGCCATCGCCTTGAACGTGGAGGCGAACGCGAAGCGCTCGTCCGGCCGGTGGGAGACCTTGCGCCCGTTCCCGGTGTCGATCGCGAAGGCGCCGATGCGCACGTGGTGGGTCGCCTCGAGGCGGCCGATCTGCTTGGTGACCTTCGTCTGCACGGGGTCGACGGCGATCGCGGACGCGGCGCCGCGCGGCGCCGCGCTCCGCACGTCCGGGTCCGCGCCGGAACCGCAGCCGGCGAGGCCGGCGATCGTCGTCAGGGCGAGAGCGGCGGCGCCGAGCCGCCGGTCGCGGATGCTGTGGGTCGTCATGCCGGAGAGCAGACCAGAGCCGCGAACGGGATGTCCAATATTGATATGGCCTAAGTCGCGATATGCAAACGCATATACGGGCGCCCTGACCTCGCCGGAAGCGGCGGGTCACAGCCAGTCGCGGACCTTGAAGATCACATACAGGGAGAGGCTGCAGACGACCACGATGACCGTGCTGGCGATGAAGCCGGAGTGCTGGGAGAACCCCGGGTAGGGGACGTTCTGCCCGTAGAACCCGGTGACGGCGGTCGGCACCGCGATGATCGCCGCCCAGCTGGTGACCTTCTTCATCACCTCGTTCATCCGGTTGCCCTGCAAGGCCAGCCGCGTCTCCAGCAAGTCGGCGACGAGGTCGCGCAGGGCGTCGGTCGACTCCCCGACGCGCAGGGTGTGGTCGTAGACGTCCTGGAAGTAGGGGACGAGCGGCGCTGGGATGATCTTCAGGTCGCGGCGCAGCAGCGTGTTGAGCACCTCCCGCATCGGCAGCGCGACCCGCCGGAGCGCGGTCAGGTTCTTGCGCAGCCGGTAGCTGCGCCGCTGGATCTCCTTGACCGGGAACGCGTCGTCGAAGACGAGGTCCTCGACCTCGTCGGCCTCGTCGTCGAGCGCCTGCACGGCCGTGAGCTGCAGGTCGATGACCAGGTCGAGCATCCCGTAGAGCAGGAAGGCGGCGGTCGGCTCGTCGAACCCGCCGTGCGGGGTCTGGTCCCAGCGCCGGATCAGCGCGTCCACGTCGAACCCGCGGTCCTGCCGGACCGTGACGAGGGCGCGCTCGCTGATGAACGCCGACACCTCGTGCATCACCAGCTCGCCGTCGGTCACCACCGGGACGTAGACGTTGAGGAACGCGTACCCCTGGTAGCGGTCGAGCTTCGCCCGCTCGTGCCGGGACACCGCGTCCTCGACGGCGACGGGATCGAGGCCGAGCTCGTCGGCGACCACGTGCAGGTCCTCGCGCCGCGGCGCGCACAGGTCGAGCCAGACGACGACGTCCGGGCGCTCCAGGTAGTCGCTCAGCCGTGAGACGGGGAAGCCCTCCGCCTCGATCTCGCCGCCGCGCCAGGCCCGCGTCCGCGGGGGTGCCGAGCCGATCCGGTTTCCCGGATCCTCTTCGAAGTCGGTCTCGGATGGATCGGATCCCATGCGCGCCTTATACCCCTGCTTTCCCAGGACATGAGGGGACGGGGCCGGCCGCGCCGTCCGGACGGTCAGCGGGCGCGCGGCGGCGCCGTCGAGCCGCGGACGACGAGCTCGCCCGGCAGGACGCGGGGGCCCGGACGGCGGCCGTCGAGGAGGTCGAGGAGCGCCGCCATGCCCTGCGCGCCCAGTTCCTCGGCCGGCAGCCGGACGGTCGTCAGCTCCGGTTCCAGCGCCGTCGCCAGCAGCACGTCGTCGAAACCGGTGACCGACACGTCGGACGGGACGTCCAGGCCCAGCGCCCGCGCCGCCTTGTACGCGCCCGCCGCGATCAGGTCGTCGTCGCAGACCAGCGCGGTCGGCGGCTCGGGACCGGTGAGCAGCCGGGTGGCGGAGTCCCTGGCCGAGGCGACGTCGATCGCGCAGCCGGCCCGGCTCAGGACGCCGCCCGCCAGGCCCGCGACGACCTCCGCGAGGGCGTCCGCGCGGGCGTGGAACGTCCACTGGTCCAGGGCGGCGGCCACGTGCCCGATCCGGCGGTGGCCGAGACCCGCCAGGTGCTCCGCGATCGCCCGCATCCCGTCGGCCACGCCGAAGTCGACGGTGGGGACGGGGGCGCCGGGACGCCCGGCCGGGCCGCTGTCCAGCGTCACGACGGGCGTCCCGCCGAACCCGCCGAGCGTCTCCGCGGCCATCGAGGACGCGAGGACGCCGTCGATCGCCTCGTCCGGCGCCGCGAACGGGCCGTCGGCGGGCCCCGCCGCGCCGTCCGGCCAGGTCGAGACGACGACGCCGAAGCCGTGCCGGGCCGCGACCCGCGCGGCGCCCGTGTAGACGGGGCCGAAGAACGGCGCGGTCAGGGTCGGCACCATCAGCAGGACGGTCCGGGTGGTCCCGAGCCGCAGGTTCCGGGCCGCCTGGTTGGGCCGGTAGCCGAGCCGCTCGGCGGCGCTCCGCACGCTGCGCGCGGTCGCGGGGGACACACGCCCGCTCCACTTGCCGCCGAGCACGAGCGAGACCGTGGACTGCGAGACCCCGGCCTCCTGAGCCACGTCCTTGCTGGTGGGGCGGCTGATGGCCGGCACCTGCGCCTCCCTGGGCGGATCGTTCTAACGAAATCAGACTAGAACGGGAGGAGCCGGAAGTGGTACGTATGACGGAGGTAATACGTATGACTGACAATTGAGACAGAATCCCGGGGGCCATCGATGCGCGGCTACGTCGTATTCCTGCGGAGGCCGTACGCGGGACGGCTGCTCGGCGGCACCCTGCTCGGCCGGCTGCCCAACGGGATGGGCATGCTCGCCGTCGTGCTGCACGTCCGCGCCGACGACGGCGGCTACCCCCTCGCCGGGACCCTCGCCGCGATCCTCGGGCTGGCGACCGCCGCCGGGCAGCCCGTCCTCGGCCGCGCCATGGACCGGTTCGGGCAGCCGCGCGTCCTGCTGCCCGCCGCCTGCGCCTCCGCGGCCGGGTTCGCCCTGCTCGCCGCCGTCGGCGCGGCCCCGCTCCCGCTGGCCGTCGCCGCCGTCTTCGCCGCCGGGTTCGCCACCCCGCCGCTCGAAGCCGGGCTGCGCGCCCTGTGGCCCGACGTCCTGGACGGCCCGGAGCAGGTCGACGCCGCCTACGCGCTCGACGCCGCGGCCCAGGAACTGCTGTTCACCGTCGGGCCGCTGCTCGTCGTCGCCGCGGCCGTCGTGAACACCGAGACCGCGCTGCTGATCACCGGCGTCCTCGGCATCGCCGGGACGCTCGTCGTCGCGCTGTCCGGGCCGTCGCGCCGGTGGCGGGGCGAGCCGCGCGCCTCCGACTGGGCCGGGCCGCTGCGGTCGCCCGGCCTGCGGGTGCTGCTGCTGTCGCTCGCCTGCGCCGGGATCGCCCTCGGCGTCTACTCCGTCGCCGTCGTCGCCTACGCCGAGGACCTGGGCTGCGATCTCGCCTCCGGGCTGCTGCTGGCGTGCATGGCGGGCGGCGCCCTCACCGGCGGGATCGTCTACGGCGCGCGCCGGTGGGCGGGCGCCGCGCACCGGCGCCTGCCCTGGCTGATGGCCGCGCTCGCCGCCGGATACCTCCCGCTCGTCCTCGCGCCGGGACTGCCCGTCATGTCGGTGCTCGCGTTCGTCTCCGGCGTCTTCCTCGCACCGGTGCTGGCGTGCAGTTTCACGCTCGTCGACCGGCTCGCCCCCGCCGGGACCGTCACCGAGGCGTTCGCGTGGATCGTCGCGGCGATCGGCGCGGGCGGCTCCGTCGGCTCGTTCGTCTCGGGCGTCGGGCAGGACGCCGCGGGCGTGCCCGGCGCGTTCGCGGGCGCCGGGGCCGGGGGCGTCCTCGCCCTGGCCCTGTGCCTGCTCGGCGCGCGGACGCTGCGCCCCGCCGCTGGCCCGGCCGTCACCGCGGACGCCGCCGCCCGGCTGTGACGGCCCGGCCGGGCGTCAGACCCAGCGGTCGAACCACATCCGCGCCTGCCAGTCCTCGTAGGGGATCGTCTGCGCGGACAGGATCGGGTGGAAGTACGCGAAGTTGGCCAGCACCACCAGCAGGAAGGCCCCCGCCGCGGCGGCGCCGATCAGCCGCCGGGCCCCGGCGGCCTGGACGGGCGGCGGCGGAGCGTGCGCCCCGTCCTCGCCATAGGGCGTGTGCTCGTCGTGCGGCGCGTTCCCGTCATACGGCGTGAGGGCCGGGGACGGGTCGGCGGGCGCTCCCCACGGGGGCGGGGGAGGCGGTTCGGAGGAGGCCGGCCGGGCGGTCGCGGGCCCCGCGTCGTGGCCGCTCTCGCCGGGGCGCGCCGCGTGCGCGCCCGCCGCCGAGGCGGGCGCCGGCCCTATCAGGTAGCCCAGCACCAGGACGACCGCCAGCACCATGAACGGGATCAGCGGCGTCGCGTAGAACAGGAACATCGTGCGGTCGGCGAACGCCGACGGGAACCAGGTCAGCCAGCCCGCGAGGAAGCCGAGCAGGATCGCGCCCGCCCGCCAGTCCCGCAGGATCAGCCAGATGAACGCCACCACGACCAGCGCGACCAGCGCCCCCCACCACAGGGCGGGCGTGCCGATCCCGAGGATCTCGCGTGAGCACCGCGCCGCGCCGCCGCACGCGTCCTTCGGCTCGGTGTAGAAGAACGCGACCGGACGGCGCAGGATCGGCCACTCCCACGGCCACGACTGGTAGGGGTGCTTGGCGTCCAGGCCCGTGTGGAAACCGAGCATCTCCGCGTGGTAGTGCCACAGCTCGGGCATCGCCTCGAACGGCCGCCACAGCGGGTTGCCCGAGACCTCGCCGCGCCCCCAGCCCCCCGGCTTGAAGATCCATCCCCACCAGGTCGCCAGGTAGGCGACCAGCCCGACCACGACGAGCTGCACGAACGCCGGGACGGCCTCCAGCAGCATCGTCCCCTGCAGCGGGGCCCGGACCCCGGCGGCGCGGCGGGCGCCGTAGTCCCACAGGACGGTCATGAGCCCGAACGCGGCGACGTAGAAGACCCCCGTCCACTTGGTGGCGCAGGCGAGGCCGAGGCAGACGCCCGCCCCCCACCGCCAGCCGTGCGCGAGGAACGGCCCGTACACCGACGTCCGGCCCTGCTCGATCCGCTCGGCGAGCACCCGGCGGGAGCGGTCCCGGTCGTTCACCAGGCAGGCGAACCCGGCGAGGACCCAGAACATCACGAAGACGTCCAGCAGCGCGGCGCGGCTGGTCACGAACGCCAGGCCGTCCAGCGCCAGCAGCAGCCCGGCGGCGCAGCCGAGCAGCGTCGAGCCCGTCATCCGGCGGGCGAGCCGGCACAGGATCAGCACCGACAGCGTCCCGACCAGGGCGGGCATGAACCGCCACCCGAACGGCGTCGCGCCGAACATCCACTCGCCGATCGCGATCATCCACTTCCCGAACGGCGGGTGCGCGACGAACGCGGGCCCGCTGCCCCAGATGCGGGCGTCCGGGTCGGCGATGAGCATCTTGTCGGCGCCCTCGACGGTGTTGTGCTCCCAGCCGAACCTCAGCAGGGCGAGCGCGTCCTTGGCGTAGTAGGTCTCGTCGAAGACCACCGCCTTCGGCGTGCCCAGCCGGTCGAACCGCAGGTACCCGGCGAGCGCGGTGACCAGCAGTGCGCCCAGCCAGGACAGCAGGGGGCTGCCGGGGATCGCCGGCGCGAGCCATTCCCGCAGCGCGGGGGGCCTGCGCCGGGACGCCGTGGCCGGGACCGGAGCCAGATCCGTCGTCGACATCCTGCGAGTTTATTTGCACTTCCCTCCTCCTTCAGGACCTTGGCGCCTTCCCTGGGACAATGGGCCGCGTGACGGGACGAGCGGGATGGGGGCCGTGATGGCGGCGGGGACGGGAACGCTGCGGCTCGCCGCGGCGCCGATCGGCAGGCCCGAGGACGCCTCGGCCCGGTTGCGGGCCGCGCTCGCGGAGGCGCCGGTCATCGCGGCGGAGGACACGCGGCGGCTGCGGCGGCTGGCGGGCGACCTCGGCGTCGAACTGGCCGCGCGCGTCGTGTCCTACAACGACCTGAACGAGCGGGAGCGGGCCGCGGGCCTGGTCGAGGACCTGCTCGCCGGACGGGACGTTCTGGTGGTCACCGACGCCGGGATGCCGGGCGTGTCGGACCCCGGGTACCGGCTGGTGCGCGCCGCGGTCGCCGAGGGCGTCCCGGTCACGGTGCTGCCCGGGCCGTCCGCCGTCACGACCGCGCTGGCGGTGTCGGGTCTGCCGACCGACCGGTTCTGCTTCGAGGGGTTCCCGCCGCGCAAGCCGGGGGAGCGGGCCCGCCGGCTGGAGTCACTCGCGGGGGAGCCGCGCACGATGGTGTTCTTCGAGTCGCCGCGCCGGCTGCCCGTCACCCTCGCGGCCATGGCGGAGGCGTTCGGCTCCGACCGTCCGGCCGCGGTGTGCCGGGAGCTGACCAAGACCTACGAGGAGGTCCGCCGGGGGACGCTCGGCGAACTCGCCGCGTGGGCCGGGGACGGCGTCCTCGGCGAGATCACGGTGGTGGTCGGGGGCGCGCCCGAGCCGCGGGGGCTGACGGACCCGGCGGAGCTGGCGGCGGCGGTCGCCGCGCGGGAGGCGGCCGGGACGCCGCGCAAGCAGGCCATCACCGAGGTCGCCCGGGAGAACGGCGCCCAGAAGCGCCTCGTTTACGACGCCGTTGTCAAGGCCAGGAAATAGTCACCCCCCTCAGAGCGATCCAAACGGGTCTCTCCGGGGCATAACCGATCCGGCGGCCTCCGGCCGGGGCATCCGAGCGAAGCAGACCAGGGGCGCCCAAGTGTCGCGCGGAAGACGGTCTGTGAGGGGGTGGGTGCCATGCACGAGGCATGGACGCACCACGAAGTGTGGGTCTTCGAGTGCCTGTGCTGCGAGGGTTCCTGGGACGAGGAGTTCCGGGTCCGGCACTCCGGTGACGGGCACGGCAACGCGGCCGTCATCTACGAGCGCCAGGGCCAGCCCTGCACGACGCCCTGGATGGACCGGTCCTGCCCGACCTGCGGCGGCCAGAACGTCAAGGCGCTGTCGGCGACGCACGGCAGGCATGACGACTTGCCGATCGCCCGCAGCGGCAGCGACGTGGCGATGGTCTTCCACCTCCGCCGCATGCACGCCTGGTAGCCGCAGCGGTGGTCAGGCGGTGACGCCCGCGGTCTCCGGGGAGTCCTGGGCCGCGGGCTCGGCCGGCGGGGTCGCCCGGCCCTCGCCGCGGCGGGTGAGGCGGCGCGTCCAGCCGGCCGCCGTCGCGCGGGCCTCGGGCCGGAACGCCAGCCCGGCGGCGAGCGCCGCCAGCGGGACGGCGGGCAGCACGTACCGGTAGTCGAACTCGGCGGTGGCGGCGGGCGCGAGCAGCAGCCCGGTGGCGAGCGTCCACGGCAGCAGCGCCTCGCCGCCGAACCGCCGCCACAGCGGGACCAGCCCGGCCAGGCCGAGGAGCAGGATGCCGCCGACCATGGTGCCGCGCAGGTAGAAGACGTCCTGGTAGCCGCGGGCGGCCCCGGCGAACGGCTCGACGACCTGCGTGCGGGCGTTGCCGTGCTCGTAGCCGCGCGCGTCCTGGGCGGCAGTCCCGCCGCCGGGCATGTGCCAGTCGGGAAGCGGCCTGCTCTTCTTCTCGAACTCGTACTGCGAGTACGTCGCCGGGTCGGGGAACACCGTGCGCTTCCACTGGAAGACGCGGAAGAAGTCGTGCGCGACGACGCGCGCGTAGTCGAGCGGCTGGGAGGCGATGGCCCGCTTGGCGAAGTCGTTGCCGAGCTTGTTGTTCTCGGGGCTGAACCGCGTGCCGGTGTAGCGGTTGAGGGGGGAGCGGGCGTTCCAGATGCCGTCCTGCGAGTTCGGCAGCCGGTTCGCGGGCTCGGTGCACAGCGGGTACTCGCTGACCGGCAGGTCCTTCATCCGGTGGCAGTCGGCGAACTTGTAGACGCGGGCGTACAGGAAGATCCCGTTGCTCTCGGTGATCGCGAACTTGTCGCTCTCCGCCTTGTACCAGCCCATGTAGCCGAGCACCGGCAGCAGGCAGGCGACCAGTGTGACGGCCATGAGCCGCCAGCCGCTGCGGCGGATCAGCATGTAGACCAGCACGCCGAGGAGCACCGGCATCCCGACCGAGCGGGTCAGCCACGCCATCCCGACGATCAGCCCGACCCCCGCGGCGATCTTCCAGGACGGCTGGTCGCGCCACAGCAGCAGCGTGACCGCGGACATCACCAGGAAGGTGAACGTGGTGTCCGACAGGACCAGGTGCTCCAGTTGCAGCTGGTAGGCGTCCAGCAGAACCGGCGCGGCCGCCAGCGCGGCGCCCCAGCCGGGCAGGCCGAACCGGCGCCGCAGCAGCGCGTAGATCATCACGCCCATGGCCAGGCCCATGAGGTGCTGGATTCCCGCGACGAGGGCGAAGCTGTGGAAGGGCTTGAGGGCGAGCAGCAGGAACGAGTACCCGTCGGGCCGCAGCGGGTGCGGGTACGGGTCCATCGCGACGTTCAGGTAGTCGAAGCTGTCGTTGAAGAACATCACCGGCTGGTAGCCGAGCATCGCCACCAGGCGGAGCAGCGCCGCTATGGCAATGATCACACTGAAGACCGGGTTCCGGCACGCCAGCGTCCACAATCCGCGGCCGCGTCCGCGACCCGCCTCGGCACTCTCCCCGGGCGTGTCGTCCGGCGTGTCGCCCGATTCCGGACGCACCTTTGTGTCCGTTTCCTGCGCGTCCTTAATGGACTCACCGGAAGCGGTGACCGTTATGCCGGATTCCAGACCTTCTGTCCCGGAATCGGGTGCGACGTTGCCGGCCTCTGACGAAGACTTGGCCGACTCCGGGGCGGTCTCCGCGCCCCCGGGCGCGTCGGCCGTGGTGCCCGGTGCGGCCGTCGCCGCCGCGGAGCCGGCCGTCGTCGCCAGGGCCGTCCCGCCCTGCGCCGACCCGTCGAGCGCGGTGCCTTGCGGCGTTTCCCCCGCCATCGCCGCACCTTCCCTTCGATGTCCGGCCCCCGGTCCGGTGGCATTGCGTTGGTCCAGGGCACTACGTTCGTCCACGGCACTGCGTCCTGCGGCGCGCGTCACAGCCGCCCACCCTTTCCGGGCCGCCGTGCCCGTATGCTTGACGTCCTAACATGCCGCCCGCGACGGTGCCGGATAGGGTTTTCCGGTTGCAAGTGGGCAACACGATACGGGTGCTCTTGACGAGAGCGGCCATCATGCCCCGCCCTCGGCGGGCATCATGAACGCCGACGGGCCGTCCCGATGAACAACACGCGGAACAACAGAGATTAGTGGAAAACGCCGCAGACGGTCAGCAGGTGTAACAGGGTCACCAAGGGTAACGACGCCACCAGGGGTAACGAAGGAGATCGCGTGGAACTCTCCGTAGTGATGCCATGTCTGAACGAGGCCGAGACGGTCGAGACCTGCGTCCGCAAGACCATCGGTTTCTTCGAGGACAGCGGCATCGACGGCGAGGTGGTCATCGCCGACAACGGCAGCACCGACGGCAGCCAGCAGCTGGCCCGGGACGCGGGCGCCCGCGTCGTGCCGGTGGTCGACAAGGGCTACGGCAACGCCCTGATGGGCGGGATCCGGGCCGCGCGCGGCAGGTACGTCGCGATGGGCGACGCCGACGACTCCTACGACTTCGCCACCCTCGGCCCGTTCCTGGACGAGCTGCGCGACGGCGCCGACCTCGTCATGGGCAACCGGTTCAAGGGCGGAATCGCCGAGGGCGCCATGCCGCCGCTGCACCGCTACCTCGGCAACCCGGTGCTCAGCTTCGTCGGCCGGCTGTTCTTCGGCAGCAAGATCGGCGACTTCCACTGCGGCCTGCGCGCCTTCGACAAGGACGCGATCCTGCGGCTCGGCCTGCAGACCGGCGGCATGGAGTTCGCCAGCGAGATGGTCGTCAAGGCGACCCTGCAGGGCTACGACATCCGCGAGGTGCCGACCACGCTGTCGCCCGACGGCCGGACCCGCGCCCCGCACCTCAACACCTGGCGCGACGGCTGGCGCCACCTGCGCTTCCTCATGCTCTACAGCCCCCGCTGGCTGTTCCTCATCCCCGGCCTGGTCTTCATGATGCTCGGCCTGGTCGCCGGGGTCGCGCTGTCGACCGGCCCGGTGACCGTCGGAGACATCGCCTTCGACGTCGACACGCTGGTCGGCGCCTCCGCCGCACTGGTGATCGGCTTCCAGGCGGTGCTGTTCGCGCTGCTGACCAAGGTCTACGCGATGCAGGAGGGCTTCCTCCCGCACGACAGCCGCGTGCAGAAGGTCATTGACTGGTGGAGCCTGGAGCGCGGCCTGCTGCTCGGCGGGCTGCTCGCCGTCGCCGGTCTCGGCGGGCTCGTCGCGTCCCTGCTGCACTGGCGGGTGAACAGCTTCGGCGAGCTGGACCCGCGGCACTCGCTGCGCATCGTCGTCCCCGCCGCGACCGCGCTGGTGATGAGCTTCCAGGCGATCTTCGCCTCGCTGTTCGTCAGCATCCTCGGCATCCGCCGCCGCCAGCACCCGCCGCTCACGGACCCGGCCGAGGAGGCCGCGGGCGTCGTCGACGCCGCCGTGCAGAAGGTCGCCGAGGCCGAGAAGGCGGCCAGGGCCGAGAAGGCGGCGAAGGCGGAGCGCGCCGAGAACGGTGTGAAGGCCGAGGAGGCCGCGACCGAGGACGGGCCGGAGAAGGTCGCCGCGGGCAAGAAGGGCGCGACCGCGTCCGAGGACGGCGACGAGGACGGTCGCTGAGCGCCACCGGGCCGGGCCCGGGCGCCTCGCCCGCACTATGGCAGGCTTGACCGTCGATGGAGCTTCTTCCCCCGGCAGTCCGCGCCCGGCGCGCCGCGTGCCGGTGAGCACGCGCACGCCGCAGGGCGCCGCGCGCCCGGACGCACCACACGAAGGCGCCGACGCCCGGCCGCCGGCGTCCCCGGCGGACCCGCCCGCCGCCCCGCCCCGCGCGGCCCGCCGCCGCTGGGCCTGGCTGTTCGCGCTCGGCTGGGTCGCGCAGGTCGCCGTGCGCCTCTGGCTCGCGTCGGGGCAGACGCTGCCGGTGGCGACGCCGGACGAGTCGGGCTACCTGTTCGCCGCCCGCGTCCTGACCGGCGGGCCCGACGCCGACATGTCGTTCGGGACGGTGTACCGCGGCGGCTACCCGCTGCTGCTGACGCCCGCCTTCTGGATCGGCGACGGCCCGGTCGGCGTCTACCGGACCGCCCTGGCGATCAACGCGCTGGTCAGCGCGGCGATGCTGCCGCTGGCCTACCTGCTGCTGCGCCGGCTGGCGGTGCGGCGCCGCTGGTCGTACGTCTTCGGGCACGTCACGGCGCTGCTGCCGTGCGTGCTGTTCTACTCCGGGTTCGCGCTGACGGACGCGATCCTGCCGGTGCTCGTGGCCGGCTGGCTGCTCCTGGCGCACACGTGGCTGACCGCGCCGCCCCCGGCCGGGCGCCGCCCGGCCGTCCGGCTGACGCTGGCCGGGGCGGGCGCGTCGCTCCTGGTCGCCTACGCCTACGCCTGCCACACCCGCGGCGCGATCCTGCTGCTCGTGCACGCCGCGCTGCTCGGCGCCGCCCTGGTGTTCCGGTGGCGGTCCTGGCGCGCCGTGTCCGCCGCCACGTTCGCCCTCGCCGCCGCGACGGCCGCGGGGATGCTCCTGAACCGGTCGCTGCTGCCGCACATGTACCCGCAGGGCGACAACGATCTCGGCGGCAACGTCGTGAAGCGCCTCACCACACTCGACGGGTGGGGCTGGATGCTCTCGCTCGGCACCGGCCAGGTCTGGTACCAGTCCGTCGCGACCGGCGGCGTGGCGGCGCTCGGGCTCGTCGCCGTCGCGTTCCTCGCGGTGCGCCGCACCACCCCGGGGCCGGTGCGGGCGCTGGCGCTCGCCGTCATGGCGCTGGTGGCGGGCATCGCGTTCGCTACGTCGGCGGCACTGCCCGTCGAGTACCGCATCGGCAACTACGTGTACGGCCGCTACCTGGCCAGCGTCACCCCGGCGCTGTTCGCGGTGGGCGTCGCGGTCCTGATGCGAGCCTCGCGGCGGACGCTGCTGTGGGCGGCGGGCGCGGCCGCCGTGCTGACGATCGTCGCCGCGTGCGTCGTCCAGTGGTACGCGGGCGACCTGCTCACCCGGTACACCTACACCGCCTACGACTTCCCGGAGACGTCGCTCCTGACCTGGGACTGGACGGCGTTCCACCTCTGGCGGGCCACGTCCGCCGGGTTGCTTCTGCTCGTGCTGTCGACGGCGGCCGTCCTGCCGCGGCTCCGCCGCTCGGCCGGCCCGCCGCTGCTGGCGGGCCTGCTGGCCGCCGTCGCGCTCGCCATGTCCGTCACCGCGACCGAGCGCATCGCCCAGCCGCTGGTGCGCGCCGAGACGGCCTACACCGACCTTCGGGGCGCCGCCGACCTGACGAGGCAGCGGTCGATCGCCGTCGACTGGAACATCTGGTGGACGATCCGGCTCTCCCAGTACTACTGGGCCTGGTGGAGCGACGGCAGCGTGTTCGACGCGCGCTGGACCGCGCCGCCGCAGGACGCCGACATGGTCGTCCTGGCCTGGCCGAAGAACGCTCCTCCCACCGCGTCCTGGCCGAAGGGCGCCCCGCCCGGCTGGCGCGTCGTCGCCAGCCGCCGCACCGCCGAGGGCGACTGGGTCGCCTGGACCCGCTAACTGCCGGCGGAGGCCCGGGCGGGGGGATTCCAGAGCTGCAGGACCCCGTCCGACGAGCGCCACATGAGCGTCCAGCCCTGGGCGGGGTCGGGGCGCCAGCCGCCGCCGATCTGCGACTCCATGCCGCGCCAGCGCGTGTAGAGCATCGGCCCTTCCGTCGCGTTGCGCGGGACCGGCATGTAGTGCGGGAAGTCGCGGATCTCGCCGCGCCAGACCGGGCGCCCCCACATGTCGCGCGTGTAGAAGGTGAGGGTCTGCGCGAGCCGCCGGTCGGCGCAGATCAGCGTGATGTCGCGATGGTCGCCGAGGTACCCGCGCAGCTCGCTCCACGCCTTGTCGCGCGGCAGTTCCGGGACGGCGCGGACCGCCGCCACCGCGTACGCCGCACCCAGCGCGACCGCCAGGACGGGTGCCGCGACCGTCCGCAGCCGCAGCCGTGACACCAGGCCGGACGGCAGCATCCGGAACATCAGGATCAGCGACCCCGAGCCGCCGGCGAGCAGCGCGGGCAGCACCGCGAACCAGTACCGCTGGAGCCAGGCGCGCAGCGAGATGTCGTTCGGGTCGAGGACGCCGGAGAACAGCGTCAGCGGCACCGCCAGCGTGAAGAACCACACCAGGACCAGCGTGAGCCGCCGGTCGCGGGTGACGGCCCAGCCGACGATGGTGAGGACCAGCGCCGCCGTGAAGACGAGGCCGAGGGGGTTCCACTCGTGCATCGCGCGCAGGAACGACCGCGCGGCGAGCGAGCGGGTGACGTAGTCGCGGGACTGGCCGCCGTGCGAGGCGGCCGACATGAGCCCGGCGAGCGGGCTGCCCCACACCAGCTGGTTGTGGACGAAGTTGAGCAGCAGGATCGCCAGCATCGGCGCGCCGACCGTGACGTTGCGGCGCCACGGGATGCGCAGCAGCGCCAGGTAGGCGGGGATGGCGAGGAAGAGGAAGGCCAGGAACTCCCGGACGAGGAACGACGCGCCGAGGAGCACCCCGGCGGCCAGCAGCATCCGCGTCTGGGCCCGGCCGGTCCGGCGGCTCGCGACGACGAGGCCCGCCATCCCGATGGTGAACAGCCCGGCGCCCGGCATGTCCGGCAGCATCACCCCGGTCGACCAGGTGATCTCGTGGCCGAACGGGTTGGTCATGGTGAAGAACGGGTGGACCAGCATGACCGCCGCGGACGCCAGGCCCGCCACGTCCCCGAACAGGGACCGGACGACCAGGTACGTCCCGACGAAGAAGGCGGCGCAGCCGAGGGCGGCGACCGTGAAGTACGCGGCCTGGCCGTCCCCGAGGAGCTCCTGGACCAGCCGCGCCGGAAGCACCAGCCCGATGCGGGTGACCTGGTGCGGGACCTCGTCGAACGGCCACTGGGTGAGCGGGATGTGCGGCCAGTCGCGGGCGGCGAGCCACACGTAGTATGGGTCGAAGTACAGCGGCGGCGTCATGATCACCCACTGGGCGAGCACCGCGGACGCCGCGACCAGCAGCGACAGCCACACCACCCGCCGGGTCCGCCGCACCCGGCCCCACAGGCCGGGGCGCTCGGACGGCGCGTCCGGCCCCGCGTCGTCGGCTTCCCGGGCGACCGCCTGGTCGGACGTGGTCTGGGCCATGCCTTGAGTTCCCGCCTCCGCTGGTCCGTGCTGTGACGCCGAGCCAGGTTACTCGCGTGCCGCGGCCCCCGTGACGCGACTACCCTTGATTCCATGTCCTCGTCAAGCCGTCATATCTTGACCGCGCCCGCATGGCCGTACGCCAACGGGCCCCGTCACATCGGGCACGTCTCCGGTTTCGCGCTGCCCGCCGACATGTTCAGCCGCTACCAGCGGATGGCGGGCAACAAGGTCCTGATGGTCAGCGGCACCGACGAGCACGGCACGCCGATCCAGGTGCAGGCCGACAAGGAGGGCGTGACGGCCCGCGAGCTGGCCGACCGCTACAGCTCCGTGATCGCCGAGGACCTGCACGGCCTCGGGATGTCCTACGACCTGTTCACCCGGACCACCACGCTGAACCACTACGCCGTCGTCCAGGAGGTCTTCAAGGGCCTGTACGACAACGGCTACATCTTCCCGACCAAGACGATGGGCGCGATCTCGCCGTCCACCGGCCGGACGCTGCCGGACCGCTACATCGAGGGCACCTGCCCCATCTGCGGCTACGACGGGGCGCGCGGCGACCAGTGCGACAACTGCGGCAACCAGCTCGACCCGATCGACCTGATCAACCCGGTGTCGCGGATCAACGGCGAGACGCCGGTGTTCACCGAGACCGAGCACTTCATGCTCGACCTGCCCGCGTTCACCGAGGTCCTCGGCCGCTACCTGCGCGGCAACCAGGGCCAATGGCGGCCGAACGTGCTGAAGTTCGCGCTGAACCTGCTCGACGACATGCAGCCGCGGGCGATCAGCCGCGACCTCGACTGGGGCGTGCCGATCCCGCTGGACGGCTGGCGCGACAACCCGGCCAAGAAGCTGTACGTGTGGTTCGACGCCGTCGTCGGCTACTTCTCCGCGTCGGTGGAGTGGGCGCGGCGCTCCGGCGACCCCGAGGCGTGGCGCGCCTGGTGGCAGGACCCGGAGGCCCTGTCCTATTACTTCATGGGCAAGGACAACATCGTCTTCCACGCCGAGATCTGGCCGGCGATGCTCCTCGGCTACGGCGGCCAGGGCGACAAGGGCGGCACGCCCGGCTCGCTGGGCGCCCTGAACGTCCCGACGGAGGTCGTGTCGTCGGAGTTCCTGACGATGGAGGGCCGCAAGTTCTCCTCGTCCCGCCAGGTGGTCATCTACGTGAAGGACTTCCTGGAGCGCTACGACGTCGACGCGCTGCGCTACTACGTCGCGGTCGCCGGCCCCGAGAACCAGGACACCGACTTCACCTGGTCGGAGTTCGTCCGCCGCAACAACGACGAGCTGGTGGCGGCGTGGGGCAACCTCGTCAACCGCTCGGTCAACATGGCGGCGAAGAACTTCGGCGCGATTCCCGAGGCGGGCGACCTCACCGACGCCGACCGGGCGCTGCTGGAGCGCAGCCGCGCGGCGTTCGGGGCCGTGGGCGCCGAGCTCGGGCGGTCGCGGTTCAAGAACTCGATCACCGAGGCGCTGGACGTCGTCCGCGACGCCAACAAGTACCTGTCCGACCAGGCGCCCTGGAAGCTGAAGGACGACCCCGAGCGCGTGAAGTCGATCCTGTACACCGCGCTCCAGGTCGTCGACGACGCCAAGACGCTGCTGACGCCGTTCCTGCCGAACTCCTCGCAGAAGGTCTACGAGATGCTCGGCGGGCAGGGCGTGTGGAGCGGCATGCCGCGGCTGGAGACGGTGTCGGAGGAGGGCGGCCCCGACTACCGCGTCCTCACCGGCGACTACGAGACCGAGGCGCGCTGGAAGTCCATGCCGATCAGGCCGGGCGTCCCGCTGGCCAAGCCGGTGCCGCTGTTCAAGAAGCTGGAGACGTCCGTGGTGGACGAGGAGCTCGCCCGGCTGGAGAAGGCGTGACCGAGGAGGGGGACGGGCAGGCCTCCCGGTCCTACCCGCCGCTGCCCGAGCGCCTGCCCGTCGACGTCTTCGACAGCCACTGCCATCTCGACATCGTCGAGACGCCGGTGGACGAGCAGCTGAGGTCGGCGAAGGCGGCGGGCATCGCGCGGATCGTCACGATCGGCTGCGACCTGCCGTCCTCCCGGTTCGCGGTGGACGCCGCCGCCGAGTTCGACGACGTGTACGCGGCGGTCGCGATCCACCCGAACGAGACGACGGGCATCAGCGACGCCGTCCTGGCCGACGTCGCCCGTCTCGCCGCGCACCCGAAGGTCCGCGCGATCGGCGAGACGGGCCTGGACTACTACCGCGACTGGGCGCCGAAGGAGGACCAGCACCGCTCCTTCCGCGCCCACGTCGACATCGCCAAGCGCACCGGCAAGGCCCTGGTCGTCCACGACCGGGAGGCCCACGACGACGTGCTGGCGATCCTGGAGGAGGAGGGCCCGCCCGACACGGTCGTCTTCCACTGCTACTCCGGCGACGCCGCCATGGCGCGGGTCTGCGCCGACCGCGGCTACCTGATGAGCTTCGCCGGGAACGTCACGTTCAAGAACGCCGAACCCCTGCGGGACGCGCTGCGCGCGGCGCCGCTCGACCTGCTGCTCGTGGAGACCGACGCGCCGTTCCTGACGCCGATCCCGCACCGCGGCAAGCCGAACGCCTCCTACCTGGTCCCGCACACCGTCCGCGCGATGGCGGAGGTCAAGGGCGTGGACCTGGCGGAGCTGTGCGCCGCGATCGCCGCGAACGGGGAGCGCGCCTTCGGCCCCTGGTGACCCGCGCGGGACCGGCCGGGACGGCGGGAGGCCCGTGTCCGGCATATCGGGCAAATGGTGCGAGTGGCGGTGTTGCGGTGGCGGAGACGGGCGGGGACCTCTAATCTCTGGCCGTTGGACGGGCGCCCCCCGAGCCCGGCTCCCTGGAGGATCTCCCCGTGCCTTCCCCATCCGTGCGCGCGCCCCGCGCGACCGCGCTCCTCGCCGTCCTGCTGGCGTCCGCGCTGCTCGCCTCGGCGTGCGGCGGGGACGGCGGATCGGCGGCCCCGAAGAACGGCGTCGTCGCGGACGCGCCGCGCACCAGCGCCCCCGCACCGCGCAAGGTCGTCATCGTCGTCGACGCGAAGAAGACCGAGACCATGACGACAGGCGCGACCGTCGGCCAGGTGCTGGAGCAGGCGAAGATCGCGCTCGGCCCGCACGACCTGGTCGAGCCGGCCGCCGACAAGCCCGCCGGAGACACCATCAAGATCATGCGGCTGCTGTCGGATCCGGTGACGAAGGTCGTGAAGACGACCGCGCCGACGGTCCGCAAGAACAGCTCGTCCGTCGCGCCGTGGACCGAGAAGGAGCTGCGCAAGGGCCGCCCGGGCATCACGATCCTCAAGGTGGCCTTCGTCCGGCGCAAGGGCCGCAAGGTGACGAAGGTCCTCGCCAGGAAGGTGAAGCGCAAGCCCGTCGCGCAGATCATCGCGGTGGGCCCGAAGTCGGCGAACAGCGGCTCGGTGACGCGGCTGAACTGGCGCGGCCTCGCCAACTGCGAGTCCCACAACAACCCGAAGGCCGTGAACCCGGCCGGGTACTACGGCCTCTACCAGTTCTCCCTGGCGTCGTGGGCGTCGGTCGGCGGCTCGGGCAAGCCGTCGGACGCGAGCTCGGCCGAGCAGACCTACCGGGCCCAGCTCCTCTACAAGCGGGTGAACGGCCGCTGGCAGGGCCAGTGGCCCAACTGCGGGAAGTTCCTGTTCTCCTGACCGGCGCCCGCGGGGCCCCGGGGGACGGGGCACCCGCGATGACAGGGGAGACTTGTCGCATGGGGGACACCAGGGGCCTGCTCGGGCCCGCGGACGTGCGGGAGCTGGCCGGGCGGCTCGGCATCAGGCCGACGAAGACGCTCGGGCAGAACTTCGTCATCGACGCCAACACCGTCCGGCGCATCGTCCGGGCCGCCGAGCTGGACCCCGATGACGTCGTGATCGAGGTCGGTCCCGGGCTCGGGTCGCTGACGCTGGCGCTGCTGCCGCGGGTGCGGCGGGTCGTCGCCGTGGAGATCGATCCGGCGCTGGCCGCCGAGCTGCCGGCCACGGCCGCCGCCCGGGAGCCGGACCTCGCGGAACGGCTGGAGGTCGTGCGCGACGACGCGATGAGGATCGCGGAGGTGCCGGGGCCCGCGCCGACGGCGCTCGTGGCGAACCTGCCCTACAACGTCGCCGTCCCCGTCGTGCTGCACCTGCTGGCCACGCTGCCGTCGCTGCGGTCCGCGCTGGTGATGGTGCAGGCCGAGGTCGCCGACCGGATGGTCGCCGCGCCCGGCTCCAAGATCTACGGGGTGCCGTCGGTGAAGCTCGCCTGGTACGGGGAGGCGCGGCGGGCCGGGGCCGTCGGGCGCGCCGTGTTCTGGCCCGCGCCGAACGTCGACTCCGGGCTCGTGGCGTTCACCCGCCGGGACCCGCCGCCGACCGGGGCGTCCCGGCGGGAGGTGTTCGCCGTGGTCGACGCCGCGTTCGCGCAGCGCCGCAAGACGCTGCGCGCGGCCCTCGCCGGATGGGCCGGGTCGGCGGCCGCCGCCGAGGAGGCGCTGCGCGCCGCGGGCGTCGACCCGCGGACCCGGGGCGAAGCGCTGGACGTGGCCGCCTTCGCCCGGATTGCCGAGTATGGTCCTTCTCGCCGGGGTGATCACTCTCGAACCCCCGAGGCGAGGGCTCCCCGCGGGGGATGAGACAGCATCAGTACTAGCCGGAGGTCGATGTGAAGGCGCGTTCGCGGGCGGCGCGGACCCGGATGCCGGTCGTGGGGACGGCCCTGCTCGCGATCGCGGGCGTGGTCGCCACGGTCGCGGCGGGCTGCGGGGGCGGCGCCGGCGCGGCACCCAAGATCACGACGACGGCGCGGGCGGGCGTGGCGCCGGTCCCGCCGGAGCAGGGGGCCTACTTCGGGGCGTGGGTGCCGGAGGGCGGCGGCACGCCGTCCGCCTCCGCCTCGCCGTCGGAGTCGCCGTCGGACTCCGGCTCGCCGTCGGACTCCGGCTCGCCGTCGGAGTCGCCGTCCGGGAAGGACGCCGGCAAGCCGGGCATGGCGCCCGTCGCCGGCTTCGAGCAGCGGCTCGGCCGCCGGCTCGACATCGTGCAGAGCTACCGCGGCTGGAAGAGCGACTTTCCCGGCGGGCTGGAGAAGTCCGTCGCCGACGGCGACCGCTACCTGCTGCTGACCTGGGACGGCGGTGACGCCCGCGAGATCGTCCAGGGCGAGCACGACGACCTGATCGCCAAGCGCGCCCGCGCCGTCAAGGCCCTCGGCAAGCCCGTGTTCCTGCGCTGGTCGCGGGACATGGACAAGTCGTCCGAGCAGAAGCGCGTCCACTCGGCGGCCGACTTCACCGCCGCGTGGAAGCACCTGCGGGAGATCTTCAAGCGGGAGAACGTCGACAACGTCGCCTGGGTGTGGTGCCCCACGGCCCGCGGCTTCAACGGCGCGAACGCGGGCTCCTACTACCCCGGCGACGACCAGGTCGACTGGATCTGCGCCGACGCCCAGCCCGGCGCCGACTACGACTACCGCGACCTGTCGGAGGCGCTGAAGCTGTTCACGGAGTGGGCCCGGGGACGCCACAAGCCCATCATGATCGCCGAGTTCGGGGTTCCGAAGTCCTACGGCCCGCGCCGCGCCGAGTGGCTGCGCGAGGCCGCCAAGACTCTGCAGGACCCGCAGGTCAAGGCCGTCGTCTACTTCAACTCAGACGAGCAGGCGAAGAACGCCCGCGACAGGCGCCGCTCCTACTCGGTGACCGGCGACACGCACGCGATCTCGGCGCTGCGCGAACTCGCCACCACCCCGTACTTCAACCCTCGCAACCTCCCCGTCACCAGCGGCGGCTGAGGGTCCCGTAGGGTTTCGCGAGTGAGCGCAGTGACGGTGCGGGTCCCCGCCAAGGTGAACCTCCAGTTGGGCGTCGGGCCGATCCGCGACGACGGTTACCACGACCTCGTCAACGTGTTCCACGCCGTGTCCCTGTTCGACGAGGTCACGGCCGAGCCCGCCGAGCGGCTGGCGGTGGAGGTCCGGGCGGCGCCGCACTCGCGGGTCGCGGTCGGCGGCGTCCCCACCGGCGAGGACAACCTCGCCGCCAGGGCGGCCCGGCTCGTGGCCGCGCGCCTCGGCGTCGAGACGGCCGTGAAGCTCTCGATCCGCAAGGCGATCCCGGTCGCGGGGGGCATGGCGGGCGGTAGCGCCGACGCCGCCGCCGCACTCGTCGCGTGCGCCCGGCTCTGGGACGACCGCGAGGAGCCCGCGCTCACCCGCGACGACCTCATGGAGCTCGGCGGGGACCTCGGCAGCGACGTCCCGTTCGCCGTCCTCGGCGGCACGGCCGTCGGCGTCGGGCGCGGGGAGCGGCTCACCCCCGCCCTCACCCGCGGCACCTTCCACTGGGTGTTCGCCACCGCCGACGGCGGCCTGTCCACGCCCGCCGTCTACGGCGAGTGCGACCGGCTCCGCCTGGCGGCGGGGGAGGCCGCCGCCTGGCCGACCGTGTCCGAGGCGCTGATGACCGCGCTCGCCACCGGGGACGCCAAGGCCCTCGGCGCCGCGCTGTCCAACGACCTGGAGCCCGCCGCGCTGTCGCTGCGCCCGTCGCTGCGCCGCACGCTCGACACCGGCCGCGACCTCGGCGCGATCGGGGCGCTCGTCTCCGGTTCCGGTCCCACGTGCGCGTTCCTCGCCGAGACCGACGAGGACGCCGCCGAGCTCGCGGACGCGCTGGACTCGGCCGGCGTCGCGGAGCAGATCGTCAGGGCCTCCGGACCCGTCCCCGGGGCCACAATCGTCTGACGGGACGGTGGGACACCCCTGTCCCGGTAGCTGCCATCGTCACACAAGCGAACCCCGGCGTCGCGGAGCGCGTCTTCTATCCGTGACACCGGTTCCTCCGGGACTGACCCGACCGGCGAGGTGGAGCGATGACGTACCTGTCCGGGATGCTGAGCCTCGTGGCGATCGTCGTGATGGCGACGCTCGTCCTGCTGGCGGTGCGCCGCGACCGGGCTCTGCGCCGCAACGCCCCTGACAAGGTGGTGGCGGCCGCCTCGGGCATGGGCTCCGTGCCGGGTCCCGCCGTGCCGGGCCCCGGGGGCGCGGGCCCCGCCGTGCCGGGGCCCGTGGCGCCCGGCTCCGTGGTGCCGGGGGAGGCGGGCGGGCAGTAGGCTCGCCGCGCGGCCGGGACGCGCGGCCGCCATCGACCGGTCCGCCCCCCGCGATTGTCGGAACAGAGCGAAATGGCCTTTCTTGGCATGTTGACCCCCTTCATACTCCTGCTCCTGCTCCTGGTCGTCGTCGGCGTGGTGGTGCTCGTAGCGGTCCTCGCCGCGAACTCGTCGAAGGGCAAGAACTCCGGCGCGGCGTACGGGCCGCCCGGCGCCCTCTACCCGCCGCAGCCGCCCGGCCAGTACGGGCAGCCCGGTCAGTACGGGCAGCCCGGCCAGTACGGGCAGCCCGGTCAGTACGGGCAGCCCGGTCAGTACGGGCAGCCGGGCCAGCCCGGTCAGTACGGGCAGCCGGGCCAGCCCGGTCAGTACGGGCAGCCGGGTCAGTACGGGCAGCCGGGTCAGCCGGGTCAGCCGGGTCAGCCGGGTCAGTACGGGCAACCCGATCAGCCCGGTCAGTACGGGCAACCCGATCAGCCGGATCGGCCGGAGCAGCCCGGGCCCTCGGGCATGGCGCCCCCGAACTGATCGTCCGGGCGGGGCGCGCCGTTCGGGCGGTGCCCTACGCTTGAAGGCGCCGTGAATCTGATCAATCTTGAGAACGTCGCCAAGGCCTACGGGCCCCAGCCGCTGCTCGACGCCGTGTCCCTCGGCCTGGACGAGGGCGACCGCGTCGGCGTCGTCGGCCGCAATGGCGGCGGCAAGAGCACCCTCGTGTCCGTCCTCGCCCGGGAGACCGAACCCGACGACGGGCGCGTCACGCACGCGCGCGGGATCCGGCTCGGCTACCTGACCCAGCGGGACGCGTTCGCCGAGAACGCGACCGTCCGGTCCGTGGTGGTGGGCGACCGCGCCGAGCACGAGTGGGCGGGCGACGTCCGCGTCCGCGAGATCCTCGGCGGCCTGCTCGCCGACCTCGACCTGGACGCGCCGCTCGCCGGCATGTCCGGCGGGGAGCGCCGCCGCGTCGCGCTGGCCCGGCTGCTGGTCCCCGAGTCCGACCTGCTCCTGCTGGACGAGCCCACCAACCACCTCGACATCGAGGCGATCGACTGGCTGGCCCGGCACCTCAGGGCCCGCAAGGTCGCGCTGCTCGTCGTCACCCACGACCGCTGGTTCCTGGACGAGGTCACCGACCGCACGTGGGAGGTCGTCGACGGGCGCGTCGAACGCTACGAGGGCGGCTACTCCGCCTACGTCCTCGCCAAGGCCGAGCGCTCCCGGATCGCCGCCGCCACCGAGGCCAAGCGGCAGAACCTGCTCCGCAAGGAACTGGCGTGGCTGCGCCGCGGCCCGCAGGCGCGCACGTCCAAGCCCAAGTTCCGGGTGGACGCCGCGCAGGCCCTCATCGCCGACGAGCCGCCGGCGCGCGACGCGGTGGAGCTGACCCGGTTCGCGACCGCGCGGCTCGGCAAGACCGTCTACGACATCGAGGACGTCAGCGTCCGCCTCGGCGACCGCGACCTGTTCCAGCGCATGACGTGGCGGCTCGGCCCGGGCGACCGGGTCGGCCTCGTCGGCGTCAACGGCAGCGGCAAGAGCACCCTGCTGCGCCTTCTCGACGGCTCCGTCCGGCCGGTCTCCGGAACGGTCGTGCAGGGCAAGACCGTCCAGCTCGCGCACCTGTCGCAGAACCTGGAGGAGCTCGACCCGGCCCGGCGCGTCCTGGAGTCGGTCGAGGAGATCCGCCGCCGCATCACCGTCGGCAAGCGCGAGTGGACCGCGAGCCAGCTCCTCGAACGGCTCGGCTTCGCGGGCGACCGGCAGTGGACGCCCGTCGGCGACCTGTCCGGCGGTGAGCGCCGCCGCCTGCAGCTGCTGCGCCTCCTGATGGCCGAGCCGAACGTCCTCCTCCTGGACGAGCCCACCAACGACCTCGACATCGAGACCCTCACCGAGGTCGAGGACCTCCTGGACGGATGGCCCGGGACGCTCGTCGTCGTCAGCCACGACCGCTACTTCCTGGAGCGCATCACCGACCACGTCGTCGCGCTGCTCGGCGACGGCCGCGTGTCGCTGCTGCCCGGCGGCGTCGACGAGTACCTCGAACGGCGCGCCGCCGGAACCGCGCCCAAGCCCGGCGCGGTCCGGGACGAGCCCGCCCCGGCGGCCCCGAAGCCCAAGGCGGGCGGCCAGGACTGGAAGGCCCGCAAGGAGCTCGACCGCCTCGAACGCCGCCTGGAGAAGCTCGCCGGGCAGCAGGCCGCCCTCCACGAGCAGCTCGCCGCGCACGCCACCGACTACGCCAAGCTCCAGGAGCTGGACGCCCGGCTCAAGGAGATCCAGGCCGAGGCCGCCGGCGTCGAGGAGGAGTGGCTCATGCTCGCCGAGGATCTCGGTTAGCAGGACGTTCATGGCGGTTCGCGGGCGCACCGGGCATCATCCCTGAATGACGACCTGGATCATCAGGACGGGCGAGCCGGGCGAAGGCCCGCGCCTCGCCGTCAAGGACGCGATCGACGTCGCGGGGCTGCCCACCACGGCGGGCTGCCGGGCCGTCGCCGAGCGTGCCGAGCCCGCCGCCGCGGACGCGCCCGCCGTCGCGTCCGCCCGCGCGCAGGGCGCCCGCATCGCCGGGAAGACCAACCTGAACGAGCTGTGCATGGCCGCGGACGGCGTCAACCCCTGGTCGGGAACGCCGGTGAACCCGCTCGACCCGTCGCGGGTGCCGGGCGGCTCCTCCAGCGGCTCCGCCGTGGCCGTCGCCACCGGCGAGGCCGACGTCGCCTTCGGGACCGACACCTCCGGGTCGATCCGCATCCCGGCCGCCTGCTGCGGCATCGCGGGCCTGAAGACCACGAACGGCCGAGTCTCCCTGGACGGCGTGCACCCGCTGTCGCCGACGCTGGACGTCGTCGGGCCGATGGGCCGCGACGTCGCCGCCGTCGTGCTCGGGATGCGCCTGCTCGAACCCGGCTTCACGCCCGCCCCCTACGACCCGTCCATGACCGTCGCGCGCCTCCGCGCGGACGGCGTGGACCCGGCGGTCGACGCCGCCGTCGACGACGCCCTGCGCCGCCTCGGCCCCTTCACCGAGGTCACGTCCGAGCACTACGCCGACGCCGCCATGGCCAACGGCCTCATCATCAGCGACGAGGCCCCGCGCTGGAACGGGCACCTCCTCACGGAGCCGGACCTGCTGAGCGGGCGCATCGCGCGCCGCATCCAGCACATGATCGACGTGTCGGGCGCCGGGTTGCTCGACCGGGCGCTCGCCGTGCGGAAGGCGATCAGGGCCGAACTCGACGCGATCCTCGCCCGGCACACCGCGATCGCCCTCCCGGTCCTGACGTGCCTGCCCCCGGAGCCCGACGAGGCGGACGAGGCGGACGAGTCAGACCTCGTCCTCACATCGCTCGTGGGGCAGGCCAACGTCGCCGGGCTCCCCGCCTTCGCCCTGCCCGTTCCGGTGCCCGGCTCGCACCTGCCCGCGTCCGTCCAGCTCATCGGCCGAGCCGGCGGCGAAGAACACCTCTGCGCCCTCGCCGCCGCACTGGAAAGCGCCCTGACCCCGTAGCCCTCTCGGACGTGCCACGCCCGAACGCTCTTGGAGTCAACGTGGACCGGGACCTGAGTCGGGGCGCGGGTCGGGCGGCCGGAAGGCGCTCTAGGCGCCTGGAGGTCGCACGACCCGCCGAGCCGGGCGACCGCAGCGCCACATCGCGAACCCGCACGGACACAACACACCCGCACTGTGGCGTGAGGATCGTCCGGCTCGTAACGGGGGTTCCAGGGGGTCGCTCCCCTGGGAGATCACGCGTCGAAGGGGATGAGGAGGGTTCTCAGGAGGTCGGCCAGGGCTTCGCGCTGGTCGGGGGAGAGGCTCTCCAGGATCGCCTGCTCGCGGCCGAGCAGGTCGGCGAAGGCGGCGTCGACGCGGGTGAGGCCCGCGTCGGTGAGGCGGACCTGCACGCCGCGCTTGTCCTGCGGGTCGGGGTGCCGTTCGACCAGGCCCGCCGCCGCGAGCCGGTCGATGCGGTTCGTCATCGTGCCGGAGGTCACCAGGGTGGCGTGCAGGAGGCGGCCCGGGCTCAGCCGGTAGGGGGCGCCCGCCCGGCGCAGCGCGGTGAGCACGTCGAACTCCCACGGCTCCAGTCCGTGGTCGGCGAACACCGAGCGCCGGGCGCGGTCGAGGTGCCGGGCCAGCCGGGACACGCGGCTGAGGACCTGCAGCGGCCGGACGTCCAGGTCCGGGCGCTCGGTGTTCCACGCCTCGACCAGCCTGTCGACCTCATCGCGCATGCCGCCACCCTACCTGTCTTGATATCGAGAAAGACGGGCGCGATCAGCGGCGGGCGGGCAGTGCGGAGGCGATCCGCTCGGCCGCCTCCGGGGCCTGCCGGACCCCCTCGCGGTAGACGGGCGTCCAGCGCGAGCGGTCCCCGAGGTTCGGGCCGAACGCCTCCAGCGCCCGCGCGTCCGGGACGATCCGGACGTCGCCGCCGCCGCCCCGCATGTGGGGCATCGGCTCCACCACGACGAGCGGTCCGGCCCCCTTCGCCAGCTCCGCCTCCGACCATCCGGCGAACGCGCCGTCCAGGTAGCGGCGCCCGCCGATCGGCACCGGCTCGGCGAAGCCGGGGGCGGCGCTGCTCGCGGCCACCGCCAGCGACAGCGGGACGCCGCTCGACGCGTCCCACAGCACCGGTTCGCCCGACACGGCGTCCACCCCGGTGACCAGCAACCGCGCGCCCGGCCACGTGTCGGTCCCGACCAGGTACCGCATGCTCGCGCGGTGGCGCTCGGCGGGCAGCGCGGCCGCGTCCAGGGCCAGCCGCCCGATCCGCCGCCTGGCCTCGTCCGGTGCGAGTCCCGGGGTGGCGCCCACCTCGAACACCCGCGCCATCACCGAGCCGTCCGCGGGCGCCGGGGGGCCGTCGCGCGGCGGAAGCTCCTCCAGTGCTGCCAGGTCCCTGCCCGTGGTGATCGCCGCGCCGGCGATGGCGCCCGCCGAGGTCCCGACGACCAGGCCCGCGCCCGCCGGGTCCACGCCCGCCTCGCGCAGTCCCGCCGCGAGGCCGATCAGCCACGCCGTTCCCACCGGTCCGCCCGGGCCCAGCGCCAGGGCCCATCCGCTCTCGTCGTCCGTCATGCCGGTGAGCCTAGGAGCGGCTTCGGCGGGGGCGCATCCGTCATGCGACCGGTCGCCGCGACACGCGCCAAGATTCTTGACATCAAGATATGGGCCGGGGCATGATGTCTCTTGATGTCGAGACAAACCGCGGCCGTATGGGACCCCGCGCAGTACGGGGTCTTCGGCGACGAGCGCGCCAGGCCCTTCACCGAGCTCGCCGGACGGCTCGGCGGTGCCCCGCCCGCGCGCGTCGCCGACCTCGGCTGCGGGAGCGGCGAGCTCACCGCCACCCTCGCCGCCCGCTGGCCGGACGCCGTCATCGACGCCTTCGACAGCTCACCGGAGATGATCGCGGCGGCCCGCGCGCACGGGATCCCGGGGCGCCTCGCCTTCCGCGTCGCCGATGTCGCCGACTGGGAGCCCGAGCGGCCCCTCGACCTCGTGATCTCCAACGCCGTCCTGCAGTGGCTCCCCGAGCACCCGCGCCTGCTGCCCCGCTGGGTCGCGGCCCTCGCCCCCGGCGGCCGCCTCGCCTTCCAGGTGCCCGGCAACTTCGGCGCGCCCAGCCATGTCCTGCTCCGCGAGATGGGCCGCTCCGAACGGTGGCGCGACAGGCTCGCCCACCTGCAGCACGACGCCCCCGTCCTCGACCCCGCCGGATACGTCGACCTCCTCGCCCGCCTCGGCTGCGCCGTCGACGCCTGGGAGACCACCTACGCGCAGGTCCTGCACGGCGAGGACCCCGTCCTCGAATGGGTCAAGGGCAGCGCGCTGCGCCCCGTCCTCACCGCCCTCCCGCCCGCGGAGGCGGACGAGTTCCTCGCCGAGTACCGCGAGCGGCTCAGGCGCGCCTATCCCGCCGCCCCGTACGGCACCGTGTTCCCGTTCCGGAGGATCTTCGTGATCGCCACCACCCCCTAGACGGGATGCCGCCCGCCCCGCCCGAGGGAAGCGACTCGTTCCCCTGCGGTGTGCCATCTCCGGCGGACGGGCGGCGTCCGCGAAACCCGGCTCGCGACCCGAGACCGGCGACCCCGCCGGCGGCCTCCCGGACGAACTCCGGGGGGCCGCCGGTGCCATGTCCGGAGGCAACCATGATCACCGGTGTCCACCACGTCCAGCTCGCGGCCCCGCCCGGCAGCGAGGACCGGCTCCGCGCCTTCTACGGCGGCGTCCTCGGCCTTGAGGAGGTCCCCAAGCCGCCCGAGCTCGCCAAGCGCGGGGGAGCGTGGTTCCGCGGCCCGGGCGTCGAACTCCACCTCGGCGTCGAGCCCGCCTTCCGGCCGGCCCGCAAGGCCCACCCGGGCCTGCTCGTCGACGATCTCGACGCCCTCGCGGCGCGCCTGCGGGCCGCCGGCCACGAGGTCGCGCCGGACGACCTGTTCCCCGGGCACCGCCGCTTCTACGCCGACGACCCCGTGGGGAACCGGCTGGAGTTCCTGCGGCCCTCAGGCTGACGGGTCGGGGATCTCCTCGAAGTCGCGCCGCGCCCGGCGGTGCGCCTTCTCCGCCTTCGCCGCCGCCTTGCCTTCGGCCCGCTCGGCCTTGGCGGCGGCCTTCTCGGCGCGCTTCTCCTGCCGCTCCATCTCCTTGCGGCGGCGGCGCGGATCCAGCGACGGCCTCGGCTCCAGACCGGACAGGCCGTTCCACGCCAGGTTCACGATGTGCGCGGCCACGTCCTCCCGGTGCGGTCGGCGGACGTCCAGCCACCACTGGCCCGTGAGCGCCACCATGCCGACCAGGCTCTGCGCGTACAGCGGCGCGAACTTGTCGTCGTACCCGTGCCGGTCGAACTCCTGCGCCAGGATGTGCTCCACCTCGCCGGCGATCTCACTCAGCAGGCTGGCGTAGCTGCCCGTGCCCGTCCCGCCGTGCGAGTCGCGGACGAGGATGCGGAACCCGTCCGGGCGCTCCTCGATGTACTCCAGCAGCGCCAGCGCCGCCTTCTCCAGCTTGCTCCGGTAGTGGACCACCGAGTTCAGCGAGTCGGTGACGAGGCCCAGCAGCCGCTCGAACTCCCGGTCGACGACGACCGCGTAGAGCCCCTCCTTGCCGCCGAAGTGCTCGTACACGACCGGCTTGGACACCCCGGCCGCCGACGCGATCTCCTCGACCGAGGTGCCGTCCAGCCCGCGCTCGGCGAACAGCGTCCGGCCGATGTCGAGAAGCTGTTCGCGGCGTTCCTTGGCGGTCATCCGCTTTCTGCGGGTCCTGGGAGCGGGATCTGTCACGGGATCAATTGTGGCGGTCAAACCGCCTGCTTCGTGCGCTTAGCGGCCAGCCTGTCGGGGTTCGGCCACCGGACGTCATGGGCCAGGCGCATCTTCTCGAACGCCCAGATGATGCGCGCGCTGATGTCGACCTGCCCCTTCAGCACGCCGTGCCGAGCGCAGGTCGGGTCCGAGTGGTGCAGGTTGTGCCACGACTCGCCCAGCGAGGGGATGGCCAGCCACCACACGTTGCGCGACTTGTCGCGGACCTCGAACTCCTCCTTGCCGAAGGTGTGGCAGATCGAGTTGATGGACCAGGTCACGTGGTGCACCAGGGTGATCCGGACGAACCCGGCCCAGAACAGCGCGGTGAGGAAGCCCATCCAGGACATGGTGACCAGGCCGCCGATGACGGCCGGGAGCAGGAACGACACCGCGACCAGGCCGGGGAACGCCAGGTGGATGCGCCGGAGGTCGCGGTCGTTGAGGAGGTCCTTGGCGAACCGCTGCTTGGAGGTCCTGTTGGCGTCGAACAGCCAGCCGTAGTGCGCCCAGGCCAGCCCCTTGGCGAGCGCCTTCCAGTCGTCGCCGAACCGCCACGGCGAGTGCGGGTCGAACTCCTTGTCCGAGTGCTTGTGGTGCCGCCGGTGGTCGGCCACCCATGTGATGACCGGCCCCTCGATGGCCAGGCTCCCGGCCAGCGCCATGAAGATCTTCAGGCCGCGCGTGGCCTTGAAGGAGCCGTGGGTGAAGTACCGGTGGTAGCCGACCGTGATGCCGCCCGCGGACACCAGGTAGAAGACCGCCGTGAGGACGACGTCCGTCCAGCCGAGGAACCGTCCCCAGGCCAGCGGGACGGCGGCGAACAGTGCCAGGAAGGGCAGCGCCGTGAACGCGGCGATCAGCGCCCGTTCACCGTTGCCGCGCTGCTGGGGCGCGAGTTCGGGACGCCGCTGCGGGCGAGGTGGATCCATGGCCGGAGCTGTCGTCATGCGTCATCACTTCTTCCCGTGACTCGGGGCAGCCTTACCTACGCCAACGTAACCTACGAGTCCGTAGGTTGGGCAGAGCCGAACAGTAAAGTCGGCGAGAAACTGCCTCTTCGGTCACATAATTCTCTTGCGTAACGGGGGTCGCCGGCCGCCCGCGAAGTGCGGCGGAACCGGTGTGCCGCCCGACCGGGCCCGGGCCGGCCGGCACGCAGTTTGCTTGCTCGATAGCACAGGTTCTAAACCGGCCGGGAGGAACGGCCATGGGGTGCGGCGGCGGGAGCGGCCGGGCCGATGGCCATTTCAGGTGGGCTCTCCCGGGCGTGTGTCGGTATCGTGGGGGCCGGTCGGTTCGCGGCTCTGTCCGGATCCGTCTGCTTTGATCCGGCGTGGTGTAATCGGCAGCACAAGGGTTTTTGGTGCCCTTAGACAAGGTTCGAGTCCTTGCGCCGGAGCTGTCTGAGACGCCCGATCGGGTGGCCCCGGGTGGGCGGTGGGGTGACAGGAGCGAGGTGGGCGGTATCCTGCCGGTGTCGGGTTCGCCCCGGCCTGCCGTGTCGTGATGTCGCAGGTGGGCGGGCCCGTGACCGATCCCCGTCCGCGATGCCGAGGAGCCTCCTTGTGAGCGCTGCGAGCCGCCCGGCCGCCGTCATCGTCCTCGCCGCGGGCGAGGGCACCCGGATGAAGTCCCGTACCTCGAAGGTGCTGCACGAGCTGTGCGGGCGCAGCATGCTCGGCCACGTGCTCGCCGCCGCCCGCGAGCTGGAGCCCGAGCGGCTCGTCGTGGTCGTCGGGCACCGGCGCGAGCAGGTCGTCGCGCACCTCGCCGAGCACGCCCCGGACGCCGAGGCCGCCGTGCAGGAACGGCAGGGCGGGACGGGCCACGCCGTGCGGATGGCGCTGGAGCAGACCGGCGCGCTGGACGGGACCGTCGTCGTGACGAACGGCGACCACCCGCTGCTGCGGGGCGAGACGCTGCGGGCCCTGGTCCGGGCGCACGAGGACGAGGGCAACGCCGTCACCGTGCTGACCACCGAGATGCCGGACGCGACCGGCTACGGGCGCATGATCCGGGCGGCGGACGGCAGCGCCGAGGCGATCGTCGAGCACAAGGACGCCACCGGGGAGCAGCGCGCGATCAACGAGATCAACGTCGGGATGTACGCCTTCGACGGCGCGCTCCTGGCGGACGCGCTGAAGCGGGTGACGACCGACAACGCGGGCGGCGAGGAGTACCTCACCGACGTGGTGGCGATCCTGCGCGGCGACGGCCACCGGGCGGGCGCGCACCTGGCCGCCGACTGGGTGGAGACCCAGGGCGTCAACGACAGGGTCCAGCTCTCGCAGGCGCGCAGGCAGCTGAACGACCGGATCCTCGAAGCGCACATGCGCGCCGGGGTCACCGTCATCGACCCGGCCTCCACGTGGATCGACGTGCACGTGACCGCCGAACCGGACGCGGAGATCCACCCGGGGACGCAGCTGCACGGCCGGACGCACCTCGGCGAGGGCGCCCGGGTCGGTCCCGGCTGCACGCTGACCGACACGACGGTCGGCGCCGGAGCCTCGGTGACGAACGCGGTGTGCGCCGGGGCGGAGATCGGGCCGGAGGCCTCGGTCGGGCCCTACGCCTACCTGCGGCCGGGGACGAGGCTCGCCCCCGGGGCCAAGATCGGGACCTACGTCGAGACCAAGAACGCCGACATCGGCGAGGGCACCAAGGTGCCGCACCTGACCTACGTCGGCGACGCCGAGATCGGCGCCGGCTCGAACATCGGCGCGAGCTCGGTGTTCGTCAACTACGACGGTGTGGAGAAGCACCGCAGCGTCATCGGGTCCCACGTGAAGGTCGGCAGCGACAACATGATCGTCGCGCCGGTGACGATCGGGGACGGCGCCTACACCGCGGCCGGCTCGGTGATCATCCAGGACGTCCCGCCGGGGGCGATGGCGGTCGCGCGGGGACGGCAGCGCAACGTCGAGGGCTGGGTCGAGCGGAAGCGGCCGGGGACGCCGGCCGCCGAGGCGGCCCGCCGGGCCAGGGCCGGCGAGGAGAGCGCGACTTAGCGCGCCCCATGAGGACTGCCCCGCCTCAGGGCGGGGAGGTGGAGGACGACGGCGTCTTCCGGAACAACACGGGGCCGCCCGACCGGAGAGCGGCCCGACGACAAGACGACCCGCGCGCCGGCTCTTTGGCGCGTGGGAGGTGGGGACAACAACCCACATGTAGGGCACAGTTCCATTGAGGGGGAGTTGTCAGAGGTGAGTGGGATAAAAACGAGCGGTCAGAAGAAGCTGATGCTCTTCACCGGCCGAGCCCACCCTGACCTGGCCAGGGAAGTAGCCGACAACCTCCAGGTCGAGCTGACGCCGACGTCCGCCTACGACTTCGCCAACGGCGAGACGTTCGTGCGGTTCCTGGAGTCGGTCCGCGGCTCCGACGCCTTCGTGGTCCAGAGTCACACGGCTCCCATCAATCAGTGGATCATGGAGCAGTTGATCATGGTGGACGCGCTCAAGCGCGCGTCGGCCAAGCGGATCACGGTGGTCGCGCCGTTCTTCGGCTACGCCAGGCAGGACAAGAAGCACCGCGGCCGCGAGCCGATCTCGGCGCGGCTGATGGCCGACCTGTTCAAGACGGCGGGCGCCGACCGGCTGATCACCGTGGACCTGCACACCGCGCAGATCCAGGGCTTCTTCGACGGCCCGGTGGACCACCTGTTCGCGCTGGACCTGCTGGCCCGGCACTTCGAGAGCCGGCTGGACACCTCCCAGGTCACCGTGGTCGCGCCGGACGCGGGCCGGGTGCGGGTCACCGAGCGGTGGAGCGACCGGCTGGGCGGCGTCCCGATGGCGATCATCCACAAGAAGCGCGACCCGGACGTGGCCAACGAGGTCAAGGTGTTCGACGTGGTCGGCGAGGTCGCCGGCCGGACCTGCGTCGTGGTCGACGACATGATCGACACCGGCGGGACGATCGTGAAGGCGGCGGACGCGCTGTTCGACCAGGGCGCCACGAAGGTCGTCGTCGCGGCGACGCACGGGGTGCTGTCGGGCCCGGCGGTGGACCGGCTGAAGAACTCCAGGATCTCCGAGGTGGTGCTGACCAACACGCTGCCGATCCCGGAGGAGAAGCAGTTCGACAAGCTCACGGTGCTGTCGATCGCGCCGCTGGTCGCGCGTGCGATCAACGAGGTGTTCTCCGATGGCTCGGTCACGAGCCTGTTCGGCGGCCACAGCTAGATCTCCGCCTCGGGCACGGCACGGCGCGTGCCGGCGGCATGGAGGAGCCCCCGGCGGGGGGCCATGGCGCCGGCAGGGCCGTGGCGTTGGGCGTTGCCGTATTGGGCTAGACTTGTGCAACCGCGTATGCCCCAGGACGTTCAAGTGCGGTGCCCGCGCAGGGGCCGCACTCCCCGGGGAACGCAAACGAATCTTTGAGCGCGCCCGCCTTCGACGGCGCGCCAGGAACGCAACGCATCGTCCGTAGCGGACGTCCGATGGCGGACGGCCGTGGAAGCAACAACGAGGAGTTTTCGCCGTGTCCGAGGTACGCATTGCCGCCGAGCCGCGCACCGAGTTCGGTAAGGGTGCCGCGCGGCGCACCCGCCGGGCCGGCAAGGTGCCCGCCGTCCTCTACGGTCACGGCACCGACCCGCAGCACATCGCGCTGCCGGGCCACGACCTGATGCTCGCCCTGAAGACGCCGAACGTGCTGCTGACCATCGAGGGCCTGTCCGGCGGCTCCGAGCTGGCCCTGCCGAAGGACGTCCAGCGCGACCCGGTGAAGGGGTTCCTGGAGCACGTCGACCTGCTGCTGGTGAAGCGCGGCGAGAAGGTCGTCGTGGACCTGCCGGTCAACCTGGTCGGCGACGTCGTCGCGGGCGGCGTCGTCCAGCAGGAGCTGGTGCAGGTGTCGGTCGAGGCCGAGGCGACGCACATCCCCGAGGCCGTGGACCTGTCCATCGAGGGCCTGGAGGTCGGGACGCAGGTGCTGGCCGGCGACCTGAAGCTGCCGTCGGGCGTCACGCTGCAGGTCGACGAGGAGGCCCTCGTCCTGCAGATCGCCGACGCGACCGCGTCGGCCGGCGCGACCGAGACCGCGGCGGAGGCGGCCGAGGCCGCCGAGGCCGCTGAGGCCGCCGCCGAGGCCCCCGAGGGCGAGGCCGCCGCCGAGTGACGGCGGTGCCGCCGGGCCCGGCCGCCCGGCGCGCGGCCGCGCCGGACGGCGGGCCGCAGGGTACTTCCACGGCCCCCGCGGGTGCGCGCACCCGCGGGGGCCGTGCTCGCGTGTGAGGAGTGCGGGTGGACGCGGATCTCTGGCTCGTGGTGGGGCTGGGCAACCCGGGGCCGTCGTATGCGAAGAACCGGCACAACGCGGGGTTCATGGTGCTGGACGTCCTGGCGGCGCGCGCCGGGGGCAGGTTCAAGTCGCACCGGGCGCGGGCGGACGTGCTGGAAGGCCGTCTGGCGGGGGCCCGGGCGGTGCTGGCGAAGCCGCGCACCTTCATGAACGAGTCGGGCGGCCCGGTGAAGGGGCTGCGCGACTTCTACAAGGTGCCGGTGGAGCGGGTGGTCGTCGTCCATGACGAGCTGGACATCCCCTTCGGGGCGGTGCGGTTGAAGCAGGGCGGCGGTGACAACGGCCACAACGGGCTGCGCTCCATCACCCGGTCACTGGGCGCGAAGGAGTATCCGCGCGTCCGGTTCGGGGTGGGCCGACCCCCGGGGCGGATGGACCCGGCGGCGTTCGTGCTGAAGGACTTCTCCGCGGGGGAGCGCAAGGAGCTCGACCTGGAGGTGGACCGGGCGGCGGACGCGGTCGAGGCGCTGATGACCGACGGGCTGGCCGCGGCGCAGAACGCTTTCCACGCGGGCTGACCGGATCCGCCGCGCGATCGGCGGCGAGGAGGGGCGAATCGAGCGCGACCCGCTTTTTCGGCCCCGCAATTGCGTCACTGTCCATGACTGCCGGTGCAGGGCGAGAAGTGGTTCACCCGGGGTGACCGGACGCATTCGGTCGGGTGACCGGATCCGGCCTCACTCAGGGTGAATGGCCGTGATCAAGGCGGAGTGACGTCTTTTTCGTGTGCGCCTGGGCCGCTCCGGGCGCGTTGTCCAAGTGGTGGCCGCGTTCCGTCCGTGACCACGGCAAAGCGACCGTAAGATGCAGGCCGATCGAGGTTCAGGTTCAATGTGAACCTCGGGCGACGTTCAGCCGTCTTCGGTGTGAATCGCGCTGACGGGGCGCGCGTTACACAGGATTGGTGAGTGATTTATGGCCGTCGTTGACAAGGTTCAGGCCGAGTCATCGATCCGCCATGAGCACGAGCGCGCGGCGTCGCAGAACTGGAGCCGCTCCTACCGGCGGATCGCGCGGGTTCTCGACTTCACCAGCATGCTGATGGCCGGTGTCATCGCATTCGTGCTCAGGTTCCCGGGCGTCCCGACGGAGCTCGACGCGCCGTACGTGGTCCTCACCGTGGCCCTGCCGGTGGTGTGGGTCCCGGCGCTGATGCTGTGCCGCGCGTACCAGCCGCGGTACGTGGGCGTCGGGTACGAGGAGTTCCACCGGGTGCTGCGCGCCGGCTTCATCCTGACGGCGGTGGTCGCGATCGTGGCGTACGCCACCAAGACCGACGTCGCGCGCGGCTACGTGGTGATGGCGCTGCCCCTGGGGACGTTCCTGGCGCTGCTGGCGCGGTACCGGCTGCGCAAGTGGCTGCACAAGAAGCGGTGGCACGGCGAGTGCATGCGGCGGGTGGTCGCGGTGGGGCACCGGACGTCGGTGTCCGACCTGATCCGGCTGCTGCAGAAGAAGCGGTACCACGGGATGGACATCGTCGCCGTGTGCCTGCCGCCCGTGCTCGCGGCGGGCGAGGACGCGGTCGCCGAGGTGGAGGGCGTCCCCGTGCTGGGCGACTTCGGCCAGGCGGCGGCGGTCGCCGACCGGATCGGCGCCGACTCGGTGGCCGTGCTGGCGTGCCCGGAGATGGACGGCGTCGCGCTGCGGCGGCTGGCGTGGCAGATCGAGCGCAACGACGTCGAGCTGGTCGTGGCGCCCGCGCTGATGGATGTGACCGGCCCGCGCATCTCGATCCGCCCGGTGTCCGGCCTGCCGCTGCTGCACGTGGAGCACCCGGAGCTGGACGGCGGCCGCAAGGTCCTCAAGGGCCTGGTCGACCGGGTGGCGGCGCTGGCGGGGATCGCGGTGCTGAGCCCGCTGCTGCTGCTGATCGCCGTCCTGATCAAGATGTCCGGGGAGGGCCCGGTGCTGTTCCGGCAGACGCGCGTCGGCCGCGGGGGCCGGGAGTTCACGGTGCTGAAGTTCCGCACGATGGTCGCCGACGCCGAGGCGCGCCGGATGGAGCTGCTGGCCGCCAACGACAACGACGGCGTGCTGTTCAAGATCCGGCACGACCCGCGGGTGACGCGGGTGGGGCGCCGGCTGCGCCGGTACTCGCTGGACGAGCTGCCGCAGCTGTTCAACGTGCTGCGGGGCGAGATGTCGCTGGTGGGGCCGCGCCCGCCGCTGCCGAGCGAGGTCGCCCAGTACGGCGGGGACGTCTACCGCCGGCTGGTCGTCAAGCCGGGCCTGACCGGGCTGTGGCAGGTGAGCGGCCGCTCGGACCTGTCGTGGGAGGAGTCGGTCCGCCTCGACCTGCGGTACGTGGACAACTGGTCCCTCGCCCTGGACCTGCAGATCATGTGGAAGACCTGGTCGGCCGTCTTCCGCGGCTCCGGCGCGTACTGAGCGGGCCCGCCGCGGCGGGCGGCGCGCGGGCCGCGGCCTCGGGCCGCTGAGCGGGACCTCGTCCCGTGGCCGGCGCGGGCCCCATGAGAAAGTAGACCGAGCAGACCAGTCGAGTCGGGAATGTGATCTCAGATGACCGAGCCAGGGGCCAGAGACGATCATTCGCTCGCGGCCGAGCTCGCCGGGACGGCGGGCCGGCTGCTGCTGGGCGTGCGGGACGAGACGGGCTTCGCCGACGCGCGGGCCCTGAAGGACACCGGCGACCTGCGTGCGCACGAGTACCTGATGGCGGCGCTGGCCGAGCGCTGTCCCGGCGACGCCGTCCTGTCCGAGGAGGGGCGGTCCTCGGTCGCCGGGAAGCGGTCCCTGGGCGACGACCGGGCGCCGACCCGCAACACCGCCGACGCGGAGCGGCTCACGGCCTCCCGCGTCTGGATCGTGGACCCCTTGGACGGCACCCGCGAGTTCTCCGAGGAGGGCCGCCGCGACTGGGCCGTGCACGTGGCGCTGTGGGAACGCGACGCGTCCGGAGCCGGCCGCCTGGCCGCGGGCGCCGTCGCGCTGCCGGCGCAGGGCCTGACGCTCCGCACGGACGCGGTGGGCGGCGCCTCGCTCGTCCGGACGGACCTCGCCGACCCCGACCCGGTCACGGCCGGGCGCGGGCCCGCCGGGGCGCCGCCGCCCCGCGAGGTGCCGCTGCACGTCCCGGCGCCCGAGGGGGAGAAGCTGCGCATCGCCGTGAGCCGCACGCGGCCGCCGGAGTTCGTCCGGCGGCTGGCGGAGGCGATCGAGCCGGAGGTGGAGCTGGTGCCGATCGGGTCGGCGGGGGCGAAGATCTCCGCGGTACTGCTCGGCGAGGTGGACGCCTACGTGCACGCGGGCGGCCAGTACGAGTGGGACTCGGCGGCCCCGGCGGCCGTCGCGCTCGGCGCCGGGGCGCACGCGTCCCGGATCGACGGGTCGCCGCTGCGCTACAACCGCGAGGACCCCCGGCTCCCGGATATCCTGGTGTGCCATCCCATGTCGGCGTCAACGCTGCTGACCGGCATTCGGGAAGTGAGCGGCGCGCTGCCCTGACCAGTCCGTCCCCAGGACGGGACTGAACCGGCGCGGCCGGCGTTTCGACCCGGTGGGAAGGCATGCGCCCGTCTCCGTGCCACCGGTTGCCACTGCCAGAACAGCGTTGAAAGAGCCCCAGACCATGCAGCGTCGCGATTACCTGTTGTCCCAGCTGGACATCCTCGAAGCCGAGTCGATCCATATCTTCCGGGAGGTGGCGGCCGAGTTCGAGCGGCCGGTGCTGCTGTTCTCCGGCGGCAAGGACAGCATCGTCATGCTGCGCCTGGCCCAGAAGGCGTTCTGGCCCGCCCCGATCCCGTTCCCGGTCATGCACGTCGACACCGGCCACAACTTCCCGGAGGTGATCGAGTTCCGGGACCGCCGGGTCGCCGAGCTCGGCGTCCGGCTGATCGTGGCGTCGGTGCAGGACGCGATCGACAGCGGCCGGGTGGTGGAGCAGAAGGGCCGCCGCGCGTCCCGCAACAGGCTGCAGATCACCCCGCTGCTGGACGCCATCGAGGAGCACCAGTTCGACGCGGCGTTCGGCGGCGCGCGCCGGGACGAGGAGAAGGCCCGCGCGAAGGAGCGCGTGGTCTCCTTCCGGGACGAGTTCGGGCAGTGGGACCCCAAGAACCAGCGCCCGGAGCTGTGGAACCTGTTCAACACCAAGATCGTGCAGGGTGAGCACGTGCGGGTGTTCCCGCTGTCGAACTGGACCGAGCTCGACATCTGGGACTACGTGCGGCGCGAGGACCTCGAACTCCCGCCGATCTACTTCGCCCACACCCGGCAGGTGTTCGAGCGCGACGGGCTGCTCCTGGACGCCGAGACGGGCTTCGCCAACCGCGGCGAGGACGAGCCCGAGTTCGCGGCGACCGTCCGGTACCGGACGGTCGGCGACGCGTCCTGCACGGGCGCGGTGAAGTCGAACGCGGCGACGCTCGACGAGGTGATCGAGGAGATCGCGGCGACGCGGATCACCGAGCGCGGCCAGACCCGCGCCGACGACCGCACCAGTGAGGCCGCGATGGAGGACCGCAAGAAGGAGGGCTACTTCTGATGGCCAGCACGAACGACCGGCCCGCCGGGGACCGGCCTGCCAAGCAGATGGACCTCCTGCGGTTCGCCACCGCGGGCAGCGTCGACGACGGCAAGTCCACGCTGATCGGCCGGCTGCTGTTCGACTCCAAGTCGATCTTCGAGGACCAGCTGGAGTCGGTCGAGAAGACCAGCGCCGACCGCGGCGAGGAGTACACGAACCTGGCGCTGCTGACCGACGGCCTGCGGGCCGAGCGGGAGCAGGGCATCACCATCGACGTGGCGTACCGCTACTTCGCGACGCCGCGCCGCAAGTTCATCATCGCCGACACGCCGGGGCACATCCAGTACACCCGGAACATGGTGACCGGCGCCTCCACCGCCGACCTGGCGATCATCCTGGTGGACGCCCGGAAGGGCATCCTGGAGCAGTCGCGCCGGCACGCGTTCCTCACCACGCTGCTGCAGGTCCCGCACCTGGTCGTGGCGATCAACAAGATGGACCTGGTCGACTACGACCGGGGCGTGTACGAGCGGATCGTGGACGAGTTCACGTCGTTCGCCTCCAAGCTGGAGGTCACGGACCTGACGTTCATCCCGATCTCGGCGCTGCACGGCGACAACGTCGTCGAGCGCAGCGTGAGCATGCCGTGGTACGAGGGCTCGTCGCTGCTGCACCACCTGGAGCACGTGCACATCGCCTCCGACCGCAACCTGATCGACGTGCGGTTCCCGGTGCAGTACGTGGTCCGCCCGCACGCGTCGACGGATCCCGACCTGCACGACTACCGCGGCTACGCGGGCCAGGTCGCGGGCGGCGTGCTGAAGCCGGGCGACGAGGTGGTGCACCTGCCGTCCGGGCTGACCACGACGATCACGCACATCGACGGGCCGGGCGGGCCGGTCGAGGAGGCGTTCGCGCCGATGTCGGTGACGCTGCGCCTCGCCGACGACATCGACATCTCCCGCGGCGACATGATCGCCCGTCCGAACAACCGGCCCGAGGTCGCGCAGGACATCGACGCGATGGTCTGCTGGATGACGCCGGACCGCGCCCTCACCCCGCGCTCGAAGCTGGTCATCAAGCACACGACCCGCACCGCGAAGGCGATGGTGAAGCAGCTGCACTACCGGCTGGACGTCAACACGCTGCACCGCGACGACCAGGCCGACTCCCTCGGCCTGAACGAGATCGGCCGCATCTCGCTGCGGGTGACGCAGCCGCTGTTCGTCGACGACTACGGCCGCAACCGCCTCACCGGCGGCTTCATCCTGATCGACGAGGCCACCAACAACACCGTCGCCGCCGGCATGATCACCGGCACGCGCTGACCCGGCCCGCGGGGCCCGGCGGGCCCCGCGGCGGCCGCCGGTCCGCGTCCCCCGACCCCCTACGACAAGGCAGGCCCTGGATGCCCCCATCCGTCGGAGTCGTGCTCCCCACGCACAACCGGCCGGAGCTGCTGCGCCGCGCGCTGGAGTCGGTGCTGGCCCAGGAGTACGGGGGCGAGGTCCGCGCGGTCGTCGTCTTCGACCGGGCCGAGCCCGACCCGTCCCTCGCGGGGGACCGCGTCGAAGTGATCCGCAACACCCGGGCGCCGGGCCTGGCGGGCGCCCGCAACTCCGGGGTGCTCGCCCTCGGCACCGACCTGGTCGCCTTCTGCGACGACGACGACCTGTGGCTGCCCGGCAAGCTCGCCGCGCAGGTGAAGGCCCTGGAGAGCGAGCCGGACGCCGTGCTGTGCAGCTCCGGGATCATGATCGACTTCGACGGGCGGGAACTGCCCCGGCTGGCCGGGACCGACCGGGTGACCTACGACGCCCTGATCCGCGACCGGATGATGAGCGTGCACTCCTCCACCTACGTGGCGCGCCGCGAGCCGCTCATCGAGATCGGCATGGTGGACGAGACGATCCCCGGCAGCCAGGGCGAGGACTGGGACCTCGCCCTCCGCGCCGCCCGCCGCCACCCGGTGGTGAACGTGGACGAGCCGCTCGTCCGGGTCCTGTGGGGGCTGACGTCCTACTACGCGCAGGCGTGGGAGACGAAGGTCGCCGCGCTGGAGTGGTTCCTGGAGCACTACCCGGAGATCGGGAGGGAACCGGGCGCGGCCGGGCGCGTCTACGGGCAGCTCGCCTTCGGCTGCGCGACCGTGGGCCGCCGCAGGGACGCGCTGCGCTGGTCGGCGCGCGCCCTCAGGGCGAACCCGGCCGAGCGCCGCGTCCCGTTCGCGCTGGCCGTGGCGTCGGGGGTGGTGTCCGGCAAGCGCGTCCTGCTGGCCCTGCACACCCGGGGCCGCGGCATCTGACCGAGGCGATGCCGATTCCCCGGCTTTGGCCACCTTTCCCCAAGTCGCGCCGGTAATGTCGATGGCCTTCCCAGCGTTGAAGGAGCCTCTTCCGTGAACCACTTCTCCCGCCGCATCGTCGCGTCCGGGACGTTGGCGCTGGCCCTCGTGCCGGCGTTCGGAATGACCGCCGCGCCCGCCTTCGCGGGCGTCGACCTCGACGCGGTCGCCGAGGGCATCAGCGAGAGCGGCTACTACGTCGACTCCCACGCCAAGTACTACCAGTCGGACGGCGCCCAGGAGCTGCTCCGCAGCGCGCAGGGCCGGTCCGTCGCGGTCTTCATCGCGATCCTGCCGCCGGGGAACGACCCCGGACAGGTCCTCAGCCGGCTGCCGGGCCTGATGAAGCGCAAGGGCACCTACGCGGTGCTGGCCGGCGACCAGCTCCGGGTGTCCTCCACGGCGCTGCCCGGCGCCCGCGTGAAGTCCATCTACGACGGCGCAGTGAAGGGCAGCAAGGGCAAGCCCGACCTCGCGCTGCTGCGCTTCGTGCAGACGCTCCCGGAGTCGAAGTACGCGCCGCCGAAGACCGGCAGGCCCGGCAACAACGGCAAGCCCGCACCGGAGACGTCCGTCCAGAAGCAGCAGAAGCAGGAGCAGGAGGAGCGCACGCTCGCCCAGTCGCAGCCGACCGGCCGCGCCACCGGGTACGAGGCCCCCGAGGACGACGGGTCGGCCATGCCGTACCTGCTCGGCGGCGGCGCCGCGGTGGTCGTGGTGGCCGCCGGCGCCGGGTTCGTGCTGTGGCGCCGCCGCTCCGCGACCCCCGCTCCCGCCGGCGGGACCGGAGCCCCGGGCGCCGCCGCGGCGCCGCCTCCCGCGCCCGCGGCCCAGCCTCCCGCGGCCCAGCCCCCGATGGACGGACCCAAGCCCGGCGACTCCCGGCCGGAACCGCCCCAGAGCCACTGAGGGCCTTCCGGAGGCTACGGCGCTCCGGACCTCAGCAGCAGGATCAGGTGGCGCTCGCCGACGCCCACCGACAGGGCGCCGGCCGGTACCGTGCCGGCGGCCGTCAGCGCCGTGCCGGGACGGCTGCGGGGCGTCCTCTTCCCGGAGCCGAGCTGGCCGCTGCCGCCCGCGCCCCAGGTCAGCAGCGTCCCGTCGGTCAGGATCGCCGCGCCGTAGGCCTCCCCGGCGAACACGCGGGTGGCGCCGCGCAGCTTCGGGGCGCTGCGCCCGACGACGGTGGCCGGGGCGGTACGCGGCTTGAGCGTGCCGTCCCCGAGCTGCCCGGCGGTGTTGTTGCCCCAGGCGACGATGGTCCCGTCCCCGCGGAGCGCGTAGTTGTGCTTCTCCGCCGCGGCCACGGCGGCGACGCCGTCGAGGACGCCCTTCCCGCCGACTCCCGAGACGAGGACGGGCGTGAGCCGGTCCTGGCGCGTGCCGTCGCCGAGCTGCCCGAGCTCGTTGTGGCCCCATGACGCGACGCGCCCGTCCCGCAGCAGCGCCAGCCCGTGCTGGCCGCCGACCGCGATGCGGACGGCGCCGTCCAGCCGCGCGGCCCCGTCCAGGCCGCGCACCGGGACGGGCAGGGACCGGTCCTCACGGGTGCCGTCGCCGACCATGCCGTTCGCGTTGGCGCCCCACGCGAGCACCTGCCCGTCGCCGCGCAGCGCCAGCTCGGTGTGCCCGTCCGCCGCGATCGCCGTGACGCCGGTGAGCGGCCCGCGCCCGTCCGGCGCACGCACGGTCGTGGGGGCGGCTGGAGCGGTGCGCTCGCCGGTGCCGCGCTGCCCGGACGATCCCTCGCCCCAGGTCACGACGGTGCCGTCGCGGCGCAGCGCCATGGAGAAGTCGTTGTTGGCGGAGACCGCGACGGCGTCGTCCAGCCGGCCGGGCCGCCCGTCCGGGGCGCGGACGCGGACGGGCACGCCGCTGTCGCGGGTGGTGCCGTCGCCGAGCTGGCCGTCGTCGTTCGCCCCCCACGCGACGACCTGCCCGCCGTCGAGGACGGCCAGCGAGTGGCGGCCGCCTCCGGCCACGGCCACGGCGCGGTCGAGCCGCCCCCGGCCGCCGGCGCCGGTGACGGGGGCCAGCCGGGGATCGGCGGCCGGTCCCGGCCGGCCGAGCTGCCCGCTGGCGTTGAACCCGCTGGTCCACACGGTGCCGCTGCGCGCTCCGGCGGAGCCCGCGGCGGGCGGCGGGGAGACCCGCGGCACGCTCGCGGGCGCGGGCGACCCCCCGCACGCCGCCGCGGCGAGGAGCACCGGGAGGGCGATGAGCGCGGCGAGCGGGCGGCGCGCCGGGGTCACGCCGAGCGGACGCAGGCGAACAGGTGCCTGCTGTAGTTGTCCTCGTAGGGCGGCCGGGCGTCCTCGTCGGGACCGAGGTCGACGATCTCGTCGAAGCCGGTGTTCTCGCGCAGGAACGCCGCGACGCGGGCCGGGTCCCAGCCGCGCAGCGACTCGGCGAACCACGCCTCGTTGTCCTGGCCGGTGTCGAAGAACAGGACCCGGCCGGTGGCGCGGTCCAGCAGCCGGATCAGCTCCTCGGCGCTCACCGAGCCGCGGCCGAGGACGAAGTGGTGCAGGAGGCTGAAGCAGGACACCACGTCCCAGCGGCCGGCGTCGTGCCCGCCGAGGAACTCGACGCAGTCGCCGGTGGAGACGACGCCCTCCGGGAGCCCGTAGACGGCCCGGCCGAGCGGGACGGCCAGCGGGTCGCGCTCGATGCCCTCGGCGTCGAGGCCGCGCTCGGCCATCTTCGCGACGAACCAGCCGTAGCAGCTCGCGACGTCCAGGTAGCGGCCCCCGGCGATGCCGCGCTCGGCGAGGAACGCGTCCATCTTCGCGAGCCGGTCGGTGCACTGCCGGACGGTGGTCCAGCCGGTCCTCAGCTCGGGCGCGTCGATCGGCTGGTAGAGCTCGTGGGTGCCGTCGAGCCAGCTCATCTTCAGCAGGAGGTCCTGCAAGGGGGTGGTGACCGGCAGCCACTTGGCGACGACGTTGGCGCCGTCGGCGCCGCTCATCGCGGCGATGGCGAGCCGGTGGTGGCCGTCGAGGATCTGGTACTGGTCGGAGCCGCGGACGGGGGCGACGAGCACCGGGTCCTGCGGCCCGCTCTGCTGCGGGCGGGGCGCCGCGCCGGGCGCCTCCTCTCCGCGGTACCGCGCGACGAACGCGCGGGCGGCCGCGAGGACGCCGGCCTCGTCGGTGCCGCCGAAGTAGTTGCCGCCCGCCTCGATGCAGCGCAGCCCGAGCCTGCCGTAGGCGCTGGACAGGATCTCGGCGTCGGTGAGCTCCGGCCGCTCGTCGGCGAGCCGCAGCAGCGCGACGTGCGGGCCGTCCAGGAACGGGGTCGACGGCCACAGCAGGTCGCCGGTGCGGTCGGCGAACTCGCGGGCCGTCCAGCCGCCCTGCGCGCCGACGAGGAGCTGGTCGAACCGGACCGGCACCTTCCACGGGCGCCGCAGCACGGCGGTGGACACCGCGACGCGGGCCGCGGCCGGGATCGGCAGCGAGCGCCCGGCGTCGACCAGCCGCCCGTACACCGGGCCGCTCGGGGCGAGCCCGCTCTTGCGAAGCACCGCGCGGGACTTGCGGCGCACTTGGTCAATTCCCGTGGGCATGCATGCTCCTGGCAGATGTCGTTTCGGTGGCGGGTGAGACGGCGGCGCCCGCGAGTGCGGCGCGGCCGCGTCTCCCCGGCAGCAGGGAGGCGAAGGCGGTGAGGGACAGCCGCTCGCGGCCGGCCCACAGCAGGGCGAGGTACAGCATCGCGCCCGGGACCAGCCCGCCCGCGAGGGCGGCCTCGCTGGAACCGGCGGCCAGCCGGACGGCGAGCGGCACCGCCGCGAAGCTCACCAGCGCCGAGCCGCCCGCCCAGAACAGCCCCGCGCTCGCCGGTGTCATGTCGAGGATCCGGCGGACCTGGACCAGGGCCAGCAGCGTCCGCACGAGCAGTCCGCACGCCCGCGCCACCGCCGCCCCGGCGATCCCGAACGGCGGGATCAGCAGCACGTTCAGCACCAGGTTCACCCCGAGCGCGGCGCTCTGGTTGACCAGGCTGAGCCCGCTTCGGCCCGCCATCAGCAGCATCACGTCGCGGGCGCCGGTCGCGGTCGCCACCAGCATCGCCATCGCCAGGACGACCGTGACGACCTCGCCGGACCCGCGGTAGCCCTCGCCGAAGGAGCCCACGTACACCGGCGCGCCGACCGCGATCGACAGGTGCACCGGCCAGGCGAGTGCGAGGTTCCAGGACGCGCACACCGCGAACACCCGCTGCGCGCCCGCGCGGTCGGCGAGCGCCATCAGCCTGCTCACCGCGGGCTGCATGACGTTCTGCACGGCCTGGGTGACGAGCTGGCTGATCACGATGAACCGGGTCGCGGCGGTGTAGATCGCCGCCTCCCGGGGCGAGCTGAGCGCCGCGACGAGCACGATGTCGGCGCGCTGGAACGCCGTCTGGCAGATCTGCGCGAACGCGCGCGGAGCCGTGAAGCGCCAGAAGTCGCCGGCCAGCGGACGCCACCCGGACGGCGTCCCGGCCTCCGCGGCCGCCGGCGCCCCGGCGCGGCCGCTCCGGCTGATCTTCAGGTACCACAGGAGGGCGACGACCAGGCACGGCAGGTACGGCGCGGCCCATGCCAGCGCGAGCCACACCGCGTCGTCGGTCAGCAGCGCCGCCACGACGACCCCGGCGACCTGGAGCGTCTGCCGCAGGATCTTGTCGACGAGGACGGTCGGCCGCATCGAGCCGTACCCGCGGGTCGCCGCGAGCAGCGCGTCGTGCGCCCCGGCGAGCGGCAGGAACAGCGCCAGAACCCGCACCATGCCCACGGCCTGGCCGGGGTCGTCGGCGCCGATGTGGCCCGCCGTCCACGGCGCGGTGAGGGCCAGCACGAGACCGGCGGCCAGCGCCGTCGCCGCGACCGGCACGAGCGCCAGCGGCACCGTCCGCCGCGCGGCGCCGCGGTCGCCGAGCGCCAGGTGGCGGGGCAGCCAGCGCAGCAGGCCCGCGTCCGTGCCGAGCCCCGACACGGCCTGAAGGATGATGAACAGCGACGTCGCCGCGAAGAACGTGCCCGCGACCCGCTGCGAGTACAGGTGCGCGACCAGGAAGACGAGCGCGAGGCCCTGGACACCGGCGACGGCGGCGCCGACGAGGTTCAGGGCACCGCCTCTGGCCAGCCTGTTCAGGTTCGGCCCGCCCGGCCCGGTCTGCCCGGGCCCGCCCGGCCCGGAGGACTTCGGCTCGTCCGCCTCGGACGCGTCGGAATCAGGGGCCGGCATGCCGGCCGGCCTTGTGCGGCTTCTTGCCGTAGCGGGGCGAGACGTCCGGCGCCGCGTCCTTCGGCCCCGCCGGGGGCGTGCCGTCCGAGCCGTCCTCCGGCAGATCCGGCGGCAGGAACTTGGAGATGTCCTCCTGCGTGCGGGTCGCGGCCGACTCCAGCGCCTCGTCGGCGGCCGCGTCGGCCGGCTCGGAAGGCTCGGGGCCGGCGGGCGCCGCCGGGCGCGGACGCGCCCCTCCCGTGCCCTGGGTGACCTCCGTGGGGGAGACGGGCTTGGGGGCGACGGGCTTGCCCGGCCCCGACGGGGGGTCGAGCGCGGGCGGAAGGGGACGGCGCTGCGGCTCCGGCTGCGGCGCCCCGCGCCGCCCGGTCGGCCCCGGCCGCGGCTCGCCCGCGCGGGGCGGCTGCTTGACCTGCGGCTGCTTGACCTGCGGCAGCGCCTGCGTGACCAGGGAACCGGAGTCGGCCGGCTCGTCGTCGGGCTCGTCCTGCGGGCCGCGCGGCTGGTCCTCGGCCCACGCGAGGGGCGGCTCCGGGGCGCGGCGCTTGCCGGGACGCGTCTCCGGAGCGCCGCCCTGGGGCGGGTGGGACTGGCGGGCGGGCGGAGCCTGCCGCGCCGCGCGCCCTCCCCGCGGCTCCGGCGGCTCCAGCAGGGCGCCGAGCACCGTGACGCCGGCGCGCTCGGCCTCCACGTACGCCTGCCGCAGCTCCTCGCGGGTCGTGACGCCCTGGTTGATCACGAGCACGACCGCGTCCACGAAGGTGCACAGGGCCTGCGCGTCCGCGTCGTGCAGGCTCGCCGCGTTCACGATGAGGTACTCGCTGCGGCGGCGAAGCACCTTGACGGTCTCGCGCATCCGCGGGCCGCTGAACCGGTGGGCGGCCTCGCGGGCGCGCGGGCCGCGGGGCAGCAGCCGCAGCTGCGAGTCGGTGTGGATCAGCAGGGTCGCCGGGTCGGTGCCGCTGAGCAGGGTGTCCGACAGCCCCTTGCCGCCGGGCCGCGCGCCGAACAGGGTGCTGACGTCGGCGTCCTCGGTGGTCGCGTCGATCATGATCGTCTTGGCGCCGGCGAAGGCGAGCGAGACCGCGAGGTTGGCGCTGGCCATGCGGGCGCTGCCCCCGGGGGTGGCGTTGCTGATCAGCAGCGCGACCGGGGTCTGCGGCGCGGTCGCCACGACCGCGGCGCGCAGCCGCCGGTACGCCTCGCCGACCGGGCTCTTGGGCGCGCTGACCAGGGCGAGCGTGTCACCGGACGGGCCGCCCGCCGGGATGGTGGACAGCGTCCGGACGCCGAGGCCCTCGATCGACTCGGCGTTCCGCAGCCGCTGGTTGAGCCGCTCCCGCAGCAGCATGACCACGAAGCCGGCGACCAGTCCGAGCATCAGGCCGCCCGCGCCGTACATCGCGGGCCGGACGATGCCGGGCCCGGCCGGCGCGTCCGCCGGAGTGATCACCTGGCCGGGGTCGAGGGGGGTGCTGGCGATGTCGTTGGACTGCTCGTCGATGACGCCGAGCTGGTTGGTGTAGGCCGTGACGCGCTGCTGGAGGGTGGAGCGCCGGGAGCCGGAGGAGGCGGCCAGCTCGTTGTTGGCCCGCTGCAGGAGGCGCTCGACCCTGGCCGACTGCGCCTTCAGCTTGGCGAGCTGGTTGTTCACCACGGCCTGCGCGCGCTGCGTGCGGTACTCCAGGTAGGCGTCGGCGAAGGCCTGCGCTCCCGCGCGGGCGTTGCCGGAGCTGCTCGCGGTGTAGGTCAGGTTGAGCACCTGGGTGTTGGGCGGGACCGTGACCCCGATGTCGCCCTCCGCCTCGTGCCCGAGCTTCTTCTGGACGATCTTGGCGACGCTGTCGGTGGCGACCAGCTGCGCCTCCGTCTGGAGGTTCACGAGGTCGTCCCCGCGGCCCTCCGGCGAGTACGGGTTGCCTTCCAGCGGGCTCACCAGCACGGTCGCGGTCGCCTTGAACGGGGGCGGCACGGCCATCTCCAGGACGACACCGAGCGCGGTGCCGAGCACGGCGAGCCCGATCAGCGCCCCCAGATAGCGCCGGACCAGGGCGAGCAGGTGCCCCCCCTGGGCGTCGGCCGTCTGGTCAGCTCCCACGACGATCCCCCTCATCGATCAGGCTCGTGCTCGGCGGAGTGTTCATCTCGACTTTAACCGCGCCTTGCAAGAAGACGGTTCTGTTCATCTCAACCTTGTCCAGGAGCGGCGGCCCCGACCGGGGACGGGCGGGCGGCGCGCCGCGGAGCCGGGGACGCGGGCCCGCGCAGGACGGGCGCGGTCAGAACGATCACGCGCGCGGGGCTGGCGGCCTGGTCGAGGGCCAGCACCCCGCTCGCGACCTCGCGGTCCAGGGCCCGGCCGCGCTCGACGACGACCAGGGCGATGTCGCTCGCCGCGGCCGCGGCGATGGTGTCCGCGCCGTTGATGTCGGGTGTGGTGATGACGACGATGCGGGACACGCGGCCGGCCTTGTCGACGGCCCGGGTGAGCTGCCGGTCGTCGTCGCTGCGCACCAGCCGGACGTTGAAGGAGTGGCCGGTCTCGGCCGCGGCCGGCGGCTCGTGGAAGGGCTCGCCGTCGGCGACGATGCGCAGCACCGTCGTCGCCGACCCGCCCTCGGTGCACAGCTCGGCCAGCTCGTAGGCCATCTCGGTGCCGGCCGAGCCCGGGACCCCGGCGACGAGGACGGTGGTGGCGTCGGCGTCGAAGACGAGGTTGCGCAGCCGCCGCGCGACCTCGCGGTGCCCGGTGCCGAGCGCCGTCCCCTCCACCATGATCGGAAGCCGGCTGTGCAGCCGCAGGTCGGCGGGCCGCCGGATGCGGCGCGGCCGCGCCTCCCTGACCACCACGTAGCCGATCCAGCCGAGCAGGCCGACGCCGAGCCCGGACGCGATCGCGACGTCGCGGCCGGGATCGTCGCCCCGGCGGGGGAGCGGGGCCCCGCGCAGCACCTCGCCGGGCTGCTCCTGCTTGCTCTTGATGGTCGCGACCTGCTTCTCCACGTCGCGGATCTGCTTCACGAGCGCCTGGCGGCGCGTGCGGGTGGTGAGCCGGCGCAGCTCGTCCTCGTCGCCGGGGAGCGCCGCGAGCTGCTTCTTCAGCAGCTCGGCGTTGTTCTCCAGCGCCTGGCGGTTGTGCTCCAGCACCTGGCCCAGGATCCGGTTCCGCAGCGCCAGGTAGGTGTCGGCGACGACCCGGGCGCCGTCCTGGGCGGTCCGCGGCGTGCCGGCCCGCACCGAGATCGTCAGCACGTGGGTGTTGGACGGCACCGTCAGGCCGATGCGGTCGCGCAGGTCCGCGTCGGACGCGTCGAAGCCGGGCCGCTCCGCCAGCTTGGACAGCACCGGGCGGGACCAGACGAGCTGGGCCTCGGTGTCCATCGTCGTCTCGCGGGGGGCGCGGGCGTTGGTGTCGATCGCCGAGCCGATGTCGATGGAGGGGTGGAGCGCGACCGGCGGCGCCAGCACGTAGATCTGCGCGGTGTAGGTCGTCGGCGTCAGCACGATCTTCACGACCCCGACCGCGCACCCGGCCAGCAGCGCGACCAGCAGCGCGACCAGGTGGCGGCGGACCACGCCCGCGTACCGGGTCACCGGGACCGAGTCCGGCGCGAGCGGCGGTTCCGCCTGCACGCTGGCCGGGCCGAGGGTGCGTTTGCTCATCGCCGCCTCATCGCCGCCAGGCGGGCTCGGTGCCGAGGAGCGCGGCGAGCTTGTCGTCCCAGGGGGCGTAGTAGTCGGCCAGGCGGCGCTGCAGGTGGTCCGGCAGCGGGGAGCCCGGCCGGGCGTTGTGCCGCTCGAACGACGCGGGCCGCCACGCCGGCAGCCCCAGGAACCGCAGGATGGAGTCGTAGCAGGGCTCGGGTTCGGTGAAGAAGTCCTCCGCGAACACCACGAGCACCCTGTCCCGTCCGAAGAGGGCGAACAGCCGCTCGATCTGCTCGGCGTAGCGGCCGCGGTCCAGGTAGGAGTGGTGGCGGTGGCCGTGGCTCACGTAGGCGGGGTCGGCCCGGATCTTGTCGATCTCCCCGGCGAGCCGCTCGGGCTCCAGGTCGAGGGCCCGCTCGAACGGCTCGGTCTCGAACCCCCGCGCCAGCTCGTGCTTGTGGGCGGAGTAGGCCCGCACCACCGGGTCGCGCAGCAGGACGACGAGCTTCACCCCGGGCAGGTCGCGGGCGATCCGCTCCGGCGCCAGCGGGTGGTGCATGTAGTAGCCGGCGGACTCGAACGCCTGCGGGACGGCGCCCCGCGCGCGGCGCTCGGCGAGCGCCCGGACCGGGAAGTGCCCCCGGTACCAGGCGAGACCGCGCGGGTAGTTGACGTCGAAGTAGTGCACGCCCTTGTGGAAGTTGGGCTGGACGGTCGCCGGGTGCGCGGCCAGGGCGCGGAACAGCGAGGTGGTGCCGCCGCGCTGCGTGCCGACCATGAGGAAGTCGGGCAGCATCCGGGCGCCCGAGGTCAGCCGTCCTCCGGCGCGGGTCGCGGCCCGTCCCGCCTCCTTGACCCACGGGGGGGCGTCACGACGTGAGATCACGGGGTTCCTCCCGAAACCGTCTCCGGTGGATGGGTGTGCAGGAGCGCGAGCAGCCGCTCGGTGTCGGCGCGCAGCGGCCCTCCGATCGGCTCCTGGGCGGCCAGCAGGTAGCGGCGGCACAGCTCCAGGAGGTAGAGCCGGACGGTAGCCCGCGCGGCGGGGCCCGTCGGCCCGAGCGGCTCCAGGAGGGCCGCGGCGCCGTCCGGCCAGGTCGCGTAGGGCGGCCCGGACGCGGTGCGCATCGCCTCCTGGAGACGATAGTGCAGCAGGTCGAACCCGTTCGGGACGCCGCGCGAGAACCGTTCCCAGTCCCACAGGCGCAGCACGCCGCGGTGCCAGGCCATGTTCCACGGCGTCCAGTCGCCGTGCCAGGCGCCGAAGTCCAGGACCAGGTCGCCGTGCGCCTTGCCGACGCCCTCGACGACCTCGCCGAAGACGGCGCGCTGCCGCTCGTCCAGGACCAGGCCGGGGCTCGCGGTCATCTCGTCCCAGTAGGGGCTCCCGCGCAGCGGCGCCCGCTCGACGCCGCCGACCTCGAACAGCGCCCGCATCTCGGGGACGGGGGCCCGCCCCCGGGGGCGCCAGCCGAGCGCGCTGGTCGGGAGCGGTTCGAGGACGAGCAGGTCCAGGCCGTTCCACGTGCCGTGGTGGAGCAGCCGCGGGACGTGCGGGAGCCCGCGCGCCCCGGAAGCGGGCAGGCGGGCGTTCAGGTAGGTGAGGGCGGCGGCCTCGCCCTCCAGGAGGGCGCGGGCCGTGCCGGTGTCGCCGATCTTGACGAAGGCCGCGGGCTCGCCGCGCGGCGTCAGCACGTGCAGGATCGGCTTGCGGTTGGCGCGGGCGCTCCCGAGCCCCACGCTGACCACCACCGGCCGGCCGAGCAGCTCCGACAGCCGGTCCTCGACGGAGGGGCCGCCGCCGGTGACGCGGAGCCGGTCGCGCAGCGTCCGCTCCGGCAGCCCGGTGCGGACCGCCGCCGCGGTCAGGCCGCGGGAGGCGCGCTGCTTCGGGCCGAGGTCGTGGCTGTAGCGGCGCAGCGCGGCCGCGGTGGCGCGCGGCATCCCCGCCGGGACGAGCAGCCGCGGCCGCTCCGCGTCCGGCAGGAACGCCAGTTCCCGGCGCGCCCCCTCGGAGCTCCCCGGTCCGACGGCCTCCACCCGCGCGTCCGGCCACAGGTCCCGCACGGCCGCGATCCAGGCGGCCCGCGTCTCCTCCGGTGCGCTCACAGCGGCGCCTCCGCGGCGGCGCCGGCCGGCGCCGCGACCCGGGCACGGGCGCGCGGCCGGGCCTCGGCGCGGGCGTCCCGGCTCGCCCGCCACATCAGGCCCACAGCGATCATCACCGTGTACAGCGGTACCTCCACCATGTCGTAAGTGATCATGAACAGGCCGCAGGCGATCAGGACGGCGCAGCCCGCCAGCGAGTACGCGCCGCGCTCCCGCCAGTGCCGCAGGAACCGGACGGCGAAGAACGCGCAGAACGCGATCGTCCCGACGACGCCGTTGGCGAACAGCAGGAGCCACAGGTGGCCCTGGGTGCCGAGGGGCGGCGAGCCGCACGCCTTGCAGCCGATCTTGTCGCCGCCGGAGACCTGGCCGAGGTCGCCCTGGACGTTGCGGGTGGACCCGAAACCGACCAGCGGGGAGCCGGTCAGGGCGCTGCGGGTGGTCTCCTCGGCCAGCATCGTGCGGCGGTTGTTGCTGTGCGGGTTGTCGAGGCGGTCCTGGACGAGGCCGGGCAGCGGCGACAGCGCGACGACGATCGCGCCGGCCGCGGCCATCCCGGCCGTCCAGGCGATCACGCGGGGACCGCCGACCTGGAGCAGCTTGGCGACGCCGAACAGGCCGATCGCGCCGAGCGCCCCCCACAGCCCCCGGTTCAGCGAGTACACGACGGGCCACAGCGACGCGGCGAGCACGGCCAGCGCGAACGCGCGGCGCCGCATGTCGGCGCGGACGATCCAGGTCAGCAGGAAGTACGGGAGGAAGAAGGCGTAGGCGGCGCCCCACGTGTTGGCGTAGGCGAACGGCGCCATGGGCCGCGACTGCTCGAACCCGAGGATCGACTCCACTTCGGAGACCCGCGGGTGGACGATGTCGCGGACGAAGGAGTTGGAGGTCAGCCCGTGCGGCAGCACCATCTCCACCGGGGAGGTGAGCTGGATCGACGGGAAGAAGGACCCGATCAGCCCGCCGACGGTCGTCACGATGAACATGTAGCCGAGGAGCCGGCCGATCTTGCCCGACGGCAGCTCCCGCTCGCTCATGTTGCCGACGTAGAGCAGCACGATGGTGGACGACAGGTACCAGGCGAGCCGGTAGCCGTACACCAGCACCCGGCTGAACCCGCCGCCCGGTTCGGCGAGGGGCGCGTCGGCCCACAGCACGAGCACGCCCAGCACGACCCAGAGCAGGAAGAACAGCCACGCCCCGAAGCCGCCGGGCGCCACCAGGGTGCCGCGCCGCCGCCACAGCGTCATCGCCATGGGCACGCTGATGAGGAGCAGCATGATGTTCGCCAGGCCGAGGATCCACCACAGCGGGAAGCCGAGCAGCGCCACGGCGAGCGGCCAGCCCGGCCGCAGGCGCCAGGGCAGCAGCCGCGGCGTCGCGAGAGGCGTGCTCCCCGCGATCCCTCGCATCCCGGCCAATCACCGCTCCGTTTCCGTGGGACGCGCCTGCGGGCGCGCGGACCGCGCCGTCCGGTCCCGGAGGCACGTCGCCCATGGAAGGACGTCCTGTCTCTTACCAGGGGCGACAGCGGACGGTGGCCGATTTCGGCCACGCGATCCGGTCCTCCGGTGAGACCCGGCAAGCGTCCTTTCGAGGTGCGCAGCGTACCTCGCGAGACGTGATGAGCGTGCCCGCCGGGGCGCGTCCGGAGGTCCTGCGGCAGGCGGACCGCCGTGCGGGCCGGTGGCCGGAACCGAGATTCAGCGATCAAACGGCGGTACCGATGGCCCGCTGGCTACGATTGCGCGGCGCTATGTGCCTCTACGGGGAACATGGCGGCTTACTTCTATCTTGCACGGAGGGGTCGATGGGCAGACGCAGGTGGGGGCCTCTGGCCGTGGGGGCGGCGCTCGCGCTGGGGACGCTGACGGGCAGCCTCGCGGCGAGCGCCCCGGCGAGCGCGGACCAGAGGGGATCCGAGCCCGGGCACGGCAAGGTCGTCAGCGCCGATCCGGCGAACTACACGCCGAACGTGCTGGACGGCGAGGTCAAGTCGATCATCAAGATCGGCGGCAAGATCTACGTCGGCGGCTCGTTCACCCAGGTGAAGGAGCCCGGGGCCAACAAGCCGACGCTGGTCCGCAACCGGCTGTTCGCCTTCGACGCCTCCACCGGCGCCATCGACCCGGACTTCGCGCCCAGCCTCGACAAGGGCGAGGCCAGCGCGCTCCTGCCCGCCCCCGACGGCCAGTCGATCTACGTCGGCGGGAGCTTCGGCCAGATCAACGGCGTCCGGCACTTCGTGCTCGCCAGGATCAACGCCCAGACCGGCGCCCCGGTCGCCTCGTTCGACCCGCAGCTCGACGCCAAGGTCCGCGACCTGCGGCTGGCGGGCGGGCGGCTGTACGTCGGCGGCACCTTCGCGACCGTCGGCGGCGCCGCGCGGCCGGCCCTCGCCACCCTCGACCCCCAGACGGGGGCCCGCGACGACTTCGTGGACCTGAACGTCACCGGAACCCAGACCGGCGACGGCGTCACCCAGCTCTACAAGATGGACGTCAGCCCGGACGGCTCCAAGCTCGTCGGCATCGGCAACTTCAGCTCGGTCGCGGGCAGCACCCGGCGCCAGATCGTCATGGTGGACCTCACCGGCCCGTCCGCCCAGCTCGCCAACTGGGACACCACCCGCTACGCCGACCAGTGCTCGCAGTCGTTCGACACCTACATGCGCGACGTCGAGTTCTCGCCGGACGGCGGGTACTTCGTGGTGACGACCACCGGCGCGTACGGCGGCTCCGCGAAGCTGTGCGACACCCAGGCCCGCTGGGAGAGCGCCGCCGCCGGCGGCGGCCAGCAGCCGACCTGGGTGAACTACACCGGGGGCGACACCACCTACGCCGTGGAGATCACCGACACGGCCGTCTACACCGGCGGCCACTTCCGGTGGGCCAACAACCCGTTCGCGGGCGACAGCCCCGGCCAGGGCGCCGTCGGCCGCGAGGGCATCGTCGCGCTCGACCCGGTCAGCGGCCTGCCCTTCAGCTGGAACCCCGGCCGCGACAAGGGCGTCGGCGTCTTCGACATGCTGGCCACCGACGAGGGCCTGTGGATCGGCAGCGACACCGACAACGTCGGCGGCGAGTTCCACCAGAAGCTCGCGCTGTTCCCCGTCGCGGGCGGCGCGGCCGTCCCCGCCTACAGCACCGGCGAACTGCCCGGGAACGTCTACTCCGGCGGCGGCATCGGCTTCGGTGCCGCCAACTACCTGAGGCACCGCTCGTTCGACGGCACCACGGCCGGCGCCGCGGTCGACGACGGCACCGCGGGCGTCGACTGGCGGACCGCGCGCGGCGCCTTCATGGTCAACGGGGAGCTCTTCTACGGCTCGTCGGACGGCCTGTTCCGGCGCCGCTCGTTCGACGGCACCGCGCTCGGCACGCCGACCACCATCGACACCGCCGACCAGCTCACCACCATGACGACCTGGCACTCGCAGGTGCAGAACATCACCGGCATGTTCTTCGCCAAGGGCCGGATCTACTACACGCGCGGGCAGTCCTCGCTCTACTACCGGACGTTCAACCCGGAGAGCAACGTCGTCGGCGCGCAGGAGTTCACCGCGGTGGGCAACCTGCCGGGCATGAGCTGGAGCTCGGTCGGCGGCATGTTCGTCAACGGCGCGGACCTCTACTACGTCGACAACGGCAACGGCCGGCTCTACCGCGTCGCGTTCTCCGCGGCGGGTGTGCCGTCCGGCTCGTCGACCGAGGTCAGCGCCGCCGACTGGCGCGGCCGGACGGTCTTCCTGTACGCGGGGACGCCGAACCAGCTGCCGCACGCCGCGTTCACCGGCGACTGCGACGGGCTCAACTGCACCTTCAACGCCGCGGGGTCCTCCGACCCCGACGGTTCGATCGCCTCCTACGCCTGGGACTTCGGCGACGGCGAGACCGGCACGGGCGCCGCGCCGCAGCACGCGTTCACCGCGGCCGGCACCTACACGGTCAAGCTGACGGTCACCGACGACCGCGGCGGCAAGGGCACCAGGTCCCAGGACGTGACGGTCGCCTCGAACCAGGTGAACATCGGCTACCGCGGCGGGTCGGGCGGCAACGGCAACGTCCAGACCGCCACGGCGCAGGTCCCGCCGGCGGTCCAGCCCGGCGACGGCCTGATCCTGATGCTGACGTTCAACAGCAGCGAGGCGACCCTGGCGACCCCGCCGGCCGGCTGGACGCAGGTCGGCACGCAGGCGGCGGGCACCGCGACGTCCGTGGTCTGGAAGCGCGTCGCCCAGGCCGGTGACGCCGGAACGCAGGTCGGCATCGGGTTCAGCGCCTACACCAAGGCCGACGTCCGGCTGCTCGCCTACGAGGGCACCAACGCGACCGACCCGGTCGCGGCGGTGGCCAAGAGCAGCGACGCCGCCACCGTCACCGACCACACCAGCCCGTCCGCCCAGGTGGACGCGGCCGGGTCCTGGGCGCTGACGTACTGGGCGGACAAGTCGTCCAGCACCACGTCCTGGACGGCCCCGGCCGGAGTGGAGACGCGCGGCACCGGGATCGGCTCGGGCAGCGGCCGCATCACGGCCCTGGTCGCCGACAGCAACGGCACGGTCGCCACCGGCACCTACGGCGGCAAGACGGCGACGACCGACGCCGCCAGCCGCGCCGCGCTGTGGACCATCATCCTGGCCCGCAAGTAGGGCGCGTCACCCGCACGCGCCGCGCCCCCCGCCGGATCTCCGGCGGGGGGCGCGGCATGTCGGGGGCGGAGCGGCCCTCAGCAGAATTCGCTCCAGGCCCTGCGGCTCTGGGTGTCGAGGAGGCGGAAGTCGCCGGTGCTCCAGTCGAGGTCGAAGTAGGCCACCCACAGGGCGCGGTGCTTGGCGAGGTAGGCGTTGGTGGCGTTCAGCCAGGCGGCGCGCCTGTCGCCGTTGTCGCCGGCGACGAGGTAGCTGCCGGTCTCGGCGATGCCGAACGGCAGGTCCTCGCCCGTGCTGACGGCGACGACGCGGTCGTACATGGCGGCCGGGTCGTCGTAGCGGCCCTTCTTCCATCCGAGGTTGTACACGTCCCAGCCGAGGACCTGGATGACGTCGCGGCCGGGGTAGTAGTCGCGCCAGTCGCGCTTGGACAGCGGGTCGAGGCTCCAGCCCATCAGGACGAGAGTGGCGTGGACGCGGGGGTTGCCCGCCTTGTCGGCGAGGGACCGCAGCCGGCGCCACGCGGCGCGGTAGTCGGCGGCGGTGAACTCGCCGGAGGCGATGTTGTCCTCGGGCTCGTGGTAGTAGACCCAGTAGAGGTCGCGGTCGCGGGGCGCGGTGGCGAACCAGCGGGTCATCTCCCGGTCGTACTTGCCGGCGAGGACGTCCTTGGGCGCCAGCTTGAACGAGATGATCGGCGGGCGGTTCCCGGTGTCGGGCTTGCCCGGCCACGCCGGCGGGACGCCCTGGTAGAACAGCCGGACGGTCTCCAGGCCGCCGTAGGCGGCGTCCAGGCGGGTGAGGGCCTTCTGGAAGGTCTCGCCCGGCTTCAGTTCGAGGGACAGGCCGCAGAGCGTCCGCCCGCCCGCGGGGGACGTCCCGGGGGTCTTCACCGGCTGCGGGGCCTGCCAGGTGGGCTCGGGCCCGGGCGCGGGAAGCGCCGTGCCGGACGTCTCCGGCGACCTGCTCGGCGTCGGCGGGGGCGCGCCCGGCCGGGTGCGCAGGACCAGGCGCGGGCCCTCGGCGGTCTCCCTCGAACGCAGCGAGACCGCCGTCCGGGAGCCCGGCCCGGTGATGGCGAACGCGTAGAGGCCGGGGCCGGTCACCACGTCGCCGACGTCGAAGGACACCGTGCCCTCCGGGCCGGTGGGGGCGCTCGCCACGACGGACCCGGCGACGGGGCGGTTGCCCCAGGAGGTGCCGTTCTCCGTCCACGCGCCGGGGAGCGTGCGCAGCTCGACGCGCCCCGGCCGGTTCTCCATCCGGTCGAACGTCATCTCCACGCGGGCCCTGGTGACGGCCGGGGTGCCGGGCGGCACCTCGAACGCGACATACGCCTCGGTGTGCCAGCCGGGCCACGCGGAGGCGGTGATCTTCCGCGCGTCCCCGAACGTCGTGCCGGGCATCTCCCGCACGACGTAGGTGTCGGCCGAGGCGGGGACGACCGTGTTCGCGCCCGCGGCGGCCGTCCGGGCGTTGAGGGTCGTGCCGGGGCCCGACAGGGCGACCGCGCCCGCGGAGCCGCCCAGGACCAGCAGGGCGCTCGCGGAGGCGACGTAGAAGAACGGGCGGGGGCGGCGCCGCCGCGGCCCGTCCGGCGGGACGGGCAGCGAGCGGCGCGCGTCGGGCCGGTGGTGGCCGCCGCGGACCACCTCGCGCTGTTCGTGATGGACCAAGGCCCCCGCCCCCTCCGCAGAACGTCCCCCGCCCTTTATCTCATGCGAGCCGCCGGCTCATCCCGCGGGGAACATCCCGAGGCGGCCGTGGTACTCGTGCCCGAGCTGGTCGGTGTCGCTGCCGACGAGCAGCCCCTTCGGGTGGGCGACCAGCGTCTCGACGCCGTGGCCGAGCGTCCGCGTGGGGTTCCACGCCAGCGCCTTGCCGGTCTTGGGGTCGAGCGCGCCGATGCCGGGCCGCGACACGGCGCCGGGGCCGGCGGAGTCGTGGCCGTAGGGGTTGTTCAGCCAGCGCTGGTGCCCGCCGACGTAGACCGCGGCGCCGGTCACCGAGGTGGACAGCAGCGTGTCGCCGCCCGTCCAGTTGACCCAGGTCGGCTTCTGCCCCGACCCGGTGGTGGACGACTCCCAGCGGGCGGCCGAGTCGCACAGCTGGCTCTGCCCGTAGGGGCCGCCCGTGGTGACGACCACGAAGTACTTGCCGTCGGGGGAGAAGTCCATGCCGCGCATGTAGGTGTCGAACGCGGCGAGGTTGCAGGGGGTGGAGTAGCGCTCGGTCGACCAGGTCGACAGCTTCGCGGTGCCCTTGCCCAGGTTGATCATCGCGATCTGCACCCGGCGCTGGCCGTTCACCCGGGTGAACGTCCCGTTGATGACCATGCGGGTGTCGGTGGGGTCGACCGCCATCCGGTAGACCTTGAGGTCGCCCGACCGGGGCTCGGTGACGGTGAAGTTGAACGCGTTGTCGGCGACGCCCGTGAGCCTGTCGACCCGCGCGAGGCCGGTGCGCGTCTTGCCGCCCGCCTTGGTGAACATGCCGCCGATGTAGAGCCGGGCGCCGCGCACCACCATGGTGTAGACCCGGTAGTTCACGTTCGGCTTGAAGCCGGTGTGGACCTTGTTGGTCGAGATCTTGAGCGCCGTCACCGTACCGGTCTTGACGCCGTTGACGGTGGTGAACGTCCCGGCCGCGTAGATCCAGTCGCTGGACCCGGGCTGCAGGGCGTGGACGGTCCCGTTGACCTTCGGGACGAAGGCCGTGCTGATCTTCCCGGTCCGCATGTCGTAGGCGAACAGGTTGTGCCGCTTGAGCGTCTTCTTGCCGCTGCCGGCCTCGCGGACCTCCTCGAAGTTCCCGCCGACGACGACCCAGTTCCCGACGGTGGTGATGGCGCGGACGGTGCCGTCCAGCACGTGCGGGGTGATGTTCACCGGGTTGGCGGAGACGACCGCCGGCTGGGAGATGTCGGCCGAGGCCGTGCCGGCGGCGGCGGGGACGGCGAGCACCGCGAGCGCGGCGGCCGTGAGGCGGGCGATGGTGGGGCGCATGAAGGTGCTCCGGGATGCGGCCGGGGACGCTGATGGCATCTTGTCCTACCACATGGCTAGAGGACGAGTAGGGGTTCCGGGCAAGTGCGGCATAGGAGGCATCCGCTCAGTCGGCGGGGGCCCTGCCGTGCCGCAGGCGATGGTAGAGGACCCGGGCCAGATAGGCGCCGAGTTCGACGGTGTAGCGCCGCCAGAGGCGGCGGGGTTCGCGCGCCAGGCGGTAGAGGAAGCCCACGCGCAGCTTCAGGACCCAGGCGGGGTAGTAGTCGCGCCGTTCGGCGAGGTGCTCGAAGTAGGCGCCGCACGTGATGACGACCGGTGCGGTGAGGCGGTCGCGGTACTCGGCGACGAACCGCTGCTGCAGGGGCGTCCCGAGGCCGACGTGCAGGATGTCGGGGGCCGCGTCGTTGATCTCGGCGACGAGGCGCTCGGCGGTCTCGGCGGGGATGCGGCCCTGCCCGTCCGCCCAGTGGCCGTGCTGGGTGCCCGCGACGTCCAGGCCCGGGTACCAGGCGCGGACGTTCGCGGCGGCGGCCTCCGCGACGCCGGGCGCGTTGCCGAACAGGAAGACGCGCCAGCCCTCCTCGGCGGGCTGGCCGAACAGGTCGTCGGTGAGGTCGTCGTTGGCCATCCGGCCGGGGACGGGGCGCCCGAAGATCTTCGCGGCCAGCACGACGCCCCAGCCGTCCGGGAGGTTGAGGTCGAAGCCGTTCATCAGGTCGCGCAGCCCCGGATCCTTCTGCGCCCTGAGGACGTAGTCCGGGTTGGCGAAGGTGACCGTCAGCTTCGACCGCTCCTTGACGGCCTCCGCCACGAAGGAGCGGAACCGCGCGGTGTCCACGCGGCTGACCCGTACGCCGAGGACGTCGACGGTGTCATGCGGCCATCGTGGGTCCACGTTCGCTCTGCTCTCCTGAGGCACCGGCGACGCCGGGGGAAACGACCGGAGAGGAGAGCGTATCCCGGCGCGGCGCGGCCCGGTGGCGAAGCGCGAGCCACGCGCCGGCCGTGGCCGCGGTGAGGACGACCATGGTCCAGGCGAGCGGGACGGCCGCGACGCCGAACATCTTCAGCGAGGAGGCGACCAGCACGAGGGCCAGCACCCGCCGGATCAGGGTGCTCGGGGCCCGGGAGGAGATCTTGGAGCCGAGGTAGACGCCGGGGATCGAGCCGGCGAGCAGCGCGGCCGTGACCTCCATGCGGAAGTCGCCGAACAGCAGGTGGCCGATGGCGGCCGCGAGGACCAGCGGGACGGCCTGGAGCAGGTCGGTGCCGACGAGCTGGTTGGCCTTGAGCGCCGGGTAGAGCGCGAGAAGCGCGACGATGATGAGGGAGCCGGAGCCGACCGAGGTGATGCCGACGACCAGGCCGCCGACGACGCCGATCAGCACGGTCGGGACGGGCCGGATCGTGATCTCCGCGGACCCGTCGCCGTCTCCGGCGGAGCCGCCGCGGCCCCGGTAGGCGAGGTAGCCGCGCAGCACCAGGCCCGCGGCGGCGATCATCAGTGCGGCGCCCATCGCCTTGCCGATGACGTTCTCCACGGAGTCGCCGTGGCCGAGCGCGCGCGCCAGCAGGACGCCGGAGAACGCGGCGGGCACCGAGCCCGCGCACAGCCACCCGACCAGCCGCATGTTGATGGTGCCCTGCCGGTAGTGGACGGCGCTGCCCACCGGTTTCATGACGGCGGCGGCGACCAGGTCGCTGGACACGGCGGCGAGCGGGCTCACCCCGAAGAACGTGACGAGCATCGGCGTCATCAGGGCGCCGCCGCCCATCCCGGTCAGCCCGACGATGATGGCGACGAGGAACGAGCCGAGCGCCATCGTCCAATCGAAGTCCATCGGCATGACCTACCTGTCATGTAGGAATTATGGTTAACACGATAGGTGATGCCCTCCGGATCGGGAAATACCGGGCAAGGGGGACGGGTGGGACGGGTGGGGTTATTCCGCTCGCACCCAGCCGCCGCCGACCAGCAGGTCGAGGACCCGGGCGACCGCCTCGTCCGGCGTCGACCGCGAGGTGTCGAGCGTCAGGTCGGCGTCGTCCGGCTCCTCGTAGGGGTCGGAGATGCCGGTGAACTCGGGGATCTGACCGGCGCGGGCCTTGGCGTACAGGCCCTTGCGGTCGCGGCGCTCGCACTCCTCCAGCGGCGTCGCCACGTGCACGAGGATGAAGTCGCCCACGGCGGACACCATCCGCCGCACCTCGGCGCGGGTGGCCGCGTAGGGGGCGATCGGCGCGCAGATCGCGGTGCCGCCGTGCCGGGTGATCTCGGCGGCGACGAACCCGATGCGGCGGATGTTGAGGTCGCGGTCGGCGCGGGAGAACGTCAGGCCCGCCGACAGCATCCGCCGGACGACGTCGCCGTCCAGCAGCGTGACCGTCCGGCCGCCGCGCTCCACCAGCGCGTCGGCCAGGCCGCGCGCGACCGTGGACTTCCCGGAGCCCGACAGGCCGGTGAAGAACACCGTGATGCCGCGCGAGCGCTTCGGCGGGCGCGCCAGCGCCAGTTCGGCGGCGACGGCGGGCGGGGTGAACCAGTCGGGGACGGGCTCGCCCGCGTCCAGCAGCTCGTTCAGCCGCTCGGGGGTCAGCTCCGCCTGGACGTGGTCGGGCTCGATGCGCGCGACGGGCCGCCAGACCTCGACGTCGGCGTCGTAGGCCCACGGCTCCGGGACGACGAGCGGGACGGCGGTGCCCTCCGTCTCCCGCTCGGCGAGCAGGTGGGTGGCGCCGTAGGCCGCGGCGACGTGCGCGCGGAGCAGGACGTCGCGTTCCCGGTCGCCGCGCGACGGCAGCGGCACGGGGATGATCTGGGCGCCGTCCGGCAGCTCCCGGCGGACCCCGAGCAGCGCCCGGACGAGGGACTCGTCGTGCTCGCCGCCCAGCAGCGGCAGGACGAGGACCTTCGCGCCGAGCCGCTCGGCGACCTGGCGGAGCTGGCCGAGCTGCTTGCGGTGCAGGGGCTCGCGGGTGGCCACCGCGAGTACGTCGCCCTCGGGCGCGTCGAGCTCGTCCGGGCGGCGGCGCAGGCGGTGGAACGGTCCGTGCGCGGGGGAGCGGAGGGCCTCCAGCGGCCCGGCGAGCCGCCAGCCCTGGGTCGTCGGGTCCTGCCACGCCTCGCCGACCCGCAGCACCGCGAGCGGCACGCCCTCCGGGTCCTGGAGGACGACCCGCTCATGGCCGGTCAGCTCCTTGGGGACCGACAGCGTGACCGGGACCGGCCACGGGGTGCCGTCCGCGAGCCGCCCCCCGGCGATCACCATGGCGGTGTCGAACGAGCCGAGGAAGCCCGTCAGCGGGCGGTACACCCCCGCGAGGACGAGTTCGAGGTCGGCGAGCTCGACCGGGTCCGGGGTCCAGGCGGGCAGGTCGCGCAGCGTGTCGGGAAGGCCGGCTTCGGCGGTCACCGCGATCTCCGATCCCGCCCGGCGGGGCGGCCGGGCTCGTCCATGGCGAGCAGGGTTTTCGCAGGAAAAATACTGCCCCGGCCTGGTGGCGCGCACGTCAGCCCCGGGCCTGGCGGCCCCCGGCCCCCGCTCAGATGACCCGCGCGAAGCGGTTCTCCGGTTTGCGGATGACGAAGGTGACCTCGCTGTGGTCGGCCGTCAGCCGCCCCCGGGTGACCGCCGACACCAGCCGGCACAGCAGGTCGGCGAGGCCGGTTCCGGCCCCGAGGGCGTCGAGCGCCTGCCGCGAGGTGTACTCCTCGGCCACGACCAGCCCGCGCATGACGCAGTACCAGCGCAGGCCCGACCGGGAGGCGACCCGGTCGTAGATCGCCGGAGGCGGGCTCGTCCGGACGACCGGCACCGGCCGGGACGCGGCCGGCGTGGCCTGTCCGGCCGGGGCCTGCCCGGCGGCGGCGGCCGCCGCCCCGCCTTCGCCCGCCGGATACGGGACGCGGGCGTGGGCGCCGCGGGCGCGGCGCGGGCGGTCGGCGGCCGGGGCGCGCCCCGGCCGGAGGCGGCGCCGGCCGGACGAGCGCAGCCAGCGGGGGAGCGTGCGGTCCAGGAACCCGAACGCGGTGTCGCGGTCGCGCAGGTGCACCAGCAGCAGCCCGCCGGGCTTGAGCGCGGCGACGAACCGGTCGAGCACCAGCTCGGCGTGCGGGGCGCGCTCGATCAGGTACGAGGCGTGGACGATGTCGAAGGCGCGCGGCGGCAGCGGGACGGTGCGCAGGTCGCCGAGGTGCCAGGCGTCGAGGTCGGGCCGCTCGCAGGTGTAGGCGCGCAGCTCCGGGGACTCAAGGTCGACCCCCGTGACGTCGCGCTCGCGGTCGCCGAGGTCCAGCCCCGTCCCCCAGCCGCAGCCCGCTTCGAGGACGTGGATCCGCTGCAGGGGCTTCTCTAGGGCGTACTGGCGGGCGCGTTCTGAGAAGAGATCGCCGCCGTTGACCGGCGACGTACGCAGATCGGTCACAATCTCGCAGCGTAATCGCTTGGCTGCGCTCCGTCCGCTATTTGCCCTTCCTTGGCGACGGCCGTGTCGCCGTCCGTGCCGGTCGGGGCGCGGACGGCGAGCCGCGGCCCCGCAAGGGCGGCCCCGGCGCCGCCTGAACGAGCGCCGCCGGGGGCGCGTACGCTGGTACGCGGTACCGGGTCCGGCAGGATTCCGGCTTTTCGGGCTGCCCTGCCTCGGGGTGATCGGCCAAAACGCGGGCGAATATCGGGCGAATAATGACGCTTTCTGGACTTGTTGACCTTGCATGCACCGACCCCGGTCTGCGGAACGCGCTCGCGCGGCCGCGCACGGACCGGGAGATCGTCGCGCCCGCCGCGCTGTGGCCGATCCTGGCCGCCGCGCTGAGCCGCCGCCTCCGCGAGGACGGCGGGGGCGCCGTGCTCGCGGTGACCGCGACCGGCCGCGAGGCCGAGGACCTGACCGCCGCCCTGTCGAGCCTGCTCGCCCCCGAGCGCGTCGCGCACTTCCCGGCGTGGGAGACGCTGCCGCACGAGAAGCTGTCGCCGCGCTCGGACACGGTCGGGCAGCGGCTGGCGGTGCTGCGCCGCCTCGTCCACCCGGGCGCGGGCGGCCCGCCCGCCGGGGACGGCTCGGAGAAGGGCGGCGCGCTGGACGTCGTGGTGACCCCGGTCCGCGCGGTCCTGCAGCCGATCGTGTCCGGGCTCGCCGACCTGGAGCCGGTGCGGCTCGCCTCCGGCGAGGACGCCGACATGGACGACACGGTCCGGCGCCTGGTGGAGGCCGGGTACCACCGCGTCGACCTGGTGGAGAAGCGCGGCGAGATCGCGGTGCGCGGCGGCATCCTCGACGTGTTCCCGCCCACCGAGGAGCACCCGCTCCGGGTGGAGTTCTGGGGCGACACCGTCGAGGAGATCCGCTACTTCAAGGCGGCGGACCAGCGCTCCCTGGAGGTCGCGCAGGGCGGGCTGTGGGCGCCGCCGTGCCGCGAGCTGCCGCTGACGGAGAAGGTGCGCGAGCGCGCGAGGCTGCTCGCGCGGGAGCACCCGGCCCTGGAGGAGATCCTCGGCCGGATCGCCGACGGCGACACCGTCGAGGGCATGGAGGCGTTCTCGCCCGTCCTCGCCGACAGCATGGAGCTGCTGACCGACCTGCTGCCGGACGGGTCGGCGCTGCTGGTGTGCGAGCCGGAGCGGATCCGCACCCGGTCGGTCGAGATGGTCCGCACGAGCCAGGAGTTCCTGGAGGCGAGCTGGGTCAACGCCGCCGCCGGGGGAGAGGCGCCGATCGACCTCGGCGCCGCGGCGTTCCGCTCGCTGGAGGAGGTCCGCGAGCACAGCACGGAGCTGGGGCTGCCGCGCTGGAGCGTGACGGCGCTGAGCCCGCTGGCGGCGGGCGGCGCGGAGGGCGAGCTCCCGGACGGCGAGTCCCCCGGCGGCTCCGCGGAGACGCTGAGCCTCGGCGTGCAGCCGGCGGAGGCGTACCGCGGCGACACCTCCCGCGTCGTCGGCGACCTCAAGGGCTGGACGGACGGCGGCTGGCGCGTCGTGCTGGTCACCGCGGGGCACGGGCCGGCCGAGCGGCTCGCCCAGCTCGCCCGCGAGGAGGGCGTCGGCGCACGGCTCGCCGACGTCGCCGCCGCGCCCGAGCCCGCGGTGGTCACCGTCACGACCGGGCTGCTGGAGAACGGGTTCGTCTGGGAGTCGGTCGGGCTCGCGGTGCTGACCGAGACCGACCTGTCGGGGCAGAAGTCGTCCACGCGGGACGCGCGGCGCATGCCGTCGCGGCGGCGCGGCGGCATCGACCCGCTCCAGCTCAAGCAGGGCGACTACGTGGTGCACGAGCAGCACGGCGTCGGGCGGTACGTGGAGATGGTCAGCCGGACGGTGCAGGGCGCCACCCGCGAGTACCTGATCCTGGAGTACGCCAAGAGCGACCGGCTGTTCGTCCCGACCGACCAGCTGGAGGAGCTCACCCGCTACGTCGGCGGCGAGGCGCCCAGCCTGCACCGGCTCGGCGGCGCCGACTGGCAGAAGGCCAAGTCCCGCGCCCGCAAGGCGGTCAAGCAGATCGCCGGGGAGCTGATCCGGCTCTACTCGGCGCGGATGGCGAGCCCCGGCCACGCGTTCGCGCCCGACACCCCGTGGCAGCGGGAGCTGGAGGACGCCTTCCCCTACAACGAGACGCCCGACCAGCTCGCCGCCATCGACGAGGTGAAGGGCGACATGGAGCGGGCCGTCCCGATGGACCGGCTGATCTGCGGCGACGTCGGCTACGGCAAGACCGAGATCGCCGTGCGGGCGGCGTTCAAGGCCGTCCAGGACGGGCGGCAGGTCGCGGTGCTCGTGCCGACGACGCTGCTGGTGCAGCAGCACATGTCGACGTTCAGCGAGCGGTTCGCGGCGTTCCCGGTCGCGGTGAAGCCGATCAGCCGGTTCCAGGCCGACAAGGAGATCGAGGAGACGCTGCGCGGGCTGGCGGAGGGCTCGGTGGACGTCGTGGTCGGCACGCACCGGATCCTGTCGTCGCAGACCCGCTTCAAGAACCTCGGCCTGGTGGTCATCGACGAGGAGCAGCGGTTCGGGGTCGAGCACAAGGAGGAGCTGAAGCGGCTGCGGACGCAGGTGGACGTGCTCGCCATGTCGGCGACGCCGATCCCGCGGACGCTGGAGATGGGCCTCACCGGCATCCGGGAGATGTCGACGATCCTCACCCCGCCGGAGGAGCGCCACCCCGTCCTGACGTTCGTCGGCCCGTACGAGGAGAAGCAGATCGCCGCGGCGGTCCGGCGCGAGCTGCTGCGCGAGGGCCAGGTGTTCTTCGTGCACAACCGCGTCCGCTCCATCAACAAGGTGGCGGCGAACCTGGCGCGGCTCGTCCCGGAGGCGCGGGTCGCGGTCGCGCACGGCCAGATGAACGAGAACGAGCTCGAGAAGGTCATGGTCGACTTCTGGGAGAAGAACTACGACGTCCTCGTCGCGACCACCATCGTGGAGTCCGGCCTGGACGTGCCGAACGCCAACACCCTCATCGTCGACCGCGCCGACATGTACGGGCTGTCGCAGCTCCACCAGCTGCGCGGGCGCGTCGGGCGCGGCCGGGAGCGGGCCTACTCCTACTTCCTCTACCAGCCGGAGCAGCCGCTCACCGAGACCGCGCACGAGCGGCTCGCGACGCTGGCGCAGCACACCGAGGTCGGCGCCGGCATGTACGTCGCGATGAAGGACCTGGAGATCCGCGGCGCGGGCAACATCCTCGGCGCCGAGCAGTCCGGGCACGTCGCGGGCGTCGGGTTCGACCTGTACGTCCGGATGGTCGGCGAGGCGGTGCGGGAGCTGAAGGAGGGCGGCGTCGAGCCCGAGGCCGTCGAGACCAAGGTCGAGCTGCCCGTCGACGCGCACCTGCCGCACGAGTACGTGCCGGGCGAGCGGCTCCGGCTGGACGCCTACCGGCGGATCGCCGCGATCACCTCCGAGGACGAGATCGCCGCCGTGCACGAGGAGCTGAAGGACCGGTTCGGTCCGCTGCCCGTCCCGGTGCTGAACCTGCTGGAGGTCGCCCGGTTCCGGGCCAAGGCCCGCAGGGCGGGGCTGAGCGACGTCACCCTCCAGGGCACCTTCGTGAAGTTCACGCCCGTGCATCTGCCCGACTCCAAGCAGGTCAGGCTGCAGCGGCTGTACCCGAAGAGCATCCTGAAGCCGGCGACCGACACCCTGCTCGTGCCCGCGCCGAAGACCGCGCCGCTCGGCGGCCGCCCGCTGCGCGACCAGGAGCTGCTGAGGTGGGCGACCGACCTGGTGGACGCCCTGTTCCTGGAGTCCGCGGCGCGGCGCTAGGCTGGCGCCGCCCCGATCGAGCGACGAGACGAGGAATCCGTGCCTGGTAAGTCCGTGAAGGCGGCGGTGGCGGCCGTGCTGGCGGCCGCCGCGCTGGCCGGCTGCGGCGGCTCCCCGAAGGTCGGCACCGCCGCACTCGTCGGCGACGACCGCATCACCGTCACCACCCTCAGCCAGACCGTCCGCGACTGGCGCGTGCAGTTCCGCTCGGACCCGGCGGCCAACGAGCTGCGCGCGAACCCCGCGAACCCGGCGCCGCAGGTCGCGGGCGACTCCGAGTCCGACCTGCAGGGCGCGCTCACCCTGCTGATCAACTTCCGGGTCGCCGACCAGGTGGCGCGCCGGGCGGGGGTCGAGGTGACCGGAGGGCAGGTCGACGGCGCCCTCCAGGCCCTGGACCACCAGGGCGGGGCCCAGTCGATCACCCTGGCGAGCGGGCTGCCCCGCGCCCACTCCCGCGACCTGGCCCGGCTGGTGGCGACGCAGCTGGCGGTCATGCAGCGGTTCGGCGCCGACCTGAACAACCGGCTGAACCCGGCGACCGAGCAGGCCGGCCGGCAGTGGAACGAGCTGTTCCAGCGCACCGCCGCCGGCATGCACATCAAGGTCAACCCGCGCTACGGGCACTACGACCCCGCCAAGTTCGAGGTCGCCCCGATCGTCTACCGGCTGTCCAGCCCCGATTCGGGTATCTGAGGCCCATGAGCCTCACCCTGCTGGCGACCACGCACCGGGTCGCGCCGGGCCTGCTGACGTGGCGGGCCTGGGACGCGCTCCGGTCGGCCGACGCCGTCCGCCTCCGGGACGGGCACCCGCTGCTGCCCGCGCTCCTCGACGCCGGCGTCGTCCCGGACCTCGTCGAGGAGCCCGACCCTGCCCTCCTGGTGGCCGACGCCCGGCGCGCGGACGTGCTGTGGGTGGCCGCGCCCGAGGGCGACGAGGCGCTGATGCGCGGGATCGGGGCCCTGGTCGTCGACGACCCGCTGGACGTCGAGGTGCTGCACGGCTCCTACGACCTGCCCGGCGCGCGGCTGCTCGACCTGGTGTCGGTGATGGAGACGCTGCGCCGCGAATGCCCCTGGGACCGCAAGCAGACGCACACCACCCTCGTCCCGTACCTGCTGGAGGAGGCCTACGAGGTCCTCGACACCGTCCAGGCCGGCGACTACGGCGCGCTCCGCGAGGAGCTGGGCGACGTGCTGATGCAGGTGGCGTTCCACTCGGTGGTGGCCGCCGAGCGCGACGACGGGACCGCGTTCACGATCGACGACGTGGCGGGCGCGATCGTCGACAAGCTCGTCCGGCGGCACCCGCACGTGTTCGGGGACGTCACGGTCTCCGGCGCCGACGAGGTCAACGCCAACTGGGAGCAGATCAAGGCGGCCGAGCGCGCGGAGAAGAGCGGCGCGGAGGCCTCGGCGCTCGACGGCGTGCCGATGGGCCAGCCCGCGCTGTCGCTGGCCGCGCAGTTGCAGCGCCGCGCCGCGCGCATGGACGCCCCGTCCGGCCTGGCCGACGGGGTGGCGGAGGAGGCCGCGGCCGAGCTGGGCGGACGGCTGTTCGCGCTGGTCCGGGAGGCGACTGAGCGAGGCGTGGACGCGGAGTCGGAATTGCGCGCCGTTTCCCGGGTATTCCGGGACCGTGTCCGAGCGTGGGAGCGGCGCGAGCGGCGCGACGCCTGAATCGGGGGATAACGGGCGGAACCTCACCGATGGGGTGGTCCGCTCGGGAAGGCGCGTCTACTCTGAGCCCGTGCCGACCGAGGCCGGAAGTGAAGCGGGGGATCCCGGGACGGGAGCCCCCGCCGCGCGGCGCCGCCGCCCGCGCCGCCTGCTGACCCCGTCCACGACCCGTGCCGAGAAGGTCCGCGCCGTGCGCGGGCTCGGCGCCTTCGGCGGCCTGGCCGGCCTGCTCGTCGCGCTCATGCTGCTGCCGACCGCGTGCACCGCGGGCGTCGGCGCCCGCGACGCCGCCGGCTGGTTCGAGTCCGAGCCGGACGGGCTGTCGACCTCCGGCGTCCCGCAGCGCTCGAAGATCCTCGCCGCGAACGGCTCCACCCTCGCCACGTTCTTCTACCAGAACCGCGTCGACGTCCCGTTCAACAAAATCGCCCCGGTGTTGCGCCAGGCGGTGCTGGCGATCGAGGACAGCCGCTTCTACGAGCACGGCGCCATCGACGCGCAGGGCACCCTGCGGGCGCTCGCCAGCAACCTCAGCAGCGGCCAGGTGACGCAGGGCGGCTCCGGGATCACCCAGCAGTACGTGAAGAACCTGCTGCTCACCCAGGCCGACACCGACGCCGAGCGGCAGGAGGCCCGGGAGGTCTCGGCCGCCCGCAAGATCCGCGAGCTGAAGTACGCGGTGGCGCTGGAGAAGCGGTTCACCAAGGACGAGATCCTGCGCCGCTACCTCAACATCGCCTACTACGGCGACGGCGCCTACGGCGTCGAGGCGGCGTCGCGGCACTACTTCTCCAAGCACGCCTCCGAGCTGACGCTGCCCGAGGCGGCGCTGCTCGCCGGCGTCGTCCGCTACCCCTACGCCTACGACCCGATCCGGCATCCCGGCGCGGCCCGGGAGCGCCGCGACACCGTGCTGACCCGGATGGCCGAGCTCGGCTGGCTCGATCCGGCCAAGGCGGCCGCGGCCAAGCGGGCGCCCGTCAGGCTGGACGTCGACAACGTGCGCAGCGGCTGCGTCACCAGCGACGCCCCGTTCTTCTGCGACTACGTCCAGCGGGAGATCCTCACCGACCCGGTGTTCGGCAGGACGGCCGAGGACCGCGAGAAGCTGCTCAAGCGCGGCGGGCTGACGATCCGCACCACCCTGGACCGGCGCGCCCAGAAGGCCGCGCAGCGCGCCGTCGACCGGCACGTCCCGCCGAAGAACTCCGCGCACAAGGCCGCCGCCGAGGCGATGGTGCAGCCGGGCACCGGCGAGATCAAGGCGATGGTCGTGGACCGCGAGCTCGGCCCCGACCGGGACCGCGGCAGGACGTGGATCAACTTCGCCGCCGACGCCAGCCACGGCTCCAGCATCGGCATGCAGGCCGGGTCAACGTTCAAGGCGTTCACGCTGGCCGCGGCGCTCGACGAGGGCATGCCGTTCGGGACCCGGATGATGGCGCCGCGCGCCTACACGCCCGTCGGCTACCGCAACTGCGACGGGGACCGCGTCGGCGACCCGTCCGCCTCCCTGCGCAACTCGGCCGACGGCGAGGGTGGCAAGCAGTTCAGCCTCGTCACCGGGACGCACCACTCCGTCAACACCTTCTTCCTCGCTCTGGAGAAGAGGGTCGGCCTCTGCGACACCGTCAAGATGGCCGAACGGCTCGGGATGAAGCAGGCGAACGGCAAGCCGCTGGAGCAGTACCCCTCGTTCACGCTGGGCTTCAACCCCGTCTCCCCGCTGCGGCTCGCGGCGGCCTACGCGGCCTTCGGGGCCCGCGGCCGCTACTGCGAGCCGATCGCGATCCGGGAGATCCGCGCCGCGTCCGGGAAGAGGCTGAAGGTGCCGGGGCGGCACTGCGAGCGGGCGATGGACGAGGGCGTCGCGGACGCCGTCAACCACGTCCTGCGCGGCGTCCTGACCAAGGGCACCGCGCGCGGCATGGGCCTCGGACGCGACGCCGCCGGCAAGACCGGGACCGTCGACAACTTCTCGGCCGCCTGGTTCGCCGGGTACACCCCGGACCTGGCGGCGGCCGTGTGGGTCGGCGACCCTCGCGGCGGCTACAAGCACCCGATGGAGAACCTGTGCATGGACGGCCGGTGCTACGGCTCGGTGTTCGGAGCGACGATTCCGGCGCCGATCTGGCGGCAGAGCATGCTCGGAGCGCTGTCGCACACCGATCCGGGCTCGTTCCACCGGCCGCCGTCGCGCTACTTCAGCCGGGGCTCCGGTGAGGACCGGGCGAGGGTGCCCGACGTGCGCGGCATGAAGCCGGGCGAGGCCGTCGCCCGGCTCCGCGCCGCGGGCTTCAGGGCCCGCATCGGCGCGCCGGTGGGGTCGCGCCGGTTCCCGAAGGGGACCGTCGCCGGCATGTCGCCCTCGTCGGCCGAACCCGGCGGCACCATCACGCTGCACCTCAGCAAGGGCGCCGGGCGCGAGCCCGGCGGGCGGCGGCGCGGCGGCGGCCCGCCCACCCTCCCGCCCGCCGCACCCACCCCGGAACCGGGCGGACCGCAGCAGCAGGCCCCGGCGTGACCTGCGCCGACGTGTGATCGTCCGGCCGCGGGGTAGATCGAGACGGGAAGATCGACAGCGGGACGCGACACCCGCGCTGATCCGTTTCGGGGGACGATCGTCATGCGAGCCATCGCCGTGTCGGAGTACGGCGCCACGCCGGCGCTCATGAACCTGCCGCGTCCGGAGCCGGGGCCCGGCGAGATCCTGGTGCGGGTGATCGCCGCCGGGCTGAACCCGCTGGACTGGAAGATCGCCGAGGGCATGCTCAAGGACTCCGTCGACGTGCCGTTCCCGCTGGTCCTCGGCCGGGACGGCGCGGGCGTCGTGGAGGAGGCCGGCGAGGGCGTGACCCGGCTGCGGCACGGCGAGCAGGTCTACGGGGCCTTCGCCATGGTGGAGCGCGGGCTCGGCAGCTACGCCGAGTACGCCCTCGTCCGCGAGGACGGCCCGGTCGCGCGGATGCCGCAGGGGATGATCTACACGCAGGCGGCGGCGGTGCCGACCGCGAGCGCGACCGCGCTCGCCATGGTCGACCAGGCGCGGATCGACACCGGCCAGACCGTCCTCGTGGTGGGCGCGACCGGCGGCGTCGGTCAGGGCGCGGTCCAGCTCGCCTCCCGCGCGGGCGCCAAGGTCATCGCGACCGCGCGCGACGACATGGCGGGCACGATGCGGCGCCTCGGCGCGGACGAGACCGTCGACCACTCCGCGGGCGACCTCAACCGGCAGGTGCTCGCCGTCCACTCCGACGGGATCGACGCCGTCCTCGACACGGCGAGCGACACCCGGTCGGCCGAGCACCTCGCCCAGCTGCTGCGGCCCGGCGGCACCTACATCTCCACCACCTGGTCGGTGAACCCCGACGCCCTGGAGGCCAGGGGGCTGCGCGGCGTCAACTTCCAGACGCAGCCGTCCGCCGAGCTGCTGGAACGCCTCTCCGACCTGATCGACGCGGGCGCGCTGCGCGTCCGGGTCGAGCGGGAGGTACCGCTGGAGCGGGCGGCCGACGCCCTGGCCGACAACCGGCTGGGCGGCGCGCGCGGCAAGACCGTCCTGCGGATCTGACACCGCCCCCGAGGTGAGGACGGCGCCGGCGCGGGCATGCAGAGCCGGACGGAGGAGGAGGCCGATGAACCAGAGTGAGACCGAAGACGACCGGCGCGCCCGGCTCCGCGACATCGAGGATTCGCTGAAGCGGCTGCGCGCGGACCTTCCCGAACCGTCCGGCGACCCCACGGACATGGTGGACTCCGGCCAGTACCTCGCCCAGCGCGAGGAGCTGCAGGGGCAGATCGACCTGCTGGAGACCGAGCGCGAGCGGCTGCGCGCCGACCTCGGGATGACCTGAGCGCCCCGGGCGGCCGGGCCGGGAACAAAGCCCGGCCGCCCCCGGTTCAGCGGGCATGACCACCTACGAGGAGTTCGAGCGCGCGACGTTGTTCTTCGACGCCCGGGACTACGCGGGCGCGGCGCGCATGCTGGCCCCGATCGTCGCGGACGACCCGGGCAACCGCGCCGCGGTCGAGCTGCTCGGCCGCGCCTACTTCCACAGCGCCCAGCTCGGCCGCGCCGAGGAGACGCTCCGCCGCCTGGTCGAGCTCGACCCGGGCAACGGCTGGGCCTACGAGGCCCTGGCCCGCACCCTGGAGCGGCGGAGCCGGGCGGACGAGGCCCGCGCCTTCCGCAAGATCGCCCGCGCCATGGGCGTCGAGCCCTCCGAGGAGATCGAGGTCTCCGTGACCGCGGCCGACCTGGCCTGACGTCCCCGCCCCCGGAGGCGGCCGCCCCCTCGGGGGCGGCTACCCCGGGGAGTCGTCGAGGGGCAGGCGCAGGACGAAGCGGGCGCCGGGGACGCCGTCGATGCGGTCGGTGAGGATCAGCGACCCGTGGTGCGCCTCGGCGATGTCGCGGGAGATCGCCAGGCCGAGGCCGGTGCCGCCGGCGTCGCGGTGCCGGCCCTCGGCCAGCCGAGCGAACCGGTCGAAGACCCGCTCGCGGTCCTCCGGCGCGACGCCCGTGCCGTCGTCGATCACCTCGACCACGGCGGTGGCGGGCGGCTCCGTCCGCATGATCACCGTCACCTCGTGCTCGGCGTGCCGGTCGGCGTTGTCGATCAGGTTGGTCAGCAGCCGCGCCAGGTCGCTGCGCCCGCCCCGCACCGTCACCGGGCCCTCCGCCAGCACCGTCACCTGGACGCGGCGCGGGCGGCGCAGCACCTCCTGGTCGGTGATCTCGGTGAGGTCCACCCGTTCGAGGTGGGAGGCGGTGCGGTCGGCGTCGAGCCGGGCGAGCGCGAGCAGGTCGTCCACCACCGCCGACAGCCGCTCGGTGTTGACCAGGATGGCGCGCAGCGCGGCGGGGACGTCGGTGTCCTCGGGGGCCGACAGCGCCAGTTCCAGCTCCATGCGCAGCGCGGTGAGGGGGCTGCGCAGCTCGTGCGACACGTCGGAGACGAACGCGCGCTGCCGCGCGACCGCCTCCTCCAGGCGGTCCAGGGTGGCGTTCACGCTCTCGGCGAGCCGCCCCACCTCGTCGCGGCGGTGCGGCTCCGGCACGCGGCGCTCCAGGTCCGTGGCGGTGATCTCGTCCAGCTCGCGGCGGATCCCCTCGACCGGATGCAGGGCCCGGCTCACCGACAGCCACGTCCCGTAGCCGGCGAGCAGGGTGACGAAGGGGATGCCCAGGAGTATCAGCACCCCCGAGACGGGGCGCGGCAGGATCCCCGGCGCCGGGGCGAGCGAGTTGATGAACAGCGCGTCCGGTCCGAACCCCACCCGACGCTCGACGATCACGAAGCAGTGCCCGTCCGGCGCGTCGACGCCGCAGACGCGCCCGACACGGCGCTCCTCGAACGGCGCCGGCGGCGGGAACGAGACCCGGGGCCGGCCCCGCATCCGCGGGGTGGCCGCCACCACCTCGCCCCGCTGGTTCACCACCTGCTGAAGGCTGTCGGTGGTGGGGGAGATGTCGAAGGTCAGCTGCCCGGTCTCGATCGACGTCGCCGTCCGCCGGTTGTCGCGCGCCAGCGCCCGCACGAGGTCCTGGTAGGCGTCCTGGTTGAGCTGGATCAGCAGCACCGCGCTCAGTGCCGACGACAGCACGAAGGCGATCAGCGAGGCCGCCGCCGTCACCCGGAACCGGATCTCCGGGTGGCGCAGCACGGCTCGCCAGATCCAGCCGCTCGGCGACGGCCGGCGGAGCCGGACGCCTATGACGACCTCCCGGGTGCGCTGCACGTCAGATCAGTACCGGGAGTACCTACCTGCGTTGGGCGAACCCCATCCGGGTCGGCGGGTAAAAGATTCTCAGGACCCCTCGTCGACGCCCCAGCGGCGCCGGATCGCCCCGTCCACCAGGCCGAACAACTGGTCGATCACGATGCCGAGGATCAGGATCACCAGCATGTAGGAGATCATGTCGGCGGTGTTGTTCAGCTCCCTGGCCTGCGACAGCAGCACCCCGAGCGAGGTCGTGTCGCCGATGACGACCAGCAGCTCGCCCGCCATCAGGCTGCGCCACGCGAACGCCCAGCCCTGCTTCAGCCCCGCCACGAACGAGGGCAGGGAGGCAGGCATGATCAGGTGCCGGTACAGCGCGAGGCCGCGCAGGCCCATCACCTTCCCGGCGCGCAGCAGGATCGGCGGCGTGTAGTCGACGCCCGCGATCAGGCCGTTGGCGATCGACGGGGCCGCACCGAGGATCACCACGAACAGGATCGCGCTCTCGCTGAGCCGGAACAGCAGGATGGCGAGCGGGAACCAGGCGATCGACGGCATCGTCTGCAGGCCGGTGATCAGCGAGCCGAACGCCCGGCGCAGCACCCGGAACCGCGCCACCAGCGCGCCGACCACCACGCCGGCGGCCACGGCGAAGGCGAAGCCGACGACGGCCCGCCGCATCGTCAGGGCGACGGCGTCCCAGAACCGCCCCGAGGTGAGCTGGTCCCAGAACACCGGGAGCGTGTCCCGGGGACCGGGGAGCACCCACGGCTCCTTCCAGCCGCTCCACACGACCAGCTGCCACGCCGTGAGCGCGATCAGCACGGCCGCGACCATCGGCCACACCGCCGACCACGCCCGCTGGAGGAGCCTGGTGCGCGCGGTGCCGCCGAGCTCCAGCGCGTCCAGACCCGCCAGCTCGCGGTCGAGCCGCCTCTCGCCCTTCACCGTGTCATGCGCCATGCCGGACGACCTCCTCGCGCAGCCGGTCGGTGATGGTCCCGGCGAGGGAGGCGACCTCGGGGGAGTCGATCCGCCGCGGCCGCTCCATCGGGACGGGGAACTCCTCCACGACCCGGCCGGGCCGGCTGCTGAGCAGCACCACCCGGTCGCCGAGCCGCACCGCCTCCCTGACGTTGTGGGTGACGAACAGCACGGTCAGGGCGCGCTCCCGCCAGATCCGCTCGATCTCGTCGTGCAGCAGGTCGCGGGTCATCGCGTCGAGCGCGCCGAACGGCTCGTCCATCAGCAGGACGGTCCCCTGCCCCTCGCCGGCGTCGTCCTCGGTGAGGGCCAGGGCGCGGGCGAGCGCGACCCGCTGCCGCATGCCGCCCGACAGCTGGTGCGGGCGCCTGCCCGCGAACCCGCCGAGGTGCACCGAGTCGAGCAGCCGGGCCGCCCGGCTCCGCCGCTCGCCCCGGGGGACGCCGCGCGTCCTCAGGGCGAGTTCGAGGTTGCCGGTCACCGTCAGCCACGGGAACAGGGCGGGCTCCTGGAACATCAGCGCGACCCGCGCGCCGTCCTTGTCGATCGTCCCGGCACTCGGGCGGTCGAGGTCGGCGACCAGGTTGAGCAGCGTGCTCTTGCCGCAGCCGGACGCGCCGACCAGGCAGACGAACTCGCCCGGGGCCACGTCCAGGGAGACCCCGTCGAGCGCGAGGAGCGCGGATCCGCCGGTCCCGAACGCCTTGGAGACCTCGGTGAGGCGGACCGCCGTGTCCGCGGTCATCGGTCGCTGACCTGTGCCTTCCCGCCCGTCTTGAGCACGTCGTTGAGCGGGGCCAGGTGGTAGATGCCGGCCAGGTCGGTCTTCTCCAGCAGGCCGATCTCCTCGGCGTGCGCCGCGCCCGCGACCAGCGAGGACGCGACCGGGTCCGTGGTGAAGTCGATCTCCTTGAAGGCCGCGGTGAGCACGTCCTGCTTCAGCGGCTTGCCACTCAGCTTGGCGAGGGCGTCATTGGTGACCTTCTCGGCGTCGGCCTTGCTCTGGTTGATGTAGTCGGTGGCCTCGACGACGCCCTGGAGCAGCTTCTTGACCTGGTCGGGGTGCTTCTTCTCGTACTCCTGGCTGACGAGCAGGTTGGTGATGACGAACTTGCCGCCGGGCCACAGCGACTTCTCGTCCAGCAGCCGCTCGCCCTTGTTCTCCAGGATCAGCCGCGAGGCGTAGGGCTCGGGCACCCAGGCCCCGTCGATGTCGCCCTGCGCGAACGTCTGCAGCGTCTGGGCGTTCTCCTGCGGGACGACCTTGACGTCCCCGCTGCCGTCCTTGTTCGCGGTGAGGCCGTTCTTCTTCAGCCAGTACCGCAGCGCGACGTCCTGGGTGTTGCCGAGCTGCGGGGTCGCGATCTTCTTGCCGCGCAGGTCCTGGACGCCCTTGATCCCGGGCTTGACCACCAGCGAGACGCCGCCCGAGGCCGCGCCGGAGATGATGTGGACCGCCTTGCCGTGCGACTTGGACCAGGCGTTGATGGACGGGTTGGGCCCGACGAACGTCGCGTCGATCGCGCCGGAGAACAGCGCCTCGACGGCGGCCGGGCCGGCGTTGAACGTCGCGGTCTTCGGCGCGGCGCCGAGGTGCTTGGCGAAGATGCCCTTCTCGACGCCGACCAGGGCGGTCGCGTGCGTGATGTTCGGGAAGTAGCCGAGCCGGAGCGGGGCCGCGTCCCCGCCGGACTCCTCATCGCCGCCGCCGCAGGCGCCGAGCGTGCCCGCGGCGACGAGAGCGGTCAGTGCCACGGCGGCGATGCGCCCGCGGAGTCCACGATGCATTGTCATGTTTCCCTATCAATCAAGTCTGTTTGACCTGCTTAGTAGATAAGGCGGGCGTTCTCCGCGTCAAGTCGTCTTCCTGGCGCGATGCGGTCGCCGAGGTGTAGCGGGTTTCGTCACCGCCGTCCCCTATGTTCGTTTCCCGGCGGGCAACGGCGAGGCGGTTGGGCGGCGGCGGGGCCGCGCGGATAGGCTCGGTGACCGCACCGACCATCCGCACCATCAGGGGGTTCCCCGTGTCGTCGATCGAGGCCGTAATCGCCCGGGAGATCCTTGACTCCCGCGGCAACCCGACCGTCGAGGTCGAGGTGCTGCTCGCCGATGGGACCGAGGCGCACGCGGCGGTCCCGAGCGGCGCCTCCACCGGCCAGTTCGAGGCGGTCGAGCTGCGCGACGGAGGCGAGCGCTACGGCGGCAAGGGCGTCCGGAAGGCCGTCAAGGCCGTCAACGAGACCATCGACGAGAAGCTCGTCGGCTACCCCGCCTCCGACCAGCGCCTGATCGACCAGCTGCTGATCGACCTCGACGGGACCCCCGCCAAGTCCGCGCTCGGCGCCAACGCCATCCTCGGCGTCAGCCTCGCCGTCGCCAAGGCCGCCGCCGACTCCGCCGGCCTGCCGCTGTTCCGGTACGTGGGCGGCCCCAACGCGCACCTGCTGCCCGTCCCGATGATGAACATCCTGAACGGCGGCGCGCACGCCGACACCAACGTCGACATCCAGGAGTTCATGATCGCGCCGATCGGCGCGGCCACCTTCGCCGAGGCGGTGCGCTGGGGCGCCGAGACCTACCACGCGCTGAAGTCGGTGCTGAAGTCCAAGGGCCTGAACACCGGCCTCGGCGACGAGGGCGGCTTCGCCCCCGAGCTGCCGAGCAACCGGGACGCCCTCGACCTCATCCTGGAGGCGATCCGCAAGGCCGGCTTCACCCCCGGCCGCGACATCGCCCTCGCGCTGGACGTCGCCGCCACCGAGTTCCACGCCGACGGCCAGTACGCGTTCGAGGGCACCAAGCGGTCCGCCGACGACATGGCCGCCTACTACGGCGAGCTGCTCGGCGACTACCCGCTCGTCTCCATCGAGGACCCCCTCGACGAGGAGGACTGGGCCGGCTGGGAGGGCCTCACCGCCGCCGTGGGCGACCGCGTCCAGCTCGTCGGCGACGACCTGTTCGTCACCAACCCCGAGCGGCTCGGGCGCGGCATCAAGTCCGGCGCCGCCAACGCCCTGCTGGTCAAGGTCAACCAGATCGGCACGCTCAGCGAGACCCTCGACGCCGTCTCGCTCGCGCAGACCAGCGGCTACCGCTGCATGATGAGTCACCGCTCCGGCGAGACCGAGGACACCACGATCGCCGACCTCGCCGTCGCGACCAACTGCGGCCAGATCAAGACCGGCGCCCCCGCCCGCAGCGACCGGGTCGCCAAGTACAACCAGCTGCTGCGCATCGAGGAGCTGCTGGACGACGCCGCGCGCTACGCCGGCGCCGCCGCGTTCCCGCGCTTCGACGCGCAGGGCTGAGCCGCGCGGCCCGGCGGGGCGGCGTCCCCGCCCCGCCGGGCACCGGTTTCCGGCAGCCGAGTCACAGGCAGGGGACACGATGGCGCAGGGCGACGACCACGAGACCGGCCGCGGCGACGCCGACCGCGGACCGGGCGGGCGCGGGGCGCGCGGCGGCCGGGCCCGCCGCTCCAACCCGGCGCTGACGAGCCGTGCCGCGATCCTCGCGGTGGTGATGTGCGCGATCGCACTGAGCCTCGCCTACCCTGTCCGGGAGTACATCGCCCAGCGCAAGGAGATCGCCGACCTGCGCCGCCAGGAGGCGATGTCCCGCCGCCAGGTCGAGATCCTCGCCCAGCGCAAGCAACAGCTGGGCGACAAGTCGTACATTGAGCGTGAGGCGACGCGGCGGCTCCATTACTGTCGTCCTGACGTGAAGTGCTACATCGTGCTGGACGGCGGCGAAGGGGACGGGCAGCAGTCCCGCAGGGGCGGGACGGAGAGCAGACCGCCCTGGTACGAGACGCTGTGGCGGTCGGTGGAGGCCGCCGACAGGCCCCGCTGACGTTCCTTGAGGCGCGGAGGAGAACGGATCCCCGGATGCGCGGGTGGATATGATCGACGCACGTGACACGGCCGCGGTCGCGGCCCAGCTCGGCCGCGAGCCGCGCGGCGTCCGGCGCGTGGCGGGACGCTGCCCGTGCGGGCTGCCCGCCGTGATCGAGACGGCGCCGCGGCTTCCGGACGGGACGCCCTTCCCCACGCTGTTCTACCTGACGTGCCCGAAGGCGGCCTCGGCCATCGGCACGCTGGAGGGGAGCGGCGTCATGCGCGACATGCAGGCCAGGCTCGCCGACGACCCGTCCCTGGCGGAGCGGTACGCCGCCGCCCACGACGACTACCTGCGCCGCCGCGACGAGGCCGCCCGCGAGGACGGCGTCGAACCGCTTCCCGAGGGCATGCAGAGCGCCGGCGGGATGCCGGAGCGCGTCAAGTGCCTGCACGCCCTCGTCGCGCACGAGCTGGCGGTGCCGGGCGTCAACCCGTTCGGCCGCGAGGCCCTGGACGCGCTGCCCGACTGGTGGCGCTCGGGGGCCTGCGTCCAGATCGAATCCGGCGACACCGCCGAAACTGTCGAATCGGAACCTGAACCGGGGGAGGCGCGGTGACGCGCGTCGCGGCCATCGACTGCGGGACCAACTCGGTCCGCCTGCTGATCGCCGACATCGCCGCCGGAGGCGGCGACGGCGAGGGCGTCGCCACGCTGACCGACGTCGAGCGCCGGATGGAGATCGTCCGGCTGGGGGAGGGCGTCGACCAGACCGGGCGGCTGTCGCCCGCCGCGCTGGAGCGCACCTTCACCGCGATGCGCGGGTACGCCGAGCTGATCGAGCGGCACGGCGACGGGCACGGGCCGGTCAAGACCCGGGTGGTGGCGACCAGCGCGACCCGCGACGCCGCCAACCGGGCCGACTTCGTCAGCGGCGTCGTCGACATCTTCGGCGTCGTCCCCGAGGTGATCACCGGGGACGAGGAGGCCGGGCTGTCGTTCACCGGCGCCACCCGCGAGCTGGCGAAGCTGCGCCCCGCCCGCCCCTACCTGATCGTGGACATCGGCGGCGGGTCCACCGAGATCGTGCTCGGCAGCTCCTCGGCGGACGCGGCCCGCTCCATCGACATCGGCTGCGTGCGGATGACCGAGCGGCACCTCAGGGACGACCCGCCCTCGCCCGAGCAGATCTCCAACGCCGCCGCCGACATCGACGCCGCGCTCGCCGCCGTCCGCGAGACCGTCCCGGTGGACGAGGCGCGCACCCTCGTCGGGCTCGCCGGATCCGTCACCACGGTCGCCGGCATCGCGCTCGACCTGCCGCGCTACGAGCCCGACCGCATCCACCTGGCGCGGATCACCGCCGGACAGGTGCACGAGGTGACGCGGCGGCTGCTGCACGCCACCCGCGCCGAGCGCGCCGAGTTCGGCGTCATGCACCCCGGCCGCGTCGACGTGATCGGTGCGGGCGCGCTCATCCTCGACCGCATCATGCGCGAGTACGGGTTCGGGGCCGTCGTCGTCAGCGAGCACGACATCCTCGACGGCATCGCCTGGTCGCTGGTCTGACCGCTGTGTTGATCGAGTCCCGGACCACTTCGCTCGCCTCCGGCTTCGCGCCACCGGGCAGGTCACGCGTTCGCGCGCGTGGCCGAGACCACTTCGAGACAGGCTGTGAGTCCTCGGCCGGCAAGGATGGGTGTCGGCTGCTGCGGCCCTGGCCGTGATCCGAGACGGGCTCGGTCTCAGTACTTGAGCCGCGCCAGCAGTGCGGGGATCAGCACCGCGTTCGGGTTCTGCTGCGGGACGTAGAGGATCGGCGCGGTGCCGCCGGCCTGCTGGATCCAGACCCGGCCCCGGTCGACGGTCGCGGTGGAGATCGACGACCAGCTCAGCGACACCCGGTCGCCGCGCACGCCGCCCGGATGGACGGTCAGCCCCTGCGCCACGTCGATGGACTCGCCCGCGCGGACGCGGGCGGCCAGCTCCTCGACGAGCCGCGACTCCGCGTACTCCTGGCAGAGCTGGATCAACCGCCCCCACACGCGCTCCGGCTCGCCGTCCGGCCCCGCCGCGCGGCCGGGCAGCGCGCCCGGTTCGATCACCACCTCCACGCGGGGGCCGCCGCGGAACGGGTACCGCCCCGCCTGGAAGACCCACTGGGTGCCCGGGACGTGGCCGGGGGCCGCCGGGCGCTCCGCCGCCCAGTACGCCACCCACTCCACGTAGGGCCAGGCGAGTGAGACGTCCCCGTAGGCGACGCCCTGGTCGTCGGCGTGCAGGCGCAGGCCGCGCACGTGCACGTCCAGGGAGGGGACGGACGGGGCGCGGTCCCAGGTCGGCGCGTGCGGGGCGGCGTCGTGCGTCCCTCCCGCGGACCCGGTGTCCTGCGGACGCTCCCGGCGCGGGAGCCGGGGCGGGCGGTCGGGCTCGGGGTTCAGCCGCTCGGTCCAGTTCTCCCCGTCCCACCAGCGAAGGCTGCCCGTGCCGTAGGGGTCGGGGTACCAGCCCGGTTGCGACACTCCTGCCTCCCGCTTCGCACAACGCGCGTGCCGAGACACCCGCCTCCCCGACCGGCGAACGCATCGTACCGACCGGACCCGCCTCCCACCGGCCATGGGCGGAACCCGGCCACCGGCCGTGGCGTGGGACGATCGGTGGTATGCCGCCCGCCAACCCTCCGTTCGTGCCGCCCGGGTCAGGGTGGCCGGAAGACCCCGCCGCCCCCGCGACCCCCGTCGCGCACGACGCCGGCGACGTCGCCGAACTGGCCGCCGGGGCCCCGGATCTGCACGAGCTGTGCGCCCGGCAGTCGGTGTGCCGCGCCTGCGACCGGCTCGTGGAATGGCGGGAGAAGGTCGCCGTCGAGCGCCGCCGGGCGTTCGCGGACGAGCGGTACTGGGGCCGTCCCGTCGCCGGATGGGGCGACGAGCGGCCGCGCATCCTGATCGTCGGTCTGGCCCCCGCCGCGCACGGCGGCAACCGCACCGGCCGCATCTTCACCGGCGACCGCTCGGGCGACTGGCTGTTCGCGTCCCTGCACCGGGTCGGGCTGGCGGCCCGGCCGACCAGCGTCCGCGCGGGCGACGGGCAGCGGCTGATCGGCGCGCGGATGGCGGCGTCCGTCCGGTGCGCCCCGCCCGACAACAAGCCGACGCCGCTGGAGCGGACGACCTGCCTGCCATGGCTCGCACGCGAGGTCGAGCAGGTCGCCCCGAGCGTCCGCTGCGTCGTGTGCCTCGGCGGTTTCGCCTGGCAGGGCGTGTGGCCCGCGCTGAAGCAGGCCGGGTACGCGGTGCCGCGCCCGCGGCCGAAGTTCGGCCACGGCGCCGAGGTCGAACTGGCGCCGACGCCGTCGGCCTCCCGGCGCGACCCCGTCCTGCTCCTCGGCTGCTACCACCCGAGCCAGCAGAACACCTTCACCGGCCGCGTCACCGAGGACATGCTGGACGCGGTGTTCGTCCGCGCCCGCGACCACCACTAGGCCGGAGGGGTCGTGCCGAGGGGCGTCAGCCGGATCTCGCCGTGCTGGCAGACCGGCCCGTACTCCCACCGCGCGTCCACGGACTCGGTCTGGTTCGGCGGGCCGGGCGTGCCGGCGCTCGTCCCGCCGGACGGCGCGAGCGTCGGGGCGCCCCCCTCGGACGACGTGCGCCCCGCGTTCGAGCCGGCCTCGCCGCACCCCGCGAGAGCGGTGACGGCCGCGACGGCGAGGGTGCTCCCGATGATCCGTAACATCGCGTCCCCCAATGAGACTGCGAGGCAGGGCCTTGGCCAAGCGGCCGTGTCGCGGTGGACCGGCCCCCGCACCGGTCCACCGCCCGCGTCCGCTTGGCGCCCCCGTCGGGCCCTGACCTCGCAGTGTCTTTCTGGTGGAACATCGAATGAGATGTCGGGCGTGGCGAGGAAGTTCGCAACTCACCCCAAGACGTGAGGCCGCGACAGAAGCGGGTATCGCTCCGGATATGCCAATCCAGCGCACGAAACAGATCGTGATCGTCGGCGGCGGCTACGTCGGCATGTACACGGCCCTGCGCCTGCAGAAGAGGCTGCGCGGCGAACTGCGCCGCGGCGAGGTCGCCGTCACCGTCATCGACCCGCAGTCCTACATGACCTACCAGCCGTTCCTGCCGGAGGCGGCCGCGGGCAACCTGGAGCCCCGCCACGTCGTCGCGCCGCTGCGCAAGGTCCTCAACCGCTGCCGCATCGTGAACGGGTTCGTGACACGGATCGACAACGCCTCCAGACGCGTCACCATCCGCCCCGCCGGAGCCCACACCGCCGGCGTGCCGGAACGGGACATCGAATACGACATGATCGTGGTCTGCCTCGGCTCCATCTCGCGGACCCTGCCCATCCCCGGCCTCGCCGAATGCGGGATCGGCTTCAAGACCGTCGAAGAAGCGATCTTCCTGCGCAACCACGTCCTGCACCAGCTCGACATCGCCGCGTCCAACCCGGACAACGAGACCGTCCGCAGGCGCGCCCTCACGTTCGTGTTCGTCGGCGCCGGATTCGCCGGCGTCGAGGCCATGGCCGAACTGGAGGACATGGCCCGCGACGCCTGCAAGTGGTACCCCACGATCGACGACCGGGAGATGCGCTGGATGATGGTCGAGGCCACCGACCGCATCCTCCCCGAGGTGGGCCCCGAGATGGGCCGCTGGACGGCCGAGGCCCTGCGCCGCCGCGGCATCGAGGTCAAGATGAACACGCTGCTCAAGTCCGCCGAGAAGCGGCGCATCGTGCTGAGCGACGGCGAGGAGTTCGAGGCCGGCACCCTCGTCTGGACGGCCGGCGTGAAACCGCACCCCGTCGTCAAGGAGAGCGACCTCCCCCTGGACGACAAGAGCCGCATCAAGACCACCGCCGAACTCACCGTCGAAGGCCTCGACGGCGTCTACGCCGCCGGCGACAACGCCGCCGTCCCCGACCTCACCGACACCGGGGACTTCACCGCGCCCAACGCCCAGCACGCCGTCCGGCAGGCCAAACGCCTGGCCGACAACATCGTCGCCGACCTGCGCGGCAAACCCCGCAAACCGTACGTGCACGCCTACGTCGGCTCGGTCGCCGGCCTCGGCCTCCACAAGGGCGTCGCCAACGTCTACGGGCTCAAACTGCGCGGCCTCCCCGCGTGGTTCATGCACCGCACCTACCACCTGTCGCGCATGCCCACCGTCAACCGCAAGTTCCGCATCACCATGGACTGGACGCTCTCCGCGTTCTTCCGCCGCGAGATCGTCTCGCTGGGCGAACTCGAATGGCCCCGCCAGGAGTTCGAGCTCGCCGCAGGCCGCCAGCGCGACATCTGACAGCGGGGCTTGACCGGCCGGACCGTTCCACTGGCCGGACCCGGCCGCCAGAGCTCCACAATCACGGCCCCTGGAGACGGCGGCGACGACCACTGACTCGATATGATGACCCCGCCCCTGTAGCCCAACGGCAGAGGCGGGCTCCCTAAAAGAGCCAGTGTGTCGGTTCGAGTCCGACCAGGGGCACGTGCGGCGAACCCTGCTCGCCGTCTTCGTCGGCTTCGCCGGGGGCTCGCCGTGTCTGCCCAGGGGGCGACCCCCTGGAACCCCCGATGCTCGGGCTCCGCCCTCGCGTGGGCTCGGCTTCGCCATCGCCCTCCCCCGGCTGAGGTTCCCACCCGGCTCGGCTTCGCCTTCGCGTGTGCTCGGCTTCGCCTTCGCGTTCTCCTGTGTGAGGTCGTCGTGTGGGTTCTGCGGTTTGGGGCTGATCAAGTGGGGGGACTGCTGCGGATTAGACGGGGGTCGTGTCGGCCGAAGTGGAGATCTGATGGAGAGTAGAAACCCCGTGTTCAGGGGGAGTGCCTTCGACCCGCGGGTCGGGGGGTACGGCGCGCAGCCCCACGGAGGGGCCGTGTACGCGCCGCCCGCCGGCAGGACGATGACCATCGACGACGTCGTCGTCCGCGGGTTCCTGACGCTCGTGACGCTGGTGGTCACGGCGGCGCTGGCGTGGGCGCTCGTACCGACCTCGCTCGTTCCGCCCGTCCTGGTCGTGGCGCTCATCGCCGAGATCGGCATCTGGGCCTTCATCGCGTTCGGCCGCAAGGCGAACGCGGCGACGGTACTGGCGTTCGCCGCGGTCTACGGTGTCGTCGTCGGGCTCATCAGCCACTCCTACAACGACATCTACCACGGGGTGGTCTTCCAGGCGGTCGTCGGGACGGCGCTGGCGTTCGGCGCCACCCTCGCCGTCTACGCGCTGCGCATCGTCCGGGTCACGCCCGCGTTCGCCCGGTTCGTCATGGCCGCCGGGCTCGCCCTGATCGGACTGATGATCGTCAACTGGGCGGTGCACATGTTCGGCGGCGACCACGGCATCGGGATCCGCGACCCCGGCAACCCGCTCGCCTACGTCTTCAGCGTCGCCGCGATCCTCGTCGGCTGCTTCTTCCTGCTGCTCGACTTCGACGCGGTCGAGACCGGCGTCCGCACCGGCGCGCCCGAGAAGTTCGCCTGGTTCTGCGCGTTCGGGCTGGTACTGAGCCTGGTGTGGATCTACCTGGAGGTCCTGCGGCTGCTCAGCTACTTCTCCGGGCGCGACTAGCGGCCCACACGCTGATCAGCCCCGCGCCGGACGGCGTGGGGCTGATCTGTGCGGGGTCTCTGCGCCAGGGTCGTGGCGCGCAGCGGCACGACGGCGGGGACACCCGTTGGCGGGAACCCGCAACGTTGTGAAGTTCGATCGGCGCGCCCTCCCGGGGGAGGCGCGTGCTCAGTAGTGGCGGGCGCGGCGCGTGCGCTCGTGCTCGCGGACCAGGGCCGCGGCGTAGCCGTGGGAGAGGTTGTGCTCCTCGGCCAGCCAGGTGCTGCGTTCCTCGCAGCGGGTGAACGAGGGCCCGTTCTCGATCGTGGTGAACCACTCGGGGATGTCACGTCCGGTGACTTGCGGAATGCGGGCTATCAGCTTGCTGTGCGTTTCCGGCGAGTGGTTCAGTGACATCGGCACCTCCAGGTCGCGGGGTTCTTCCTGCCGACTCTGCAACACCTCTCCGCATGTGACAACCCCCTAACGGGGACCTATCCATGACGTTACGTAGATCATCGGTAACGGGGATGATCCCCGGAAACGCGCAGGTGGCCCGCGTGAAGCCGCCCGAGGGCGGTTCCGCGCGGGCCACCGTGCACCGGTCTGGGTTCCGTTTCCCCAGGCAAGGTCGGTCTTACCTCTAGGAGAGACGCTCCAGGACCATGGCCATGCCCTGGCCGCCGCCCACGCACATCGTCTCCAGGCCGAACTGCTTGTCGTGGAAGCGGAGGCCGTTGAGGAGCGTGGAGGTGATGCGGGCGCCGGTCATGCCGAAGGGGTGGCCGACGGCGATCGCGCCGCCGTTGACGTTCAGCTTGTCGTGGTCGATGCCGAGCTCGTCGGCGGACGGCAGCACCTGCGCGGCGAACGCCTCGTTGATCTCGACAAGGTCGATGTCGTCGATCGTCATGCCGGCCTTGGCGAGGGCCCTGCGGGACGCCTCCACCGGGCCGAGGCCCATGATCTCGGGGGACAGGCCGGTGACGCCGGTCGACACGATGCGGGCCAGCGGGGTGATGCCGAGCTCGGCGGCCTTGGTGTCGCTCATGACGACGACCGCGGCGGCGCCGTCGTTCAGCGGGCAGCAGTTGCCGGCGGTGACCGTCCCGTCCGGGCGGAACACCGGCTTGAGCTGCGACACCTTCTCGTAGGTGGTGCCCGGACGGGGGCCGTCGTCCTTCGCCACGACGGAGCCGTCCGGCAGCGTCACCGGGGTGATGTCCTTCTCCCAGAACCCGTTGGCGAGGGCCTTCTCGGCGAGGTTCTGCGAGCGGACGCCGAACTCGTCCTGCGCCTGGCGGGACACGCCGCGCAGGGCCGCCACGTTCTCGGCGGTCTGGCCCATCGCGATGTAGATGTCGGGCAGCGCGCCGTCCTCGCGCGGGTCGTGCCACACGGGGGCGCCGCCCTCGCCGGTCTTCGCGGTGCGGCCCTGGGCGTCGGCGAACAGCGGGTTCTGCGTGTCGGGCAGGCCGTCGCTGCTGCCCTTGGCGAACCGGCTGACGGTCTCGACGCCCGCCGAGACGATGACGTCGGCCTCCCCGGCGCGGATCGCGTGCAGCGCCATCCGCGTCGTCTGGAGCGAGGACGAGCAGTACCGGGTGATGGTGGCGCCGGGCACGTTGTCCCAGCCCAGCAGGACCGACACCACGCGGCCCATGTTGTAGCCCTGCTCGCCGCCGGGCAGGCCGCAGCCGAGCAGCAGGTCGTCGATCTGGCTCGGGTCCAGCTGCGGGACCTTCGCCATCGCGGCGGTGACCATCTGGGCGGTGAGGTCGTCGGGCCGGATGTCCTTGAGCGACCCCTTGAAGGCGCGCCCGATCGGCGAGCGCGCGGTTGCGACGATGACTGCCTCGGGCATGTGCGGGACTCCTTCTCAGCGGCCAACGGTGTTACTCACCGGTCACCAGCAATCTAGCCGCTGGCCCCCCGCGGCGTACACGCCGCCCCCCGGGCCTGGTGGACGCGGTGTCCAATAAGTGCGGGCTTACCTCGGTCACCTGGGCGAGGTCCCGGCGGTCTGGTGACCGCCGCCCCATGTGTCCGGGACGCCGGGCGCCGGAGAGTGGGACCGGCGCCACCGGTCGGGCCACCGCCAGCGCGGGCGAAGCCCCGGCAGGTGCCACGGGCGGCCGGGGCCCGCCACCGGTGACCGGGCGGGCTCCGGCTCCGTGAGGGCCGCGCCGTCCTCGCGGGGAAGGCGTTCGGCCGCGTGGCGCCGGGGCCGGCGCAGCGCGGGGCGGCGCAGCGCGGGGCGGCGCAGCGGGTACCGCAGGGTGGCCCAGCGTCCCCGGGGGCCGCGCTCGAGCCCGGCGACCGACGCGCCGCTGACCTCCGTGCCGGCCCGCTCGGCGGCCTCGGCGGCGGCGAGGTAGACGGGCAGGACGTCCGCGGTCAGGTGGCCGGACAGGTCGTGCCCCAGGCCCAGCGCGGACGCCATCGACGGCAGCACGGCGGCCGACGCGGCGGCGTAGCCGCGGGCGGACGGGTGGTAGCGGTCCTCGCTGAACATCGCGAGCGGGTCGGCGGCGAACTCGCGGCCGAGCAGGTCGCCGAGCGACACCGAGCGGCCGCCGCGCTCGACGACGGCGATCGTCTGGGCGGCGGCGAGCTGCCGGCTCGCGCGCCGGGCGAACCAGCGCAGCGGCGGCATCAGCGACTTCACGGAGCCGAGGTCGGGGCAGGTGCCGACGACGACCTCGCTCCCGGCGCCGCGCAGCCGCTCCACCGCGCGGGCCAGGTGCCGCACGGACTCGGCGGCCGGGACCCGCCCCGTCACGTCGTTCGCGCCGATCATGATGACGGCGACGTCGGGACGGGTCTGCAGGGCCTGGTCGGCCTGGCCGTCGAGCGCCTGCGAGCGGGAACCGGAGCGGGCCACGTTCGTCAGCCGGACGGGACGCCCCGCGATCGCGGACAGCCCGGCCGCCAGCAGCGCGGCGGGGGTCTCCTCCGGGGTGTGCACGCCGAGCCCGGCGGCGGTCGAGTCGCCGAGCATGACCAGCGAGAGCGGCTCGCCGCCGCGCGTCCCGCCGTACAGCCCGTCGGCGATCGGCGGGTCGCCGTTCGGCCGTGCGAGGATGGTCCTGCGGGCGAGCCTGGCCTGCATCAGCAGCAGGCCGAACGTGATGCCGCCGAGCGCGGTGATGCCTCCGCCGCCGTAGGCGGCGGCGGCCGCGATGCGGCGCGCGGTAAATGCTCTCCACATACTGCGCTGACCCTCCGTGAATTAGTACCTACCCACGCGAAAGGGCCGCGATACCTGCGGTGGCCGTTCTCGGCTACCGTCGAGAGCGGGAAGCCTTCCGGCCCCGCGCCGGTTTCCGCGCGCGACCGGCGGCCGAACAGGCACGCAACATGAAGACCAACACACTGAACGACAAGGATGTCGCGGTGCACGTACACGACTCGCTCGTCGAACTGATGGGCAACACCCCGCTCCTCCGGTTGCGCAAGGTGACCGCCGGTGTGGGCGGCGGCCGGGCGCCGCAGGTGCTCGCCAAGGTGGAGTACTTCAACCCCGGCGGGTCGGTGAAGGACCGCATCGCGGTCCGCATGATCGACGCCGCCGAGAAGTCCGGGGAGCTGCGTCCCGGGGGCACGATCGTCGAGCCGACGTCCGGCAACACCGGGGTCGGGCTCGCCATCGTCGCGCAGGAGCGCGGCTACCGCTGCGTCTTCGTCTGCCCCGACAAGGTCGGCAAGGACAAGATCGACGTGCTGCGCGCGTACGGCGCCGAGGTCGTCGTCTGCCCGACGGCGGTGAACCCCGAGCACCCCGACTCCTACTACTCGGTCTCGGACCGCCTCGTCACCGAGATCCCCGACGCGTGGAAGCCGAACCAGTACACCAACCCGCAGAACCCCCGGTCGCACTACGAGACGACCGGGCCGGAGCTGTGGGAGCAGACCGAGGGCCGCATCACGCACTTCGTCGCGGGCATCGGCACCGGCGGCACGATCAGCGGCGTCGGCCGGTACCTCAAGGAGGTCTCCGGCGGGCGGGTGCGGATCGTCGGCGCGGACCCGGAGGGCTCGGTCTACTCCGGCGGCAGCGGCCGCCCCTACCTCACCGAGGGCGTCGGCGAGGACATCTGGCCCGAGACCTACGACCGCGACATCTGCGACGAGGTCATCGCGGTGTCCGACAAGGACTCCTTCACCATGACCCGCCGCCTCGCCCGCGAGGAGGCGCTGCTCGTCGGCGGGTCCTGCGGGATGGCGGTCGTCGCCGCGCTGCGCGTGGCCGAGCGCGCCGATCCGGACGCGGTGATCGTGGTGCTGCTGCCCGACGGCGGACGCGGCTACCTCGGCAAGATCTTCAACGACAGCTGGATGGCGGACTACGGCTTCCTCACCCCCTCCACCGAGGAGGCGCGGGTCGGCGAGGTGCTCACCCGCAAGGGCGGGACGCTGCCGGAGTTCGTGCACGTCCACCCGCACGAGACCGTGCAGACCGCGATCGCCATCATGCGCGAGTACGAGGTGTCGCAGCTGCCGGTGATGAAGGAGGAGCCGCCGGTCATGGCGGCCGAGGTGGTCGGCTCGGTCGGGGAGACCGACCTGCTCGACATCATGGTGAAGGGCCAGGCCAAGATGACCGAGCCGGTCGAGTCGCACATGTCGGCGCCGCTGCCGACGCTCGGCTCCGGCGAACCGGTCAGCAAGGCCGTCGGCGTCCTGGAGAAGTCCGGCGCGGCCGTCGTCCTCGTGGACGGCAAGCCCAAGGGCCTCATCACCCGGCAGGACCTGCTGGCCTTCCTGGCCGACTCCACCGGCTGACCCGGGGGAGCGCGGAACGGCCGAGCGCCTGGAGATCAATGATCTCCAGGCGCTCGGCCGTTCCAGTGTCGGGTTGCGGGGCCCGGCCGGTGGGCGGCGTTATGGGCCGGCCCCCGCAACCCGACGTCTCGGGGGGCTCCGCGGCTAGCCGCGGTGCCCGGTCGGGGCGAAGTCCTCCCGCGTGTCGTTCGGCCGCGGCTGCTTCTTCGGCTCGTCGCCGTGGCCCGGCCACCAGGCCCTGTGGCCCAGCATCGCGGTCAGGCCCGGCACCAGGAAGGTGGACATCACGAAGGCCGACAGCGCGATGCCGATCGCCACCGAGAAGCCCATCTGCTGGAGCATCGAGACCGGCGCGAGCATCATCACCGAGAAGGTGCCGGCCAGAATGAGGCCCGCCGCGGCGACCGTCGGGCCGCCGTGCTGGACGGCCAGGGCCGCCGCCTTCCGCGGCTCGTGGCCCTCCTTGGCCTCCTCGCGCAGCCGCGCCGTCATCAGGATGTTGTAGTCGGTCCCGATGGCCAGCACGAACAGGTAGAGGACGATCGGCAGCTGGAAGGTGACGCCGGCCTCGCCCATCGCGCCCTGGAAGACGTACACCGCGGAGCCGAGCGTCGCCGCGAAGCCCAGCAGGACGGCCACGACCAGGTACAGCGGCGCGACCACCGACCTCAGCAGCAGCGCCAGGATCAGCGCGATCAGCACCGCCGCCACCGGCAGGATCACCGACAGGTCGCGGTTGTTGACCGCGTTGATGTCGGAGAAGATCGCCGTCGGTCCGCCGACGTAGGCGCGGGTGCCCTCAGGCGCCGCCTTGTGCACGGCGGGCGCCAGGTCGTCCTTGACCAGGCTGATCGCCTTGTTGGACGCGGGGTTGAGCTTCAGCACGAGGTCGACCCGGGCCACCGTCTTGTCCTGGCCGGGGACGGGAGGCTGCACCCTGCCGACGCCGGGCGCGTTCTCGACGGCCTTGCTGAACGTCTGGAGCTGCTGCTGGCTGACCGGCTGCCCGTTCTGGCTCTTGATGAACACCTGGACCGGGGTGGTCAGGCCGGGCGGGAAGCCCTTCTCCATGTCCTTGGTCGCCTGGGCGGACTCGGTGTCCTGCGGGAAGCCGGCCGCGAAGTCGTAGTCGGCCTTGAACCCGAGGGTGCCGAGCGCCAGCACGACCAGGACGAGCCCGGACGCCGCCGCGGCGACCGCGGGGCGCTTGCCGACGCCGCGGCCGATGGCCGTGGAGAACCTGTCCTTCGGCTGCTTCTTCCACGCCTTGGACGGCCAGAAGACGGCGGTGCCGAGCAGCGAGACGAGCGCGGGGAACAGCGTCAGCGACGTGATGCCCATCACGACGACGGCGATGGCGAGGGACGGGCCCCAGGCGCTGAAGACGCCGAACGTCGCGAGCAGCAGGACCAGGAACGTCACGGCGATGGCGGCGGCGGCCGAGGAGATGACCTCGCCGACCCGCTCCACCGCGGTGATCATCGCGGTCTTCTTGTCGTCGCCCGCCCGCAGCCGCTCGCGGAACCGGAACATCAGGAACAGGTAGTAGTCGGCGCCGATGCCGAAGAGCACGATCAGGATGATGGTGCTGAGGCTGTCGTCGCCGGAGAACCCGAAGATCTTCGAGGCCGTGCCGATCAAACCCATCGCGACCTGCATGGTCACGGTGATGACGATGATCGGCAGGATGGCCGCCAGCGGCGCCCGGAAGATCAGCAGGATCAGGCCGATGATCAGCACGAAGGTGGCGATGCCGACGATCTCGAAGGACTTGTTGAAGGAGTCCTCGTTGTCGACGAAGCCGGCGACGTCACCGCCGACCTTGGCCTCCATCCCGCTGCCCTTCAGCAGGGTGGGCAGGTCCTTGCGGATCTGCTTGACCGCCTCGCCCTGCTTCTTGCTGTCGTCCATCGAGGTGCCCTTCATCGGCACCATGACCACCTGGACGGCCTTGTTGGGCGCGACGGCCTGCGGGCCGGTCGCGAAGCCGAGGACGGTCGGCGGCTTCTTGGCGTTCAGCGACTTGGCGGCCTCGTTCACCTTGGCGCTGTCCTGCGCCGTCAGCGGCTGGCCGTCCGAGCGCTTCACCACGATCAGCGAGGAGGTGTCCTCCTGCTGCGGGAACGCCTTTTCAGCGATCTTGAGCGCCTGCACCGACTCGTACTTCGAGGGCAGGAAGTCGCCCTGGTCGGACTCGGTGGTGAGCTTGGGGGAGAGGGCGATGATGAGAACCGCGGCCACGAGCCAGGCCACGATCGTCCACCACGGGTGTCTCACGACGAAGCGCGCGAGCCGAGCGAACATGGGGGCTTCCTTAAATTCACGGTCGTAGGGATACCTGTAAAACAGTAGAGACCGGACACCGTGCGGGGGTCACCCGCAGCGCCGAAATACGGGGTGATACCTCCGGGGGAGCCTCTCCTCCTCTAGGAGGGGCGGGGAGTGGATAGCCTCGTACCCATGGACAACGAGGTTCAACGGGGGTTCGAGACCCTGGCCATCCACGCCGGGCAGGAGCCCGACCCGGCCACCGGCGCGGTCGTCCCGCCGATCTACCAGGTCTCGACGTACAAGCAGGACGGCATCGGGGGGCTGCGCGGCGGCTACGAGTACTCCCGGTCGGCCAATCCTACGCGTACCGCGCTGGAGGTATGCCTGGCCGAGACGGAGGGCGGCGCGCGCGGGCTGGCGTTCGCCTCGGGGCTCGCCGCCGAGGACGCGCTGCTGCGCACCGTCTGCCGGCCTGGTTCCCATGTGATCGTCCCCAACGACGCCTACGGCGGGACGTACCGGCTGTTCGCGAAGGTCGCCCAGCCGTGGGGCGTCGAGTTCGACCCGGTTCCGCTCGGCGACATCGCCGCCGTGCGGGCGGCGGTGCGCCCCGAAACGAAGATCATCTGGGTGGAGACGCCCACCAACCCGCTGCTCGGCGTCGCCGACATCGCGGCCCTGGCCGCCGTCGCCCGCGACGCCGGGGCGCTGCTGGCCGTCGACAACACCTTCGCCTCGCCCTACCTGCAGCGGCCGCTGGAGCTCGGCGCGGACGTCGTCGTCCACTCCACCACCAAGTACATCGGCGGGCACTCCGACGTCGTCGGGGGCGCGCTGATCGCCGCGGACGCGGACCTCGGGGAGCGGCTGGCGTTCCACCAGAACGCGATGGGCGCCGTCGCGGGCCCGTTCGACGCCTGGCTCACCCTGCGCGGGATCAAGACGCTCGGCGTGCGGATGGACCGGCACTGCGCCAACGCGGAGCGGGTCGTGGACCTGCTGACGCGGCACCCGTCCGTCCGGCAGGTCCTCTATCCGGGCCTCCCGGACCACCCGGGCCACGAGATCGCCGCCAAGCAGATGAAGGCGTTCGGCGGCATGGTCTCGTTCCGGATGGAGTCGGAGGAGGCCGCCGTCCGGGTGTGCGAGCGGACGAAGCTGTTCACGCTCGGCGAGTCGCTCGGCGGCGTCGAGTCGCTGATCGAGCACCCGGGCCGGATGACGCACGCCTCGGCCGCCGGATCGCCGCTGGAGGTGCCCGCCGACCTGGTGCGCCTGTCGGTCGGCATCGAGGACGCCGCCGACCTGCTCCGGGATCTGGAGCAGGCGCTTACCTGACAGTTGGCTGACCATTCCCCCCCGAACTTGATCAAAACATCTATACTCGGCGCGCCAGGTTCGTGAAGAAAGGGCCCGGGGTGCGCAAAGTACTGGTCTGTGGGGCGGCGTTCGCCGCGACGTGTGTCTCCGCCGTGACCGTTCCCGTGGGAGCCCACGCGAACGAGCCGGCGCCGACGCCCAGCGTGTCCGTCCCGTCCGTGCCGACCGAGTCGCCGGCGGGGACCCCGTCCGGCGCGCCGGAGACCGGGGCCCCCGGTACCGGGTCGCCGTCGGCGCCGTCCGCGACGCCGACGGAGGGCGGCCCCGCCGGCGCGGACGGGGAGCCGGACGGCACCGTCACCGCGCAGGCGGTCATGGTGACGCCGCAGCTCCCGCTGTTCCGCACCTACGCCTACGGCAAGCTGCCCGCCCAGAAGATCGACGCCTACTGGCGCAAGCCGGGGCCGCGCGCCACGCCGCGCCCGGCCGTGCTGCTCCTGCACGGCGGCTACTGGCTGGAGGGCGACAAGGGCGGCGGCTGGAAGTACTTCGCGCGCCGGCTGACCGAGCAGGGCTTCGTCGTGCTGTCGGCGAACTACCGGCTCGCGCCCAAGGCGCAGTGGCCCGCCCAGCGCGACGACGCCATGGCGGCCCTCGACTTCATCAAGAAGCACGCCCAGGTGTGGAACGTCGACCCGAACCGCGTCGCGGTCATGGGCTCGTCGGCCGGCGGGCACCTCGCGACGCAGCTCGGCACGTTCGGGACGGGCACCAGCCAGGTCCGCGGCGTGGTGGCGCTGTCACCGCCGAACAACCCCTTCCTGGCCTTCCAGGACGGCGCGAAGCCGGACGCCACGTTCACCAAGCGCAAGCTGCGCCGGGCCGTGGTCGAGCTCGTCCGCTGCGAGCCCGGTGCGGCCGCCGCCCCGGACTGCTGGACGAAGCTGGACGACGCCAGCACCGTCACGCACGTCTCCGCGGGCGACGCCCCGATGCTGCTGATGCACGCCACCGGCGACTTCGTCCCGGTCACCCAGAGCACCGGGCTGGCGAGCGCGCTGCGCGCCGCGGGCGTCCCGGCGACCGTCAAGACGATCGAGGGCGACATGCACGCCTCGGACATGCTGGGCGACGAGGGCGTCTACCCGACGATCCTGGCCTGGCTGAAGAAGCGGCTCAACCCCGGCGAGTAGTTGGCGGTGCTCTCCTCCTTCGGGCCTTGACGGCCCTCCATCGTCGAGCACCGCGGGCGATCGCTGGCATCGCTCCGGCTCGCCTTGCGGCTCGCTGCGCGATCAGACTCTCGCTTCGCTCGAATCTGCCTTCGGACGCGATCGCGACCATTGAGGTCGTCGCGTGGTTGCGGTGAGGCTCAGGGCGGCGCGGACTAAGGTCGGCTCATGTCGACTTCGGACCGCATCCTGCTCATCCTGCATATCGGGTTCGCGATCTTCACATTGGGGCCGCTGACCGCCGCCACGATGTCCACCCCCCGCTACATCCGCCGGCGCAATGTGACGGTGGTGCGCTACCTCCACCGCACCACCCAGATCTACGGGCTCGGGACGCTGGGGATCTTCCTGATCGGGCTCGGCCTGGCCAAGGGCGATCTCGCCGAGGCGTGGCTGACGGTGTCGATGACGCTGTTCGTCGTCGCGCTGGTGCTGCTGCTGATCGTCGAGCGCGACCAGCGCAAGGCGGTCCATCTGCTGGAGGTCGCGGCGGCCGAGGCGGCGCCCGCGGCGGTTCCCGCCCGCTCCGCCCCGACCGATGAGGCCATGGAGGGCGAGAAAGGCGAGGCCGAGGGCGGCGCGACGGAGGCCGCGGCTCCCGCCGCGGAACCGGCCGCCGCCACCGGCGAGGTCGCGCAGGTGGAGCGGGGGCGGCTGGCGGCCATGTCCGGCGTCGTCGCGCTGATCTGGCTGGTGATCCTCGCCCTGATGGTCTGGAACGGCTGAGGCGGCCGAACGTGGTTAAGCCCGCCTCGTTCGGAGGTAGTCGCTGACGACGTATTCGCCTAGGCGGTCGGCGTCGGGGGCGAAGACGCGGCCGCCGTTGCGCCTCGCGACCTCCTCCACGAACGACACGAGCCGCCGGTCCTCGGCGAGCATGAAGAAGTTCATGCAGGCGCCGCGGCGGGTCATCTTGTCGACCTCGGCGAGGGTGAGCACGAGCGTGTCGGTGGACGGAGGGTAGTCGAACAGCGAGCGGCCGTCCGGCCGCAGGTGCGCGGTGGGTTCGCCGTCGGTGACGACGAGGACGATCGGCTCGAAGTCGGGGTGCCGGTCCAGGTGCCGTCCGGCGATCATCAGGGCGTGGTGCAGGTTGGTGCCCTGCACCATGTCCCAGTCGAGGCCCGCCATCTCCGTCGGGTGCAGCACCCGCGCGTAGTTGGAGAAGCCGATGATCTGGATGGCGTCCTGCGGGAACTTGCTGGTCACGAGCGCGTGCAGGGCCAGCGTGGTCTGCTTGGCGGCCGCCCACGTCCCGCGCAGCACCATCGAGTAGGACAGGTCGACGAGCAGGCAGACGGCGGCGCCGGTGCGGCGCTCGGTCTCGTGCACCTCGAAGTCGTCGACGCTCAGCCGCACGCCGTCCGGGCGCCTCGCTCCGTTCCCGCCGGCCGTCACCGCGCCGGACGCGCCCACCGGTTCGGTGGCCCTCGCCCCGGCGGGCGGGGGGACGAGGCGGGCGCCGGGCTCCCCGGCCGCGGCCGGGGAGGTCCCGCGCTCCATGGCGCTGCGCCGGATCGCGTTGCTCACCGTCCGGACCACGTCGAGGGGCTGCTCGTCGCCGAACCGCCACTCGCGGCTGGAACCGGTCAGCTCGCCCGCCTGGCCCGCGTCCCGCTGGTCGTGGTCGCCCCGCCGGCCGGACGCCAGCTGGGAGAACACCCGGCGCAGCGCGGTCTCGCCGAGGCGCCGCACCGCCTTCGGCGTCAGCTCCAGCTTCCCGCGTTTGCGCTGCAGGTAGCCCTGCCGCTCCAGTTCGGCCTCGATGCGGCGCAGCGCGGCGAGGTCGTCGACGGCCTGCCGTCCGAGGGCCCGCCGGACGGCGTCCTCGTCGATGTCGTCGAGCCGCGCGCCCGGGTAGTCCTGCCCGAGCGCCGCCTCCAGCTCGCTGAGGTCGGCCAGTTCCGCCAGCGCGGTGGTGGCGTCGCCCACGCCGAGCGGGTTCTCGCCGGTCATCTGCTCGGGCTGGCCCCAGCCGAGGTCGGGTCGGCGGGCCCGCAGCGCGTCGCCGAGCCGGGTCATCTCCATGGCGAGGCCCGCGTCCTGCATGGCCTGCTCCATGAGCCCGGCGAGTTCGGCGCGCTGCTCGGGGCTGAGTGAGGCGAGCAGCCGGTCCATCGCGGCGGCGCGGCGGGCCAGCGAGTCGACGAGCTCTTCGAGGTTCTCCGGGTCGTCGGGGAACATGTCCCCGTACTCGCCCATGAAGCGGTCGAAGTCCTCCTGGGTGTGCTCGCCGCGCGCGTCCCTCTCCAGCATCGCGTTGAGGTCGGCCATCATGTCCTTGACCCGCTGCATGGCGGCCGGGTCCTGGTTCTCCAGGGCCTGCTTCATGCCCTGGAACCGCGCGTCGAGGACCTCGCGGCGCAGCAGGTCCTTCAGCTGCTCGAAGGTGCGGCGGGCGGCGGCGGAGCGCCAGTCGTAGTCCGACAGCCGCCGGATCGCCTGCGAGGTGTCGGACGGCAGCGTGTCGAGCTCCGCCTCGCGCAGCCTCGCGTCGTCGCCCGGATCGGGGAACAGCTCGGCCCGCTCCTGCCCGATCGCGGTGTCCAGCAGCGCGCGGGCCTGCTCCAGGGTCCCGTCGAGGCGGCCCCGGTCGCGCAGCGCGCGGCGCCGCTCCCGGACCTGGCGGAGCATGTCGTCGAGCCCCCGGCGGCCCTCGGCGCCGGGCAGGCCGCGCCGCAGCAGCTCGCGGAGCGCGTCGTCGGGACGGGCGCCGTCCAGCACCGAGTCGCCCACGGCGTCCAGCGCGTCGCGGACGTCGTAGGGCGGCGCGAGCGGGTCGGGCCCGTCCTCGTAGGCGCCGTAGCGGTATCGGCTCATCCAATCCCCCTGCGCGTGGAGACCTCGGGACGCGGCGTCACGTCCGGTACGTCGCCGTCCCGTCGGAGCGTCCTCCGGCGAGGTCCTTGGAGAGCCGCCGGGTGAGGAAGAGCCCCTCCAGGGCGAACTCGATCGCCGCCGCGGCCTGGCCGGGGGACTCCCCGCTCATGCCGAGCCTCTCCATGATCTTGGCGAGGCCGGGCACCTGGCCGGTGCGGCGCAGCAGCTCGCGCGCCGGGACGAGCTCGCCCGACTCCACGCTCTGCCCGGAGTCGAACTTGTCGAGCAGGCCGGTGAGGTCGGCGGCGCCGAGCGTCCGGCGGTAGGTCTCGGCGACCGCGCGGCGCAGCAGGTGCTCCAGCACCTCCTGCTCGCGGCCCTCCTCGCTGACCTCGAACTCCACCTTGCCCATCAGCGACGGCACGACGGCGGGCAGGTCGCAGACCCGTGCGACGGCGTGCTCCTCCCCGGTGAGCGCCGCGCGGCGCACGGCGCCCGCCGCGACGGTCTCGGCGCCCGCGAGCGCGAACCGCGCCGACACCCCCGACCGCGCGTCCACCGCCGTCGACTCGCGGACGAGCCGGGTGAACCGCCCGATGATCTCGATCATGTGGTCGGGCACCTCGGCCGGCAGCCCCGCGAGGTCGGCGAAGTCGGCCTCCTGGCGGATCAGCGCGAGCTCGGCGTCCAGTTCGAGCGGGTAGTGGGTGCGGATCTCGGCGCCGAAGCGGTCCTTCAGCGGGGTGATGATCCGGCCCCGGTTGGTGTAGTCCTCGGGGTTGGCGGACGCGACGAGCAGCACGTCCAGCGGCAGCCGCAGCGCGTAGCCGCGGACCTGGACGTCGCGTTCCTCCAGCACGTTCAGCAGCGCGACCTGGATCCGCTCGGCGAGGTCGGGCAGCTCGTTGATGGAGAAGATGCCGCGGTTGGTGCGCGGGACGAGCCCGAAGTGCACGGTCTCGGGGTCGCCGAGCGTGCGGCCCTCCGCCACCTTGATGGGGTCGACGTCGCCGATGAGGTCGCCGACGCTGGTGTCGGGCGTGGCGAGCTTCTCGCCGTAGCGGTCGTCGCGGTGCCTCCACTCGACCGGCAGCTCGTCGCCCAGCTCGCCGGCGAGGCGGCTGCACCGCACGCAGACCGGCGCGTACGGGTGGTCGTTGATCTCGCAGCCGGCCACCACCGGCGTCCACTCGTCCAGCAGCCCGACGAGGGTGCGGATCAGCCGTGTCTTGCCCTGCCCGCGCTCGCCCAGCAGCACCAGGTCGTGCCCGGCCAGCAGGGCGCGCTCCAGATGGGGCAGGACGGTCTCGTCGAACCCGAGGATGCCGGGGAAGCGCGGCTCGCCGGATCTCAGCCGGTCGAGCAGGTTGCGCCGGATCTCGGCCTTGACGGGAAGCCGCACGTGGCCGCCGGCGCGCAGGGCGCCCAGCGTCGCTTCACGGGGTGCGGATTCGCCGGAGGAGGACTCGCGTGGTGTGGATGGACGCACGCGACCGACACTACGTCGCCGGTCCGCGCGATCGCACCCCCGCCGGGGATTCGCCCGTCCCATCCCGTCCCGCCGGCGTTTGGGTGGAACGGTCGCGGAGGGGGAGACTGGTGGTGTGAAGCGACCCGGCGAACGGAGTGAGGGAGGCGGCGCCGATGGCGCGATTCGGTGATGGCCTGGCCCTCGGACCCGATCTGTCCAGCGCCGCCGCGACGGCGGTCGAGCAGGCGCTCGCGCCGCTCAGCGCGGCGCCCGACCTGGTGTGCGTGTTCGTCACCGGCGACGACCCGGACCAGATCGAGGAGGCCGCGCAGGCGGCGCAGCGCGCGGCGGGACCCGCGCTGCTGCTGGGGTGCAGCGCGTCCGGCGTGATCGGGGCCGGGCGCGGCGTGGAGGAGCGGGGCGCGGTGAGCGCGTGGGCGGCGGTGCTGCCCGGCGCGCGGCTCGACGCGTTCCGGCTGGAGACGCTGAAGGGCGACGACCGGCTCATCGTGGTCGGCATGCCGGAGGCCCAGGACGACGACGTGGTCGGCGTGCTGCTCGCCGACCCCTACAGCTTCCCGGTGGACGCGTTCGTGGAGCGCTCGGACGAGGCGCTGCCCGGACTGCCGCTGGTCGGCGGGCTGGCCGAGGGCAGCGGGCTCGGCGAGACCGGGCACGGCGAGGCGCGGCTGTTCGTCGGCGGCGAGGTGTACCGGGACGGCGCGGTCGGCGTGGTGATCGGCGGGGCCGTCGCCGCCGCCACGGTGGTCAGCCAGGGCGCCCGCCCGATCGGCCCGGACATGGTGGTGACCAGGGCCGAGGAGAACGTGCTGTACGAGCTGGCGGGGTCGCCGGCGCTGGAGAAGCTGGAGCAGATCGTCATCGGGCTGCCGGAGGAGGAGCAGGAGCTCGCCGGGCGCGGGCTGCTGATAGGCGTCGCGATGGACGAGTACGCCGACGAGCACGAGCACGGCGACTTCCTCGTGCGCGGCGTGGTGGGCGCCGACACCGACACCGGCGCCATCGCGATCGGCGACGTGGTGGACGTGGGGCGCACCGTCCGGTTCCAGGTCCGGGACGCGGGCGCCGCCGAGGAGGACCTGGCCGCGCTGCTGGAGCGGTTCGACCTCGCGCCGGTCGAGGGCGCGCTGCTGATCTCCTGCAACGGCCGCGGGCAGGCGATGTTCCCCGACTCCGACCACGACGCCAAGGTGCTGGACCGCGCCTTCGGCCCCGCCGGGGTGGGCGGCTTCTTCGCGGCGGGGGAGATCGGCCCGGTCGCGGGCCGCAACCACGTGCACGGCTTCACCGCCTCGATCCTCGCGTTCGGCCGGGCCGAGGAGGGCGTTTGAGCGCCGTGCTCGCGGTGGACATCGGCGGGACGAAGCTCGCGGCCGCGCTGGTCGAGCCGGACGGGCGCGTCACCGCGCACGACCGGGCGCCGACCCCGAACGCGCCGGGCGTGGACGGCGAGGAGCTGTGGGGGGCGCTGGAGGCGCTGCTCGCCAAGCTCGTCGCGGGCGCCGGGGATCCGCCGACGGCGGGCGTCGGGGTGGGCTGCGGAGGGCCGATGACCTGGCCGGCCGCCGAGGTGTCGCCGCTGAACATCCCCGCGTGGCGGGCCTTCCCGCTGCGCGAGCGGCTCCGCGCCCGGTATCCGGGCCTGCCCGTCCGCATCCACAACGACGCGGTCTGCGTCGCGATCGGCGAGCACTGGCTCGGCGCGGGGCGCGGCCACGACAACGTCCTCGGCATGGTGGTGTCCACGGGCGTCGGCGGCGGGCTCATGCTCGGCGGGCGCCTGGTGAACGGCGCCAGCGGCAACGCCGGGCACATCGGGCACGTCATCGTCGAGCCCGGCGGGCCGCCGTGCGGATGCGGGGGCCGCGGCTGCCTGGAGGCGGTCGCGCGCGGCCCGGGGCTGGTCGCGTGGGCGCGGGAGCAGGGCTGGCGGCCGGGGAGCGCGGAGGCGACCGGCGTGGAGCTGACCGAGGACGCCCGCCGCGGGGATCCGGTCGCGGGCGCGGCGATGCGCCGGGCGGGCCGCGCCCTCGGCATCGCGATCGCGTCGGCGACGCACCTGTGCGATCTGGAGGTCGCGGCGATCGGCGGCGGGCTGTCGCAGGCAGGGCGGCTGCTGTTCGACCCGCTGGAGGAGGCGTTCGGCGAGCACGCGCGGATGGAGTTCGCGCGGCGGCTGCGGATCGTCCCGGCCGAGCTCGGTCAGACCGCGGGCCTGGTCGGCGCCGCCGCCCTGGTCTACGCCCAAGATCGTTATTGGAGTGCCGGATAAGTCGGGCATGCAAGGATGAACGCATGAGCGAAGCGGCCCGGGGGGTGTGGGGGGCCGGCCCCCCGCGAGCGAGTACGAGCGGCGCCGGTCCGGCCTCCGTCGGCGTCGACGAGGTCCGCGCCGCCCGGGAGCTGCTGGGCGGGGTGGCCGTGCCGACGCCGCTGATCCCCTCCCGGGCGCTGTCGGAGCAGATCGGCGGGCCCGTCCTGCTGAAGTGCGAGAACCTGCAGCGCACCGGCTCCTTCAAGATCCGGGGCGCGTACGTGCGGATCGCGCGGCTGAGCGAGCGCGAGCGGGCGGGCGGCGTGGTCGCGGCGAGCGCGGGCAACCACGCGCAGGGCGTGGCGCTCGCCGCCTCGATGCTCGGCTGCAAGGCCACGGTGTTCATGCCGGTCGGCGCCCCGCTGCCGAAGATCGCCGCGACCCGCGGCTACGGCGCCGAGGTCGTCTTCCCGGGGCCGACCGTGGACGAGTGCCTCGTCGCCGCGCAGGAGTACGCCGACGAGTGCGGCGCGGTGTTCATCCACCCGTTCGACCACCCCGACGTCGTCGCGGGGCAGGCCACGATCGGCCTGGAGGTCATGGAGCAGTGCCCGGAGGCGCGGACGATCGTGTCGCCGGTGGGCGGCGGCGGGCTGCTGGCCGGGGTCGCGGCGGCCGTGAAGGGCCTGGTGAAGGAGACCGGCGGCGGGGACGTCAAGCTCGTGGGAGCGCAGGCCAAGCGGGCCGCGGCGTTCCCGCCCTCGCTCGCGGCGGGCAGGCCCACCCGGATCGGGATCGAGCGCACGATGGCGGACGGCATCGCGGTCGGCCGTCCCGGCCGCCTGACCTACGCCATGTTCACCGAGCTGGTGGACGCCGTCGTCACCGTGACCGAGGAGTCGATCTCCCAGGCCCTGCTGCTCTGCCTCGAACGCGCCAAGCAGGTCGTCGAGCCCGCGGGGGCGGCGGGCGTCGCGGCCCTGCTGGAGCACGCCTACGCCGTCGAGCCGCCGGTCGTGGTGCTGCTGTCGGGCGGCAACATCGACCCGCTGCTGCTGTCGAAGGTGCTGCGGCACGGGCTCGCGGGCGCGGGGCGGTACCTGGTGGTCCGCTGCCGCCTGAAGGACCGTCCGGGCGCCCTGGTGACCCTGCTGAGCGAGCTGGCCGAGCTGGGCGTCAACGTCCTGGACGTGATGCACGAGCGCATGGCGGCCCGCCTCCACGTCGAGGAGGCCGAGGTGCTCATGCACCTGGAGACCCGCGGCGCCGACCACTCCGAGGACGTGATCGGCCGCCTAAGAGAAAAGGGCTACACCCTCACCCTGAGCTAGCGGCGTCGACTTGCGGCGTGTCGCCCTTATGCGAGCCCTGATAAGGGCAACACGCCGCAAGTCGACGGGGAGCTAGAGGGACGGCTTGCCCTCGGAGTAGAGCCACGCCTTGGCCCACGTCTCCAGGTTCTCGCCCGAGAGGCGCTCGGCGAAGCGGACGAAGTCCTTCGTGGAGGCGTTGCCGTACCGGTGGGCCGCCGGCCACGCCTTCAGCAGGTCCGAGAACGCCCGCTCGCCGATCTTCGTGTGCAGCACGTGGACCGCCATCGCGCCGCGGTCGTAGACGAGCCCGTCGAAGATGTGGTCGCGGCCCGGGTCGGCGACCCTGCCCGTCCACAGGCCGTCGCTCGCGGGCGTGGCGTAGGTGTCGTCGAACTGCTTCTGGACGGACGGGCCGCCGTGCGCCGCCGCGTACAGCCACTCGGCGTACGTCGCGAAGCCCTCGTTCAGCCAGATGTCGGCCCACTTCGCCGGGGACACCGAGTCGCCGAACCACTGGTGGCCCAGCTCGTGCGCGAGCAGGCTGGTGCTCGGGACGCTGCCCGGACGCCGGCCGAGGTCGTACACGGGCCGGCCCTGCGTCTCCAGCGCGTACCCGACGCCCGCCTTCACGACGATCCCGCCCGTCGAGGTGAACGGGTAGCGGCCGAAGAGGCCGTTCTGGAAGTCGGTGACCTCGGCGGTCTGGTCGTGGAACTTCTTCGCGTCCTCGGGCTTGATGGCCATCGCCCGGTCGGTGGCGGTCAGGTTGGGGACGCCCGCCTTCGTCCGTCCGGTGACCACGTCGTAGCGGCCGATGGCGATCATGGCGAGCTCGCTGGCCATCGGGTTGCGGACGTCCCAGCGCGTGGTCGTCCAGCCGCCCGTGGTCCGCTTGCCGCGCGGGTCGCCGTTGGCGAGCGTGGTGAGGCCGCTCGGGGCCGTCAGCGTGTAGGTGTAGGTCGCCTTGTCGGTGGGGTGGTCGTTCACCGGGTAGACGGTGGCCGCGCCGAACGGCTGGTTGAGCATCACCGCGCCGTCGGGGGTCGGCACCCAGCCGGACACCCCCAGCGCGTCGTCGTTGACCGTCTGCGGCACGCCGGAATACGCCACGGTCACGGTGAAGGTGCGGCGGTTCCGGATCCCCTTGCGCGGGGTGATCACCAGTTCCTGGGCGCCCGTCCGCGCGTAGGTCGCGTCGCGGCCGTCGACCTTCAGCGAGGAGATCTTCAGCGGGCCGAGGAAGTCCAGGTCGAACCGGGACAGGTTCTGCGTCGCCCGCGCCGTCACGCGGGTCACCGCCTGGATCCCCTTGGTGGCGGGATCGTATTTCAGGCCGATGTCGTAGTGGGCGACGTCGTAGCCGCCGTTGCCCATGTCGGGGAAGTAGGGGTCGCCCGCGCCGGGCGCCCCGGGGGTGAACCGCTCGGCGGCGCCGGCGGGCGCCGCGGTCACCGCGAGGCTCGCCGCGACGCCCAGCGTCACGGCCGCCAGCGCTCTGGGGGTTCTGCTCATCGACCTCGTCCTCGGTAGCCTCGGTGGACCGTCATGACCGCGCCTAAGACTTTCTCGTGAAGCGGGTCCGCACAAGCGCGATTTGATATCGAATCTGCCGGTCAGGTGAGGTATTTGTGGCTGGGCCCGCCATCCGGTCACCAACTCAGCGGTTTGGTCTCCGAACGGAGCCACGTCTGGAACAGCGTCGTGAGCCTTTGGCCCGAGACCCGTTCGGCCAGCGCGGTGAACTGCGGCGTCGTGGCGGTGGAGTGGCGGTGCTCGGCCGTCCAGGTCCGCAGGATCGTGAAGAACGCCTTGTCGCCGACCCGGTCGCGGAGCGCCTGGAGCGTCATCGCGCCGCGGACGTACACGGAGAAGCCGAACATCTTCGCGGCGCCCGGCGCGCCCGGCGGGGGGCTGAAGATCGGCGAACTCGCGGGCAGCGCGTAGTACCGCTTGAAGACGTCCTTCGCCGATTCCTTCCCGGTGCGCTCGCGCCAGAGCCACTCGGCGTAGGTCGCGAAGCCCTCGTTCAGCCAGATGTCGCTCCAGTCGCGCAGCCCGACGCTGTCGCCGAACCACTGGTGGGCCATCTCGTGGACGATGAAGCCGTCGTCCGGCGCGAAACCGCCATAGACGGGGCGTTCCTGGGTCTCCAGGGCGTAGCCCAGCTTCGGGTCGTCGACGATGCCGCCCGCCGTCGCGAACGGGTACGGGCCGAAGAGCGGCGCCGCCCACCTCATCACCCTGACGGTGGTGCTCTCCAGGCGCTCGGCCGCCGACCGGAACGCCGGGTCGACGGCAGTGATCACAGGGACGCCGCCCACCGCGGTCCGCCGCATCCGGAACCGTCCGATGGCGACCGTGGCCAGGTAGCTCGCCATCGGCGCGTCCTCGGCCCACTCGTAGGTGGCGGTCGCGCCGCCGGTGCGGACGGGGCCGGGCCGCCCGTTCGCGACGGCGCGCAGGCCCTTCGGAACGGTGATGCGGAACGCGTACGTGGCCTTGTCGCTGGGATGGTCGTTCACCGGCAGCCAGGTGGAAGCGCCGTCCGGCTCGGAGGCGACGACCGCGCCGTCCTTGCTCGGGACCCACCCGTAGGCGCCGTACGTCTTGTCCCCGACCGGTGCCGGCGTGCCCGCGTACCGGACGGCGACCCGGAACGCCCGCCCGGCGCGGATCGGCTCGGCGGGCGTGATCACCAGCTCCCGGCCCGCGCGGCGGTGGCGGGCCTCCCGGCCGTCCACCGCGACGGAGACGATCGGCGGCCCGCGGAAGTCGAGGTCGAACGCGGACAGGTCCTGGACGGCGGTCGCGGTGGCCGTCACCGTCGCGTCGACCGATCCCGTCCTGGTGCCCGCGTAGGCCAGCGCGACGTCGTAGTGGGCGACGTCGTAGCCCCCGTTGCCCGCGCCCTCGAAGTAGCGGTCGCCCACCCCCGCCGCTCCCGGCGAGGGCGTGCGGCGATGCGGCGACGGCGGTACGGCGGGCGGCAAGGGCTGTGGACAAGGTGCGGCCGCCCGCCGCTCCGCCGCGGCGTCCGGTTCCGCGGACGCGGACGCGGCGCCGGGCGACCCGGCCAGGAACGCGACGGCCAAGGCCGCGGTCATCCGCCGAGAAGGCCCGTTCATCAGGCCGATGATGGCGGCGCGCCCGCCCCGCCGGCCGGCGACCGGCCGGGCTTTGCGCACTCCTTGCCCGGCCTTCGCCCGCGGCGGACCCGGGTCACGCCGTCACTTGGACGGGCGCCCCTTCTTGTACAGCCAGGCGTCGAAGAACGAGTCCAGCTTCTTGCCGGACACCCGGTTCGCCGTCTCGACGAACTGCTTCGTCGTCCCGGTGGCGTGCCGGTGCTCCTTCGTCCAGGTCTGGAGGATCTTGTAGAACACGTCCTCGCCGACCCGGTCGCGCAGCGCGACCAGCGCCATGCCGCCCCGGTCGTACACCGACCGGCCGAACATCTGCTTGCGCCCGGGGTCGCCGGGCGGGACGTCCCACAGCTCCTGGCCGCCGATGCCGTTGTAGGCCTCGTCGAAGTGCTGCTGCACCGTCTGGCCGCCGGTCTTCTCGTCCCACAGCCACTCGGCGTAGGTCGCGAAGCCCTCGTTCAGCCAGATGTCCTGCCACCGCGACAGGCTGACGCTGTCGCCGAACCACTGGTGCGCCAGCTCGTGCGCGACGATGGTCGGCTGGAGGCCGAACGCCCCGTACACCGGCCGCGTCTGCGTCTCCAGCGCGAAGCCGACGTCGGCGTTGTCGATCAGGCCGCCGGTCGAGGAGAACGGGTACGGGCCGAACAGCTTCGACCACTCGTCGACGACCCGGGCGTTCAGCTGGTGGAACTGGTCGATGTTCACACCGGAGGTGGTCGCGTCCACGGCGGTGATGTTGGGGATGCCTCCGGCCGTCCTGCCCGTCCGCACCGAGAACCGGCCGACGTCGACCGTCGCCAGGTAGGTGGCCATCGGGTCCTTGACGCGCCACTTCGAGGTCGTCGTGGCGCCGGCACCGGCGCGGTGGGCGACCGGCACGACCCCCGGCCCGTCCGTCGGCTCGGTGGCCGGGGGCTCGGTGGGCGGGGGCTCGGTGGGCGGACCGCCGGGCAGGCCCGGCGGCGTGCCCGTGCCCGGCGCCCCGCCGCCGGAGTCCTGCGGCGGCGAGTCGGGCTCCCCGTTGGCGATGGCCGTCAGCCCCTGCGGGACCGTGATCTCGAAGTCGAAGGTGGCCTTGTCGCTCGGGTGGTCGTTGCTCGGGAACCAGGTGTGCGCGCCGCTCGGCTGGCACGCGACGAAGACGCCGTCGGACGTGCGGATCCAGCCGTACCGGCCGAGCACCGGGTCCGACACCGGCTGCGGCGTCCCCGAGTAGGCGACCACCGTGGTGAAGGTGCTGCCCTTCTCCAGGGCCTTGGCGGGCGTCACCTCCAGCTCGCCGCCGCCGCGCTGCTGCCGCGCCGGCGCGCCGTCCACCTTGATGGAGGACACGTCCAGGCCGGTCAGGTCGAGGTTGAACCGGGCGAGCCTCGCGGTCGCCCTGGCGGTGATCGTCGCGACGCCGTCGAGCTGCTTCGGGCCGTCGGGCGTGATCGTGAGCTTCAGCCCGTAGTGCTGGACGTCGTAGCCGCCGTTGCCGTTGCCCGGCACGTAGTCGTCGCCCGCGGTGGTGGGGCCCGCCGGGCCGTTCACCGCGGGACCCTTGGGCGGGCCGGACGCGCCCGGGTCGTCGAACGGGGCCTGGCAGGCTGCGGTCAGCGCCCCCGCGACCGCGAGGGCGGCCAGCCCCGGAACGCCGCGCGCCGCGGCGCCGCGGACGGCCCTTGGGCCGTTACGACGGGGACTGGGTGAGTTTCCGGCCATATGCACGCCGTCCAGCCTGCCCGGACGAGACCCCGCCCGGCAACTCGGACGGCGCCGGAACCCCCGCCGCCGGGGCGGTGTCAGCGATGGGCGTAGGGATTTGGGCGGTACGGGTCGGCCTTCACGACCACCGTTCGCGCCACCTTGCAGTGCAGCGCCTGCTTGCGCTGGTCCCACAGGATCCACGCGACGTCGATCAGACCGATGCACCCGCAGACGCCGCCGAGCACGCTGTAGAACGCCGAGCGCCCCGCGGCCTGGCCGGTGGTGATCGCCTGCCCGTCGTCGGCCCGGACGACCCGCGTCCGCACCAGCATCTTGCCGAGCGTCTGCCCCCACTTCGCGTGCATCAGCCAGAAGTAGAAGAACGCCAGCACGACGCTGATCGCGTTCGTCCCCACCCGGGCGCCGTCGTACATGGAGGTGCCCGGCTCCGGGTTGACGACGTTGTTCCAGTTGACGAACGGGATCGAGATCAAGCCCGTCACGATGCCGATGATGACGAGGTCGACGATGCCCCCGCCGAGCCGTGCCCAGCGGCTCGCCAGCTCCCCGGAAGGATGCGCGTACCCGCCCGCCCCGTAGCCGGGATGCGGCTGCCCGTACCCCGGCTGGGCGCCGTACGGTTGCTGCTGCCACTGGCCCTGCTCGCCGTACGGCTGTTGCCCGTACTGCTGCTGCCCGTACTGCTGCTGCTCTCCGTAGGGCTGCTGTCCGCCGTAGGGCTGCTGTCCCCACTGCTGCCCGCCCCACTGCTGCTCTCCGTAGGGCTGCTGGCCGTACTGCTGGCCCCCGGGCGGCTGTTGCCCCCCGGGCGGTGGCTGCTCGCCGTACGGTGGCCGCTCGCCGTAAGGGGGCTGCTCACCGTACGGAGGCTGCCGTCCCTGGGCAGGTTCCCCGTACGGCTGTCCACCGCGGTAGGGGCCCGGCCGGCCGGGCTGCTCCTGCTCTCCGTGCGGCCGGTCGTCCTCCGGCTCTCGCCCGGACGCGGGGTCGTGCGGCGGTTGCGTCATGCCGTGAGGGTCGCCGCGTCACCGCGGCCCAACCCTGCCGCGCCCGGGTGGAGCCGGAATGTTTACCCCCGCGTGGCCGGCCCTTGCCGGGCCGCCTTCAGGACGGGGTCCGCTCGCGGGCGTACGGGTTCGGCGTCCACGGCGTCGCCTTCACCACCACCGTCCCGGCCACCTTGTCGTGCAGCGCCTGGCGCCGCTCGTCCCACAGGATCCAGGCGTTGTCGAGCAGGCCGACGAGCCCGAGGATCCCGGCGGCGGGCGTGACGAGGTTCAGCGCCCCCGTCGCGATGCTGATGGCGTAGACGAAGGCCTGCCGGCCGAGGGCCTGCCCCCAGCTCACCGCCGACAGGTCGGAGGCCCGTACCAGCCGGATGCCGAACGCCTTCTTGCCGAGCGTCTGCCCCCACCGGGCGTGCAGGACGGTGAAGTACGCGAAGCCCAGCAGGAACGCGATCGCGTACCCGGTGACCAGGCGCGGGATGTCGTAGAGGTCGAAAGGGTTCGTCATCGGCTCGCCGGACTCGGCCATGTCCCGCACCCGGTCCCAGCGGATCGAGAACAGGACGGCCGGCGTCGCCGCGATGCCGATGACGAAGCTGTCGAGGATTCCCGCGCCGAGCCGCACGAGCCGTCCGGCGGTCATGTCCTGGGGGCCCTGCGGGCCGGGGTGATGGTAGCCGGGAGGGCCGTAGCCCGGGACGGGCGGCGCCTGCGGCGGCGGGGCGCCGGGGTGTCCGTGCCCCGCCCCCGGGACGGCCTGGGGCGGAGGCCCGCCGTACGAGCCCTGGTAGGGCGGCGGGCGTTCGGGCGAGGCGGGGGCCTCGCCGGCGGGCTGGTCCGGGGGCTGCCAGCCGTTGTCCGGCTTCGGGGTGTCCTGGGGTGGTTCGCTCATGGCCCCACAGTGTGCCGGGTGCGGGCGGCGCGCGGCCGCCCGGGCGGCGACCGGCCCCGGACGCGGGCGCGTCCGGGGCCGGTCCCCGGGTCCGGGCGCCGCGGCGTCGAGGCTCGCCGCGGCGCCGCGGGCGTCACAGGTTGCCGCGGCGCTCCTGCTCCCGCTCGATCGCCTCGAACAGCGCCTTGAAGTTGCCCTTGCCGAAGCCGAGCGACCCGTGCCGCTCGATCAGCTCGAAGAACACGGTCGGGCGGTCCTGGACGGGCTTGGTGAAGATCTGCAGCAGGTAGCCGTCCTCGTCCCGGTCGACCAGGATCCGGCGCTTCTGCAGCTCCTCGATCGGGACCCGGACCTGGCCGATGCGCTCGCGCAGCTCGGGGTCCTCGTAGTAGGAGTCGGGGCTCTCCAGGAACTCCACGCCCGCGGCGCGCATCCTGTCGACCGACGCCAGGATGTCGTTGGTGGCGAGGGCGATGTGCTGGACGCCCGGCCCGCCGTAGAACTCCAGGTACTCGTCGATCTGCGACTTGCGCCTGCTCTCCGCGGGCTCGTTCAGCGGGAACTTCACCTTGCGGGTGCCGTCCGCGACGACCTTGGACATCAGCGCCGAGTACTCGGTCGCGATGTCGTCCCCGACGAACTCCGCCATGTCGGTGAAGCCCATGACGCGGTGGTAGAAGTCGGCCCACTCGTCCATGCGCTCGACGTTGCCGACGCAGTGGTCGATCGCCTGGAAGAACCGCTTGTCCACCGGCTCCACGATGGGCTCGGCGGGCTCGAACCCCGGCAGGTAGGGGCCGGTGTAGTTGGAGCGGTCGACCAGCGTGTGCCGGGTGTCGCCGTAGGTGGCGATCGCCGCGACCGTCACCTTGCCGTACCTGTCCTCCAGGACGTGCGGCTCCTCCAGCCCGGTGGCGCCCTTCGCGAGCGCGTGCCGGTAGGCGTGCTCGACGTCGGGCACCTCGATCGCGAGGTCCACCACGCCGTCGCCGTGCTCGGCGATGTGCCGGCCGATCTCGGTGCCCGCCTTCACCGGGCCGCGGAACACGAACCGGGCGCCGCCCGATTCCAGCACGTGCACCGCCTCGTCCGGGCTGCCGTTCTCCGGGCCCCGGTAGGCGACCCTGCGCATCCCGAACGCGGTCGAGTAGTAGTGGGCGGCCTGTTTGGCGTTGCCGACGGCGAAGACGACGGCGTCCATACCCTTGACCGGAAACTCATCCATGCCACCTAATCTCGGCATATGGCTGCAAGGTGCGCAAGAGCGGGCTGAACCACTGGTCAATCTGTACAGTACAAACGCGACACGACCGGTCGCTCTGTACATGGTGACCACGACCACAGGAGGGTGCCGTGCCGATCGACGAACTGGACGGCCGGCTGATCGAGCTGTTCGCCGCCGAGCCCAGGGTCGGCGTCCTGGAGGCGTCCCGGCGGCTCGGGGTGGCGCGCGGCACCGTGCAGGCGCGGCTGGACCGGCTCGCGCGGGACGGCGTCGTCGCGGGCCACGGCCCGGAGATCGACCCTGCCGCGCTCGGCTACGGGGTGACGGCCTTCGTCACGCTGCAGCTGCGGCAGGCGGGCGGCCACGACCCGGTGGCGGCCCGGCTCGCCCAGGTGCCCGAGGTGATCGAGGCCCACACCATCACCGGCCCCGGCGACATGCTGTGCCGCGTCGTCGCGCGCAGCAACACCGACCTCCAGCGCGTCATCGACGTCATCGTGGACGTCGCCGGCGTGGAGCGCGCCTCCTCGGTGATCTCCCTCGCCACCCAGATCCCGTACCGCACCCTGCCCCTCGTCCGCGCGGTCTCCGACCCCGCCCGGGCGCGGGCGCCCCGCGGAGGGGCGCCCGGGTAGGGGCGCACAAGCAACGACCGCCGGGCGGAACCCGCCCGGCGGTCTTCACCTCCGCAGTGCCTGAGGACGGCGGCTACGCGCCGCCGTAGGGGGTGGCGTCGAGGACCTCCACGGTCATCGAGCGGCCGTTGGGGAGGTTGTAGGTCGCCTTCTCGCCGACCTTCTTGCCGTCGATGGCGGCACCGAGCGGCGACTTCGGGGAGTAGACGTCGATGGGGGCGCCGACCTCCTCGCGGGAGGCGAGCAGGAACGTCACCTCCTCGTCGTCGCCCTCGAACGAGACCGTGACGGTCATGCCGGGCCCGACGACGCCCTCGGTGCGGGGGGCCTCGCCGACGCGGGCGTTCTCCAGGATGCCCTGGAGCTGGAGGATCCGGCCCTCGATCTTGCCCTGCTCCTCCTTGGCCGCGTGGTAGCCGCCGTTCTCGCGCAGGTCGCCCTCCTCCCGCGCCGCCTCGATCTTCTGAGCGATCTCGATGCGGCCCGGGCCCGACAGGTGGTCCAGCTCAGCCTTGAGCCGGTCGTACGCCTCCTGGGTGAGCCAGGTGACGTTGTCAGCGCGGGTCTCGGTCACGGGTACTCCTCATCCACATGGGTGCGAACTCACCCGCGTCCGCGGGCGGGCGTCACATCGACATGAAGTGCGGCTGGGTGAAACCTCAAGCCTATCCGGTGTGTGCGGGTAAAGGTTCCCTGAACACGGCGTCCGCAATCCGCCAAACCGTGTCTCGTCACTCACCGGGCGTATCGGTCGGCCGGTGGCGGCAGGGTGTCAGACCTTCCGGCAGTCGCGGATCCGGGCGCCGGTGGCCCGCCGCGGTGTCGACAGCGTCTCCGTCCCCTTCACGCTGGACGTCCCCGGCGGGGCGGAGACCTCCTTCTGCGCGAGCACGGCGAAGTCGGTGTCGTAGGCGTCCACCGTGCAGCGCACGTCGTCGCCCTTCCCCTTGGCCACCGTGTAGTTGATCTCGACCGACGTGTCGGTGATGTCGTAGGTGACGGTCTGCGGGACGATCCCCGGCGTCTGCCCCGTGTGCGCTGCGAGGACGCCGAAGCCCGCCGCCATCACCGCCGCGAGGAGGCCGACGGCCGCCAGGCCGAGGCGGCTCCGCCGGGACTCGGCCGGAGCCGCTGCTTTCGACACGCTCGTCGTCATGGCGGGAATCCTCGTGCGGGGTTTCGGTGTTGTCAGGGACAATTCATTCTCGTCTGTCATGGCGCGTGCCTCGAACCGGGGGCCGCTCAACAGTCCGGAGAGGGAGACCCCCAAGTGTCCGAGGTCATCGACGGTACGTCCGACGTCTTCGACGACGCGGCGCTCGAACGGCCGTGCGGCGGCGACGAGCCCCTTCGTCTCATGGCGGTGCACGCGCACCCCGACGACGAGTCCAGCAAGGGCGCGGCCACGATGGCGCGCTACGTGGCCGACGGCGTCGAGGTCCTCGTCGTCACCTGCACCGGCGGCGAGCGCGGCGACATCCTGAACCCCGCGATGGACCGCCCCGAGGTCAAGGCCGACATCGGCAAGGTCCGCGAGGCGGAGATGGCGCGGGCCCGCGAGATCCTCGGCGTCGGGCAGCGCTGGCTCGGGTTCGTCGACTCCGGCTTCCCCGAGGGCGACCCGCTGCCGCCGCTGCCGGAGGGCTGCTTCGCGCTGGAGCCGCTGGAGACCGCCGCCGAGCCGCTGGTGCGCGCGGTCCGCGAGTTCCGCCCGCACGTGATGCTCACCTACGACGAGAAGGGCGGCTACCCCCACCCCGACCACGTGAAGTGCCACGAGGTGTCAGTGGAGGCGTTCGAGGCCGCGGGCGACCCGGAGCGCTACCCGGGCACGGGCGACCCGTGGCAGCCGCTGAAGCTCTACTACCACATGACCTTCAGCAAGGGCCGCATCCTCGCCCTGCACGCCGCCATGGAGAAGGCCGGCCTCGAGTCGCCCTACGGCGACTGGCTGAAGCGGTTCGAGGAGGAGGGCGACGAGCGCGCCCGGTGGGAGGTCACGACGCGGGTGCCCTGCGCCGACCACTTCGAGACCCGGGACCAGGCCCTGCTCGCCCACGCCACCCAGATCGACCCGAACGGGTTCTGGTTCGTCGTCCCGCTGGACGTCCAGCGCGAGGCATGGCCCACCGAGGACTACCATTTGGCCAGGTCCCTGGTCGACACGGAACTGCCGGAGGACGACCTGTTCGCCGGCATCCGGGAGAAGGTGTGTCTGTGATGCCTGCCGTCTACGCCATGCCGCTGAACGACGACACGGTCAGCCCCGGCATGCTCGGCTTCGTGGTGTTCCTCCTCCTGCTGGCCGCGACGGTCTTCCTGATCCGTTCGATGGGCAAGCAGATGAAGAAGATCCAGGCGCCCCGCGAGGCGGACCTGAGGCAGCAGGAGTGGGAGCGCGCGGAGGCGGCCAAGGCCGGTACGGCGGCCAAGGGCTCCGACGACGACGCCTGATCCCGCCCGGCCCCTGCGCCGGTTGGAGTCCGCCCCTCCGGGGAGGACCCTCCACGTGCGCGCGAACTCCGATGACGCCGACCGGGACCTCCCGCCCGCGGCGCTGCGCCGCGCCCTCGACCGCCATCTCGCCGGGACGACCGGCGGCGAGGGGGCGGTCGGGGCCGAGGGGCGGGCCCTGCTGGAGCGGGAACGCTGGGCCGAGGCCGCCGAGATTCTGGAGGAGGCCCTGGGCCTCGCCGAGCGGGGCGGCGACCCCCGCAGGGTCCTGGCGGCGCGCCACGATCTCGCCCGTGCGCTGATCGGCGTGGGGGACCTCGACCGCGCGATCGGGCTGCTCGGCCCGCTGCCGGACGAGTTCGCCGCACTGCCGGAGCCGGACGAGCACGCGCGGGCCCGCGCGCTGGAGAGCCTCGGCGAGGCCTACCTGCGCGCGCACCGTCCCGTCGCGGCCCTCAACTTCTTCGGCCAGGCCCTGGAGATCCTGCGCGGGCTGGGCGCGGTCGACGGGCAGGCGGCGATGTTCGTCCACATCGCCGACGCCGCCCGCCTCCGCGGCGACGACGCGGCCGAGCGCGCCGCCCTGGACCGCGCCGCGGAGCTCGTCCGCCAGTCCTGACCCGCCCGGTCCGACCCGCCCGGTCCGACCCGCCCGGTCCGACCGGCCCGGCGGCTACACCTTGCGGTGGTCCCAGCTGACGACCCGCTCGGGATCCATGAGGATGAGGACGCGCTTGGCCAGCGCCTGCTCGATGCCCTCGGCGATGACCGGGTCGACCGGCTCGCCCAGCTTCGGGACGGGCAGGCCCGCCATCCGGGAGCCGACGACCATGCCGACCTTGGACCGCGGCCCGGGGTCCTCGACGACCAGGCCCCGCCCGTACAGGGCGACGCCGCGCAGCTCGCCGTACTCCACGCCGTCCTCGACCAGGCACGTCATGACCGGATTCCGGCGCAGGTTGACCACCTTCTGCGAGGACTTGTACGTGGTGAAGGCGATCTTGCCTTCGTACAGCGTGTAGAACATCGTCACCAGGTGGGGCTCGCCGTCCTTGCCGACGGTCGCGACCTGCACCTTGAAGTTGGCGGCGAGGTACTCCGCCACCTCCTCCGGCGACATCTTGATCTTGTCGCGCTTGCTAGCGGCCAACGGGGCCTCCCAGAGTCGTCTGCATCGTGCACAGAATAACCAAGCGCTTGCCCGGCCCTTCGACCGGCACCATGGGGGCATGTCCGTTCGCGATCTCACCGTCCTCGGCTCCGCCAGCGCGGTGCCCACCAGGTCCCGCAACCACAACGGCTATCTGCTGCGCTGGGACGGGCACGGCGTCCTGTTCGACCCGGGGGAGGGCACGCAGCGGCAGATGACGCACGCGGGGCTCTCCGCCAACGACGTGACCTGGATCTGCGTGACGCACTTCCACGGCGACCACTGCCTCGGCGTGCCGGGGATCGTCCAGCGCATCGCCCGCGACGGCGTCGCGCACCCGGTGGACGCGGCGTTCCCGGCGAGCGGCCGCCCCTACTGGGAGCGGCTGCGGCACGCGACCGCGTTCCGCGACACCGACGTCATCCGCGAGCGGCCGGTGTCCGGCGAGCGGATGGAGCTCGACACCGGCGACGCCCCGTTCACCCTGGTCGCGCGGCGGCTGTCGCACCCCGTCGAGGCGTACGGGTACCGGCTGGAGGAACCGGACGGCGTGACGATGCTGCCGGACGAGCTCGCCGCGCGCGGCGTCAGGGGGCCGCTGATCCGCAGCCTCCAGGAGGAGGGACGGGTCACCACGCCCGCCGGCGGCACGGTCACGCTCGCCGAGTGCAGCGTGACCCGCCCCGGGCAGAAGGTCGCGTTCGTCATGGACACCCGGCTCTGCGACGGCGTCCGCGAACTGGCCGCCGGGGTGGACATGCTCGTCATCGAGTCCACCTTCCTGGGCGAGGACGCCGCCCTGGCCGCCGAGTACGGGCACCTCACCGCCGCCCAGGCGGGCGCGGTGGCGGCGGAGGCGGGCGTGGGGCGGCTCGTCCTGACCCACTTCTCCGAGCGCTACCCCGCCGCCGACGAGCACCGCTTCGCGGACGAGGCGGCCGCCGCGTTCGGCGGCGACATCACCCTCGTCCGCGACCTGGACCGGATCCCGCTGCCGCCGCGCCGTCTGACCTGAGGGAGGGTGGGCAGGACCCAGGGCATGGCTGACGAAGTCGATGTCGTGGTGATCGGTCTCGGGCCCGGGGGCGAGGACGCCGCGGGCAGGCTCGCCGAGGCGGGCCTGTCGGTCGTCGGGGTGGAGTCGCGGCTGGTCGGCGGGGAGTGCCCCTACTACGCGTGCGTCCCCACCAAGATGATGGTGCGCGCCGCCGGGCTGGTCGCCGAGGCCGGGCGCGTCGCCGGCATGGCGGGCGAGGCGTCCGTCCGGCCCGCCTGGGGGCCGGTGGCCGCCCGGATCCGGGACGAGGCGACCGACGGGTGGGACGACCGGGTCGCCGCCGACCGCCTCACGGGCAGGGGCGTGCGGCTCGCGCGCGGCCAGGGCCGCATCACCGGCCCGCGCGAGGTGACGGTGGGCGACCAGGTCTTCGAGGCCCGGCGCGGCATCGTGCTCAACACCGGCACCTCGCCCACGGCGCCGCCCGTCGACGGCCTCGCGGGCACGCCGTACTGGACGAACCGCGAGGCCGTCCAGGCCGCGGAGGTCCCCGAGTCGCTCCTCGTCCTCGGCGGCGGCGTGGTCGGCGTCGAGATGGCGCAGGTCTTCTCCCGCTTCGGAACCCGCGTCACCGTCGTCGAGGCGGCCGACCGCCTGCTCCTCAACGACGAGCCGGAGTCGGGCGCCCTGCTGCGCGAGGTCTTCGAACGCGAGGGCATCGGCGTGCGCACCGGCGTGAACGTCACCCGCGTCACCCACGACGGTTCCGAGTTCACGATGCACCTCGGCGAGGAGAGTCTCGCCGCCGACCGCCTCCTCGTCGCGACCGGGCGCCGTCCCAACCTCCGGGGGCTCGGCCTCGGCGCAGTCGGCCTGGACGAGGACGCCCGCCGGATCGCCGTGGACGGCCACATGCGCGCGGCCGACGGCGTGTGGGCGATCGGCGACATCACCGGCATGGGCGCGTTCACGCACGTCTCGATGTACCAGGCGGCCGTCGCGGTCCGGGACGTCCTCGGGGAGGAGGGGCCGCCCGCCGCCTACCGCGCCGTGCCGCGCGTCACCTTCACCGACCCCGAGATCGCGTCCGTCGGCCTCACCGAGGCCCAGGCCCGCGACCAGAACCTCCCCGTCCGCACGGCCGTGACGCCGATCGCCGAGTCGACCCGGGGCTGGATCCACAAGGCCGGCAACGACGGCTTCGTCAAGCTCGTCGAGGACGTCGAGTGGGGCACGCTGGTCGGCGCCACCGCCGCGGGCCCGGCCGGCGGCGAGGTCCTCGGCTTCCTGGCCGTCGCCGTGCACACCGAGACCCCCACCTCCGCGCTCCGCGAGATGATCTACGCGTATCCCACCTTCCACCGCGCCGTCGAGTCCGCCCTGGCCGATCTCGCCGCGCTTGCGTGGGGGGAGTGAGGCGGCGGCCGGATCGGGCAGGATCGTGGGCATGAACCGGCTCAAGGACGCGACCAGCCCGTACCTGCTCCAGCACGCCGGCAACCCGGTGGAGTGGTGGGAGTGGACGCCGGAGGCGTTCGCCGAGGCCCGGCGGCGCGACGTCCCCGTCCTGCTCTCCGTCGGATACGCCGCCTGCCACTGGTGCCACGTGATGGCGCACGAGTCCTTCGAGGACGCCGAGACGGCCCGGGCGATGAACGAGCTGTGCGTGAACATCAAGGTCGACCGGGAGGAGCGCCCGGACATCGACGCCGTCTACATGGAGGCCACCCAGGCCATGACGGGCCAGGGCGGCTGGCCGATGACGGTGTTCATGACCCCGGAAGGGCATCCGTTCTACTGCGGGACGTACTTCCCGAGGGCGCAGTTCCGGGCGCTGCTCCAGGCCGTCCACAAGGCGTGGACGGAGCAGCGCGACGACGTCGCCCAGCAGGGGCAGCAGGTCGTCGAGGCCCTGACCTCGCGCGGGTCCGGCCTCGCCGGGACGGAGGCGCCCGGCGACGGCGTGCTCGCGCACGCGGTGAAGGTGCTCGCGGGCTCCTACGACGCGGTGCGCGGCGGGTTCGGCGGCGCCCCCAAGTTCCCGCCGTCGATGGCGCTGGAGTTCCTTCTGCGCCACCACGCGCGCACGGGCGACGACGAGTCGCTGGCGATGGCGTCCCGCACGCTGGAGGCGATGGCCCGCGGCGGGATGTACGACCAGCTCGGCGGCGGGTTCGCGCGGTACTCGGTGGACGAGCGGTGGATCGTCCCGCACTTCGAGAAGATGCTCTACGACAACGCGCTGCTGGCCCGCGTCTACGCGCACTGGTGGCGGCTGACGGGGACGCCGTTCGCGCGGCGGGTCGCGCTGGAGACGTGCGACTGGATGCTGCGCGACCTTCGCACCGACCAGGGCGGCCTCGCCTCGGCGCTGGACGCCGACAGCGAGGGCGTCGAGGGCAGGTACTACGTGTGGACGCCCGAGCAGCTGCGGGAGGTGCTCGGAGACGAGGGCGGCGCGTTCGCGGAGGCCCTGTTCGAGGTGACGGGGACGTTCGAGCACGGTGCCTCCGTCCTCCAGCTCCTGAACGATCCCGACGACGTCGAGCGGTACGAGCGCGTGCGCACGGCGCTGCTCGCGGCGCGCGCGCAGCGGATCCCCCCGGCACGGGACGACAAGGTGGTGGCGGCGTGGAACGGGCTCGCCATCGCGGCGCTCGCCGAGTGCGGCGCGCTGTTCGACCGGCCGGATCTGGTCCGGGCGGCCGAGGAGGCCGCGCGCCTGCTCGTGGAGGTCCATCTGCGCGACGGCCGGCTGGCGCGCACGTCCAAGGACGGGACGGCGGGCGCGAACGCCGGCGTCCTGGAGGACTACGCCGACGTGGCCGAGGGCCTGCTCGCCCTGCACGCGGTCACCGGCGACCCGCGCCGTGTGCGGTTGGCCGGTGAGCTGCTGAACACCGTCCTCGAACGGTTCGCCGACGGGTCCGGCGGCTTCTACGACACGGCCGACGACGCCGAGCGGCTGTTCCGGCGCCCGCAGGACCCCACCGACAACGCGACGCCGTCGGGGCAGTTCGCGGCGGCGGGGGCGCTGCTGTCGTTCGCCGCGCTGACCGGGTCGGACTGGCACCGGCAGGCCGCGCAGGACGCGCTGGCGCCCGCCGGGACGCTCGCGGACAAGCACGCGCGGTTCGCGGGCTGGGGCCTCGCCGTGGCCGAGGCCCTCGCGACGGGCCCGGTCGAGATCGCGGTGATCGGCGACCCGGACGACGCGCGCACCCGCGCGCTGCACCGGACCGCCCTCATGGCGGTCGCCCCGGGCGCGGTGGTCAGCGCCGGCCCGCCGGACGCCGAGGGCGTGCCCCTGCTGGAGGGGCGGGGCCTGGTGGACGGGGAGCCGGCCGCGTACGTCTGCCGGGGGTTCGTCTGCCGGCTGCCCGTGACGACCCAGGCAGAGCTGAACCGCGAACTACGTGGGCAATTGGACTGACGATCCACTTTGTGGCAACGTGACCTTGATCTCAGATGGCCGGGCTGTTACTACTGAGTAACTGGGACGCTCCTGACCTAACGGTGTGGAGCGTCCGAGGGTGTCATGAGGCCCCCCGGGTATCTGGACGATGGCCGACCATCTGGGTCATAGTCGTGTCCGGTGCACGGTGGGGAGCCGGCGCAGGGCGACCATCGAGGGAGCGTGGCAGTGGGAAAGCCGAACCGCCGGGTGCTACCGACGATCATCGGCGTCTCCGTGCTGACGACGCTCGCCGCCAACACCGCCGTCCTCGTGGCGCGCGACGAGGGCCCCGCGGACACCCGGCGCCCCGAGCAGCGCGCCCGGTTCGTGGCCGCGTCCGGCAGCACCGGCCTGTCGCCCGCGGCGGTGGCGCCGCTCGGCAGGCGGCTCACCCCGCACGTCCTCGTGGCGGCGCCGTCCACCCTTCCGGCCGACTTCGTCCAGAAGGTCCGCGGCGCCAAGGGCGTGAAGGGCGTCGAGGTCGTCGACGCCGTGCAGGGCATGGTCGCGGGCAAGCGCGTCGGCCTGCTGGGCGTCGACCCGTCCACCTTCCGCAACTACACGCCGAAGCCGACCGCCAAGTCGGACGCGCTCTGGCGCAACCTGGCCTCCGGAGACGTCGCCATCTCGTTCACGATGGGCAGCGACGGCGGTGTGAAGCTCGGCAGCCAGGTGCCCGTCGGAGGCAGGCAGCACCAGTCGCAGCTGCGGGTGGGCGCGTACGCGACGATGGGCATCAGCGACGTCGACGCGGTCGTCTCGCACGCCACCGCGCAGGCGCTCGGGCTGCCGACCGGCAACGCGATGCTGGTCAGCGTCCCGAAGACCGCGCCGAAGACGTTCATCGGGAAGCTGCGCAAGGCGCTGCCGAAGGGCGCCAGGGCCGTCGCGGTCAACCCGGAGATCGACTTCCCGAAGTCCGGCGACGTGCCGGCCGGCGACGTGCCGGCCGCCAACGGCCAGGTCATGACGGCCGGCCAGGTCCGGACGGTGATCAAGGCCGCCTACACCCGGCTCGGCTGGCCGTACGTCTGGGGCGGCGAGTCCGAGGCCGAGGGCGGCTACGACTGCTCGGGCCTGATGCAGTACGCCTTCGCCAGGGCGGGCATCCGGCTCCCGCGCGTCGCCGCCGACCAGGCCCGCGCCGGCTGGGTCGTCCCCTACAGCAAGGCCGAGCCGGGCGACATGCTCATCTGGGCCAACGACCCGACCGCGCCCGGCTACATCTCGCACATCGCCCTCTACCTTGGCCAGGGCAAGATGCTGGCGGCCCCGCGGACGGGCACGGTGGTGCAGGTCCAGAACGTCTACACCCGCAACATGCGGGGCGCCGTCCGCGTCAGCCCGAAGATGGCCGCCGCGGTGGCGCGGTGACCCGCCGGCGCTGACCCGCCCCGAGCGGGCGCCGGGTCACAGCGGGCAGCCGCGGCCCAGGAACTCCAGGTTGCGGTCGACGATCCCGGGAAGCTCCTCGGTCGTCGCGCGCCCGTCCATCCACTGGTACATGGCCGCCTGGAGCACGCCGAGGACGGCCCAGGTGAACGTCTCCACGTCCGGGTCGTCGGGCCGCCGTCCGGTCCGGTGGCCGACGACCTCGGTCAGCATGGCGAACGTGCCCTCGCGCAGCGACTCGAACGTGCGGGCGCGCAGCGCCGGGACCTGGGAGGTGAGCCGGAGCCGGGTGTTGACCACGTCCAGGTCGGTCTCGTACATCAGCGGGAGCATCTCGCGGAGCGTGGCGCGCAGCGCCTCGAGGGGGGACAGCCCGGCCGGCTGGTCCCGCATGACCTCCGCCATGATCGGGTCGTACTCGTCGGTGACGACCACGTCCTCCTTGGTGGGGAAGTAGCGGAAGAACGTGCTCGGCGAGATCTCGGCCGCCGCCGCGATCTGCTCCACGGTCGTCTCGTCGTAGCCCCGCTCGCCGAACAGGCGGAGGGCGTGGTCCTGGATCGCCCGGCGGGTCCGCAGCTTCTTGCGCTCCCGCAGCGGCAGCCGGGCGAGCCGGTCCTCCAGCCGGTCGGCGGCGCGCTCACGGGACGACGTGCTCATGGCCCGATTCTCGTGCATCGGCGGCGGGCACCGCATCCCGCCGGACCCGGCCGGGCTGGAAGCGCCACAGGAGCAGCGCCGCCGCGACCGCGGCGGCGGCGCACGCGGCGAACACCGCGTCCATGCCGTCGACGTAGGCGCCGCGGGCCGAGGCGAGCAGCCCGGCGTCGCCCAGCCGCCCGGCGACGGCGACGGCGCCGCCGATGGAGTCGCGCGCCGCGCCCGCCGCCTCGGGCGGCAGCCCGCCGGTGGGCACGCGGTCCCGGTAGAGCGCCGACAGCAGGCTGCCGAGCCCCGCGACACCGAGCGTCCCGGCCGTCTGGCGCAGCGTCTGGACGAGGCCCGAGCCGCGTCCGGCCCGGGCGGCGGGCAGGGCGGCGAGGACCGCGTCCATCGCCGGGACGAGCGTCAGGCCGCAGCCGAGCCCGAGGACGAGCAGCCACGGAACGGTGGCGGAGTAGCCGTCGCCCGGCCCGGTGAGCGCGCCCCAGCCGAAGCCGGCCGCGAGCACGAGCAGCCCGGTGACGAGGATCGGCTTGTGCCCGGCGCGGTGCGCGACCCGGTCGGTGACGATCCCGCCGGCGAGCAGGCCGAGCAGCATCGGCGTGAGGCGCAGCCCGGTGCCGAACACGTCGTTGCCCTGGACGGCCTCCAGGTACTGCGGGAGGACGAACAGCGCCCCCGCCATCATCAGGTTCGCGGTGACCGCGGCGACCATCGCCCAGGTGAAGCGGGGGTCGCGGAACAGCGCCATGTCGATCATGGGTTCGGCGGCGCGCCGCTCCCACAGGACGAACCCGGCCAGCAGGGCGGCCGCGAGCGCGAACGACCCCAGCACCACCGCGTCGCCCCACCCCCGCACGGGGGCCTCGATGACCCCGTACACGAGCGCGACGACGCCGGCCGCCGACAGCAGTGAACCGGCCCAGTCGACCTTCGGTGCGGACGGGTCGCGCGTCTCGGGCAGCAGCAGCGCCACCGCGACGCCGCCGACCAGCACGAGCGGCACGTTGACGAGGAAGACCGACCCCCACCGGAAGTTCTCCAGCAGCCAGCCGCCGAGCAGCGGGCCGAGCGGCAGCCCGAGCGCCGTCGCCGACGACCAGACCGCGACGGCGCGGGTGCGCTCCTCCGGCGGGAAGATCGCGGGCAGCATCGACATGGACAGCGGCAGCACGATCGCCGCGCCGAGCCCCATGAACGCCCGGGCCGCGATGACGCCGCCGGAGCCGTCCGCGAACGCCCCGCCGAGGGAGGCGGCGCCGAAGACGGCGAGGCCGGCCACCAGCAGCCACTTGCGGCCGAACCGGTCGCCGAGCAGCCCGGCGGGGAGCAGCAGGGCCCCGAACACCAGCAGGTAGGAGTCCACGATCCACTGCAGTGCGCTGGTGCCCGCGTGCAGCTCCTCCGACAGCGTGGTCAGCGCCACGTTGAGGATCGTCATGTCGAACCCGAGCGCCAGCATGCTCAGCGCCAGGGCGCCCAGCCCCAGCCAGCGCCGCGTGTGCCCCACTGTCATGACTGCCACCTCCACATGAGTGTCTCTATAAAATGAAAGTAACTATCAAATGGAGGTCATTGTCAATCGGCCTGAGGGCTGGCGTACCGCCCGGCAAGGGATGTAATTTTGATTACATGAATACGAGCGAAGCGGCGGAGCAGCTGCGCGGCTGGTTCACCGGACGGCTCCCCGAGGAGTGGTTCGAGGGGGCGCCCGAGGTCGTCGTCGACCGCGAGGAGGTCGCGGTCGTCGGCGCGCTGCCCGTCCCGGCCGCGGCGGCCGAGGCGTCCGGCGCCGAGCGCGCGGGCGTCGTCGCCGGGCACGTCCAGCGCTTCCGCGAGGAGACCCGCGACCGGCGCATCGCCATCGCCCGGGAGGCCGAGCAGCGCTTCGGCCGCAAGGTCTCCTGGGGTGTGGAGTGCGACGGCGAGCGGGAGATGTTCACCACCCTGTCGGTGCCGGTGATGACGCGGCTGCGGCAGCCCGAGCGCCGCGTCCTGGACACGCTCGTGGACGCCGGGGTCGCCCGCAGCCGCAGCGACGCGCTCGCCTGGTGCGTCCGGCTCGTCGGCAAGAACACCGACGAGTGGCTGGCGGAGCTGCGCAGCGCCCTGCAGCACGTCGAGCGCGCCCGAGCCGCCGGCCCGCGGGCCTGACGGGGCCGGCCGCGCGGAGGCCGGGGCCAACCATTACCCGATCACGATGATCACTGGGTGTGATCATGGTGGCGACCTCCCCTACTGTGCCTGGATAGCCGGCCGGCGCGGGGTGGGAGGTGGACGGGATGCTGGGACTGCGCTGCCTGGACGGGTCCGCCCTCGCGGTGGTCCCGATCGCCTCGCTCGACCGCGGCGGCACGCCGTTCGAGGTCACGCTCGAACTGTGGCGGGACGGCGACTCGTTCGGGGCGGTGGGGGAGCGGTGCGGCTACTTCCTGGCCGGGCTCGCCGCCCGCGTCGCCGCCGCACGGGCCGAGGGGTCCCCGCAGGCGGCGCGCTGGCCCGACCCCGACGACCGCTTCCCCGACCCCGTCCCCGGCGACACCGCCCGCGAGCCCGAGCTGTTCGCGTTCCGGTACCGCGACCGCGGCGACGTGCTCAGCACCGGCGAGCTGCGCTGCTCCCTGCGCACGTCCTCGATGTGGGTCGGCCGCCAGCGGTCCGCGGCGGGACGGTGGCGGGTCGCGCGGCGCGCCGTGATCGAGGCCTGGGGGTCGAGCGGGCGCGGCGTGCGCGCGGTCCTCACGTCGGCCGAGCTGGCGCGTTTTCTCGCCGACCTGCTCGCCGAGGCGGACCGGGCCAGAGCAGGCCATCCGCCCCGCCCGGCGCCTCCCGCGCGTTAGCCTGGCGTCACGGGAACGGTGGGAGAAGTGTCGCCGTCGGGCCATAATTGAGCGACTTTCCGCCAGGGTCGGTTGCTCGAAGGGAAGCCCATATGCGGGTTCGGCGTACGGGAGAGCCGCGCACCAGGATGCCTCGCGGCGCGCGGAGGGACGGCGTGCGCCGGAGCCCCTCCGAGGGCGGGCGGCTGATCTCCGCCCTCCGCCGCACCGGCCCGTACGCGGCCGTCCGCGACGCCGTCTACCGGATGTACGAGCGGCGCGTCGAGGCCGAGCTGCCCACCGACGTCACCCCCCGGCACGTCGGCGTGATCCTGGACGGAAACCGGCGTTGGGCCAGGTCGATGGGGCTGGCCGACGTCAACTCCGGGCACCAGCGCGGCGCCCAGAAGATCTCCGAGCTGCTGCAGTGGAGCGCCGAGGCCGGCGTCGAGCACGTCACGCTCTGGCTGCTGTCGACCGACAACCTCAACCGCCCCGCCGACCAGCTGGAGCCGCTGCTGGCGATCATCGAGAACACCGTCCGCAAGCTCGCCGCCGACGGCTGGCACGTCAAGCCCGTCGGCGCCCTCGACCTGCTGCCCGATAAGACGGCCCGCGTCCTGAAAGATGCCGGAGAGGCCACATCGAGCGCACCCGGCCTGATTGTGAACGTCGCGGTTGGGTATGGAGGTAGGCGTGAGATCGCTGATGCGGTGCGCTCACTGCTCATCGAGCAGGCGAGTCGTGGCACCAGCATCGAGGAACTCGCCGAGATCCTCGACGTGGAGCACATCGCGGAGCATCTCTACACGCGCGGCCAGCCGGATCCGGACCTGGTCATCCGCACCTCGGGAGAGCAGCGGCTCTCCGGCTTCATGCTGTGGCAGAGCGCCCACTCGGAGTTCTACTTCTGCGAAGTCCATTGGCCGGACTTCCGCAAGGTCGACTTCCTGCGGGCCATCCGCTCCTACGCCGCGCGGCATCGGCGCTACGGTACCTGACCGTCCCCTGCGGACCACCGCCCCTGCGCGGGCGGACCTGCGCGCCACCGGCAGTTCCCCCATATCCAGGGAGATCGAGTGGCCACAACCTCCGCGCGCCGTCCCGGCACGTCCGGGAACCCTTCCGGGACTCCTGTTCCGGAGACCTCTGGAGACCTCGGGGGCGCCGCTCCCGGCAGGGAACCGGACCGGCGCACGTACGTCCTGGACACCAGCGTCCTGCTCGCCGATCCGGGGGCGATGACCCGGTTCGCGGAGCACGAGGTCGTACTCCCCATCGTCGTCATCTCCGAACTGGAGGCCAAGCGGCACCACCCCGAGCTCGGCTACTTCGCCCGGCAGGCCCTGCGCACGCTGGACGACCTGCGCCTGCGGCACGGACGGCTGGACGAGGCCGTCTCGGTCGAGGGGCCGCTCGGCGACCAGGGCGGAACGCTCCGCGTCGAGCTGAACCACGCCGACCCGAGCGTCCTGCCGGACGGGTTCCGGCTCGGCGACAACGACACCCGGATCCTGTCGGTGGCCGCGTGGCTGGCCCGCGAGGGACGCGACGTCGTGCTGGTCTCCAAGGACCTGCCGATGCGGGTGAAGGCGTCCGCGGTGGGGCTCGCCGCCGAGGAGTACCGCGCGGAGCTGGCCGTCGTGGAGTCCGGCTGGACCGGGATGCGCGAGCTGGAGGTCACCGCCGGGGCCGTCGAGGAGCTGTACGAGTCGGGGAGCGCCGACCTGGAGGAGGCGCGGGACCTGCCCTGCCACACGGGGCTGCGGCTGCTGTCCGAGCGCGGCTCGGCCCTCGGCCGCGTCCAGCCGGACAAGTCGGTGCGGCTGGTGCGCGGCGACCGCGAGGTGTTCGGGCTGCGCGGCCGGTCCGCGGAGCAGCGGATCGCGCTGGACCTGCTGATGGACGAGGAGGTCGGCATCGTCTCGCTCGGCGGGCGGGCCGGCACCGGCAAGTCGGCGCTCGCCCTCTGCGCGGGGCTGGAGGCCGTGCTGGAGCGGCGGCGGCACCGCAAGGTCGTGGTGTTCCGCCCCCTGTACGCGGTCGGCGGCCAGGAGCTCGGGTACCTGCCGGGCTCGGAGGGCGAGAAGATGTCGCCGTGGGCGCAGGCGGTCTACGACACCCTCTCGGCGGTGACGACGCCGGAGGTCGTGGACGAGGTGGTGGACCGTGACATGTTGGAGGTCCTGCCGCTCACCCACATCCGGGGCCGGTCGCTGCACGACGCGTTCGTGATCGTGGACGAGGCGCAGTCGCTGGAGCGCGGCGTGCTGCTCACCGTCCTGTCGCGGATCGGCGCCGGGTCGAGGGTCGTGCTGACCCACGACGTGGCGCAGCGCGACAACCTTCGCGTCGGCAGGCACGACGGCGTCGCGGCCGTGGTGGAGCGGCTGAAGGGCCACCCGCTCTTCGCGCACGTGACGCTGACCAGGTCGGAGCGCTCGCCGATCGCGGCGCTCGTGACCGACATGCTCGGCGACGTCGGGGTCTGACCCGGCCGAGAGAGGACCCCGGCGGACCGTGACGGCCGCCGGGGTCCTCCTGTCTCAGAACGCCGTCGATGTTCCTACGCAGGGTGATCGTTAAACCCCGTAGGGTAGGAATGTGGCGAAGGTCACATTAGTGCTGGCGTGGGGGGAGAACCGCAGGTCCGTCCGCGTTTTGGGTGCCTGCCGGGCTGGGTTGACAACCGTCCTATCAGCCGCATTCGTCTCGTTTTGGTTGCGAAGCAGCCCTCGGCCTGGGGCATTGTGTCTCCCCGTAAGCACCCCCAGAGCGGTTGCCGGCCCGCGGCGCGCCCCCTGCGCGCGCGACGGGCGGGACGCCGTCCCGGGTCCGAGGCCGCCGGAGCACCGGCGGCAGTCCCGGACCGGGGTGGAAACAGTTCGTGCGCGTGTCCATGCGCGTGCGACCGTCGGAAGGACCGCCTTGTTCGGAGACCGTCCCGGGTCCCCTAGGCGAGACGATCGACAGAGCTCCGACCCCCGGCAGCCGCTGACCGGCGCGGCCCCCGCCCCGGCGCAGACGCCCGACCCCTCCGCGGAGGGGCCCGAGGCGCCGCACGAGGACGACGTGCGCGTCGCCGGCACCGGCCCCCGCGCGGGCGTCCCCGCGGGTGACACGCTCGGCCTCCAGCCCGTCCAGGAGCCGCTCCGCACCGGCGTGTCCGCCGGCGGCCCCGGCGACGAGATCTCCTCCGGCAGGGGCGGACCCCGACGCGCCGGCCGCAAGAGCGGCTCCGGCGGCCGCGCGAGCGGGCCCGGCCCGCGCAAGGAGGGCTCCGGCGGGCGCAACGGCGTGCGGATCGCGGTGGTCGCCGCGGGCGCCGCCGTCCTGCTCGGCGGCGGCGCGGTCGCCGCCTTCGCGCTGACCGGCGGCTCCGGCGACGAGGCCCCCCAGACCGTCAGGCCCACCCGGCAGCTCGCCGACGCCGCCGTGCCGAAGATCGACCCGAAGGTCCTGGAGCAGCAGCGCAAGAAGCTGGCGCTCGACCGGGCCTCCCGCGCGACGCGCCAGGACGGGGGCAAGAAGGGCCCCTCCCTGCTCCCCAAGGGCAAGCCGATCCCGACCAAGACGCCGGAGAAGAAGAAGACCGGCGGCGGCGGCGTCCCGACGGGCGACCCGGTCCCCGCGGGCGAGGCGCAGGCGATCGCCAAGCGGCTGATGCCGAGCTACGGCTTCAGCGGCAGCGGCCAGTTCGGCTGCCTGGTCAACCTGTGGAACAAGGAGAGCCACTGGAACGTCCACGCGTCCAACCCCTCCTCGGGCGCGTACGGCATTCCGCAGGCCCTCCCCGGCTCCAAGATGGGCAGCGCCGGGTCCGACTGGCAGAACAACGCCACCACCCAGATCAAGTGGGGGCTCGGCTACATCAAGAACCGCTACGGCACGCCGTGCGGCGCGTGGTCGCACTCGCAGTCCGTCGGCTGGTACTGATCCGGCCCGGCGCGTCCCGGACGCCGTGCGCGGCGCCTGGGACGCGCGACGGGCGCCGCCCGCCTCAGCGGCGGGCCGCCCCGGTCATCCGCAGCACGTCCAGCGCCTCGTCCAGCTGCTCGACGGTCAGCCTCCCCGCCTCGACGTGGCCGCGCTCCAGCACGACCTCGCGGATCGTCCGGCGCTCCCGCAGCGCCTGCTTGGCGACCTTCGCGGCCTCCTCGTACCCGAGGTAGCGGTTCAGCGGCGTCACGATCGACGGTGAGGACTCGGCGTACTCGCGCATCCGCTCCTCGTCGGCCTCGACGCCGTCCACGCAGCGGTCGGCCAGCAGCCGGGACGCGTTCGCCAGCAGGGTGATCGACTCCAGCACGTTGCGGGCCAGCATCGGCAGCATCACGTTCAGCTCGAAGCTGCCGGAGGCGCCGCCGAACGCGACCGCCGCGTCGTTGCCGATGACCTGCGCGGCGACCTGCGCCACCGCCTCGGGGATCACCGGGTTCACCTTCCCGGGCATGATCGACGAACCCGGCTGCAGGTCGGGCAGCCGGATCTCGGCGAGCCCGGCGCGCGGCCCCGACCCCATCCAGCGCAGATCGTTGGCGATCTTGGTGAGGCTCACCGCGACCGTGCGCAGCGCGCCGCTGGCCTCCACGAGGCCGTCCCGCGCGCCCTGCGCCTCGAAGTGGTCGCGGGCCTCGGTGAGCGGCAGCCCGGTGACCCGCGCGATCTCGGCGATGACGCGGGCGGCGAAGCCCTCGGGGGTGTTGATGCCGGTGCCGACGGCCGTCCCCCCGAGGGGGAGCTCCGCCAGCCGCGGCAGGACGGCCTCCAGCCGCTCCACGCCGTGCCCCACCTGAGCGGCGTACCCGCCGAACTCCTGCCCGAGCGTCACCGGCGTCGCGTCCATCAGGTGGGTGCGGCCGGACTTGACGACGGTCGCGAACTCCCCGGCCTTGCGGGCGAGCGCCGCCTCCAGATGCCGCAGCGCGGGGATCAGCTCGTTCACGACGGCCCCCGTGGCCGCGATGTGGATGGACGACGGGAACACGTCGTTGGACGACTGGGAGGCGTTCACGTGGTCGTTGGGGTGGACGGGGCGGCCGAGCCGCTCCTGCGCCAGCGTCGCCACGACCTCATTGGCGTTCATGTTGGACGACGTCCCCGACCCGGTCTGGAACACGTCGATCGGGAACTGGTCGTCCCACCGCCCGCCGGCGACCTCGCGGGCGGCCTCGGCGACGGCGCCGGCGATGTCCTCGTCGAGGACCCCCAGCTCGGCGTTGACGACCGCCGCGGCGGCCTTGATCTGGCCGAGCGCGGCGATGTGCGCGGCCTCCAGCGTCCGTCCCGAGATCGGGAAGTTCTCCACCGCGCGCTGCGTCTGGGCCCGCCACTTGGCCGCGGCCGGCACCCGGACCTCGCCCATCGAGTCGTGCTCGACCCGGAACTCCTGCTCGCTGCTCATGGAACGCCTCCCACTCGACTTCGGCGGCCGCCGTCGTCCATGGCAGCCCGGTCGGTGGATCACGCATTCCCGCGTGAGGCGCGGATCACTCCTTGTTCAGCGTGTAGTTCTGCCGCTCGCCCGGCTTGCCCGGCGGCTTCTGGAGCCCGTTCACCCAGACGTCGCACGCGGACGCGTCGTAGACGACCGCGTTGATGCGCGGCTGGTCGTACCGGCGCGCCTCGCCCATGGTCAGCGTCTCGTCGCTGAGCACGGTCATCGCGGCCCCCGGGACCGAGACGAAGATCTTGCAGGAGTCGGTGCGGGCCCGGACGACCAGCGTGCTGGTGGCGGCGCCGGGCGGCGCGGCGGCCCGGGTGGTGCGCGCCGGAGTGGACGCGCCGGCGGTGGGGGAGGGGCCGGGACTCTCCCGCATCATCCCGACGATGAGGGCGGTCGCGCCGATCCCGCAGGAGGCGACGGTCGCGCCGATGAGCCCGATCACGACCATCACCCGGTAGCGGGGGGTCGGGGCGCGGCGTCCCGAGCGCGGGCCCGCCATGGCCCGTTCGAGCCGGTCGACCGCGCGGGCGTGGCTGAGCCGCCGGGTCGGGTTCTTCTCCAGCAGCCCGGTGATGACGGGCGCGAGCGCGCCGGCGTTCTGCGGGGCGGGGGTCGACTCGTTGGCCAGCGCCGACAGCGTCGCCATGACGTTCTCGCGCTCGAACGGCGGGCGGCCCTCCAGCGCCGCGTACAGCGTCGCGCCGAGCGACCACAGGTCGGACCGCGGGGTGGCCTTCTCCCCGGCGGCGACCTCGGGAGCCACGTACGCGGGCGACCCCATGAAGTGGCCGGTCTTGGTGAGGCTCGCCGAACCCGAGGAGAACGCGAGCCCGAAGTCGGTGAGGACGACGCGGTCGCCGTCCAGCAGCACGTTGCTCGGCTTCAGGTCGCGGTGCACGATCCCGGCCTTGTGCGCGGTGTTGAGGGCGTCCAGGAGGGCGCGGCCGATGTGCGCGACGCGCTCGGGCGGCAGCGGGCCCGAGCGCTCGATGAGCTGCTCGAGGCTGGGCGCCTCGATCATCTCCATCACGATCCAGGGGCGGCCCTGCTCGATGACCACGTCGTAGACCTCGACGATGGAGTGCGTGCGCAGCTGCGCGGGCGCGCGCGCCTCCCGGAGGGTACGGCGGTAGAAGAGCACCCGGTCGTCCTCGGCGAGGTTGTCGGGGAGCCGCAGTTCCTTGATGGCGACAGCGCGGTCGAGGAGCTCGTCGTGCCCCCTCCACACGGTGCCGTTGGCGCCCTGACCTATCTCCGAGACCAGCCGGTAGCGCGTCGCTAGCACGAGGCGCTCTGACTGTGACATGGCGGAAAAGATACCGGAGTAGCCAGCCGGTCATCGGGGAGACTTCATCACTAACGCGAATTTTGGCCCAATACTGTGACCTCCCGCGGGGAAACCGCCGGGGACCGCCTCCCGGCGGCCCCGGGCGGGGGCCGCCGGCGGCCGCGGGAGGTCAGCGCCTGCCGATGCTCAGGACGGGCCCGGTGGTGTCGGCGAAGAAGTCCTCGCCCTTGTCGTCCACGACGATGAAGGCCGGGAAGTCCTCGACCTCGATCTTCCAGACGGCCTCCATGCCGAGCTCCGGGTACTCCAGGACCTCGACCTTCTTGATGCAGTCCTGCGCGAGGCGCGCCGCCGGGCCGCCGATCGAGCCGAGGTAGAAGCCGCCGTGCTCCTCGCAGGCGTCGGTGACCTGCTTGGACCGGTTGCCCTTGGCCAGCATGACCAGGGAGCCGCCCGCGGCCTGGAACTGCTCGACGTAGGAGTCCATCCGGCCGGCCGTGGTCGGGCCGAACGAGCCCGACGCGTAGCCCTCGGGCGTCTTCGCCGGGCCCGCGTAGTAGACGGCGTGGTCGCGCAGGTACCGCGGCATCGGCTCGCCCGCGTCCAGCCGCTCCTTGATCTTGGCGTGCGCGATGTCGCGCGCCACGACGAGCGGGCCCGTCAGCGACAGCCGCGTCCTGACCGGGTACCGGGTCAGCTCGGCGCGGATCTCGTCCATCGGGCGGTTCAGGTCGATCGCGACGACGTCGTCGTCCAGGTGCTCGTCGGTGGTGTCGGGCAGGTACTGGGCGGGGTCGGTCTCCAGCCGCTCCAGGAACACGCCCTCCGCGGTGATCTTGGCGAGGGCCTGCCGGTCGGCGCTGCACGAGACGGCGATCGCGACCGGGCAGGACGCGCCGTGCCGCGGCAGCCGGATCACCCGCACGTCGTGGCAGAAGTACTTGCCGCCGAACTGCGCCCCGATCCCGAGCTTCTGCGTCAGCTCGAACACCTGGAGCTCCAGCTCCAGGTCGCGGAACCCGTGCCCGAGGGGCGAGCCCTCGGTGGGCATCGCGTCCAGGTAGTGGGCCGAGGCGTACTTGGCGGTCTTCAGCGCGTACTCGGCGGACGTGCCGCCCACGACGATCGCCAGGTGGTACGGCGGGCACGCGGCCGTGCCCAGCGAGCGGATCTTCTCCTCGAGGAAGGACATCATCCGCTTGGGGTTCAGGACGGCCTTGGTCTCCTGGTAGAGGTACGACTTGTTGGCGCTGCCGCCGCCCTTGGCCATGAACAGGAACTTGTAGGCGTCGCCGGGCGCCGCGTACAGCTCGATCTGCGCGGGCAGGTTCGAGCCGGTGTTCTTCTCGTCCCACATCGTCACCGGCGCCATCTGCGAGTAGCGCAGGTTCAGCTTCGTGTAGGCGTCGTACACCCCGCGCGAGATGTGCCTCTCGTCGTCGCCGTCGGTCAGGACGTGCTGGCCGCGCTTGCCCATGACGATCGCGGTGCCCGTGTCCTGGCACATCGGCAGGACGCCGCCGGACGCGATGCCCGCGTTCTTCAGCAGGTCCAGCGCGACGAACCGGTCGTTCGGGGACGCCTCGGGGTCGTCCAGGATCCGGCGGAGCTGCGCGAGGTGCGCCGGACGCAGCAGGTGGGCGATGTCGCGCATGGCGGTCTCGGTGAGCAGCCGCAGGGCCTCCGGCTCGACCTGCAGGAACGTTCGCCCGTTCGCTTCGAACGTCGAGACCCCGTCGGAGGTCAGGAGCCGGTAGTCGGTCTCGTCCGGGCCGAGCGGAAGCAGGTCGGTGTAGGAGAACTCAGGCATCTCAGGCAGATCCTCGCGCGATTCCGATGGGGGCCGCCTCACAGGTTACGGGCTCGGCGGGCGCGGGCTCACGGGGGGCGACCCGGGCGCGCAGGCCCACCACGACGCCCGCGGCGACCAGGGCCGCGCCCGCCAGATCGGCCGGTTCGGGCCGGTCGATGCCGAGCGCGACGGTCGTCACCACCGCGCTGATCGGGATCAGGCCCGCGCACAGCCCGGCGCGGTCGGCCCCGAGCCGCCCGATGGCGTCGTACCAGAGCAGGAACGCGATCGTGGTGACGATGATCGACAGGTAGGTGAAGCCGGCCAGCTCGCCGGCCGTCGGGACGCGCAGCAGCGCCGTCCCGTCCGCGACGAGGCCGGCCGCCAGCAGCATCGGGACGGCCAGCGCGGCGGAGTAGGCCGAGACCCGCAGGGGCCCGAGGCGCGGCAGCAGCGGCACGGCCAGCAGCGAGAAGCCCACCTCCCCGGCGAGGGCGCCGAGCGAGAGCAGCAGCCCGCGGGCGCTGCCGCTGCCGAGGCCGTTCGCGAGCGCCGCCCCCGCCGCCACCACGCAGGCCGCCGCGATGATCGCCGGGGCGGGGCGCCGGCCGTCCAGCAGCGGCCCGACGACCGCGAGCACGATCGGGACCGTCGCGATCACCGTGCCGATGGTGGCCGGGCTCGTGTCCCGGGTGGCCAGCACGATGCAGACGTTGAACGCGACCAGCCCCGTCCCCGCGAGCGCCGTCAGCAGCAGCCAGTCCCGCGCCGAGGGGCGGCGCGCGGGCCCTCCGGCGAGGCGCGCCACGGCCAGCAGGACCAGCGCGGCCGCGGCGTACCGGACCGCCTGGCCGCCGAAGACGGGATAGCCGGAGATGGTCGCCGAGACGGCGGTCAGCGTGCCGACGAGGGACATCGCGGCCGCGGCCCCCGCCATGCCGCGCCTTTGGGAGGTGTTCATGGACTGAACGCTAGGGCGCGGTTGGTCCAGCGGACAGAGCCAATCAAACCCCTTGAACGCGGACCAATACGCTGTCCGTGACGTCCACACCGCCCCTTGACGCTGAGAGTCATGTGACCGACCTTCATCTTTCTCTCGACCGGTCCGCCGGGCGGCTGGCCGCGCAGATCGCCGCGGGCTTCCGCGCGGCGGTGCGCTCCGGCCGGCTGACCGCCGGGACCCGGCTGCCGTCGAGCCGTGATCTGGCCCGTGACCTGGACGTCTCCCGCGGTGTCGTCGTCACCGCCTACGAGCAGCTCACCGCCGAGGGCTTCCTGATCGCCCGGCGCGGCGACGGCACCCGCATCGCGCCGCTGGCCCGCCCCGACGAGGGGGCCGGCCCGCCTCCCCGGCCGCCGGCGCGGCCGGCCGAGCCCCGGGCGGAACCGGCGGTCCTGTACGACCTGTCGCCGGGGCAGCCCGACCTTTCGGCGTTCCCCCGCGAGCGCTGGATCGCCGCCGCCCGCGCCGCGCTGCGCACCCTGCCGCACGACGCGCTCGCCTACCCCGACCCGGCCGGCGTCCCGGACCTGCGGGCCGAGCTCGCCTCCTACCTCGGGCGGGTCCGCGCCGCGCACGCCGACCCCGGCCGGATCGCGATCATGAACGGGGTGGCGCAGGGCCTGTCGGGCCTGCTCGGCCAGCTGCGCGCCGACGGCCACACCGCGCTCGCCGTCGAGGACCCCACCAGCGTCCGGCAGCTGCCGATGCTGGCCGCCGCCGGGGTCCGCACCGTCCGCGTCCCCGTGGACGAGGAGGGCCTGGACGTCGCGGCGCTCGCCCGCACCCAGGCCCGCGCCGTGCTCGTCACTCCCGCGCACCAGTACCCGACCGGCGTCGTGCTGTCCCCGGCGCGGCGCGCCGCGCTGATCGCCTGGGCGCGGGACGCGGACGGCGTGATCCTGGAGGACGACTACGACGCCGAGTTCCGCTACGACCGCGACCCGGTCGGCTGCCTCCAGGGCGTCGACCCCGACCGGGTCGTCCTCCTCGGGTCGGTCAGCAAGTCGCTAGCCCCCGCCCTTCGCCTCGGCTGGGCCCTCGCGCCGCCGTTCCTCGCCGAGGGCCTGCGGGAGCACCGCACCCACACCGACCTCGGCGCGCCCGTCCTGGAGCAGTACGCGCTGACGGAGTTCCTGCGCGGCGGGGGCTACGACCGGCACCTGCGCACCATGCGGAGGCGGTACCGGGCCCGGCGGGACGCCCTCGCCGGCGCGCTCGCCGAGAACCTGCCCGGCGCCAGGGTTCACGGCGTCTCAGCGGGCATCCACCTCTATGTGGAACTGCCGGGCGGGTGCGACGAGGACGAGGTCGTGGAGCGCGCCGCGCGGGCCGGGGTGTCGGTCGCGGGCGCCCGCGCCATGTGGTCGCCGCGCCGCGCCGAGGACGCGCCCCCCGCGCTCGTCCTGGGCTACGCGGCTCTCCCCGAGCCGCGCCTGGTCAAAGCCGCGCAACTGCTGGGTCAAGCGGTTGCTCACGGTGGTGGAGGGTAAGAACAGCATCCCCGGTGTAGGAGGTATGCATGAGTCTGGAAGAGGCCGCGCGGCAGTTGAAGATGGCCGGCCACGACGCGCAGGTGGCCTTCGACTGTGTCGGTCTGGGCGACCTCGAACGGGCGCAGGAGCACGCCTTGACGCTCCGGGCCGCGGCCGACGCCGCCGAAGTGGCGCTCAGCCAAGCCCTGAAGGACATGTCTCCCGAAGAGGCCCAGACGGAAGGCGAGCGCGCGGTCACGGCTCTGGCCGAAGACGCGTGAGCAGTGTCTTCCCAGGGGCTGCCCCCTGGGAAGACACACCCCTTCAGGCCATCGGGCGTTCCATGGCGGGGGCGTCGGGACGGGCGCCCTCGACCGGGTTCGGGGCGAAGCCCTTCGCGGTGGCGAAGACGACCAGGATCAGGGCCGTCGGGACGATGAAGGCGATGCGCAGGCCGTGGTCGGCGCTGAGCGGGGCGATGGCGCCGACCACGGCGGCGCCGAGGACGAAGCCGACATAGTTGAAGATGTTGACCCGGGCGACGGCGACGCCGAGGCCGGTCGGGTCGACGCGTCCGGCGGCGGAGAAGGACACCGGGGCGATCACGCTCAGGCCGAGTCCGGCGAGCGCGAACGCGGCGATCGCGACGGCCGCGTTGGGCGCGGCGACCACGCCCGCCATGCCGAGGACGCCGACCAGGCCGCCGATCCGCACCACCCTGACGGCGCCCGAGCGGCGGACGGCGAGGTCGGCGACGGCGCGGCTGACGACCATGGTGACCTGGTAGGCGACGTAGCCGAGCGGGGCGACCCAGTCGCTCGCCGACAGTTCGTCGTCGAGGTACTTGGCGCCGTAGCTGGAGATCGCCGAGTCGGCCAGGTAGGCGACGGCCATCGCGGCGCCCACGACAAGGATCGGGCGCCACGGGACGCTGCGCCCGGCCGCCTTCAGCTCCGCGGCGGTGGGGCCGTCCCCCTCCTCGGCGCGCCGGTAGAGGCGGCCGCCGGTGGCGAGCGAGGCGGCGACGCCGACGGCGGCGGCGAGGGCGAAGCCGGTGAACAGCGACAGGTCGAGCCTGTTGGCGAGGGACGCCCACAGTCCGCCGAGGATCCCCGCGACGCTCCACACCGCGTAGAACCCGGTGATCAGGCTGATTCCGTACCGGCGCTCGACGGCGATCGCCTGGGCGTTCATCGAGGCGTCCACCGCGCCGACGAACAGGCCGAAGGCGGCGACGGTCACGTAGAGGGCGAGGTCGTTGTCGGCGGTGAGGCCGATGAGGGCGATCGTGACGGCGACGGCGGGCTGGGAGACGCGCAGCACCGGGGCGCTGCCGAACCGCTGGAACAGCGCGCCGGACGCGACGCTCCCCACGCCCGCGACCAGCGGCACCATGAGCAGCACCAGCGACAGGGTGGCGTCGCTGAGGTGGTGCGACTCCTGCATCTTCGGTACCTGCGTGACCAGCGAGGCGAAGCAGAGCCCCTGGACGGCGAACGCCGTGTACGCGGCGAACCTGGCCCGGCGGTCCCGGGCGGTGGTGCCCTCGCTCATGCGCCCCGACCTCTCTGGCTGCGCACCCGTAGAAGACGCAATGTGAAGAAGATTCGCGTCAGCGTAGGGACAGGGGACGCCCCAGGTCAATGGGCGGGGAGCGTCAGCCGATGAGGCGCCTGCGCATGCCCCGGACGGCGATGATCCACATCAGCGCGGCGAACAGCACCAGCGCGCCGAGGTGGCCGAGGTCGGCGAGCGGGTGCAGGCCGAACACCGCGTCCCTGACCAGCTGCACGCAGTGGTACAGCGGGTTGAGGTGGGACACCTTCTGCGCCCAGCCGGGCAGCGCGTCGATGGGGAAGAACGTCCCGGCGATCAGGAACAGCGGCGTCACCACGCCGGTGATCACGTAGTCGAACGAGTTGATCGACGGCACCACCGACGACGTCCACATGCCGAACAGGCCGAAGCCGAGCGCGGTGAAGAACGTCACGAACGGCACCAGCAGCATCCCGGGGGACGGGTCGAGGCCGAAGAACAGCGCCACGACGAGCGGGGTGCACGAGTACACCGCCGACTTGGCCGCGATCCACAGCGCCTCGCCCGTCACCAGCTCGTGCACGTCCACGGGGGCGGCGAGCATCGCGTCGTAGGTGTGCTGGAACACGCGCCTGATGTAGCCGTTGAACATCCCCGGGAACACCGAGGTGAACAGCGCCGCGGTCCCGACGACGCCGGTCGCGACGAAGTCCAGGTACCGGTAGTCGCCGATCACCGCGACCATCGAGCCGAACCCGTAGCCGAAGGCGAGCAGGAAGAACGTCGGCTCCACCATCGACGCGAACGACTGCGACTTCCAGTACCGCTTGTAGAGGGCCAGCTCGTGGCGCCAGATGCCGCGGACCGGGGCCGTCTCGAACCGGCGCAGGCGCGGCGCCCGCTCCGCCCGCGCCGCTTCCGCCTGGGCGGTCATTCCACACGCTCCCCGGTCAGCACCACGAACACGTCCTCGAGGTTGGCGGCCCGGCGGACGCCGTCCGGGCCGAGCTCGTCCTCCACGGAGGGCGCGATGGTCTCGGCCTTCAGCACCGACACCGAGGGCCCGGTGCGGCGCGTCGGCAGCCCGGCCGCCCGCGCCACCCGCTCCACCTCCGCCAGCCGGTCCGGCGGCCCGTAGTGCTCGACGACCCGCTCGCCCGCGTACTCGGCGACCAGCGCCGACGGCGTGCCCCGCGCGATGACCCTGCCGTGCGACATCAGCGCGCACTCGTCGGCGAGGCGCTCGGCCTCCTCGATGTAGTGCGTCGACATCAGCACGGTCGTGCCGCCGGCGCGCAGCCCGTCGATCAGGCCCCACAGCTCGGCCCGCACCTGCGGGTCGAGGCCCACGGTCGGCTCGTCCAGCAGGACGAGCGCGGGCCGGTGCACCAGGCCGCGGGCGATCAGCAGCCGCCGCCGCATGCCGCCGGACAGGTCGTCCACCTTGGTCAGCTGCCGCCCGGTGAGGTGCGCGATCGCCAGCGCGTCGTCCACCGCCTCGCGCCGCGCCTTGCGAGGCACCCGGTACAGGTGCGCGAACACCTCCAGGTTCTCGCGCGCGGTCAGCTCCTCGTCGAGGTTGTCCTGCTGGGGGACGACGCCCATCGCCGCCCGCGCGCGCTTGGACTCCCGGGGCACGTCGAAGCCGAGCACCCGGATCGTTCCCTCGTCGGCGATCACCTGCGCGGTCAGCATCTTCATCGTGGTCGACTTGCCGGCGCCATTCGGGCCCAGCAGCCCCAGGCAGACGCCGGAGGGGACGTCCAGGTCGAGCCCGTCCACGGCGGTGAAGCCGCCGAACCGCTTCACGACGCCGCGGAGGCTGATCGCCGCCGTGCCGGTGCCCTCGCGGGCGGGCGCGATCTGGGCACGCTGCAAGGTCATACCTCTCACACTAGGTAAGCGAGGGACGAATCCCCACCCGTTTTCCCGCGGGGCCGTCCCCACCGGGGGATACCCTCTTCCCTGTGGACGTCCCCCATCGCCCGGCGGCCGAGAAGGTCACCAACGTGCGCGACCTGCGCGCGTCCGACGCCGACCGTGAACGCGTCGCCGCCGTCCTGGGCGAGGCCCTCGCGGACGGGCGGCTCACCATCGAGGAGCACTCCGAGCGCACCTCCCGCGTCTACGCCGCCCGTACCCTGGGCGAGCTGACCGGGCTCACCGGCGACCTCAGCCCCGAGGAGGCGCAGCCCATCCTCGTGGACGACCGCCCCGTCTCGGTGTTCTTCGGCCGCACCCGGCGGGACGGGCGCTGGGTCGTCCCGGTGAAGCTCCCGCTCCTCGCCCTGTTCGGGACGGTCGAGCTCGACCTGCGCGAGGCCGTCCTGCAGCGCCGCCACATCGTGCTCGACTCGCTGGTGCTCGGCGGCCGCATCCGGCTGCTGGTCCCCGAGGGCGTCCGCGTGGACGTCACGGGGCGCACCATCCTCAGCACCCGCGACCTGCGGGCCCGCCCCGCGGCCGAGGGCCCCACCATCGAGGTGGGAGGCACGCTGATCTTCGGTTCGGTGCGGGCGCGGGCCCCGAAGCCCTCGCTGCGCAGCCGCGTCCGCAACCGCCTCGGCCGCGGCCGGTAGCGCCGCTACACCGCCGTGTCGAAGTTGATCGCGCTGTAGGCGCGCAGCTTGCTCAGCTGGTGCTCGCTGGAGATCGTCCGGATGGTGCCGCTGCGCGACCGCATGACGAGCGAGTGCGTGACCGCCGTCCCCTTGCTGTAGCGGACGCCGTCGACCAGCTCGCCGTCGGTGATGCCGGTCGCCGCGAAGAACACGTCGTCGGAGGTCACCAGGTCGTCGGTGGTGAGCACCCGGCCCGGCTCGTGGCCCGCGTCGGCCGCCCTCTGCCGCTCCTCGTCGTCCTGCGGCCACAACCGGCCCTGGATCACCCCGCCGAGCGCCTTGATCGCGCACGCGGCGATGATGCCCTCCGGGGTGCCGCCGATGCCGAGCAGCAGGTCCACGCCGGTCCCCGGCCGGGACGCCATGATCGCGCCGGCCACGTCGCCGTCCAGGATGAACTTGATCCGCGCCCCGGCCTCCCGGACCTCCTTGACGATGCCCTCGTGCCGCGGCCGGTCCAGGATGCAGACCGTCACGTCGTGCGTCGAGGAGCCCTTGGCGCGGGCGATCGCGCGGATGTTGTCGGCGATCGGGCGCTCGATGTCGACGACGTCCGCCGCCTCCGGGCCGGTCACCAGCTTCTCCATGTAGAACACCGCCGACGGGTCGAACATCGACCCGCGCGGCGCCACCGACAGCACCGCGATCGCGTTGTTCATGCCGAGCGCGGTCAGCCGGGTGCCGTCCACCGGGTCCACGGCGACGTCGCACTCGGCGCCGGAGCCGTCCCCGACCTCCTCGCCGTTGTACAGCATCGGCGCGTTGTCCTTCTCGCCCTCGCCGATCACGACGACGCCCCGCATGGACACCGTGTTGATCAGCTGGCGCATCGCGTTCACGGCGGCCCCGTCGGCGCCGTTCTTGTCCCCCCGGCCGACCCAGCGCGCCGCGGCCATGGCGGCGGCCTCGGTCACCCGGACCAGCTCCATCGCGAGGTTGCGGTCCGGAGCCGACGGCTCGGTGGTGAGGGGGGAGGAAACGGTGGTCTCTTCGGACATGGCGGGGCAGCCCCTTCGGTCGGTGGTGCCTCGGATTCTCCGTGGACCGGATGTCAGGCCACAAATTGGACCAGACCAGCCGGGCCGCGGCCTTCCGGGCACGGGGTCGAACAGGTGTCCTGACGCGGGTGGAACGGGCACGGGAAACCACCGCGGCTCGGACAAGGGATCGTTTCCCCCTGGGAGAGGGCGTAATCTCAGGCGTCATGAGCAGCGACATCGACGTCCCGTCCGGCGGGGTGAGTCACAACGGGGGCGCGCGGCCCGCGGACGGCCCCGCGCGGACCTCCGACCGCGGGGCCGCCACCCGCGGCGCCCTGCTGGCCGCGGCCAGGGACGTCTTCTGCGAGTCCGGCTTCGCCCAGGCCGCGGTGACCGACATCGTCGCCAAGGCCGGCGCCAGCGTGGGCAGCCTCTACCACCACTTCAACGGCAAGGCCGACCTGTACCTGACGCTGTTCGAGGACTTCCAGGGACGCCAGCAGGAGCGCACCCGTGAGGCGATCAGCGCCGTCCGGGAGGCCGGCGAGAAGGACCCGATGCGGCAGTTCATCGCCGGCGCGGGCGCCTATCTCAACGGCTGCCTGGACGAGCGGGACGTCGCCCGGCTGTTCATCTCCGGCGACGGGCCCCCCGGGTTCGACCGGGTCATGCGCCAGCGCCTGAACAAGTGGGCCCGCCGCAACGCCGCCCTGTTCCACACCGCCGACGGCGGCGTCGACGAGGCCCTGGTCACGGTGCTGACGGGCGCGATGGCGGGCGCTGTGTCGGAGATCTCGCTGCTGGACGACGAGGACGCCGCCCGCAGGCTCGCCGACAGGACCATGGCCATCGTCGGCACGATCCGGAACCCCGGTACGGAGCAGCGCTGAGGGTGGGGGATCCTGGAGGGGTGACCGACAAGACCCCATCCTCCGTCCCGGACGCCCCGCAGGCGGGGCCCGCGCCGGACGCGCCCGCCGACCGGCCCGAGGCGTCCGCCGCGAGCGGCCGGCCCGAGGCGGACGCGACCGCGGGACGGCCCGTGGTCCAGGTGAGCCCCGGCGTCTACAAGCGGCTGACCACGGGACTCGGCGGCTTCACCATGGCGATGGGCGCCTGCCTGCTGCTCGTGCTGGCGATCTACGTCGTCACGCCGGGCAGCGACAAGGAGGTCCTGCCGACCGTCGACTACAGCTCGCAGCTGTGGGCGATGCGCAACGACGCGCCCTACACCGTCCACGCGCCCGAGGGGCTGCCCGCCACTTGGCGGCCCAACAGCTCGCGGGTGCACGGCCTCGACGCCGACGGCAAGGACCCCGTCGCCTGGCACCTGGGGTTCGTGACCCCCGCCGGCGAGTACGCGGCGCTGGAGCAGAGCAACGAGAAGGCCTCGCAGTACGTTCCGCGCATGGCCAACAGCAGCCAGCCCGTCGGGACGCAGCAGGTGAACGGCGCCACCTGGACCAAGTACCACCGCAAGGACAAGAAGGCCAACTCCCTCGCCCGGACCCTTCCGGACGGGGTCAGCCTCGTGGTCACCGGCACAGCGTCCTACGCGGAGCTGGCCGTCCTGGCCGGGTCGCTCAAGGAGCAGGCGAAGAACGGGGGACCGACCCCCACGGCGACGGCCACGCCGGCCTCCTGAGCCTCGGCACGGCCCTTCAGAACGGGGCGGCCGCGTCGCCGCCGTCCGGCCGGTCGAGCGCCGCGGCCAGCCGGGCGCGGGCGCCCTCCAGCCACTCCTCGCAGACGGCGGCGAGCCTCTCGCCCCGCTCCCACAGGCCGAGCGACTCCTCCAGCGTCAGGCCGCCCGCCTCCAGCCGCTTCACGACCTCGGCCAGCTCGTCCCGCGCCTGCTCGTACGACGGCTTCTCGGCCGTCCCGTTCTCCTCAGCCACCGGCCCACCCTCTCATCCCCGGGGGGACCGCCGTCCCCCAGGTCGGCACGTCATTCCCGGTCGGTCACGCTCACGCCGAGGCGCCCGTCGGCGAGCCGCACGTGCAGGCGCTCGCCGTCCTTGACCGACGACGCCTCCCGCACCACCGACGCGTCCTCCCGCTGGACGATCGCGTACCCGCGCTCCAGCGTCGCGGCGGGGGAGAGGGCGAGCAGCCGGGCGCGGGTGTGCCCGAGCTCGTCCCCGGCCCGGTCCAGCGCCGCGGACAGGCACCGCCGCGCCCGGTCGCGCATCGCCGCGACCTGCTCGGACTGCCGCTCGATCTCCCGTACCGGGTCGGCCAGCGCGGGCCGCGAGCGCACCGACCGCAGCCACGCCAGCTCCCGCTCCACCGCGCCGGACAGGCACCGCCGCCCGCGGTCGCGCAGCTGCCGGACGAGCTGGAGCTGCTCCCGCACGTCCGGCACGGCCTTCTTCGCGGCGTCGGTCGGGGTGGAGGCGCGGACGTCGGCGACCAGGTCGAGCAGCGGGCTGTCCTGCTCGTGCCCGATCGCGCTGACGACCGGCGTGCGGGCGGCGTGGACCGCGCGGACGAGGGCCTCGTCGGAGAACGGCAGCAGGTCCTCCATCGCGCCGCCGCCCCGCGCGATGATGATCACATCGATCTCGGGGTCGGCGTCCAGCGCGCGCAGCGCCTCCATCACCTCGCCGACCGCGTAGGAGCCCTGCACCGCGGTGTTCTCCACCCGGAACGCCACCGCGGGCCACCGCCGCCGCGCGTTCTCCAGGACGTCGTGCTCGGCGTCGGAGTCGCGCCCGCAGATCAGCCCGATCCGGCCGGGCAGGAAGGGCAGCGGGCGCTTGCGCTCGGGCCGGAACAGCCCCTCGGAGGCCAGCACCCGCTTGAGCCGCTCCAGCCGGGCCAGCAGCTCGCCGACGCCGACCGGCCGGATCTCCAGCACGCTGAGCGAGAACGTCCCGCGGTTGATCCAGAAGTCGGGCTTGGCGTGCACGACGACGCGGGCCCCGTCGGTGACCGCGGGCCCGGCGGCCTCGAACACGGCGCGCGGGCCGACGACCCGCACCGACATGTTCGCCACCGGATCGCGGAGCGTCATGTAGACCGTGCCGCCGCGGGCGTTGAGGTCGGTGATCTGCCCCTCCACCCAGATGCGGCCGAGCCTGCCGATCCACCCGCTCACCGCCTGCAGGACGGTGCGCACCGGAACCGGGGATTCGGCCGTGGTCTCCATCGCCATGCAGGCAGCCTACGGCGCGGGACCGACCCGCCGACCCGCACGCCGCCGGCCCCGGCAGAATCCGTGTGACCGAAGAGACATGGCGCCGGGCCACAAACCTTAGTTCAGCTTACTTAGACTGGCTAAGTAATTCCGAGGAGACACCGTGACCGCATCCGAACGCGAGCTCGCCGAGCAGCTCAACCGGCGCCTGCGCCACGTGGTGCTGATGCTGCGGCAGGTCAGCGCCGACCAGCCGATCACCAGCCAGCAGCTGTCCGTGCTCGGCTCCCTGGAGCACGGGCCGCGGCGGATGACCGAGCTGGCCGCCGAGCACGGCGTCCGGCTGCCGACCATGACGGCGCAGATCAACCGGCTCGAACGCGACGGGCTCGTCGCGCGCGGCCGGAGCGGCGCCGACGCCCGCGTCGTCACCGCCGGGCTCACCGGGCCGGGACGCGAGCGGCTGGCCGCCGGGCGCGAGCGCCGGATCGGCTTCCTCGCCGAGCGGTTCGCGGAGCTGACGGACGGGGAGCGCGCGGCGGTCGCCGCGGCGCTGCCCGCCCTCGACAAGCTCTTCGGCGCACCCTGAACCAGCACACGGAGGTACCCATGCACGCGAAGCCCGCGGCGACCCCGAAGGGCGGCGGCATCCTCAGGCAGCCGACGTCGGTGTGGGCGACCGCCTTCGCCGCGGTCGTCGCCTTCATGGGCATCGGCCTCGTCGATCCGATCCTGCCCGCGATCGCGAAGAACCTGGACGCCTCGCCGAGCCAGGTGTCCCTGCTGTTCACCAGCTACTTCCTGATCACCGCGGTGGCGATGCTCGTCACCGGGTGGGTGTCCAGCCGGATCGGCGGAAAGAGGACGCTGCTGATCGGCCTCGCGCTCGTCGTGGCGTTCGCCGCCCTCGCCGGGACGTCCGGGACCGTCGGGCAGCTCATCGGCTTCCGCGCCGGCTGGGGCCTCGGCAACGCCCTGTTCGTCGCGACGGCGCTCGCGGTGATCGTTGGCTCGGCCTCCGGCGGAGCCGGAGGCGATCCGGGGGGTGTGGGGGGTCGTCCCCCCTCGAAGGGCAAGGGCGGAGCCGGAGGCGATCCGGGGGGTGTGGGGGGTCGTCCCCCCTCGAAGGGCAAGGGCGGAGCCGGAGGCGATCCGGGGGGTGTGGGGGGTCGTCCCCCCTCGAAGGGCAAGCACGGAGCCGAGTCGGCGATCATCCTGTACGAGGCGGCGCTCGGCATCGGCATCTCGCTCGGCCCGCTCGCCGGGGCCCTGCTCGGCGACATGAACTGGCGGTTCCCCTTCTTCGGCACCGCCGCGCTCATGGCGGTCGGCTTCCTCCTGATCACCACGCTGCTCAGGCCCACGCCGAAGCCCGCCGAGAAGACCCGCCTGAGCGCGCCCATCCGGGCCCTGGCGCACGGCGGCCTGTCCACCACCGCGTTCACCGCGCTGTTCTACAACTACGCGTTCTTCACCGTCCTGGCCTTCACCCCGTTCGTCCTCGGGATGAGCGCGCACGGCATCGGCCTGGTGTTCTTCGGGTGGGGCGTGATGGTCGCGCTGGCGTCGGTGTTCGGCGCCCCCGTGCTGCAGCGGCGCGTCGGGACCGTGCGGGTCATGTACCTGGCGCTGGCGCTGCTGATCGTGTTCCAGCTCGGGCTCGCGTTCCTCGGGCACGGCGGGATCGTCGCCTGCACCGTCCTGTCCGGCATCCCGATCGGGCTGAACAACACCGCGTTCACCGAGGCCGCCATGGAGGTCTCCGACAGCCCGCGGCCCGTCGCGTCCGCCGGGTACAACTTCGTCCGGTGGATGGGCGGCGCCCTCGCCCCGTACATCGCGACGAAGCTCGCGGAGGAGGTCGACGCGAGCCTGCCCTACCTGGTCGGCGCGGCCTGCTGCGCCGTCGCGATCGGCATCCTCGTGGTGCGTCGCCGCCACCTGGCGCCGCTGGAGCGGGTCGACATCGACCCCGCCTTCCAGGACGCCCCCGCGGTGGCCTGACCCCCGGCACGGAAGAAGCCCCCGGGCGCTCCCGGGGGCTTCTTCCGTCCTGCCGTACCGCTCGGTCGACGGCCGCTCAGTCGAGGCCGTTGAGCTTGGCGATGCGGCGCTCGTACATGCGGATGACGTCCTCTCGACCGGCGTGCTTGCGCTCGTACTCGCGCAGGAGCTTCACCTGGTCGGCGGACAGGCCGCGGAGCCGCGCCCGCAACTGCGGCAGCGTGGCGCTGTCGTAGTCGGGCACCGGCAGATCCGCGGCGATGTGCGCGGCCTCCGCCTGCGCGGCGGGTTTGGCCTCCGGCTTCGGCTCGAAGGCGGCCTCGTCGGCCTTCTTCCCGGCCTTCGTCTCCGGGGCCTTCTCCGCCGGGGCCTTGCTCTCCGCAGCCGGTGCCGCCTTGGGCTCGGCCGCCTTGGGCTTGGCCTCGGCCGGCTTGGGCTTGGGCTTGGCGGGCGCGGGTTCGGCGGCCTTCGGGCTCGGGGCGGGCGCGGCCTGCGGCGCGGGCTCCGGCTTCGGCTCGGACGGCACCGGCTTCGGCGCGGGCTCGGCGACCGGAGCGGCCCCGTTCTCCGCCTTGGCGTGGTGCCTGCCCAGCGCGCCCGGCCTGGCGGGCTTCGGCGGCGGTCCCGGACGGGCGTGCTTCGGCTTGTGGTCCGGCCCGGCGCCGGGCTTGCCGACCGAGATCTCCCCGGTGGCCGACGACCGCGCGGCGGCCGTCCTGGTGCGGCGCGCGGGCTCGGGCTCGGGCGCGGGCTCGGCCTCGGGCTCCTCACCGCGGACGCGCTCGGCGACCAGCCCGACGACCTTCCCGGCCGTGTGCTGGACGTCGTCGCGCAGCCGCAGGGCCACCGGCTTCACACCGCCGCCTTCGGTGATCTCCTTGTAGTCCCTGGTCATCCGGTCGCTGAGCAGCAGTGCACGGCCGACGCCGAACATGGCCAGCCGGACGGCGTGCAGCGGGAGATCCCGGACCTGCTCGCCCACCGTTTCGCGGACCTGCTCAGTGAGGCGGCGCGGCGATTTCCTCATCGGACGTTCCTCTTCCTGCCTCGTCTCCGTCCCCCTCACTCTGCCCCATCGGTGCGACCCTGGTCACGCGGGGTGAATGGAATTCTGGCAAAGCGTGCCGTGGAGTCCGTCACAGCCGGGCTCCTCGTACGATGGACCCATGACCTCCACCCAGCGCCGTGTCCTGCTCGCCAAGCCGCGTGGTTACTGCGCGGGCGTCGACCGGGCCGTCCAAGCGGTCGAGATCGCCCTGGAGAAGTACGGGGCCCCGATCTACGTCCGCAAGCAGATCGTCCACAACGTGCACGTCGTGAAGACGCTGGAGGAGCGTGGCGCGATCTTCGTGGACGAGACCGAGGAGGTCCCCGAGGGCTCCATCGTGGTGTTCTCCGCCCACGGCGTGGCGCCCGTCGTCCACGAGGAGGCGAGGGGCCTGTCCCTGCGCACCATCGACGCGACGTGCCCGCTGGTGACCAAGGTCCACAAGGAGGCCGTCCGGTTCGCCGCCGACGACTACGACATCCTGCTGATCGGCCACGAGGGCCACGAGGAGGTCATCGGCACCACCGGCGAGGCCCCCGACCACATCCACCTCGTGGACGGCCCCGACGACGTCGCCAACGTGACCGTCCGCGACCCCGAGAAGGTGGCGTGGCTGTCGCAGACCACGCTGTCGGTCGACGAGACCGTCGCCACCGTCGAGAAGCTCCGCGAGCGGTTCCCCAACCTGATGGACCCCCCGTCCGACGACATCTGCTACGCCACCCAGAACCGGCAGGTCGCGGTGAAGGAGATGGCGGCGGAGGCGCAGCTCGTCATCGTCGTGGGGTCGACCAACTCCTCCAACTCCGTCCGCCTGGTCGAGGTCGCCAAGGAGCACGGCGCCGACGCCTCCTACCTCGTCGACTACGCCGAGCAGATCGACCCGGCCTGGCTGGAGGGCGTCGCCACGGTGGGCGTCACGAGCGGCGCGTCCGTCCCGGACGAGCTGGTCCAGGAGGTCCTCGCCTGGCTCGCCGAGCGCGGCTACGGCGAGGCCGAGGAGATCGAGTCCGTCGAGGAGAGGATGCGCTTCTCCCTGCCGAAGGAGCTCCGCAAGGACCTGCGCATCACGCCCGTCTAGTCCGCCGCCCCGGAGGGCGGCCGGTCGCTGCGGGCGTGGCGGCCCTCCTTGGGCGTGCCGGGGGACTCGTCCCACCGGACGGGGTTCTCGTTCTCGTCCTTCTCGAAGAGGCGGACCCCGACCAGCTTGTCGCGCAGTTCCCGGGCGTTCGTCAGGACGCCGCGCGCCAGGCAGATCACGACCACGAGCAGCGTGCCGAAGAACAGCCACGGCGCGGTGGCCGCGAGCGCGGTGAAGACGCCCACCGTGACGCCGCGCAGCAGCGAGCCGTCGCCGAGCGTGGTGACGAACACGACCGTGAGCGTGGCGGCGAGGAACACCAGCGGCGGGCTGACGACGAGCGTGAGCAGGTCGGCGGGACGGGTCGCGAACGCGGCGAGCGCGCAGCCGATCGCGAACCCGGCGCCGGCGAGCAGCGGCACGCCGAACCAGCGCGACAGCAGCCCGCACAGCACCCCGGCGGCGAACATGACCACGATGCCGCCGCGCCCGGTGAGCGTGATCGGGCCGGCCGACTCCGAGCGGGGCGGACCGCCGCGCCGGCGCCGCGCCGGGCCCTCCGGGGACGCCGAGGAACCGCCCGGCGCGTCGCGTACCGTCGATGAACTCATCGCCACCTCTTCCCCGTGGGAGGCGGACCTCCCACACGCCCCGGCCCGCTCCGCTCCCGGACGTCGCGCGGATCGCCCTGCTCGGGGACGCGCCCGCCGAGACCCGCCGCTCCCGCGGCGGGACCGGACCGGGAGCGGTCCCGATCAGGCAGATGGTCCTCGTCGTCGAGAAGTTCGTCGTATGCGGTCAGTTCGGCCGCGGACAGAGCGCGGGGGCTCTCCTCGACAGGATGGGGGCTTTCCAGGCCGTCGTCCACTACTCCGAGTTCGTTCAGCTTGCGTGCACTGACCAGAACGCGTGTCTCCAGGGACCCGACCGTCCGGTTGTAGGTCTTGACGGCGCCGGTCAGCGCGCGGCCGAGTTCGTCGACGTGCTGCCCCATCGTGCCCAGCCGCTCGTACAGCTCCTTGCCCAGTTCGAAGACCGCGCGGGCGTTGCGCGAGAGGGCGGCCTGCTGCCACGCGTAGGACGCCGTCCGCAGCATCGTGATGAGGGTGGTCGGCGTGGCGATGTGCACGCGCCGCCTCATCGCGTACTCCAGCAGGCCGGGGTCGCGGTCGAGGGCGGGCGCCAGGAACGCCTCGCCCGGGATGAACAGCACGACGAACTCCGGCGCCGGGCTGAACGCCTGCCAGTACGACTTGGCCGACAGGCGGTCGACATGGTCGCGCAGGTGCCGCGCGTGGGCGTCCAGCCGCACCGGGTCGCCGCTCTCCGCCGCCTGGAGGTAGGCCGCCAGCGAGACCTTGGAGTCGACCACGATGCTCTTGCCCCCGGCCAGCCGCACCACCATATCGGGACGGACCGTGCCGTCGGCCGTGACCGAGCTCGCCTGCTCGTCGAAGTCGCAATGGTGCGCCATGCCCGCCAGCTCCACGACGCGGCGGAGCTGGAGCTCGCCCCAGCGCCCCCTGGCCTCGGGGCGCTGCAGCGCCCGCACGAGCGACTGCGTCTCACGCCGGAGCTGGTCGGAGCTCTGCCGGACGAAGTCGACCTGCTTGGCCAGCATGGCGTGTGATTCGCGGCGGCCCGTCTCCACCTCGCGGAGCTGCTCCTCCACCTTGGCGAGCGTCTCCTTGAGCGGCGCGACCAGGTGCTCGACGGCCTGCTGCCGCCGCTGCAGGTCTCCCGCCGCCTCGGCCCCGGCCGCCTTCAGGCGGGCGTCGGCCAGCTCCAGGAAGCGCTGGTTGCTGGCGTCGAGGGCCTTGGCCGACAGGTTCTCGAAGTGCTCGGCCATCCGGCCCTCGGCGTAGGCGAGCTTCTCCTCGGCCGCGCGTGCCCGCGCGATCAGCGCCCCCTGCCTGCCCGTCGCGAGCGCGTACCCGGCGACGGCGCCGAAGACGGCGCCGACGAGGAGTCCGGCGAACAGCGCGAGGTCCATCCGCTCATCGTGACAGCGCGTCCGCGATCGGCGACCGCGACGCGCCGGGAGGCCCCGCGTCACCGGACATTTGGCCCAGTGTTCACCGGAGGGAGGCCGCACGGAGGTTCCGGGCAGCCCGAGGGGTCCGCGGGCGCCATAAGCTTGACGGCCGTGAGCCTCTCCATCGGAATCGTCGGGCTGCCCAACGTCGGCAAGTCGACGCTCTTCAACGCGCTGACCAAGAACGACGCGCTGGCCGCCAACTACCCGTTCGCGACCATCGACCCCAACGTCGGCGTGGTCGGCGTGCCCGACCCGCGGCTGACCGTGCTCGCCGAGGTGTTCGGCTCGCAGAAGGTCATCCCGGCGACGATGGAGTTCGTCGACATCGCGGGCATCGTCAAGGGCGCCTCGGAGGGGCAGGGGCTCGGCAACAAGTTCCTCGCCAACATCCGGGAGACCAACGCGATCTGCCAGGTCATCCGGGCGTTCGAGGACCCGGACGTCACGCACGTGGACGGCGACGTCGCCCCGTCCCGCGACATCGAGACGATCAACACCGAGCTGATCCTGGCCGACCTCCAGACGATCGAGAAGGCGCTGCCGCGCCTCGACAAGGAGGCCCGGACCAAGAAGGACAAGGAGAAGCTCGCCGTCGTCGACGCCGTCAACGCCGCGCAGAAGCTCCTGAACGACGGCGTGACGCTGTTCGCGGGCGCCGAGCAGGCCGGGATCGACCTGGAGCTCCTGCGCGAGCTGCACCTGCTCACCGCCAAGCCGTTCCTCTACGTCTTCAACCTCGACGAGGGCGAGCTGACCGACGAGGCCCTGCGCGAGCGCCTGCGCACCCTGGTCGCACCCGCCGAAGCGATCTTCCTGGACGCCAAGATCGAGGCGGAGCTGATCGAGCTGCCCGACGACGAGGCGCTCGAACTGCTGCAGAGCATGGGGCAGGAGGAGTCCGGCCTGTCGCAGCTCGTCCGCATCGGGTTCGCCACCCTCGGCCTCCAGACCTACCTGACGGCGGGGCCCAAGGAGTCGCGCGCCTGGACGATCCCCAAGGGCGCCACCGCGCCCGAGGCCGCCGGCGTCATCCACACCGACTTCCAGCGCGGCTTCATCAAGGCCGAGATCGTCTCCTTCGGCGACCTGACCGCGGCGGGCTCGATGGCCGCCGCCCGCACCGCCGGCAAGGTGCGCATGGAGGGCAAGGACTACGTCATGCAGGACGGCGACGTCGTGGAGTTCCGCTTCAACGTGTAGCGGGCGCCCGGCCGCCGTGACCTGTGTGATTTTGGCGACAGCGGAGGGCCGCGCGGCCGGCGCGCCCGATGGACCGGGTGTTTTAGTGCATGGTGTCGTATTTTCGCCATTATGTCGGCTGTTATTTCGGACCGGATCGCCGGGCGCCGTCGCCATCCCGTGACCAAGTGACTTCGAAGGCGTCACGCTTGTCCCTCGACGGGGCTTGCGCGCCGTTCGGAGCCCTGGATAGGGGAACATCACCGTTTGGCAATCTTCCCCGTTCCTGCTGAGGTGGATTGCATTATCCGCAACCGCGTGCCGGGGCTGTGTTTCGCTGGGATGCGCTGGAACAATTGACGCCCGTGGTTACCCTGGGCCCGAGGTGGGTTCGGAAAAGCCACCGGACATGACCAGGCAACAGGACCGCGCCGACCGGGGGCGAGGCGCGAGCGGAGGCAGGATGGCTCGCAGGTCGGCCGTGGGACGCGGCCGTGACACCGCCGTAGTCGAGGAGACCGCGGCGCCCGGCCGGGCGCTCGCGTCGTCCGCCGACCCGTGGGACCTGCCCGAGCGCGGCCGCGGACGACCGGGCGGCGGCTCGCGCGGCGGCGGCCGCTGGGGCGGATCCGGCGGGCGCTGGTGGGTCTGGGTCGGCCGCGCCGTGCTGTGGGCCCTGATCATCGTGATCCTCGTCAACGGCGTCCGCGCCCCGTTCGAGCGCTTCACCTCCGACGACACGCCGAGCGGCGGCGCCACCGCGTCCAAGACCCCGAAGAACGCGGGCTTCCCCACCAGCGCCGCGGGCGCGTTCGCCCTCCAGTTCGCCAACGTCTACCTCAACTTCGACCAGAAGACCGCGCCCGCCCGCGAAGCGCAGCTTCGGTCCTTCCTGCCCGACGGCGCCGACGCCCAGTACGGCTGGAACGGCGTCGGCAAGATGCAGGTGCAGTCCGTCCAGGTCGCGGGCGTCGACGCCCGCGACGCCAGCAACGCCACCGTGACGCTCCTGGCCCGCACCACCGACCGCTGGCTCCGCCTGACCGTCCCGGTGTACGCCGACCGGAGCGGCTCGCTGGTCGTCTCGGCCCGTCCCGCCCTGCTTCCCCCTCCGGCCAAGGCGCAGCTGCCCCAGGACGGAATCCAGGACCGCGACACCTCCCTCGAAACCGAGCTCCAGCCCTTCCTCGGCACCTTCTTCCAGGAGTACGCGAACGGCAACCAGGCGGCACTGTCCCGCTTCTCCAACGGGACGACCATCGCGGGCCTGGCCAAGACCGTGGTCTTCGTCCAGGTCAAGGAGGTCGTCGCGCCGAAGGGCCCCGAGGGCTCGCGCACCGTCACCGCGACCGTGGTGTGGCAGCCCGCCGGGGGCGGCGGCGGTGAGCTCGAACAGAGCTACCAGCTCGCGATGGTGAAGAAGGGGACGACCTGGCTCGTCCAGGACATCCGTGGTACCACGCAACCGGACGCATCATGAGAGGCCGCGAAGTGATCACCACGATCGGAGGGGTCCTCCACGTACCGGACATCATCGAGACCACGGCCTAGGCGACCGCCAAGGCCCTAGGCGTGGACGCCGGACCTCGGGCGGAGGTCGGCAGGCGGCACGGTGCTCGCGCAGTTAGGGGAGTAGGGGCGTGGATCTACCCACGTACACGAACATCTGGCGCATCGAGAAGCGGCTCTACAAGCTGTACGACCTGCGGCTCCCGATGCCGCTGCCGCTGGTCCAGATCGGCGTCTTCCTCGGTGTGTTCGTGCCGTGGATCGTGCTGCTCCGGGTCGTCGGGATCCCCTTCGCGTCCCCCTGGCACGTGCTCTACATCGTCCCGCCGGGCGTGCTCACCTGGCTGGCGACCCGCCCCGTCATCGAGGGCAAGCGGCTCACCGAACTGCTGCTCTCGCAGGGCCGCTACCTCGCCGAACCCCGCACCTGGTGCCGCCTCACCCCCATCCAGGAGCCCGGCGAGGTCGTCATCGTGGCCCGCGTCTGGCGGCGCGCGGGCAGCCCCGCTCCGGCCGCCGCGATGGAACGTGCCGCGATCAAGACCCGCCGCCGCGCCCGTGGGCGCGCCGCCGAGCCGGAACCCGCCGCGGCCCCCGCCGCGACCCCGGTCCTGGTCCCGCGCCCCTCGGCCGCCGCCGCACCCCCCTCACTGGTCGAGTACGCGGCCCAGCGCGAGCCCGCCCCCGCCGCCGCCCCGCTCCCCGCCGCCCCCGAGCCCGCCGTCCCCTCGCCCGCGGTCCCCCCGCCCGCCGCGCCCGAACCCCTCGTCCCGCCCAGGGCATGGCGCCGCAGCACCCGCGACATCTCGCACGAGGACGACGTCCTGGCCCTGCCCGCCGGCGCCGAGCAGCCCCCGGCGACGCCGCGGCTGGAGGTCCCCCCGCCGGCCGCGCCCCCCGGATCCGGCAAGCGCGCCCTGGCCTCCGGCGTCCGGCGCCCTGGCGAGCAGGCCGAGTTCTGGCAGGCCGTCCCGGCCGGCGACACCCGCCCCGACACCCCCCAGCAGCCCCGCCCCGACGTCCGAAGGGCCGCCGAGGAGATCGCGGGCGCCCCCGAGCCGTCCCGGCGCGAGGACGAGCAGGCCCCCGCGCCGCCGGGCGTCCGGTGGACGCGCCCCGCCGAACCGGGCGACGGCGTCACGCGGCAGCCGCCCGCCGAACCCGAGCAGGTCCATGCCGCCGACGGCGAGCGCGTGCGCGTGCGGCCGGCGTTCAACGGAGAGCCCGGCGACAGGAAGGTCGCCGGCACGCGCACCCCGCAGCAGGCGGCCCCCGCCCCCCAGACCCCCGCGGCCACCCGCCCCGACATCCCCATGGTCCCCGGCGCCTTCGGCGCCGAGAGCCTCCCCTCCGCCCAGCCCCCGCGACAGCACGCAGCGCTTCCCCCCGCACCGGCCCAGCCGGACACCGCGCCTCCTGAGCGACCCGCCGCGGAGCCGGCGCGGCCCCCCGCGCCTCCGAGGCATCCGGCCGAGGCCGAGCAGGACGCCCCCCGTCAGGAGCGGCCTTCCTCGCGGCCGGAGCGGCCCGCGATGCCTCCGGCGCGTCCCGCCGCGCAGCCGGAGCGGCCCCCGATGCCGCCCGAGCTGCGTCCCGGGTGGACGGTGCAGCGGCCCCCCGCGCAGCCGGAGCGGGAGGCGGCACGGCCCGAAACGCCCGCCGCGTCCGCGGAGCAGGCGCCCGCGCCGCCCGCGCCGCGCCCCGCGCCGCCCCAGCAGGTGCCGCCGGTGCGTCCCGCCGCGCCGTCCGCGCCGCCCGAGCCGCCCGAGCAGCCCGAGCAGCCCGGGGTCCTGCGGGAGCCGCCAAGGCCCTGGTCGAAGGGACTGTCCAAGCCGCAGCGTCCGGACGTTCCCGAGCCGGTGGCGCCGCCCGTCCATGACCTGCCGCCCGCCGAGCCCCCGCGCCAGGTGGAGCCTCCGCGTCCGGCGGAGCCGCGTCCGGTGGAGGGGGAGGCGCCGCCGCGGGAGGTGCGGTCGCAGCCCGCCTCGCCCGTCCGGCCGCGGCCGCTTCCGCCGCCCCCGTCGCCCCCGCCGTCCGGCCCGGCGATCACCCCGCCGGATCCCGAGCACGAGGTGACGTCCGGTGGGCTTCGGCGGCTCATCCACGCGGTCGGCGGCGGGCACGGCGAGGTCGACGCCGACTACCAGCAGCGGATCCAGCAGCCGTTCCACGGGACGCGGCACGTCGTCGTGCTCGGCTGCACCGGCGGCGCCGGGCAGACCGTCACGGCGTTGATGCTGGGGCACACGTTCGCGCAGCACAACGGCGAGCCGGTCGTGGCGATCGACGTCAACCCCGGGCCGGGCGCGCTCGCGCGGCGCACCCGCAGCGACACCAACGAGACGCTGACCGGCCTCATCACGCGCGCCGACCAGGTCTCCAGCCTCACCGCGATGCGCCGGTACACCTCGCAGGCCAAGTCGGGCCTCGACGTCATCGCGGCGGGCAAGAACCCGCTGCAGGCGCTCGACGACCGCGACTACGCGCTCGCGATCCGCACGATCGACAAGTTCTACTCGGTGACGCTGCTGGACGCGGCCGCCGCCGTGGTGGCGCGCGTCCTGCCGTACGCCGACCAGATCGTCCTCGTCGCGCCGGCGAGCGCCGACGCGCCCCGCGCCGTCGCGATGACGTTCGAGTGGCTCGACGGCCACGGCTACGAGGAGCTGCGGTCCCGCGCGGTGACGGTCATCAACGGGGTGAGCCGCCGCAGCATGGACGACGTCGAGCAGGCCGAGGCCGTGGCGCGGGGCCGGTGCCGGGCGCTGGTGCGCATCCCGTGGGATGATCACCTGAGCATGGACCGCGCGCCGCGCAACGAGCTGAAGTCGTTGCGCACGCCCACGCGGCGTGCCTATCTTGCCCTCGCCGGCGTCGTGGCCGGCGGCTTCACCGTCATGCCCGAGCGTTACCAGGAGCTTCAGCAGGAGCAGGAGGCCACCCGATGAGCGCCCCCCGCGGGCATCGAGCGGAGACCGAAGTGGACCGGGCATTGCTGGCGGACGCGCCTGACGTTCATGACCGTCCGGATGGCGAACACTCTCCCGGGCAGCCCTGTTCGGGCGCCCGGCGGTGGAGAGAATCGTTGATCGGAACCGGCGTCGGGAGGGCGGCATGAGCAAGTCGAGCCGACTGGCCGTGCGGTACTTCGACGACCGCGTCCTGCTGACCGACAGCGCCGCGTGGGCGTACTTCCGGCTCCCCACGGTGTCCTACGAGTTCACGACCGGTGAGGAGCGCGAGGCGCTCGCCACCAACATCACCATCGCGCTGGCCGGCATCCGCATGCAGGACGCCGAGGTCCACCTGCGGATCGGGCACCGGACGTATCCCGCGGCGGAGTGGGCGCTGGCACTGGACGGGACGTCCGACGGCGGCCCCGGGTGGCGGGAGTACCTGGAGGAGACCTACGCCCACGTCTGGGCCAAGGACTTCTGGACCAAGGAGGTCTACCTCGGGGTGCGGCTCGGCCCGCGCGGCATGGGCGCGCAGCTGTCGGGCGGCGTCCTGGCGCAGCTCCTCAGGGTCTACAAGCGCAGCGAGAGCGCCCTCGGCGTGCACGACGACGCGGTCGACAAGAAGGAGATCGCGCGCTGGACCGACCAGGCCGACCGGGTCGGCCGCGCGCTCGGGGGGTCCGCCCTGTACGCCAGGCACGCCACCTCCACCGAGGTCGCGTGGCTGTTCCAGCACGCGGTGACGGGGGCGCTGGCCGACCCGCCGCCGTCCGCCGTCGCGCGCCGGACGTGGGGCAAGGGCGAGATCGAGTCGCTGGTGGAGGGCGCCATCCACAACGGGCGCTCCTACCTGCGGATCGAGCAGCCCAACTTCACCGGGGCGGGCGGAGGCGCCACGGCCGCGTCGTACGTCGCCTACCTGTCGTTCGCGCGGTTCCCCGACATGATGCCGTTCCCGGACGGCGAGCCCTGGCTCCACTACGCCGACGCGCTGCCGTTCCCCGTGGAGATCAGCGCGCGGATGAAGCTGATCCCGCCGGCGAAGGCGTCCAAGGACGTCTCGCGCAAGCTCGCGCACGCCCGCGACATGGACCAGCACATCCGGGAGGCGGGCGCGGAGGCGCCGATCGCGCTCGCGGAGCAGATCGACGCCGCCCGGATGCTGGAGCACGGCATCACCAAGGAGCGGCTGCCGTTCGTCTACGGGTGGCACCGGCTGATCGTGTCGGCGCCGACCGAGGAACTGCTCGCGCAGCGCGTGGACGCCGTCGTCGAGCACTACCGCGACATCGGCATCGACGTCGTCAACTCGACCGGCGACCAGTTCTCGCTGTTCCTGGAGTCGCTGCCCGGCGACCAGATCCGGCTGAACGCCTACGCGCAGCGCCAGCCGCTGCGCACCATCGCGGGCGGCATGCCGGTCGCGACCGTCGACCTCGGCGACCGCTCCGACGACGAGGGCGAGGGCTGGGTCGGCCCCTACATCGGCGAGACGCTCGGCCGGGCCCGCGCCATCGTGCACTTCGACCCGCTCGTCGCCGCGGCGCGCAACCGCCCGACGGCCGTGGCGATCACCGGGGAGCCCGGCGGCGGCAAGACCACGCTCGCGCTGCTGCTGATCTACCAGATGGCGCTGCGCGGCGTCACCATCGCCGCGATCGACCCCAAGGGCGACGCCGAGTCGCTCGTGGAGCTGCTCAAGGCGCGGGGCAGGAGGGCGCGCATCCTGCCGCTCGGCTCGGCGGCGCCCGGCCTGCTCGACCCGTTCTCCTTCGGCGACGACCTCGCCACCAAGAAGATGATGGCGACCGAGACGCTGCGGCTGCTGCTGCCGCGGATGTCGGAGGAGCGCGAGTCCGCGATGATCCAGGCGGTCGGCGCGGTCGCCAACGCCGAGCGGCCCTCGCTCGGACGCGTCGTCGACTACCTGGAGGGCGCCGACGACCCGGCGTCCAAGAACCTCGGCGCGGTGCTGCGCTCGATGTCGGAGATGCGGCTCGCGCGGCTGTGCTTCGACCCGTCCGGCGGCGAGCGCATCGACAGCGCCGGCTGGACGACCGTGTTCACGCTCGGCGGGCTCACCCTGCCGGACGTCACGATCCCGCGGGAGGACTACTCCTACGAGCAGCGCCTGTCGGTCGCGCTGATGTACCTGGTGTCGCAGTTCGCGCGGCGGCTGATGCACGGCCTCGACCGGCGGCTCCCGAAGGCCATCTTCCTGGACGAGGCGTGGGCGATCACCTCGACGCCCGAGGGCGCCAAGCTGGTGCCCGAGGTGTCGCGGATGGGGCGCTCCCGCAACACCGCGCTGATCCTGGTCTCCCAGAACGCGGGGGACCTGCTGAACGAGCAGGTGACGAACTGCCTGTCCTCGGTGTTCTCGTTCCGCTCCACCGAGCGGGTCGAGGTCGGCAACGTCATGTCCCTTCTCGGGGTCGAGGCGTCCGACGAGCACAAGGCCGTGCTGCGCAACCTCGGCAACGGCGAATGCATCTTCCGTGACCTCGACGGCCGAGCGGGGCGCATCGGCGTCGACCTGATCTCCGAGGAACTGCAGCGTTGGCTGGACACCAACCCGACCCGGTCCCGTCCGGGCACGTCCGAACTCGCCGCCGCGGGGGCCGAGGTCGAGGAGGTCTCCCGATGATGGGTTCCCGCGAGGGGGCGCGCCTCCAGCGCTCGCCCGGCGAAGGGCTCGACCGCAAGGCCCTGCGGCGCCCCCGGCGCCCGCGGCGCCGCCATGCGCCGCGCAGCCGCCGCTCGGTGCTGCTGCTGGTCGTCATGGCGCTGTTCATGCTGGGGCCGCTGTCGCCGGCGTCCGCGTCGGTCCCGCAGCTGCCGAACCCGCTGAACGACGCGTGCAGCCCGGCCGACCACCCCGCGCCCGAGCAGTACGGATCCGGGACGGACGGCATGATCAAGCCGCCCGAGTACCCGAACGAGAAGCTGCAGAAGACGCCCGTCGAGAAGCTCACCTACTACGACCGGTACGGCACCGCCGGGCAGACCTGGTACGCGGTCGACATGGGCTGCTCGGACGCGATGTCGATGATGGGCAACGCGATCGCGAACACCGTGTTCACCCTCGTCCGGACGATCGACCGGACGACGATCAGCGTCTACCAGGCGGCCGCGTCGGAGTCGCTGCTGACCTGGCTGAAGGACACCGTCGACGGGGTCATCACCAACATCGGCAAGACGTTCAACGCCCGCTACTGGTCGTGGGTGGTCATCCTCGGCGCGATGTGGCTGGCCTGGTGGGGGCTCGTCCGCAGGCGGGCGAGCAAGGTCACCGAGGGCGTGATCTGGATGGTCGCCGCGATGGTGGCGCTGACCTGGCTGATCACCCGGCCCGCGGACTTCACCACGCTCGGGACGAAGGTGTCCGAGGCGACCAGCGCCGCGTTCAGCGCCGCGCTGCCACCGAGCGATACCAAGGGCGGGACGTGCATCCCCGTCCCCGAGGGCAAGCCCGACCCGGCGACGTCGAAGGACATCGACGCGACGTCCCGCAACGCCAACGCGCTGTGGGTGGCGCTGGTCTGCAAGCCGTGGCTGCAGGGCGAGTTCGGCACCAGCGACCCCAACGCGAAGATCATCAAGCAGAACGCCGACAAGCTGCTCTGGTCGCAGGCGGTCGACCTCCCGGAGACCTACGGCACGAACAAGGTCGACCTGGGGAAGAAGTCCGACGCCTACAAGGACGTCACGAAGGACATCCACGACAACCATCCCCAGAACTACGCGCTCTTCCAGGGCAAGGACTGGCAGAACCGCCTGGGAGTGTCGCTCATCGCGCTGTTCGCGGCGCTGGTCGCGGGCCTGCTCATCCTGGTCATCGCGCTCGCGCTGATCGTCGTCAAGATCGCGTTCCTGCTGCTCCTCGTCGCGGGGCCGATCTTCCTCGGGATCGGCATCCATCCGGGCGTCGGACGCGTCGTCGCCATCCGCTGGCTCGAACTGCTGCTGTCCATGCTGCTGAAACAGGCGGCGCTCATCGGGGTGCTCTCGCTGCTGCTGTGGGCCTACAGCCTGATCCTCGGGGAGACGCTGCCCTGGGGTCTGCAGGTGGTGCTGATCGCGCTGGTGACGTTCGCGGCGTTCGTGTACCGCAAGCCGTTCCAGCACCTGTTCGCCTCCGTCGGCTACTCGGCGGTCGGGGCGCGCGGCAAGGGCGAGGCGGAACTCGACAAGTCGATCGCGGCGGCCCGCAAGAGCACCGAGGCGATGCCGCCGGTCGCCGCCTACCAGATGTTCCGCAAGGCCAAGAACGACCCGGCGATGGCCGCCGCCCTCGCCGGCGGCGTGACGGGCGGCGTGGTGGCGGGCACGGTGGCCGCGGCCGACCGGTCGGCGCCCGGCGCGGGCGCGGAGCAGTCGCCCGAGGACGCGCCGGTGCTCGCGGCCAAGCCGCGCGGCGCGGGCGCCGCGGCGGCGCAGGGGCGGTCCAGGCGCGGTGCTCCTCCGCTGAACCTGCCGACCAGGGCGGGCGCGCTCGGCGACCGCCGCACGGACGGCGCCAGGGCGGCGGCCGCCAAGCCCGGCGGCGTCACCGTCGCGAAGGGCGACGGTGAGGACGCCGGAGGCGGTGGCGGAAGCGGAAGCGGAAGCGGTAAGGGCACCCTCCGCCCGACGTCCTGGACGGGCCGCGGCGGCACCGGCGGCGGTGTCTCCGGCGGAGGCGGTTCGGGCGGCGGAGGCGGTTCGGGCGGCAGCGGCGGTTCGGGCGGCGGTTCGGGCGGCGGTTCGGGTGGTTCCGGCGGTTCGGGCGGCTCCGGCGGTGGCGGCGGAGGCTGGTTCGGCGGAGGCGGCGGACGCTCGTCCGGTTCCGCGGCCCGCGGCCGCGGGCGCTCGGGCGGCGGTTCGGCCGGTTCCGGTGGTTCCGGCGGCGGCGGCTGGTTCGGCGGCGGCAGCGGCGGCTCGGGCGGCGGTTCCGGCGGCGGTTCCGGGAACGTCCCCCGGCAGCGCGGCCGCAGCGGTGGAGGCGGGGGCGCGAGGCCCTCGCGTCCCGAGCCCGGCGGGCGGCAGGCGCCCCCGCCGCTGTGGGGCAGGGGCGGCTCCAACGCCAGCCCGCCGATCCCGTTCTGGCTGCGTCCGGTGGACCGCCGGTCGGGTGAGTCGGACCGGGACGAGTGATGAACCTGAACGACCGGCGGCGCAAGCTGCTGTTCGCGGGTCTCGTCGTGCTCCTCGCGGCGGTCGGCGTCTACCTGACGGTGGCCTCGCCTTCGGGCGGGTCCGATGACGAGCCGCGGGCCCGCCCGAGCGCGGCGGCGTCGCAGGGGCCGCAGGCCCCCGCGTCGCCCCCGCCGGGGATCCAGAGCACCGTCGACCCGAACGACTTCGACGTCTACCGGCTGCTGCCGTTCTCCCGGCAGGAGTTCGCCACGGCGGCCGACCTGGCGCAGCGGTTCGTGGCCGCCTACGGGACGTACCGCTACGACGAGGCCCCCCAGACCTACGTGGCGCGCTTCGCCGGCCTGACCACCTCCGACCTCGGGCAGCGGCTCGGCCAGGGCGTGGCGACGCCCGGGATGGTGGAGGAGCGCCGCCGCGAGCAGCTCGTCGCGCAGGGCACGGCGTCCCTCGACCGGGTCCGCGACATCGAGAACAACTCGATCATCTTCCTGGTGACCGGCCGGCAGCAGGTCACCAAGGGCGGGCGGACCAGCAGCGACAGCAAGCAGTACGCGGTGACCGTGGCGAGGGACGGCGGTTCGCTGCGGGTCTACTCGTTCGAGCCGGCGGACGCCGGACAGGCGGGTGACACGGGATGAGTCCGCGAAGGTTGCTGCTCGTCGGCGCTCTCGGCGTCGCCGCGGTGATGTTCGTGGCGCTGGTCTTCGTGCCGATCCTGTTCGGCGCGAGCCAGTTCCTGTTCGGCGGCGGGATCGGCGGTGGCGGCGGCTGCGTGAACGTCGCCGGCGCCGGCGCGCAGCCCGCGGCGGCCGCCGACGCGAAGTCCGTCCCCGTCGACTACCTGAAGCTGTACCAGGAGGCGGGCAGGAAGTACGGCATCCCCTGGAACGTCCTGGCGGGCGTCGGCAAGGTCGAGACCGACCACGGCCGGTCGACGATGCCGGGCGTCTCCAGCGGGGAGAACTACGCGGGCGCGGGCGGCCCCATGCAGTTCCTGGACGCGACGTTCAGGGCGTTCGCGGTGGACGGCGACAAGGACGGCAAGAAGGACCGCTACGACCCGGCGGACGCCATCCCGACGGCCGCCGCCTACCTCAAGCACAACGGCGCCCCGGAGCGCATGCGCACCGCGATCTTCCAGTACAACCACTCGTGGGACTACGTGGACCTCGTCCTGGACTGGGCGAAGCGCTACGTCGGCGGCGACTTCAAGCCCGTCCAGGCGAACGGGATCAACTGCGAGGACAACGAGCTGCCCGCCAACGTCGGCGCCCTCGTCAAGACGATCATCGCGTTCGCGATGGCGCAGCGCGGCAAGCCGTACGTGTTCGGGGCGAACGGCCCGGACGCCTACGACTGCTCCAGCCTGATCCAGGCCGCCTACCGGCAGGTCGGGCTGAACCTCCCGCGCACGACGTTCGAGCAGTGGCCGTTCGGCGTGAAGATCGCCAAGGGCAAGGAGCAGCCCGGCGACCTGGTGTTCTTCAACTCCGGCCCCGGGACCTCGGCCGACAACCCCGGCCATGTCGGGATGGTCATCGGCGGCGGCAAGATGATCGTGGCGAGCTGCTCGGCGTGCGTGCCCGCGATCGGCGTGAAGACCTACAAGAAGCCGAACTGGATCGGGGTGACCCGCCCGCTCGCGCGGCCGGACTTCAAGAAGAAGGTGTCCGAACTGGCCGCCCGGCAGTAGCCGCCCGGTAGTAGCCGCCCGGTGGTAGCCGCCCGGATCAGCGGAACCGGCGCCCGCCCACGACGAGCAGGATCTCGCGCAGCGCGTCGGCGGCGGCCCGCGCGTCCTCCGGCGGCACCCGGGCCAGGACCTCCTCGTGCGCCGCCCCGGACGGCGGGCCTGAACCGGCGAGAATCGTCGGCCGCGCGTGGCATGCTGATCGGCGTGGACTCCGAGATAACGATCCGCGTCGCCGACGAGCTGCTGATGTTCCTGCCCGCCACCCGGCGGGAGTCCCCGGCACGGGTCCCCTACGACGGAACCTCGACGCTGGGGCACCTCGTGGAGTCGCTGGGCGTTCCCCTGCCCGAGGCGGGTCCGATGACCGCCGACGGCGAGCCCGCCGGGCCCGCCACCCGTCCCCGCGCCGGGGCGGAGGTCCATGTGGCCGCGGTCCCGCGCCCCCAGCCCGTCCCGCTGGACCCGGGCCAGGTCGCTCCCCGCTTCCTCCTGGACGTCCACCTCGGCACGCTGGCCCGGCGCATGCGCCTGCTCGGCCTCGACACCGCCTACCACAACGACATGGACGACCCGGCGCTGGTCGTCCAGGCCAACGAGGAGGGCCGCGTCCTGCTCACGCAGGACCGCGGCCTCCTGCGCCGCCGCGCGCTGTGGTTCGGCGCCTACGTCCGCGGCTCGCGCCCCGACGACCAGCTCCGCGACCTGCTCGACCGCTTCGCGCCCGTCCTGCGCCCGTGGACGCGCTGCACCGCCTGCAACGGCGAGCTCGTCCCGGTCGACAAGCAGGAGATCGAGCGCGAGCTCCGGTCGGGCACACGCCGCAGCTACGACGTCTACGGCCGCTGCGCGGGATGCGGGCAGGTGTACTGGCGCGGGGCGCACGGCGACCATCTGGAGGAGATCGTCCGCGACGCGACGCGTCTGGTCGACTCCCTCCGGCAGAACGGAACCGGCCGGGCCGGCGCCGCGGTCTGATCAGGAGAACGGAGAGGAGCTGGTCGCGATCGAACTCGTGGTGGTGGGGGCGGCGATCCTCGCGAACGGGCGGCTGCTGGCCGCCCAGCGCGCCGAGCCGCCGCACATGGCGGGCGGCTGGGAGCTCCCCGGCGGCAAGGTCGACCCCGGAGAGTCGGACGAGGACGCCCTGGTACGCGAGTGCCACGAGGAACTGGCCGTGAAGGTCCGCCTCGTCCGCCGCGTAGGCGGCGACTGGCGCCTCAGCGAGCGCGCCCTCCTCCGCGTCTGGACGGCCGAACTACTAGAGGGCGAGCCCCGGCCCCTGGAGCACCTGGAACTCCGCTGGCTGGCCCCCTCCGAGCTCCACACCGTCCCCTGGCTCCCCGGCGACCGCCCGGTAATAGACCTCCTAGCCGCCCAAGGCCTCACCTAGCTGAGCCTGGCCACAGACGCGCTGACCTCAGCCACCTCCGCGACCCCGCAACGACCTCATGGTTGCGATCGCGTCCGAAGGCAGGTTCGAGCGAAGCGAGAACCTGATCGCGCAGCGAGCCGCCGGGCGAGACGGAGCGATGCCAGCGATCGCCCAGCTTTTCGACGATGGAGGGCCGCCCAGGCCCGAAGGAGGAGAGAAAGCTAAATCCTGTTCGCGCCGGCGTAGTCGGAGCGGTCGGAGAGTTTGGAGATTTTGACCACGTCGCCGGTCTGGGGGGCGTGGAGGTACTTGCCGTCTCCCAGGTAGATGCCCATGTGGTGCAGGTTGCTGCCGAAGTACACCAGGTCGCCGGAGCGGAGGGCGCCGCGGGGGATCTTCGTTCCCATGGCGAACAGGTCGCCGGTGTAGTGGGGGAGGCCGGGCTTGCCGACCTGGGCGTAGGCCCAGACGACGAGGCCGGAGCAGTCGAAGCTGCTCGGTCCGGCGGCGGCCCAGACGTAGGGGGAGCCGAGCTTGGTGAGGGCCTTGCGGGCCATCTTGGCGGGCAGGCCGGAGCCCTTGACGGTGGCGGTGAGGCCGGTGCGCGGGTCGCTCGCGTGGGTGGTGGTCAGCTTGTCGAGGCGCTTCATCACCTCGGAGACCTTGGTCTTGGCCGCCTCGCGCGCCTGCTTGGCGTCGTCCCAGGCCTTCTTGACCTGCGCGGTCTTCGCCTTCGCGGTGCGCTCCGCGGCGTCGGCCTGGTCGATCTGCTTCTTCAGGGCGAGGACGGCGGTGGCCTGGCTCTGCGCCAGGTAGGCGCGGTCGGACAGGCCCTCGGCGGAGGCGCCGGAGCCGAAGAGGACGTCGGGGCCGCCGGCCATGTAGTTCGCGGCGGCCAGGCTGCCGAGCTTCTGGCGGGCGGGCTCGGCGAGGGCGCGCAGCCGCTCGGCCTCCTTGGTGGCGTCCCGCTCGGCCTTGCGGGCCTTGGTGAACTCCACGCGGGCCTTGTTGAACTTCTCCGTGAGGATCTCGGCCTCTTCGTTCAGCGCGTCGAGGCTTTTGCGCAGGCCCTTCTCCGTCGTCGGCGTGGGGCTCGGCGCCGAGGGCGCGGAGGCCGGCCGGAACGGCTGGGCGGCGTGGGCGAGGTCCGGCGCGGTGGCGCCGAGGCCGATCAGGAGCAGGGTGGCGGTGGCGGTGGGCAGAACGCGACGCCGCCGGTGGGAATCCGGAGCCAAGCCGGTGCTCTCCTCTCCTCGTACGCCTACCGGGTTAGCTGACGGGTTTGGGCCAGGAGTCGCCCTACGACGAGCGTCGATTCACCCCGAGGGTGGTGGGTCCCCGGTTCTCCCGCGGGAGATTCGGCGTCCCGGCCGCAGTCCCTGGGGGCGGAACTCCAGACGACCGGATCTCGGGCAGATTACAAAGGATGCGCAAAGTTGGCCAATCGAGGTCCGTGTGACGAGTGGTACGAACGACTCGGAGTGGGTGGTACGCCCGGCCAAGTAGAATGGGACCGGCCGCACGTCTGCGGCGACTCCCGAACTCTCACGCAAGGCGAACCCGCATGCCCATCTCCACGCGCGACGACCTCCGTAACGTCGCGATCGTCGCCCACGTCGACCATGGCAAGACGACGCTGGTCGACGCCATGCTCTGGCAGTCCGGGGCCTTCCGCGAGAACCAGGACGTCGACGACCGCGTGCTCGACTCCAACGACCTGGAGCGCGAGAAGGGGATCACGATCCTCGCGAAGAACACCGCGGTCCTGCACAACGGCCTGACGATCAACATCATCGACACCCCGGGGCACGCCGACTTCGGCGGCGAGGTCGAGCGCGGCCTGTCCATGGTGGACGGCGTCGTCCTGCTGGTGGACGCCAGCGAGGGCCCGCTCCCGCAGACCCGGTTCGTGCTGCGCAAGGCACTCGCCGCGCGGCTGCCGGTGATCCTGGTCGTGAACAAGACCGACCGCCCCGACGCGCGCATCGACGAGGTCGTGGACGAGACCTACGAGCTGTTCATGGACCTCGACGCCGACGAGGGCCAGATCGACTTCCCGATCGTGTACGCGTCCGGCCGCGCCGGGCGGGCCTCGCTCGACAAGCCCGCCGACGGCGCCATGCCCGGCAGCGACGACCTGGAGCCGCTGTTCAAGGTCATCACCGAGACGATCCCCGCGCCGGCCTACGACCCGGACGGCCCGCTCCAGGCGCACGTGACGAACCTGGACGCCTCCAGCTACCTCGGCCGGATCGCGCTGTGCCGGGTGCACGCCGGCACGATCAAGAAGGGCCAGCAGGTCGCCTGGTGCCGGCGCGACGGTAGCGTCGAGCGGGTGAGGATCACCGAGCTGATGATGACGGAGGCGCTCACCCGCAAGCCCGCGGACGAGGCCGGGCCCGGCGACATCATCGCGATCGCCGGCATCCCCGACATCATGATCGGTGAGACCCTCGCCGACCCCGACGACCCGCGCCCGCTGCCGCTGATCACGGTGGACGAGCCGGCGATCTCCATGACGATCGGCACCAACACCGGGCCGATGGCGGGCCGCGAGAAGGGCACCAAGGTCACCGCCCGGATGGTCAAGGACCGGCTCGACCGCGAGCTCGTCGGCAACGTCTCGATCCGGGTGCTGCCGACCGAGCGCCCCGACGCCTGGGAGGTGCAGGGCCGCGGCGAGCTGGCCCTGGCGATCCTGGTCGAGAACATGCGCCGCGAGGGCTACGAGCTGACCGTCGGCAAGCCGCAGGTCGTCACGCGGGAGATCGACGGCAAGAAGCACGAGCCGGTCGAGCGGCTCACCGTCGACATCCCCGAGGAGCACCTCGGCGCCGTCACGCAGCTGATGGCGGTCCGCAAGGGCCGCATGGAGCACATGACCAACCACGGCACGGGCTGGATCCGGATGGAGTTCCTCGTCCCGGCCCGCGGCCTGATCGGGTTCCGCACCGAGTTCATGACCGAGACGCGCGGCACCGGCATGGCGCACCACGTCTTCGAGGACTACGAGCCCTGGTTCGGCGAGCTGCGCACCCGTCCGTCCGGCTCGCTCGTGGCCGACCGGTCCGGCGCCGCCACCGCCTACGCGATCACGAACCTCCAGGAGCGCGGGACGTTCTTCGTCGGCCCGACCACCGAGGTGTACGAGGGCATGATCGTCGGGGAGAACTCCCGCTCCGACGACATGGACGTCAACATCACCAAGGAGAAGAAGCTCACGAACATGCGGTCGTCCACCGGCGACGAGCTGGAGCGGCTCACCCCGCCCCGCCTCCTGTCGCTGGAGGAGGCCCTGGAGTTCTGCCGCGAGGACGAGTGCGTCGAGGTAACCCCGGCCGCCGTCCGCATCCGCAAGGTCGTCCTGGACGCCAAGGAGCGCGAGCGCACGCGCGCCCGCACCAAGCGCGCCGGCTGAGCACCGGAACCCGAAAGGGGCGGCCCCGCGGTTCTCGGAACCGCGGGGCCGCCCCCTTTCTCATGTACGTGCCGTTCAGTTCAGCTGGACGGTGCCCGTGACGTCGGCGGCCAGGCGGAGCTGGTCGCCGTCGCGGAGCGGGGCGTCCACGCCGCGGGGGAGCCGCTCGCCGTTGACGAACGTCCCGTTGGTGGAGCCCTCGTCGCGCACCCAGGCCGTCCCGGACGGGTCGAGCCACACCGTCGAGTGGCGCCGCGACACGTTGTCGTACTGCGTGAACGTGGCCGCCACCGGCGACTGGCCCGCGTCGCGGCCGAGCACCAGGTGCTGGCCGACCGACACCTTGAGCTCGCCCGTGGGGAACTGGACGCGCAGGACGGGCGTGCCCTTCTGCGGCAGCGGGCGCAGGCACGAGTCGCACTGCGCGGCGCCCGGGTTGGCCAGCACCGCCTCGCAGTACGGGCACATGAACGCCGTGCTGTCGGGTGCGGGCGACCGCTGCTGGCCCTGGTTGTGCTCGTGCGGCAGCAGCGTCGCCTCGCGGCCGTGCGGCAGTTGCGGCGCCTGGCCTCCGTGCTGCGGCTGGCCCCCGTGTTGCGGCTGGCCCCCGTGTTGCGGCTGACCGTACTGGGGCTGGCCGTGCTGCGGCTGCCCGTGCTGCGGCTGACCGTACTGGTGGTCGGCCGGGCCGGGCTGCGGGGCGCCGTACTGCTGGCCCCCCTGCTCCTGCGGGGCTCCGTACTGCTGCTGCGGCTGGTACTGGTCCTGCGGCTGCTGCTGGTAGGGGTCGGGCGCCGGCTGCTGCGGCTGCGGCGCGCCCCACTGGTCCTGGGGCTGCTGCGGTGCGCCCCACGGGTCCGCGGGGGGCTGCTGCTGCTGCGGCTGCCCGTACTGCGGCTGGCCGTGCTGGGGCTGGCCCTGCTGCGGCTGGCCGTACTGGGGCTGGCCGTGCTGGCCCTGCCCTTGCTGGTCATGGGACTGCTGGGGCATGGGCGGGCCCCAGGCGTCCGGCTGCTGCGGCTGCGGCGCGCCCCACTGGTCCTGGGGCTGCTGCGGTGCGCCCCACGGGTCCGCTGGAGGCTGCTGCTGCTGCGGCTGCCCGTACTGCGGTTGCCCCTGCTGCGGCTGGCCGTGCTGGGGCTGGCCATACTGCGGCTGCCCGTGCTGGCCCTGCCCGTGCTGCGGCTGGCCGTACTGGTGGTCGGCCGGGCCGGGCTGCGGGGCGCCGTACTGCTGGCCCCCCTGCTGCGGCCCCGGGGGCGGAGGTATCCGCTGCGGTTCGTACCCGCCCGGACCCTGCTGGTGAGCGCCGCCTCCGGCGCGCGCCAGGTTCGCCCCGCAGCTCATGCAGAGCAGATCGCCCGGCTGGAACGGTTCGTCGCAGACCGGACAGTTCAAGGTCGCCATGACACATCCCCCGAGCGCACCCCGGCGCGGTCGAGCCTCGACGTGAGGTGCTCCATGTCACCTCTTCGCGGGATCCCGATGTAGTACACCCGCTTTCCCTCCGGCCCTTCGTCCACGGACACCTGTACTCGGGGCCCTCTTCCTTCAGTGTCGCCGACGCCGGCCACTGCCCCGTACCGCTCGCGTCCCAGGGGGGACACCGGCACGACACGCTGGTTGGCCGACCCCCTCCAGAGTAGGGAGCCGTCCCCGGGGTGTCGCCCCCCAGGGTTGAGCCGGTCGACGTACGGCCCCGTGACCACGGCGTCACACATGTCCACGATCTCGCGCGTCACAGCGGCGCGCGAGAGCCGAGAGTAGACATATCCGCTGTAAACCAATATGTCCAACGCAATCGTCTCACGGTCGCGGGTCTCCCGCCACGCGCGGATCCCCCGCACCAGGGCCGCCAGCGCGGCCGGCTGCTGGAACGGTTCGCCGCCCGAGATGGTCACCCCGTCGACCGGTTCGGGAAGGGACGCGAGCCATCCTAGGACCGCCTCGACGGGGATCGCCCGGCCCGGGTCGGCGTCCCACGTGTCGCGGGACAGGCAGCCGTTGCAGTGCAGCGTGCAGCCCTGCGTCCAGATCCCCGCCCGCGTCCCGGGGCCGAGTGTGGTCACCGGGTAGTGCGCCTTGGCGAGCAGGAGCGTCTCGCCGGAGCCGTCTCCGGCCCCGGGGGAGCGGCCCGCGCTCACTGGAGGTCCAGGTGCACGATGCTGCCCTCGCGCCGGATACCCGTCACCGTGACCTTCTCGTCCGGGACGAGCTCCCGGTCGAACAGCGCGCGCGCCAGCGGGTTGACGAAGTGCGACTCCAGCGCCATGCCGATGCCGCGCCCGCCCTTGGCGAGCTCCTCCGTGCACCACTCGCGGAGCGTCTGCAGCGCGTCCCCCTTCACGGCGAGGACGAGCCGGTGCTCCTCGGTGACCCGCCGGCAGATGTTCGCGAACTGCAGGTCGAAGATCTTGTGCGCGGCCTCGCCGGAGATGAAGTCGAACACCACGATGTTGTCGCCGAACCGGTTGAGCAGCTCCGGCCGGTTCAGCACCGTCGTGAAGTGGTCGGCGACGGCGCCCTTGATGCGCTGCTCGACCTGCTCGTAGGACATGTCCGGTGTGATGTTCTGCACACGGTCGGGGGCCCCGTACCCGGCCCCGGCGCCGGCCGTCAGGTCGCGCCCCGGCACGAACATCCCGAGGTTGGAGGTGAAGATCAGGATCGACTCGGAGAAGTGCACGGTGTTGCCGCGCCCGTCGGTGAGCCGCCCGTCCTCAAGGATCTGCAGGAACTTGTCCAGGATCCGCGGGTGCGCCTTCTCGATCTCGTCGAAGAGGATCACCCGGAACGGGTCCTCCCGGACGGCGTTGGTGAGCTCGCCGCCGGCCTCGTGCCCCACGTACCCGGGCGGCGACCCGATCAGCCGGTCGCCGGAGCCCTCCCCGGAGAACTCGCTCATGTCGAAGCGCAGGTAGGCCGACTCGTCGCCGAAGACCAGCTCGGTGATCGCCTTGGCCAGCTCCGTCTTGCCGGTGCCGGTCGGGCCCGCGAAGAACAGCACCCCGCGCGGGCGGCTGCCGGACCTGGTCGCCTGCGCGCCCGACAGCCCGAGCACCGCCCGCTTGAGGATGTCCAGCGTCTTGGTGACCGCCTGCGGCTGCCCGATCACCCGCTCGGGGACGCGCTTCTCGCCGTCCAGCACCCGGCGCCGCAGGTGCCCGCGGCTCCACGGGTTGTCGAGCACGCCCAGCTTGTAGGTGCGGACCGCGTCGGGCAGGTCGGCGAGGTCGACGTTGCGCTCCTTCGCCAGCCGGGTCACCTCGATCATCGACTGGAGGGTCAGCCCGTCGGCCTGCTCGGCGAACGCGTCGCACGCCGCGGCCGCCACCTCGTCCGACCCGACGTCGCTCACCCCGAACGCGCGGGCCAGCAGCCGCGCGGTCTCCTGCCGGTCGCCGAGATGCGGGCGCGGGATCGTGATCTCGCGGATGTTCTCGTTGTCGGCCGTCAGCCACGGCGGCAGGTCGCCCGGCCGCTCCACCAGCCAGACGACCGGGTTGTACAGCGGCTTCGGCCGCGCCCCCGTGACCCGGACGGGACGCGCGCTGCGCGACAGCTTCGCGCAGAACCGGAAGAAGTCGCGCTCGGCCGGCTCCAGGTCCGTCGGGGTCCGGGCGATGCGCGACGCCGAGTCGATCACGAACGCGGCGCGGACGTTCTCCTGCGGACGGGCGACCGCGGCCAGATGCCGCGTCAGCCCCTCCAGCGACGGCTTCTCGTCCGCCTTGACCTTGCCGAGCAGCGACTCCGCCGCCGACGCCGCCTCGCCCCCGGACGGCTCGTTCGGGCCGGGGACGATCTGCAACCCGTCGACCGGGTCGTAGACGGCCATGAACGACGCGCCGCTGGAGCGCAGCGTCTCCCACAGCAGGGCCCGCAGCGGCAGCAGCACCGCCGGGCCCCCGTCCGGCGACGGCGCGAGGAAGCTGTCGTGCAGGTTGCCCGACAGGACGTACTGGGAGTGCACCGAGAGGGTCGCGTCGAGCTCCCGGATGAACGGCGGCCACCCCTGCAACCGCCCCCCGAGGGTCGGCGAATCAATGCTCATCTAGTCACTCCACTCCGTCCGAGCGCCCCCCGCACACCTCACGTGTGACGCTCGCGGGAGCGTTCGCGTTGGGCGGCACGGCCCCTAGTCTGCCGTGCCTCCGCCGAGACGGGCAGCTCACGCACTCCGGGCTCCAGCCGCCACGCCACGTCCGAGCGGATCCCCTCGCCGGCCAGGCGCTCGCGCGCCGCCTCGAACGCCTCGCACCACTCCCGTTCCCGCTCGACGTCCACCCGGCGGTCGTCCTCGCTCTCGGCGGGCCGCTCGCGCACCATCGAGGCGCGCACGTGCGCGGCGTCGTCCACGCGCATCCGCACGCTGTGGTCGGGCCAGGCGCCCTTCGTCAGCGTCACGGTGCCGTCCTCGGCCGTCAGCGTCTCGAACCCGGCCTGGACCTCGTACCCCATGTCCTCGAACGCGCCCGTGATGGAGTCGAGGACGTAGCGGCGCTCGGCCTCGGCCTGCTCGGCGGCGTCGCGCTCGGCCGCCCGCCGCCGCTCCTCGTCCCGCCGCTCGCGGGTGCGGCGGTTGGCGTCCTGGATCCGCAGCCGCACCTCCTGCAGGACGCCCTCCGCGTCGGCCGGCGTCGCGGCCCCGGCCAGCAGCCGCGCCGCCTCCGCGACCTCCCGCCGCTCCGCCTCCCCGGCGTCGGGCAGCAGCCGCGCCAGGATCTTCTCCAGGTGCTCGCGGACGTCGCCGGTGTGCGGCGGCGGTGGCGCGCCGCCGCCGGCCTCGGCCGTCAGCCCCTCGGCGGGGACGGCGAAGATCTGCGCGCCGACCTGGGCGGCGAGGTGCTCGGAGAGGCGCCGTTCGGCCTCGTCCAGGACGGGGTCGGTCGCGGCGCACCAGGCGGTCAGCTCCGCGGCCGACCGCTCGGCGGGGTCGAGCCGGCCGGGCAGCGGCACGTCCGCGCCGATCTTCGCGCGGGTCTCGGCGAGCGCGGCGATGCGCGCGTTGCGCTCCACCGTCTCGCGCAGCGCCCGCTCGTGCGTGCGGACCTCGGCGAGCGCCGCCGCCCGCGCCTCGGCGCGCCCGGCGGCGAGCGCGGCCAGCGCCTCCGCGCCGCGCCCGGCCAGGCCCGCGCCGTGCCCGAGCAGGCGGGTCATGCCGAGGCTGAGCACCACCGCCGCGTCCAGCGCGATGTCCGCGTCGATCCCGCTGCTCATGGGGTCCCTCCGATCGTCCGTGCCTGCCGCCAGTGGTGCAGCCGCACCCCGGCCGCGACGGCGTGCGCGGCGGGGACGGCGATGAGGACGAGGACCCACAGCAGGCTCGCGACGGACGTCACGGCCGCGAGCAGGAGAAGGAACAGGAGCAGCGGCAGCGTCGCGGCGGCGAGCACGCACCCGCAGCCGCGCCGTCCGGTTCGCCGCGCGGCGCCCGACATCGTCTGGGACGCCGTCGACAGTCCGCGGCCGCCCGCGCCGAGGATGCCCGACAGCATCGCCCACGGCCCGTGGGGGAGGTAGTCCGCGCCCTGCGCGCGCGCCGCGACGACCTCGCTGCCGCACTGCACCGCCCAGGCGAGCACGGACAGGACGGCCAGAACGCCGAAGGAGACGCCCGAAGAGGAGCTGTGCAGGCCGACCGATGCCGTGCCGTCGTCCTCGCCGCCGCCGAACAGCGACCCGATGACCCAGCTGCCCAGGAGCCAGAACAGCAGCAGCGGCGACGTCAGCGCGACGGCCTTCGCCATCGCCGGGCCGCGGCCGGCGAGCCGCTGCCGCTCGCGGTCGGCCCGGTGGGTGCGCAGCGCCTCGTCGCGCTGTTCGGCGGCGTGCCGCTCGCGCGTCAGCGACTCGCTCTCGGCCACGGCCTCGGGTGCGGCGCGCGCCACGGCGAGCAGCCGCAGCGGATCGTCGCCGGCCCCGTCCACCATCCAGGTGAACCACGGCACCGGTTCGGACACCGGCTCGCGGGCCCGGGCCGCGCCCTTGGCGATCAGCCGCGCGGTCTCCTCCGGCCGCGCTGCCAGCGCGAGCAGGGCGAGCAGCACGGCGGGCGGCTCCTCCGCGCCGGCCTCGGGCAGCCGGCCGGCGAGGCCCGGCGGCGAGGCGGCCTGCTCGCGCAGCCAGCGCGCCAGGTCGTTCCACGCCGACACGTGCGCGCGCCACTGGTCGTCGACCCGGGCCAGCTCCTCGCCGCCCGCGAAGCCGGCGAGCACGGGCAGCAGGCGGTGCTCCCACAGCGCCCGCCCGATGAGGCAGGCGGTGCGGTGGTCGGGATGGCGCCGGTCGGCGGCCAGGCCCGCCAGCCCGGGCAGGTCGGCGGCGGTGATCCGGCGGCCGAGGTAGTGCGGGGGCATCGCCGGATCCAGCCACCGCACGAGGTGCAGGAGCTTGACGTCGGACGGCAGCGTCGTCATGAGGTGGCCGTCGACGAGCGCGATGCGGCTGTCGTCGGGTATCTCCGCGAGCCAGTCCCGCAGGCTCCGCCACGCCTCGCCGGTCTCGCCCCGTCCGAAGAAGTACTGGGCGGCGTGGTCCCAGTTCTCGACGAGCGCGCGCGCCAGCTCGGTCCTGCCGGTGTAGCGCCGGCCCCTGAACGGCAGCCCGGTGCCCGCCGGGACGCTCTCCTCCGCGACCCGCGGTGAGCCGCCGTCCAGCCACTCCCGTACCTGCTCGCCCGTCCATCTCGCGCGCGGGTCGCGGGTCAGCAGCCCCTGGCAGAGCAGCCGGAGCCGCGGCTCGGGGACGTCGTCCGCGCTGACCGGCCGCGTCGCGAGATGGTCGACCACGACCGTCTCGCTCAGCCCCTGGAACGGCGGCCGGCCCGTCGCCAGCTCCCGGACGATCATGCCGAGCGACCACCAGTCGCGGGCCGGCGACACCTGGCCGGACAGCGACTCCGGCGCCGCGTAGGCCAGCGTCCGCGACGACGAGGCGAACACCACGCTCTGTTCGAGCACCCGGCTCAGCCCGAAGTCGGCGATCGCGAGGCGCAGCGGATCCCGGGCCAGCACCAGGACGTTCTCGGGCTTGAGGTCCCGGTGGACGATGCCGGCCCGGTGCAGCGCCCGCAGACCGCCGGCGAGCTGCGCGGCGATCTCGGCCACCGCCTCCTGCGGGAGCGGCCCCTCGTCCATCAGCGTCCGCAGGTTGCCGTCCGGCGCGTACGCGGCGACCTCGTAGTCGCGGCCGTCGGCGTGCCCGGTCTCCAGGATGCGCAGGACGTTCGGCGCCTGCAGCGCGGGCAGCTTCGCCCACACCTCCCGGTCGGCGCGGTACCCGCGGCGGAAGATCTTCACCACGAACTCGGCGCCGTCGTCGTCGCGCACCAGGAGCAGGTCGGACTCGGCGCCCTGCACGGGAAGCTCGGCGACCACGTCGTACCGCTCGCCGAGGACGGCCGGCAGCCGCATCAGCGGGTCCCCGGGACCGTGCCCCTCCCGCCGGGTCGCCGACGCCGGGCGCGGCCCGGGCACTCCCGCGTCCCGCCGCGTCGCCCCGGCGTCCCGCCGGGTGTCCCGCGGCGGGGCGCCATCGAACTCGCCCACAGCCGTCCCGTCTAGCCCTTGTCCTTGATGGCCCGAAGATACTCGCTGATCTTGAACTGGTTGACGACGAACTCCATGGCGATCCGGGTCGCGAACACTCCGAAGAGCCACGCGAACGGGGACCCGAGGAGCAGCATGAGGCCGAGCGCCGCGCTGTCGTCGAGCCACGCCATCCCGTACACCGCCATCAGCAGCGAGAACAGGGTGATCGGGATCAGCGCGAGCACGTAGAGGATCTTCACCACCCGCGTGGTGATCATGGTGTCGAAGTTGAGGTCGAACAGCGCCCCGAGCAGGTTCCTCTCGCCCGGCGGGCCGGGCGGAGGCGCCCACCCCTGCGGCGGGTCCTGGAAGCCCGAGGCAGGGCCGGGCGGGCGCGGGCCGGGGACGGAACCCGGGCCGGGGCCGGGGCCGGGGGGGAAGGGACCGGCAGGTCCGCCGGGCGGTGGACCGTAGGGCCCGCCAGGCCCGCCGGGCGCCTGCGGACGCGGAGGGTGACCAGGGTCCGGTGGGTTCGTCATCACCGTCGTCTCCAGTGTGGGGACCGCTACACGGAGACTCTAAAGCCTGGCCCCGTCCATCGCCGGAACCCGCCGCGCGACGATCCCGTATCGCGCGGGGGTCCGGTGCGGACGTGCGGGCCGGTGGCTCCAGGATGCTGGCACCACCGGCCCGCGACGGCGCGAGGCACGGCGCGGGACCGCGCCGGTGGTCAGGCGGCCGGAACGCCCGTGGCCGGCTGCGCGGAGCGCACCTCGGCCTGGTTGGGTTTGGCCGCCAGGCCCGGGAGGTCGGTGGTCGCGGCGCGCAGCCGGGCGATGCCCTCCGCCCCGAGGTCGCCCAGCATGATGTCGTAGGCCAGGTCGCGCACCGTGTCCATGCCGACGGCCGAGTGGAGCATCGCGCCGATGGTCTCGGTGAGCACCCGCTCGTAGGCCTCGAAGTTCACCGCCTCGGCCACCGCCGGGTTCCACTCCAGCTGGTCGCCCGCCGTGACGTGCAGCTGCAGTCCGCCGGTCACCGGGTCCACCTGGTCCAGGTCGATCTCGGCGGCGACGCGGCCGCGGGCCGCCGGCGTTCCGTCGTCGGTGAACAGCAGCGCCGGAACCGAGAAGGTGACCTGCTCGGCGGGCTTGCGCGGCCGGACGGCGTTGCCGCGCGGCACCGGCGGGACGTCGACGTGGTCGAGCTGCGACAGCATCCGGAACGTCGCCAGGCCGAGGATGCTGTTGATGGCCAGCGCCGTCGCCCGGGTCACCGTCTCCATCTCGCCGGGCTTGCGGGTGAGGTAGCCGCTGAACCCGTAGGCGATGATGCGGTCCCGGACGGGGGAGCGGAGGAAGATGCGCAGCCGGACCCCCGCGACGGGGAGCTCGAACTCGGTGTCGCCGTCGCCGGCCTCGGACCGGACGAAGCCGCCCTCCGACGGGGTCAGCTTGCCGGCGAGCGCCAGCGTCCCCTCGTTCCCGGCGCGGGTGAGGCTCAGGACGTAGAGGTCGCCGTCCAGCTCGGTGATCACTTCGTCGCCGAGGACGACGGCCAGGGCCCGGGCCGTCTCGTTCAGGCCGGCCAGGGTCCTGCGGGGCATCCGCAGCCGCAGCTGGTTCTGCGCCGTCACCCGCCCGCCGACGGTGTTCTCGACGTGCTCGACCTCCCGCTCGGCCTGCTTGCCGGTGTAGTTGCGCAGGCTGAACGCCAGGACCTCGTTGTCCGTGCGCACCCCGCAGGTGGCCTTCAGCGCCTTCTTGGCGCTGAGCGGATACGGGGTGTCCTGGCGGACGTACTTGGTCGCGTCCACGAACACGGGGACGTCGTCGTCGAAGAGGCGCCGGACGTAGAATTCTTCCTTGGTTTGCGCTGGCACTGTGCACCCTTCTCCGTGTCCTGCCACCGGCCGCGGACGGCCGGCGGTAACCTCGGCACCCGGCCGATACCGGCCAGGTGCGGCACCGGTCGCACCTGCCGGTGTCCACTCTTCAGTGATGACCGTTTCGGGGCAGGTCGGATCGGCAAGTACCAGAGGGCCGGACGGCGACCGCCGGCGAACCGGTTGACAAATAAAGCATGCGGCTCGCCCCGTCGCGTGGACAGTCATGCGTGACACACGGGGGCGGCACACTACAAAGGAGACCAGATGCACCAGTTGACCGATTACGTGCTGGCCGTTCGCACCACCGGTTCACCTCCGGCGATCGAAGGGGTCAAGTCGGTCGACCTTGTTCCGGGCGACGACGAGGACGTCATCGCCGCGACCATCGCCGGCCTGCGGGCCAGCGGCCTGACCGCGGCCGACTTCCGATCGCGCGTGATCTATCTCGCGCCCGAGGACCCGAGCTGCCTCGTGCCGTACGCGGCGCTGTGCGGCTTCGCCGGCCGCCGCGTCGACGCCTACGCCGGCGGCACCGTGCTGGAGTTCTCGCGCCTGGACCCGCAGGGGGAGGGCTTCCCCGACGCGGGCCGGCCGAACGGGTACCTGGAATGGGGCCAGGTCGGCGGCGAGGAGGGGGTCCTGCCGACCGTGCAGGTCGGCTCCGGCACCCAGCGGCTCGTGACCCCGGAGGCCGTGACCGTGATCCGGTACGCGGCGCGGCTGCGCATGGTCCCGCCGGACTCGGCCCGGGACGCGCTGGCCACGTTCGTGCTCGTCGCGGCGCTGCGGCGGCGGGCCGACGACCGGTTCCCCTACCTGTCCACGGGCGACGAGCCCGCTCCCGTCACCAAGGACGACCCGGCCCAGGGCATCGACCTGGAGAAGCTGCGGCGCGAGGCGGCCAAGTACCGCCAGGAGCTGCGGGCCGGGCGCCGCGGGGCCGACATGGTGCCGCCCGTCCCCGTCTCGCCGCACAACAAGCGGATCGCCGAGGCCAAGTCGGTGGACGTCCGGACGGTGCTGACGCGGCTCGGCTCCTCCTCCGACGACGGGAACCTGTGGCACTGCCCGCGTCCGAGCAGGCACAGCAACGGCGACCGGAACCCCTCGATGAAGGTCTACGGGGACAACCGCACCAGGTGCCACCGCTGCGACGCCGAGAAGGTCGGCCCGATCCGGCTGGTCATCGACGTCCTGGGGGTCACTCCGGACGAGGCCGCCAGCTTCATCCTGGACTCCGACCGCGTCGTGGACATGCGTCCAGCCTGAGCCGTCCCTGGCGGCCGGGGCCGCCGGGCAGGGGGAACCGATGGCCGATTCGCAGGACCGCGCGGACGTGGTGCTGCTGACCGTGGATGGAGAGCAGGTGGGCCACGTTCACCGCAGTGTCCTCGATCGGGTCGCCGAGATCGCCGGCAGGCTGGGCTGCCGCGACGCCGTCGCGCTGGCCTGCCCGCCGGTCACGTTCGACGGCTCCCGCATGCCCCGGCTGCGGCGCGACCTGGAGCAGGTCATCGCCTACGCCGAGGCGGCCCGGCAGACCGGCTGGGTTTTAGGCGATATCGCGGTCGCCCCCGGTGACCGGGCGGTTCCGGTGATGGACACCGCGCAGGGCAAGGTCTGGGCCCACCCCGTCCGCGGCTTCGAACTGCACGGGGAGGCCGGGGTGCGCCGGATCACGGAACTGGCCGAGATGCCGGGGACTCCGCGGCGCACCCCGCTGGCCCATCTCATCGCGCCGCTGGTCGAGGCCGCGGCGCGTGCGCGGGTGCTGGAGATCGGCGACGGCAAGCACGAGCGCGCCGTGCGCCAGGGCTGACACGCGAGGGGCGCCGCTCGCCGGGAACGGCGGGCGGCGCCCCTCGGCGTTCGCGTTGGAACCGTCCGGTCAGCGCTCGACGAGTCGCTCCGGCGCGGCGGACGGCCCCGTGACGGCGAACCGCAGCGCCGCCGGGAACTGCGTCTCCGGATTGGCGATGAGGGCGCCGACCTGTCCCGCGCCCGCCATCTCCTCGGCGACCGCGCCCGGCCGCACGCCGAGCACGTAGTCGGCCTCCATGGGGCTCACCGCGGTGACGCACCCCGCGGGCAGCGTCGCGTACGCCCCGAGGAAGACGCGGCTGCCCTCCGGGATCAGCGAGGCCAGCGCGCGCAGGACGATCCGCGCGGCCGGGCCGGTCACGGTCACGGCCTGCATCTGCGCCAGCGCCTGCCGGATCCGGGCGAGCTGGTCCCCGCTGACGACGCCGCCGGCGACGAGGGCGTTGGTCTTCGGGACCACGCCGTTCCGCCTGCTGATCACGACGGAGTCGTTCACCTTCGAGACGACGAGGCCCCGCTTCTCCCGGGAGGCCGTGATCGTCTTCACGGCCCGGCGGGACGCGGCGAGGCTGGGGAACCCCGGGATCTGGTGGATGCCGCGCGCCCCGCAGACGGTCACCTGGGTCCCGTGGACGTGCACCTCGTCGATCGTCTCGTCGCGCATCAGCTCGCCGAGCAGGTGGGTGCCGTTCAGGACGTGGTAGACCCTGCTGGCCATGGCCGGGTCCCCGCCCGTGTGCCGGGTGAGGACCTCCAGCCAGAGCTCGGCCACCCGCGGGCGGAGCGTGGTGGCGATCCGCTCCGCGGTGGCCCACGCCGGGTCCGCCGCGGGCGGGGGCGGGGACGGGGGCGTGGTGCCGTCGGCGAGCTCCTGGGAGCCCTGCGCGGTCTGCGGGCCCTGCCCGTTCTGCGTCTGCTGCCCGTTCTGCGTCGGCTGCGCGTTCTGTTGGAGCTGCCCGTTGTTCGGAGCCTGCCCGTTCTGCGGGGCTTGCGGAGGCTGGACGGCCTCCGGGGTCTGCGCCGGCTGCTGAGCCTGGGCGGGGGGCGCGGTCTGGAACGGCTGCCCGGCCGTCCCGAAGGGCGTGCTGCGCGTGAGCCGGTGGTCCTGCGGGGGTGCGGGGGACCACGCCGTACCGTCCGCCTCAAGGGCGGAGGGGGCCTCGGCGCCCTGCGCCGCCTCGGGCTCCTGGGGAGGCTGCTCCGCCGGCGCGTCCGCGGGCTCCGGGGGCTCCGCGGGCTCCGGGGGCTCCGCGGGCTCCGCGCGCTCCTGCTTCTGGAGATTGTCGCGCGCCTTCGGCTGCGCGGCGGCCGGGGGCGCCTGAGCACGCGCCCCGCCCGCACCGGCCGCCGCCTGGTCGGCCGGTGCCGCGGCGGACGGCTTCGCCGTCGCGGACGGCTTCGCCGTCGCGGGGGCGGCGCCGTTGGCGGGGTCGTTGGCGGAGTCGTCCCAGGCGGAGAACAGGGACGCCCAGTCGTCCTGCGGGCTCTGCTGGTCGGCCCCGGTCTCGGAGCCCGCGGCGGCGCCCGCGTCCGCCGGTGCGGCCTGGGCGGGGGGGCCGGTCACCAGGAGCTTGTCCTGCGAGGGTTGCTCTTCCGGCCCGTCGTCCTCCTCCTGGCCGACGCCGATGGCCGCCCAGAAGTCCATTCCGGTGGCGGGCTCATTTTGCGCTGCCATATGGCCGCTTCCTTTCTCGTGATAGGGCCGGATCGAGGATGATCACTTGGGGTCCATGCCGAGGAGCCTCTTCAGGAGGCCTCCCCGGCCGCCCGCCGCCTGCGTGGCCATGGACTGGCCGAACACCGGGTCCCCGGTGACGAACTGGAGGATCTCACGGAAGGTCACGTCCAGGTCCGGGCCGATCTGCAGCGCGTTCAGCCGGCGGTTGTTGGCGGCCTGCGTCCACTCCAGATCCTCGGGGATCATGCCGACGAACCGCCAGCCGGGCATCAGGTCCATGACGTCCTCCGGGCTGCAGTCCACGTCGGCGCGGGCCCGGTTGAGGATGAGCGACAGCTTCTCGGGGTCCACACCGCCGCTCCGGGAGTGGCGCGGCATGGTGATCGCGCTGAGCCAGGCGCGTGCGGCCTCCAGCGTCACCCGGTTGGGCTCGACCGGGACCAGGATCGCGTCCGCCTCGGGCAGGACCAGGTCGGTGAACGTCATGTGGTAGAGCTCGGCGACGGGCGTGTCGACGAACACGAAGTCGAACGCCTGCCGCAGCACCGCGATGATCCGCCGGTACAGCATCGCGTTGATCAGGGCCGGATCGGCCATGGTGATGTCCTGCGGTCCGAGCAGCGTGAACAGGTCGGCGTCCCCGATGTGCGCGAGATGGCTGCGCACGTTCTCCGCCCTGAGCGATCCGTTGCTCCGGAGCATGTCGAGGATCGTCGGCGACTCCACGTTCAGGTACCGCGCGACGTCGGCCTGCTGGAAGTTGGTGTCGACCAGAGCGACCCTCCCGGGCCGGCCGGCCGCGTGCAGATGCCGGGCCGCGTAGACCGACAGGTTCACGGCCGTGGTGGTCTTGCCCACACCGCCCTTGGCGGAGGCGATGGCGATGACCCGTCCCAGCGCCGGGGCGGGCTCCTCGGCCCTGACCAGTGCGGTCGACGGAGCCTGCTGCGGCCCCGGCCATCCGTTCGAGACCGGCTGGGCCGGCATCGCGTCGTGGTCGTGCCCCGTCGCGGACTCCAGGGCCGGCTCGTCCCGGTTTCCCGGGACGGGCTGCTGCGCCGCGACCCCCTGCTGTCCCTGTGCGGGCGCCGGCCACGGCTGGGAGCCGGGAGCCGGGGCTGAGGGCGCGGGCGGTCGGGCGGCCTGCGGCGGCACGGCACCGGGCGGCTGCGCGAACGAGGGCGGCTGCGCCGGGCTCTGGTTCCAGCCGCCGGCGGAGGTCTGGCCGGTGGCGGCGGGTTGCGCGGCGGGCGCCGGAGCCGGTGGCCGCCCGGCGGGTGGTGGGGCGGCAGGTGGCGGGGCGGCCGGTGGCGGGGCGGCCGGCGGGGCCGGGGGCTTGCCGGCGATGCCGAACAGCGCCAGCAGGTCCGACATCTTGAGCTGCCCGCCGATGACGTGGACGCCCGGTGCGAAGGCGTCGCCGCGTTCCGCGAAGTAGCCGTGCACGAGCACGGTGAACCCGCGGCCGGCGAGCCCGTTCGCCAGGACGGCCACGCCGGCGCCCGGGAGGTCCTCCACGAATCCCGGGGCGAACATGAAGGCGGCGGGGGAACCGACCCGACCGCTCTTGGACAGGTCGCGAAGTTCTGCCGCGGAGGCGGCGTCGTACACCGCGGAGAACCGGCCGGTCTCCCGCAAACTCCGGGCGACGCCCGGATCCCCCGCGACGACGAGGTTCGGCGCAGTTGCCATCACTCAGTGTCCTCAGCGCTCTGGTTGTCACCCGGTCGGCGAAGCGGCCGGAATCTCTATTAGCGACTGTGCGGACAATGATGGATGCCGCCAGCCCCGGATGCCGGACTGTCTCCCTGAGAGCCAACACGACCAGGGAGATGACAGCACATGGTCAACCTGAGGGCGGCGCTCGGACGTCTCACCGGGACCAGCCGCGCAGGCCGTTCCGAGGCCGACACCGCCACCATGTGGACCACTCCTTACGCCTGGCGGACCGCCGACGGCGTCTACGTCGGCTACAACGGCGAGGTGTGGATCTACCGCACCGTGCGCCTGTCGCCGATGAAGTGGGAGGACCCGGCGGAGCAGCTGTCCATGGCGGCGCCGCTGTCCCGGCTCCTGGGCGACCTCGGCCGGACGTCGCGGCAGCCGGTGGGCGGTCTGGCGACCCTGTCCAACAACCGCAACATCCACCTGGTCTCGATCACTTGGGACGACCTCGTCACCCCGCCGAAGGAGAACACCGACGAGCTCCGCGCCTACCAGGCCGAGGCCTTCGGCTTCCTGGCCCCGAAGCGCGTCCTGTTCGTCGGCGTGCAGCTCCGGTCGTCGCTCATGGACAAGACGTCCCGCGCCGGCAAGGGCTCGCAGGGCGGCATGGGGACGATCAAGGCCTTGACCGACCTGGTCAAGGACTCCATGGCCGACGACGTCCCCGACCTGTCCGACTATCAGAAGGACATGGAGCACATCGTCTCCATCTTCAAGCGGGCGGACGCGCAGGAGCCGACCCGGCAGGAGCTCGACCAGCTGGAGTCCTGGTACAACCTCGGGCGGGGCCCGGACGCGGTGATCGAGGAGATGCCGACCCGGCTCGACGTCACCGGCATCGGCGAGCTGGAGATGGCCGCCGTCATGCGGTTCGACCAGCCGATCATGCCGTCCCCCGACGCCCAGTGGGCGCTGGACGTGATCAGCCACCCCGGCGACGCCCCGCACGTCATCTCGATCAGGGCCGAGCTCGAACCCGCGAACCTGACGCGGGCGAGGGCCCGCCGGGCGCAGCGCCGGATCATGTCCAACATGGAGGAGGAGCGCAAGACCCAGGACCTGGAGAAGGTCGAGCTCTCCCAGACCTTCCAGCAGGCCAAGGAGGTCGAGGACTACCTCGCGACCTCCAACCAGCCCATGCTGGCCCGGTGCAGCTTCATCATGGCGCGGGAGATGACCGACGCCACCGAGACCTACATGGAGTTCCTGGCCCAGTACTACGGGATCCAGATGAAGGCGCTGGAGCACCGCCAGATCCAGGCGCTGGAGGAGACCCTGCCCTGCTCCTCCGTCCGGGTGAACCCGTTCTTGCAGGACGTCAACGTGCCGATGGTCTCGCACGCCGGGCTCCAGGCGTTCTCCGACCTCGGTGACGACCTCGGCGTCTACGGCGGGCTCATCGACCCGGACGGCACGCCGTTCTTCGTCGACCCCCTCGGCGCTCCCCGCAAGAACCTGCCGCCGGTCTTCGGGATCTTCGGGGACCCGGGCAGCGGCAAGACCTTCTTCGCCCAGTCCGTCGCCACCCAGTCCGCGCTGAACGGCCTGCCGGTGATCTTCGTGAACCCGAAGGGCGGCGACTCCCTCTACGGGATGGTGGACTACGTCCAGCGGATGGGGATCCCCGCCGGCCGGGTGTCGATGTCGGCGCTGGAGGAGTCGCCCGGGGCCTTCGACCCGTTCCGGTACGCGCCGCCGACGATCGCGGCCGAGATCGCGAACGTGCACATCCTGTCCGCGCTGGACGACTCCCGCGACGGGCTCTCGCTGTCGGAGCGGCTCGCGCTCGGCTCCGGGCTGAAGCGCGGGGCGCTCAACGGCGCGCGCTGCGTCTGGGACGCCCTGAAGTACGTTCCCGGCGACGACGCGGAGCGGGTGCGCAGCCTGGTGGAGCAGCAGATGGAGGCGTCGTCGATGTTCTCCCTCGGCATCGCCCTCCAGCCGCTGCCCCGCCTGGACATGTCGCAGCGGCTCACGCTGGTCGACTTCGACCGCGAGCTCGGCCTGCCGGAGGGCAAGACGCCGAGCGAGTACTCGGTGTCGGAGCGCATCGCGCTGGCGGCGGTGCGCCTGGTCATCCGCGCCTCGCTGGAGATCCTCATCGCCAACCGCTCGGGCGTGCTGATCGTGGACGAGGCGTGGACCTTCCTCTCGCAGGCCGAGGGCCTGGCCTCGCTGCAGCGCATCTCGCGTGAGGGCCGGTCGCTGAACATCATGCCGGTGTTCCTCACCCAGCGGATCGCGGACGTGGTCACCAAGGACCTGGAGTCCTACCTGAGCCGGGTGCTGGTGCTGAAGCTGAACGAGAAGCGCGAGGCGGAGACGGCGCTGCGGCTGTGCGGCCTCGACCCGACCTCCGAGCGGCTCTCGCAGATCCGCGAGTTCGGCCCGCTGCCGGCCGAGGACGGCAAGCCCGCGCGCTGGGCGCGCGGCATCTTCCGCGACCTGTTCGGACGGCACGCCCAGGTCGTCCTCGGCCCCACGCCGCCCGAGGCCGCGCAGGCGTACAGCACGAACCCGGAGGACCGCCGCAAGCGCGAGGAGGCCCGCAGGGAGCGCGAGGAGGCCGAACGGGCCGAGTACGAGGCGGCCGTCGCCGCAGCCGCGCGGATGAAGGATCCCGGCGCGACCGCGCCGCCGGGGCAGAACGGCGCGGCCCCGGCCCCGGGGCACGACATCAGCGCCGGCCCGCCGCAGACGGGGGAGGAGAACCCATGGCTCGTCGGCTGAGGCCCGGCACGGCCCGCAGCGGCGACCCGCGGAAGCGGAGCCGTTCCGGCCAGGCGGAGCCGGGCGGCGCGAAGGCGGCACCCCCGCGCCCACGCCGCGGACTCCAGCTGCTGGTGTGGGCACTGGCGCTCACCGTCTTCGGCGGTCTCGCGCTGCTCTCCGGACAGACCGAGGGCTTCGGATCCGGCGGCCGGCCGCCGAACGCCGCCGCGCCCGCCGCGCCCGCCGCGCCCGCCGCGCGCGTCGCGGCGCCCGCGCCCGCCGCCTCCTCAGCGCCCGCTTCCACCCTGCCCGCCAATTCCACAGTGCCCGTCTATAACACCGTGCCCGGCGTGTCCTCCGCGCCGGTGGCGCAGACCGGAGCGGGCGTCGGCGGGCGCCTGCTCGCGGCGGCCCCGGACGACCAGCCCACCTACGACATCAACCGGGACGCCTGCGAGGCCTACAGCGAGGCGAGGGACTTCCTGCCGCTGCACCGGTGGACGTCCTTCGAGCTCTTCGTGGTGGACAACGCCCGGATCTTCAAGACCCAGCGGTTCGTCTCGATGATCGCCAGCCTGATGTTCATGGCGGGAGGGCTCTGCTGGCGGATCATCGGCTCGCTGATGGGATTCGGCTACTCGTTCGACATGATCTGCCGGGCGGCGGATCCGATCAACTCGGTCGTGCGCACCTTCTCGCTGTACGCGGCCTGGTTCCTGATCCCCTCGTGGATCTTCGTCATGGCGGCGGTGTTCCGGCGCTGGTCCAGCAGCGGCCACCGCCGGGGGCCCGCGGCCGCGATGCGCCTGGTCATGGTGTTCCTGGCGGCGAACGGGTTGATCTTCTTCATCGGCGACCAGGCCGACAAGCACCAGGACAACCCGACGGCGGCGTACACGACGCCGTGGATGGCCGCGACCGTCCAGGGCTGGTTCACCACCGCGGCGGACTCGCTCTACAACCTGCAGAAGATAGGCAGGATCAACGACGGCACGGACAACAATCCGGTGTTCTATGACGGCCATCCGGACGGCGGAGCGGGCGCGGTCACCTGCGCGAAGTTCGACGACAAGCTCAACGACGAGTACATGGCCCGGAACAAGGACACCTCACTCGCCAGTGGAAAACAGGCGATGGTGCAGGTGAGCAAGATGTGGGAGATCTCGCTCGTCCGTTCCTGGCAGGCCGCGCAGTTCGGTGAGGGCACGAAGCAGTTCCCCTCGCCTGCCCACGCGTCCTGCCGCTGGCTCGAGGCCAACGCCGACGTGAGCACCGAGAACAAGCTGGAGGCCTACGACCTGGCGACCGGCCACGGCAAGGGCACCACCACGTCGAACTCGGCCCGCGGGTACTTCATCGACCCCGCCGCGGACGAGCAGATGATCATGATCGCCTGGGGTGCCTGCAAGGCCAACGACGACGGGCTCGGCAGCGCCCACACGATCCCGCAGTGGGACAAGGCCACCGACACCAAGGACAAGGCGAAGGCCTGCGAGAAGCTCTACAGCAACGTCACCTACGAGGACGACAAGAGCGGGACGCAGTTCAGCGTCGCCGGTATCGACGTGCTCTGCTTCCTCTGCGACAACGGCACGATGGGCACGTTCTACTTCAACGGTGACGACGAGCTCAAGGACAAGCTGGGGAACTGCTACGCGAGCGAGCCCGCCTGCCAGGCCGACTGGAACTTCGTCAGCGCCTGGCTGGGCAAGAACCAGGCCCAGCGGCTCACCCAGGGCCTGCTGTCGATGATCGTCGCCTTCGTCTTCCTGTTCGTCATGGGACCAATGGCGATCGGTATGACAGTGTCCAGTGTGGGTTTGGCAGGACTTGTCATGATATTGCCATTGACATTGCTGCTCATAGGAGCGGGCCTGCCGCAAGGGATGAGACTGCTCAAACTCACCGGAGCGGCGGCGGCGGGTGACGCCCTCTTCACCCTTGCCCTGACGTTCCTGACCATGCTCACCGATACGACGTACCAGGCCATCGAGGCGACCACCAAGGACGGCACGCCGAACTTCTTCCAGCAGGTCGCGCAGGGCGCGGCCCCCCTGGTGGCGCTGTTCCTGTTCAAGAAGATCAGCAAGATCCTGAGCCTGGGGGACATCTCCTCCACCTCGGGGGCCACGGGGTTCGCCTCGGCCATCGTGCTGCGGGGCAGCGGTGACCGGAGGCTGTCGCGCAACGCGGGCCAGCAGGTGTCCCAGCGCCTCGGCCGCCTCGGCGTGGGCAAGATGCGGCTGGCCGCGCTGGACGAGCGGTCGCTGCAGCGGCGCATGCTCAACAACCGCGCGACGAGGGCGGTCGCCGGCGCGGCGAAGAAGGGGGCGCAGCGAGCCACCCGCCCGATCACCGACTGGGCGAAGGACAAGTACGACGGCGGCCGCGCGAAGCTCCAGAACGGTGTGAACGCCCTGCAGCGCAAGGCCGCGTCCGGGTCGCCCGCGCAGCGCGCGGCCGCGTACGCCGGGCTGACCGCGGGTCTGGCCGGCCTGACGATGGTGGCGCCGCCGGCGGTGCTGGCGACGCTGCCGCTGATGGCCTTCACCGGCTCCGCGGCGGCCGGGCGCGGCATCCAGGCCGGCGTCAACGGGATCAGGGGCGTGCGCTCCGGAGCCGGCGGCGAAGGGACGGGCATGGACGCGATCTCCGCGGCGGGCATGCCCACGGCGAACAGCGCCCGGACGGGCCTGCGGCAGGCCGACGACTGGCATCGCAACATCATCCGCGTCAGCGACTCCGAGGAGCAGCGGCGGCTGATGGGCGAACACGCCGAGGAGGGCCTGAACATGCTGCGGGCCCGGCAGTGGGGCCAGGGGCAGCCCGGCGGGCTCCACCCGGAGTTCACCGGATTCGTCAACGACGAGGAGAAGATGCGGGCGCTCGCCGACGCGGCGAGCGCGATGGGCCTGAACGCCAGCCAGCTCCAGGTCAGCAACCAGGGGCTGCTCGCCCCCAACGTCGAGTTCGCGAACGGCCGGCCCCAGGGCATCACCGCCGAGCAGCTGGGCATGATGCCGCACCTGTTCCTGCCCGCTCGCGACCGGCGGCCCCAGATGACCGCCGACGGGGTTCTGGAGAACCAGGACCAGCAGATCGCCCGGATGACGGCGCAGCTCAGGGAACGCGGCTACGTCACCGACGAAGGCGAGATCGTCAACGTCCTGGAGGCCCACGGGTTCGACACGCGCCTTCCCGAGGTGAAGGTGCGGGTGGAGCGCTGGCTCGACGGGGGCAAGGACGAGGAGCTCTCCCGCATCAGCATCGCTCCCCGCCGGGGAGAGGTCGCCGCCGTGGAGGCCGCCCGGGAGTGGGCCAGCGACGTCGACATGCCGGCCCCCGACATCCGCCAGCGGCGCGACCTGGACGCGGTGAGCGGCGTGATGACCGCCGCGCGGAGCGAGATCGGAGACTTCAACAGGATCCGCATCGAGATGCCGGACGGCACCTTCGCGTCGGCCGGCAACCTCCAGCGCCAGCTCGAAGGGGAGATCCGCTCCATGGTGAGCGTCGCCATGGAGACCAAGAACCTGCACGACACGATGAACGCGGGAACGATCACCGGGGAGTTCTTCGGAGCGGAGTACGCCCGGCTCACCCAGATGCAGCAGGAGGCCGCCCAGCAGGTCGACAGGCTGAGCGCCATGTTCCGGGACGCGGTCGACGCGTCCCGTTCGGCGCGCGGCGTCTGCGAACTGCGGGTGCAGATGGCCGATCCGAACAGCATGATCGACGCCGATGAGCTGACGCGGCTCGCCGACCAGATCACCAAGAGCAACCAGCAGGCGCAGCAGCAGGTGCACCAGGAGATCGACAGGCTGGTCGGCGCCATCTCCCAGCGGCCGACCGACTCGGGGGCCGCGGCGGGGATCCTCCGCAGCCTCGACGAGTTGCGGGACGTGTTCGACCGGGAGGGCCGCGGTGAACGCTCGGAGAACCAGGCGGTGATCGACCGGCTGAGCGACCTGGAGCGGTCGCTCCAGGACAGCAGGCGGATGACCCAGGTCGACCCACGGCTGGCGGCCAACGCGAACACCCCGGTCGACATCCGGAGGGTGCTGCGGGACATGTACCGAGACGAGATGTCCAGGACCTAGGGCGGTGTTTATTACAGCCCGGCCCACTTCGCTCGCCTGGCGGCTCGCTGCGTGACCTTGCCTGGGGCGAACGCGGCATCGCTTCGCGACCTGCCCGGTTCCGCTCGCCTCCGGCTTCGCTCCACCGGCCAGTTCACGCGTTCGCGCGCGTGGCCGAGGTCTCCGCGGACAGGACCTGGCCCCAAGGCGCCGGGAGCCGAAAGAAGAACCGGCCTCCACCCGCTGGGGGTGGAGGCCGGTCGTCGTCGGGGTTCGGGTCGTGTTCCCGCAGGTTCGGGGAACCTGCGCCTGCGTAGGCGTTCAGCTGACGCCCTCGCAGGGGTTGTAGTCGTGCTTCTTGGAGCACGACTCGAACCGCTTGGCGTACTCGTCGACCTTGCCGTCGAACACGCTCTCGGAGTCGATGACCTGCCACTCGGTCTCTTCCACACCGAAGGTCTGGTCGAACGTGAGGCGGGTTCCGTCCGCGGAGAGCGTGGCCTCGACCGGGCCCTGGTCCCCCAGGTTGGAGAGCTTGAACAAGGTGTCCGAGCCCGTGCCCTTGAACGGCTTGTCCTTCGGGTACTCGACCTTGCGGCCGTTGCCGTCGAAGTGCACCAGCGTGTAGGTGCCGGTCACCTGGCCGCCCTGGGGGTAGACCTCGAAGTTCAGCAGGGCGTGCTGCTCGCCGTGCTCGACCATCGCGATGACCTCGCGGGGCTTGTTCTCGGTCGCCGGGGCCGTCGCGCTGGGCTTGGGGTCGGTCTGGTCGCTGGCGCTGTCCGAGCCGGTCATCTTGACCAGACCGAACGTCAGGCCGCCGGCGAGCAGTGCCACCACGACGGCGAGGAGGGCGAGAGGCAGGATGCGTCGGTTGTTCGGCTGCTCGCTTTTCACGGTTGTTCCTTTCGGTGAAGGCGCGAGAAGCCGGGTGATGGACCCGGCTTCTGTACGCGTCTGATGAGATGCGAACGGGGCCGGGTCGGCTCTGTTTGCAATGTGCCCATCAATTGTCGCGCATAGCGCACCTGCCCGCAAGTGGAGGTGCGCTGTGTTCGTCTCCTGCGGGCCTTCTGTGACCAGCGCATGCTCAAAGCGAACGACCGGGACGCCGATTCTGCGTGATCACGATCACGCAGAATCGGCGGCGGCCGGGAGCGCTTTTCACACCTTGCTGGCGTCGACCCAGCCGACCCAGCCGTCCGAGCCGATCTCGCCGGTGGTGTAGGCGCGCTCCACCTTGGAGACGTCGCCGGTCCTGTTGGTGTGTACTTTGTAGCCGTCGGCGAGTTGCATCGCTACATGGCCAGTGCTCGGTTCGACCAGGTCGCCGGGCTTGGCCTGGCTGTAATTAATCCGGTGCATCCATCTGACCACCCGAAAGGTTCCGGTGACAGGAGCATTGCTGCCCTTCGGGTACAGGTTCGGAATGGCGCCGCTGTCACGATAGGCCCTGGATACGAAGCTGGAGCAGTCGGCCCAGCCCGGGTCGTTCCGCTTTCCCGAAGTGAGCGGGGCGTAGGGCCAGTTGAGATGGTTGAGTGCCCACTTGATGGCCATTGCGGCCTGGGGGGTTCGGGCCTTGGCCACCGAGTCCACGCACAGCTTATGGATGGTGATCTGGTCGGGGTTCGTCGCCTTGTTCACTACTCCATCGTGCAGAGCCCTTGTGCCGACCTTTACCGGGCAGCCGTCGGGGCCGACCGTCGTCTGGGTGGTGCCGGCGTTCTCGATCGCCCCCCCGCCCGTGGCGAGCGATCCGATCAGCTTCCCGGCGCTGTTGAACGGGGTGATGACACCACCGAAGAACCAGGCGTACTCGACGGCGACCTGCTCCAGGGGGAGCAATACCCCCTCAGTGTTCCCCAGCCGGGACCAGGCCTCGGCGGCGTCCTCGCCCACCGGCGCGCCGACCGGCTTCAGCGGACGCAACGCCAACCGGGGGATGACCAGGGTGTCCTCACCGACGACCGGGGATGTCTCCGTGTTGGCGTCCTCCCGGCCCTGATAGTAGTTGCCCAAGCCGTCGAGGTTGGTCGAGTTCGCCCCGCCCGTCAGGCCCGTGGCGATCTGGGCAAGGGTGGCGTTGTATCCGGGGGCCCAGGACCCGATCATGCATTTGGGGTCGCTGGCCGGGTCGGTGATGCCGTGGGCCTCCTCCAGTTTCTGGAGCTTCGGTTGCCACTCGCTGTACACCTTGTCGGTGCCCGGGGGCTTCTTCAGCGACGCGAACTCGTTCGCGTACGGGGCGATGTCGGTCAGGAACTTCCTCATCACCGCGGTGCACTCGTCCGACCCCTGGAAGGTGTTCTGTCCGGGGCCGATCAGCGAGAACAGTTCGAGGTCGGTGCCCATGGCGATGCTGAGCTTCTGCCAGCCGCCGACCATCGGCTGGAAGACCCCGAGGTCGTGGGGGCGCTCCTCCGGCGGGACCTTCTCGACGGACAGCACGAGTTTGGCGGCACCGGCGATGTTCTTGTCGACGTCGCACCGGTCCTCGACGCCGGCCTCCTCCGCCTCCTTCTTGGTCATCGGGAAGATGCCCTGGCGCGAGTCCTTGCCGTTGTCGCAGTCGTCGGTCTTCCACTTGCCGGCTCCGTAGCTGACCGACATCGCCTCGTTGACGAGGGTCTCGACGGCGGCGGGGCGGTTGTCCTGCACGGAGTACTTGAACCCGCCCTCCTGGTACTTGCCGCCGGTGACCAGGTAGAGGTTCTGGAGCCGGTTGGTCTCGCAGCGCCAGATCGAAATGATCTTGAAGCTGACCGACCACGGCTTCTCGGGGTCGTCCGGCGGGGGGACGGCGCAGGGCCCGTCGGGGTTGGCGGTGCGCTCCATGAAGATGCCGGAGGCCGCGATGACCTTGCTCCAGTACTTGCGGGCGTTCTCCTGGTCCTTCTCGTTGCCGTCGGGCTTCCACCTGGGGCTCTTCGGGTCCCGGTGCACCTTCTCCGCCGCCTTGACGAGCTCGAAGGCCACGAAGTAGGAGGACTGGCACGGGTTCTGCGGATCGAGGCCGTGCATCCGCATCTGGCCGGACGCCGCGGGGGTGAGCAGGTACGGCCCGGAGCCCTGGTTGTCCTTGCCGCCGATGTCGGGATCCGGGTCCTCGACGTCGCATCCCCAGGCGCGCAGGCCGGCGCTCTGCCCCGCCGCACCCGCACCCGCGCCGGCGCGGAGCGCGGCGGTCTGCGTCCGGGGCCCGCCGGGCTGGACGTGGTACGAGGCGGGCTGCGCGGCGCCGGAACCGGCCGGATGCGCCTGCGCCGCGGCCCGCATCTTCGTCATGACCCCGTCGACGTACTTCCAGGCCGTCGGGTTGAAGTCGCAGGCCCCCGGGCACTGGTCCCACTTCTCCGGGTTGGGGCCCCAGCTCCCCGTGAAGTGGTCGACCGCGATCGGCTGCCACTTGTGGTACTTGTTCCACTTCCTGAGGATGTCCTCTTTGACCCGGCGGTCCTGCACGCTCGGCGGAGCCAGGCACGCCCTCGCGTAGCCCCCGTAGTTGTTCCAGGTACTGGTGATGTACTGGTAGGCGCCGCAGGCGGTGCTCTTGTTCGTCCCGGCGTTGCGGTCGTAGACGCCGTTCGACTCCTGCATCCGCAAGGCCCAGAGGAACCAGCCGAACTGATGGCTGAAATCGCCCTCCGGCGGCGCCACGTGACCGTTGTCGGTGCCGGGCACGGTCGCGGCCGAACCCGGGCCGGACACTCCCTGAACCGGCCCCGGCCCCGCACCGACGGTGTTGCTGGCGTTGACGTCCACGCCGCCCGTGCTGCCGTCGCCGCCGGAGCCGTCCCCGCCGGGGACCTCCTTCGCCTTGCGCCCGGGGTCGCGGTCGATGTTGTCGTAGGGGCTGTAGCGGGCGAAGTCGGTCTGCGCCTTGGCGAGACCCGCCAGGATCGTCCAGGGGACCTCGGAGTAGTCCTGCGCGCTGCCCGAGGTCTGCTCCGACGCCTGCTTGAGGATCCGCTGCCAGTTGCCGGGGAAGTACTCGGCGATCTTGTTGTCCGAGGTCTGCTCGGGCTGGGACTCCGGGACGTCGTCGTCGACGTTGACGCCCAGGATCATCCCGGCGATGAGGATGATGCAGAGCAACGGGATGAGGATCGGAAGGCTGGCGGCCAGCAGCAGCTTGAGCTTGCCGTTCTGCTTGTCCTTCTCCGACTTCTTGCCGTCGGCCCTCTCGTTCTTGCCTTTCTGGCCGGCTCCCGCCGTGTTCGGGGCTCCGCCCCTCCGGCGCCGGAAGCCGTCCATGAAGGACTTCGGTATCTTCTGGCCGAGCTTGGACTGCTCGAACTTGTCCAGCGCCCGACCGCCGGCGCCGGAGTCCTTGACGGTGTCGTACGCCTTGGGCGCGTACCGGTCGGCCAGGGCGCGGGCGCCGATGTCGGCGGCCTGTCCGAGGAGGTTGAGGCCCTTCTCCCCGAGGTTGTCGCCCTCCGGGATCGACGGGACGTAGTTCGCCGGGAGGCCCTTCTTCGCGGCGGCCTCGCGCAGCTTGCCCTCGGCGAAGTCGCCGGCCGCCCTCTTGAGCCCCTCCCTGGGGTCGCTCTGGGGCGTCTGCTCCGACGGCGTGCCCGTGCCCGTGGGCGGGGCCTTGAGGTCCTTGGCCAGCTGCGCGGCCTTCGCGGCGACGTCCAGCGCCCGCTGCATGCCGAGCGGGTTGTCCTTGTTGAGCTGGACGGGCCCGCCCCGCAGCGCCGCGTCGCCGTACGGGTTCGTCCCCGTCCCGTCCGCGCCGCGGTCGATCGCCGACTGCTCCTTGAGGATGTCGGAGACGTTCTGAGGCTGCTGGGCGGCCGCGGCGATCCGGGGGTCCGAACCCAGCGCGGCGATCTCTTCCGGCGCGAGCTCGGCCAGGTCCTCCGGCGGCTCGCCGTCGACCACCGGCTGCAGCGCGGTCGGCTGCGGAGCCGGGGACGGGCCGTCCTGCAGTTCGTCGCCGTCGAGAGGCCGCGGTGAGACCTCGGAGCCCTTCCACGGGCTGCTGTCCTCGTCCATCCAGGGCATTAGCCGCTACCTCGGTTCCGGTACCTTGCTCGGCTCTGCGCTCACCCCCCGGTCGCGGGAGACGATCGAACTTGACCGTCCGATGATTCGCGTTCAGGGCAAGGGGACGGTGGATCGCGGTCGCCGGATGTGCTAGCCCGCCCTGACCGCGTATCCGCGCCCGTCCGGCTCCACCAGGAGGTCGACCACGTCCGGCCGCCCCCCGCCCGCGTGCGTGATCGTCGCGCTGAACCGGTACTGGCTGTTGCCGGTCTTCGTGGGATCCACGACGGTGATCCCCCGCACCACCGATCCCTGCGGCATGGGTTTGGCCGGAGACGGCCGCGCCGTGCCGATGACGGGGATGCCCTTCCAGTCCCCGGTCACGATGGCCCTCGCGGAAGCGGCGGCCACGTTGAGGGCGCCGGCCGGGACGACCGTCGCGCCGCCGTCCGTCATCGGGACCCTGGTCGCGGCGGTGGCGGTGAAGTTGGTGGCCGCGGCTCCCGTCGGAAGCACCTGCGACGGGCTCCCGGACGGGGTGGGCGTCGCTTCCCCCGGGCTCGGTGAGGCGGTGAGGCTCCGGGGGTCGAGTGTCTGGACCTGGTAGCGCGGCGCCTGGCTCGCGGCGGGGGCGGCGCCGGGAGAGTCATCGCGGTCGAACACCGCACTGACCAGAAGCATCAGGATGATGCCACCGACACCGGCCCATACCGCGATGTTCCACCACTCGGGCAGCTCGGTCTCCTGGAAGAGGCGCCGCCGCCGGAAGCCCTCGCGGGCGTAGTCGGTCAACTTCGGCATGACTCTGACCGTCGCGGGCGAGGGGGGCCGGGCAACCGGAGTGCGGTGACGTGTCGCGAATCGTTATGGCGTCCGGGCGGCAACCCCGCACGGTTTGAGGCATGAGCGAGGAGGACGACCGCGTCAGGGGGCCGGCGATGCTGGCCGCCACCAACATGCTGAAGCCGCCGCCCGCGGTGATCGGCAGCCTGAACAAGGACATCACGCTGCCCCGCACGCTCAAGCTGACCACGCTCATCGCCGTGGTCGTCGGGGCGTCGCTCGGGTTCCTGATCTCCTTCCTCGTCTTCGGTCCGGGGCTGAACGCGCTGATGTACGGCCCGGTGCTCGGCGGAGCGGCCGGCTGGGCGTCCGTCAGCCTGTCCCCGCTGAACGGGGAGTCGCTGGCGACGTGGATGGGCCTGCAGATCAACGGGACCCGCAACCGCAGGCTCTACGTGGACGGTCGGCCGGTCCGCCTCTACATCGGCATCTCGCCGCTGCGCCGCACCGCCGCGGGCAAGGTGCGCATGCTGCCCGGCGGCGTCCCGGTGGACGCCGTTCGCTGGGACTCGCGCGGTTACCCGCAGCAGGAGATCCCCGGGGCGGACCGGCTGCGGGCTCCCCGCCGCAAGGGACGCGCGCTGACGGCGTCCACCCAGCTGTCCAGCGGCCGCGGGCGGGGCCGGAAGGATCGCCGCCGCGGGTGAGCGCGGACTGCACTTGCGCATCGGCGTGAGGGCCGCACGGTCCTGGCTGCAACACGACAAATAGAGGAGGGACGATGCCGGAACAGTCACCCACTCGGTTCACCATGGTGCCCGCCCGGCGTTCCAGTGAGCCGACCGCTCGCAGGCGGGCCAGGAGGATCCTGATCGCGCTGTTCCTGGCCGCGGCCCTGAGCATCGTCGCGGTGTTCGTCGCCCTGACGAGCGGGAGCGGCAAGCCGGACCTGTCCGCGGTCACACCGAAGGGTCGCGACCTTTCGTACACCGCCGCGGTGAACTTCCTGGCCGGCCGGATGCAGGACGTGCCCCGCGCCGATTCCTTCGACCCGCAGGCGGCGTCCGTGGAGGGCCCCGACGGGACCTCGACCGCGCTCGACTACCGGGCGCTGAACTGGGTCGGATTCACTCCTCGGCATTTCGGGACGGAGGAGCTCGGCTTCACCGACTTCGAGATCCACCACTACCTCGTCGTGTTGAACGACCAGGCGGCGACGCAGAGTCCGTCCCCGGCTGCCGGCGGCAGGCCGAGCGCGACCCCGTCCGGTGGGGCGGCGGCGTCTCCGTCCGGTGGGGCGGCCGCGTCTCCGTCCGGTGGGGCGGCGGCGCCTCCGTCCGGTGGGGCGGCGGCGCCTCCGTCCGGTGGGGCGGCCGCGCCTCCGTCCGGCGCTGCTCCGCAGGCGGGTGCGACCGGCACGCCGTCTCCGGGCACGACGGCCGGCCCGCAGGGCAGCCCCTCGCCCGGTGTCAGTGAAACGCCGCCGATGAGTGCGCATGTGCTCCAACTGGACGTGCCGGTGCTGCTCGACCCTTCGGGCCCCCGCCTGGCGGCCTCGCCCGCCTTCTCGGTTTGGAAGAACGGCACGGGCAAGCCCAAGGGCACCGGCGACTACACCAATTACCGGCAGCTGACCACGGAAGTCAGCACCGAGTCCAAAAACCAGATTCTGCGATGGGCGGCGGCCTACGCCACGGGTGATTCGCCGGCACTGCTGGCCGTCACCGGTGACCAGGACCCCAAGCACCGCTACGAAGGCCTTTCGGGGTTCCGCCTGGCGGACTCCTCCCAGGCCGTGCAGATCCTTTCGGCGATCAAGACGCTCGACGACCAGCTCGTCGTCCGGGTGCGGATCATGCTTGCCAGAGCCGAACAACCCGGGACGGTCCCTCCAAAGAAGGGAAACGTCCAGCCATTCACTAATTTCGCCGATTTCGACCTGCTGGTGGGAGCCAGCGGGGCGCAGCCGCCGGTGCTCGCGTGGGGGCCTGCGGGTTCCGCAGCGGAACTGAACCCCTACAGCAACGCACTGAACAACTGACCGGGACCTCAAACCATGGAGGGAAATAGGATGTCAGTTCCTGGTTTTCACATACTCGCGGGACCGGAGCTCGGCCAGACCGGGGCCGACAGCTTCTTCAGCTCGCCCGCGGGCAAGGCGCTGGTCGCGATCTGCGGTGCGATCGCGGTCGTCATCGTCGTGTTCGGAGTCTTCCGGATGATCAACGGCATCGGCCGCGGACGTCCGGGCGAGGCTTTCAAGTCGCTCATCTTCGCTCTGCTCATCGGCGGGATGCTGTTCAACCTCGGCCTCACGGTCCAGGGGGTCAAAATGATGAGCAGCCTCGTCGGAAAGATCTTCACCAGCGTCGACCAGGTCGGCAACAGCGGCGGTTGATGCGGGTACCTCAGCGTAAGGAGTGAACGTGGCGGACCCGAGAGGGCCGGAGAGCAGACCCACGGACCTGGCCGGTGGCGGCTATGTCTTCCCCGCCGTGGTCCTGCTGGTGTTCGCGGTCATCCTGGCCGTGCTCATCCCGGCCCTCTGCGCCTGGCTGCTGCTCGTCGCGCTGCGCCGGTTCCTCGCCCGGCGCGACTGGATCATCGTCTCGCTGGCCGGCGTGGTGGGGTTCGCTCTGCGGGCCAAGGACAACGCCTACGCCTACGGCTACTGGCTGGCGAGCTTCGCCGACTTCGGCCCCGGACAGCCCGGGAAGGTGCCCGTCACCGTCCTGCTGTCGCTGACCGCGGTGCTGGCGGGCCTCTTCGGACTGATCGTCGGGAGGGCCCGGGGATCGGCGATCATGACGCTCTCGTCCTTCCTGCGCAAGAAGAAGAAGTTCGTCGACCTGTTCGACGGCACCTGGTTCCGGCAGAAGGAGCTGGTCGACGACCCGATCACCCCTCGGGACGGGCGACGGCAGATGCTGAAGAAGCGGGTGTCCATGCGGGTGACCGTGGCCGACATCCCGGCGGTGCACGGCCCGTACGCCACGGAGAAGGCCAGGAAGACGCCGATCAAGGCCAAGATGATCCCCCTCGGACTCGGGGGCAACGACCGTCCGGTGTGGCTGAGCACCCAGGAGATGGGCATGCACGGCGCCGTGGTCGGCTCCACCGGCAGCGGCAAGACCGTCACGCTGATGTGGATCATCGGGGCGGCGCTCGACATGGGCTTCGACGTCACCGTCCTCGACATGAAGGAGGACACCGAGCCGGGAGGCCTGCGCGACTTCCTGCGCGCCTACGCGCAGGCGCACCGGATGCCGATGCAGGAGATCGCGCTCGGCGACGAGCAGCCGGCCTTCTGGTTCAACGCCCTCGCGGGCATGTCCGCCGACGAGGCGTTCGACACCATCATGACGATGGTCGAGTTCGACGACGCGTACTGGCAGGCGCTGAACCGCAAGGTCCTCCAGCAGGTCGTCCAGATGCTCCACGAGGCCGCCGAGATCGCGCCGGACCGGTTCAATCCGCCCAACATGCTCGAGATCGGCAAGATCATGGAGCACGGCGAGAACATGAAGGGCGCCGTCAAGGAGCACGTCCTCGCGATCGACGGGGTCCGCGGCTTCGGCCACTGCACCGAGCGCTACACCAACGTACTGCGGCCGTCCCGCGACGAGGGGGTCTCCGCGGCCAGCTTCGGCACCAAGCTGACCGGCCTGTACGACTCCGGCGCGGGCCGCCGCATCCTGGTCCCCGGCGGGGAGCGGCAGATGATCGACGTCCGGCGCGAGGGGCTGACCTACATCGGCCTCAACTCCCTCGGCCAGCCCGACATGGCGAAGATCCTCTCCTCCTCGGCGCTGCAGCGGCTCTCGGTGTACGCCGCGCAGCGGATCCAGGGCCGCGCCCCCAAGGACCGGCCGCGGCTCATCGTGGTGGACGAGGCGAACTTCATCGACCGCGAGATCGCCATGAACATGCTGTCCAGGGTCCGGTCCGCGCTGTTCAACATGATCCTCTGCACCCAGGGTCCGACGGACTGGATCGACAAGGACGGCGACGACTGGTCGCGCCTCACCCAGAACATCAACTGGTTGATCGCCATGGCCCAGTCGTCCCCGGAGGCCGCGGAGAAGTGCGCGGACTTCCTCGGCATGCGCGACAACAACAAGTTCAGCGAGCGCGTCGGCCAGGACGGCCACACCCAGAACCTGCAGGCCATGGGGGAGGAGCAGTACATCGTCTTCCCGAAGGAGCTGCGCGCCCTCGGCACCGGCGAGGGGTACCTGCGGGTCAACAAGCCGGCCAGCCGCGTCGAGTACGTGATCATTCCGATGCGGAAGCAGGAGCTGGACCGGTACCGGCCGCCCGCTCCGCACGGCGAGCCGGTCACGCTGCCGCAGGGCGCCCCGCAGGGGACGAGGGGGCGGATGTGAGTCCGCCGCGGCGCCGCCCGGGGGACGAGGCCCGGCCGAAGGGGAAGGCGCGGCCGGACGATGAGGCGCGGACACGGCGGATCGACCCCCTCGCGGTCGCGCTGGAGGCCTCGATCATCCTGCTGCTCGGCTTCGTCCTCGCGGGCGTCTCGATCGGGCTGCTCATCGTCCAGGCGGGGGACGTGGTCACGTTCGACGCGGGTGACGTGGTCACCGCCGCCGCGGCGGGCGTCGTCGCCGCCGCGGTGGTCCGGCTGACCGTGCGGCTCCACCGGCGCTGGAAGAGGACGATCGGCCGGTTCACCGCCGCCGCCGCGCTGTGCGCCCTCGCCGCGGGCGCGGGCGCCCTCGCGGTGCTGGTGCCGGGCGAGTGCCCCGGGGGGCTCTTCAGCACGGGCCGGTGCGGGGTGCGCGAGGCCGCCGCCTGGGGACAGGTGGCGGGACTGGCCGCGGTGCTGAACTTCATGATCGCCGGGATGGCGCTCACGGTGTGGCGGCTCGTCCGCCGGCTCGCCCGGGAGGTCCGGGCCGTGGTCCGCGACGGGGCGGAACAGGGCGTCATCTGGTTCAGGGCGCTGAAGAACATCCGGGGGCGCCGGGCGGGCGCGCGCGAGGCGGGCGGGGAGGCGCGCGGCGCGCAGGACTCCAAGGGCCGTCCGACGCCGCGCCGCGCGGACGCCGAACGGGCGCGCCGCAAACGGCTCCGCGCGCGGGCCTGAGCCGCGGCCCCGGAGCGAGCGTCCAAGGGAGATCCATGTACGAGGTCGGAAGGGCCGGAGACTTCGTCTCCCGGCAGATGTGGCGCCACCGGGCCCGAGGGTCTCTCTACGCGGCCGGAGCCGCCACGGCGGCGCTCACGGCCGTGGGTGCCCTACTGGGGGCGCTGCTCCTGGACGGCGGTGCGCTGAGGGTGTCGGCGGCCGTCGCGGGGGTGGCCGCGGCGGCGGGCTGCGGGTACGCGTGGATCCGCGCGACGCGGTCACTGGGGCAGGCCCGGCGGTCGTCCGTGGGCGCGCGGTCCGAGCGCGAGGTGCGCACGGCCGTCCGGCGCACGGAATCGGTCGCGGCGGCCTACGGGCTCGTTCTCGGCTCCCGCGGCGGCGACTGCGACACGGTGGTCTTCACCCGCGGCTGCGGGGCCGCGGCCATCGAGGTGAAGACGGGGCACGGCCGGGTCTCCGCCGAGAACGGGACCATGCGGGTCGGCAACCGCGTGCTGCACGGCGACCCCGCCCGGCAGGCCGCGAACCAGGCGCGGAGGCTCTCCCGCAAGCTGGGCGGCAGGACGGTCCTGGCGGTCGTGTGCGTGCCGGGGATGCGTAACCGGCCGTTCACCACGGCCGCCGGCGTGTGGGTCTGCTCCGCACGGGACCTGCAAACGGTTCTGGATCGTGCCCCGCGCGTCTTCGGCGCGGCGGAGGAAGCGCGGGAGACGATGCGGAGCCTCTGGCAGGCGGCCCCGGCCTGACCGGCCGGTGCGGGACGCCGTCCGAGCCTCCCCGTGGGTGCGGGGGAGGGTCTACGGCATTTCCGGGCGCCACATGAGCGATGCGATGACCAGCAGGACGCCCATGCAGGTGATCAAGAAGGTGATCAGCGTGGGCATGAGATCGGAATCTCCGCGCCTCGGCAGCCGGCCGGCGAGCAAGCGCCGGGCCGGGCCTCCGGCGGACCGGGGTGCCTCCGGGGGGAGGTCGTCGTCGCCGTCCTCCTCGAAGAACCAGCCGTTCTCCGCGGTGCCGGGGGCGCCGTTCTGGCCGGGAGTCTGAGCCCAGCCCGCGGCGGGCTGGGGTTGGAGCGCGCCAGGGGCCTCGGGGAAGCCCTGGGGCGCCGCCGCGAGCGGCCCGCCGGGCGCGTTGGCGGGCCCGTAGCCGGCACCGGGGGCGGCGGCATGCGGGGCGCTCGCCGGGGCGCCGAACGGCGATCCCGGCGGCGTACCCGGCGGCGTACCCGGCGGCGTACCCGGCGGCATGCCGTGGCTCGGGGCGACGCCGGGGTTCGGAGCGGCGCCGGGGTTTGGAGCGGCGCCGGGGTTTGGAGCGACGCTGTGCTGCGGGGCGGCGCCGGGGTTGGGAGCGGCGCTGTGCTGCGGGGGGCTCTGCTGCGTGTTCGGCGGGAGGCTCTGCTGAGGATGCGGGGGGAGGCTCTGCGGCGGGCTTGGCGGGACGTTGTTCCGGGAGCGTGGCGGGACGTTCTGCTGGGAACGTGGCGGGGCGTTGTTCTGGGGGCTTGGGGAGACGTTCTGCTGGGAGCGCGGCGGCGTGCTGCGCGGGGGAGCCGGCGGGTTTGCCGACGGGTTTGCCGACGGGGCGGGGCGGGTGTTCCGCTGCCCGGAGGGGGTCTTGGGACCGGCGGCCTGCCCGCCGGTGCCGCCGGGTGCGGAGCCGGGCGCGCCGCCGCCGGGCGCGGTGTTGGGACCGCTCCAGGCTGCGCCGGCGCCCTCGGAAGGCGCCCCCGGGGCGGCGGCGCTCCAGGAGTCCCAGGTCCCGAGCGAGGCCCAGGGGTCGCTCTGGGCGGGGGCCGGGTTGCTCTGCGCGGGTGCCGGGTCACTCTGGGCGGGTGCCGGGTCGCTCCGCGGCGGCTCGGACCCGGGGACGGGCTTGCCCGCCGACGCGGGCGGTGCGGCGGCCGGCTCCTGGGCGGTGTCCGCGGTGTCATCGATGATGATCCACGCGGACGTCTCCCCGGGGCCGCCCGCGTGCTCCCGTCCGTCGTTCATCCTGCCCGTCCTTCGATCCTCCGGGCGCGCTCGGGTGTCTCGACCACGGGCTGGAGCAGCTTGGCCAGCGCCTTCTGCTGGATCTGCCGCACCCCTTCGCGGGACAGCCCGAGCCGTTCGCCGATGACGCGCAGCGCCTGCTCCGGCTCGCCGTCCAGGCCGAACCGGCGCGTCAGTACGTACCGTTCGCGGGGGTCGAGCAACGGCAAGCCGCGGCTGCTGAGGGCGCGCAGGTCGAAGCGGAGCAGCACCTCGTCCTCGATGCTCGGGGCCGCGTCGGGCAGCCGGTCCTCCCAGGCGACGTCGTCCTCGCCCGGACCGCCCGCGACCGTGTGCAGGCTGTCCAGCCGGGGGGCGTCGAGCACGCGGCGCACCTGCGCCTCGGTCACGCCGGCGCGGCGGGCGATGTCGGCGTGGTCGATCGGGGCGTCCGGCCCGGCCGCCTCCAGGAACGCCCGCTCGGCGGCCAGGATGGCCGGGCGCTTCTCGAAGTCCCCCGGATTGAGGTTGGGGTGGTCGGCGTCCCGCACCGCGCGCAGCACCTCCCGCTGGATCGGCTTGAACGCCCAGCTGGCGAAGGGGCCGCGGTTCGGGTCGTAGGAGGCGATCGCCCAGAGCAGTCCGACCTTGCCGGCGCTCTCGAAGTCCTCGATGTGCTCGCTGGACTTCGAGGTGAACATGGTCACGTACCTGCGCACGAGGCCGAAGTTCGCGATCATGATCTCGAGCGTGAGGTCGTCGAACTCGCGCTCGACCCGCCGCAGCACCAGTTCCGAGAGCATGTCGATCTCGCCCGTGTCGGCCCGCGCGCGCAGCGCGGCGAGCCGCTCCTGGAGCTCCTGGCGCCGGGCGAAGAGCTCGTCGTTGCGGGTACGGAACTCGTCGGCGGTGGGGCGCTCGCCGCGCCCCGGCTGCTCGCTGTCCATCCGTCTCCCTCGGCTAGTCGGGAATGCGAGGCTGGAGTTGTAGCTATGCACGTTCGATGCCGAACGGACCGGGAACGGTCGGAACTGAAACAGATCGTTGATACGTTCGCAGGCCGTTCGGACGGTCGCGAGGCTCCTGGTCGGCCGCTGAAAACGCGCGCTCGGACGTGTGCCGGCGCAAGATCGCAGTTGAGCGCTTCGCGGGGAGGGGCGCAACTGTCCGGAGAGGAATCGCCGCGACAAGTTCGTTGACAGAAAATTGACCTTCTATAGATCCGGCGTTGCCCTGCTGATGGTCGTTTGGTGTACATGCAGTGTGGGGACGGGGGGAACGCGGAACCAGTTCGCCGCGTCGGGTTGCGGATCCCGGAACGGACGGACTCTAGAGGGCAGGGGGTAGGCGCTTAGGCTGCGGTAGGAACAGGCGATGCCACGGGCGTCGTCTGCCAACGAAAGGAAGAGTGACGGTGCAAACGATCCTCAGCGATCTCGGTCTGGAGTCCCCGCTCGTCGGGACGACGGTGACCGCACACATCAGGTCGAGCGGACCGGACGGGTTCCGCTGCGCCGTCTATGACGTCGCGACCGGAGAGGCCCGCGACGCCCTGCTGCCGCGCGCCGACGCCTTCGACCTCCCGGAGGGGGCCGCCCCGCCCGAACTGGCGCCGGGCAGCAAGGTCATCGCGCTGGTCGTCGGCGTCGCCGCCGGCGCGGACCCGGGCTCCGAGCGGCTCATGCTCTCGGTCACGGCGCCCGAACTCGTCGAACGCCTGCTGGCGGGCTTCGTCGACGAACTGCTCAACGGCAAGGTCGTCATCAAGGCCATCGCCCGCGTCGCCGGGACCAAGACGAAGATCGCCGTGGCGCCGACCGTCACGGGCGTCGACGCGCGGGGAGCCTGCATCGGGCGCGGCGCGAGCCGGCTGAAGGGCGCCCAGAACCTGCTGAACCGCGGTTACGGCAGGGAGCGCCTGGAGATCATCGAGTACGCCAAGGACCCGGCCGCCTTCCTGGTCAACGCCATGAACCCGGTGCAGGTCACCGACGCGCTGGCGGAGCGGGGGAACGCGATCGTGGCCGTCGAGGAGCACCAGCTCTCCGGCGGCATCGGCGAGGGCGGCCTGAACGCCCAGCTCGCCGGGCGGCTGACCGGCCACTACGTCCGCGTCGTCAAGACCGGCACCGACCTTCGCGAGGCGCTCGACCAGCTCGTGGCCGACAAGGCCGCCGCGGAGAAGGCCTGAGGCGACCGCCGTGGTCCCGGTGGTCGTGCACGCCCGGGCGGGGGTCCCGCCCTGCGGCGTCGAGGATCTGAGCGGCCCGGCCGGGGGGACCCTGGACCGGGAGACGCTCGTCGCGGCCGGTCAGGCGCTGACCTGGCGGTCGGTCTTCACCAGCGGTTCGCTCACCGCGATCCCGCTGACCGCGGCGTCCGCGGTGATCATCGGGCACGACGCGGAGACGCCGCCGGAGCTCTGGCATGACAGGTTCACCCGGGGCTTCGCCCACCGGATGGCGGGCGAGCTCACCATCGCCTCGGTCACCGCGGGCCTGCTCGGCGAGACGGTCTCGGGGAACCGGGACGAGGACGCGAAACTGCTCGGGTCGGCGATCGACGGGCTCGCCCGGCTGCTCACCGACCTGGAGGAGGCGTGCTCACCCGGCGAGAAGGCGGACCGGATCGTGGCCGACACCGTCCGGACCCACTCCGCCCTGCTGGGCGTGCTCGCCCACCAGCAGGTCTCGGCGCGGGACCAGGGCGAGTTCACCGTCCACACGGTGCGTTCGGTCGCCCGGCACCTGACCCGGTCGGACCTGGAGCCGATGCGGGCCCGGATCGGGCTGCCGTGGCCGGCCCGCGTGACCAGCGGGGTCGGCGACCAGCTGGGCCTGGCCCGGTGGCGGGCCACGATGCAGTCCGACGGCGACCAGATGTGGTGCCGGCTCGAGGCGCAGAACGTCCTGGTCACCGAGCTGTGGCTGCGGAATCCTCCGGAGCCGCGGGAATGAGGTACCCGAAGCCCGTCCGGGTCACGATCACGCCGTCGCCGAGCTTGCGGCGCAGCCGGGACACGTGCTCGGCCAGCGTCCGGGAGACCCCCCGGTCGGTGCCCCACACGTGCAGCATGATCTCCTCCTTGGAGACCGCCCGGCCGCGGTTCACGGCGAGGAACTCCAGGACGGCGTACTCCATGGGGGCCAGCCGGACCTCCGCCCCCTCCCTGAACACCTGCCGGGCGGTGAAGTCGACCCGTACCGGCGGGATGTCGAGCAGATCACCGCGGGTCTCCCCGGCGTGCCGGGCGATGTTCCCCGCGCTGCGCCGCAGCAGCGCCTGGATCCGGGCGATCAGCACCTCCGGGTGGAAGGGCTTGACGACGTAGTCGTCCGCGCCCAGCCGCAGCCCGAGCGCCTGCTCGTGCGGCTCGGAGCGGGCGGTCAGCAGGATGATCGGCGTGGTGTTCCCCTGGTCGCGCAGCTGGTCGATCAGGGACAGCCCGTCGATGTCGGGGAGGTTGATGTCCAGCAGTGCGAGGTCGATGTCGCCGCGGCGCAGCGCCAGCCGTGCCAGCTCGCCGTTGGCCACCGACTCCACCTGGTAGTGGCGCTTGCGCAGCAGTCCCGACACGAGCTTGACGAGACGCGCATCATCATCTACCACCAGGATCCGCGCCATGGCGCCATGATAACGGGGGTGCGACAGCCATCCGGAGTGGCAGGAAACAGGTCGAGGCGCCGGCAGGGCGCCGTGTGCTGTACGGCGTGGTCGCGGCCGTCGTCGTCCTGAGCATCTTCGGGATGAGCGGTTCGCCGTACAACCGGGTCGGTCCCGGGCCGGCGATCCAGGTCGGCCGCCCGGAGGGCGGGTCCTGGTCGGTCCTGACGGCCCGCGTGCAGCGCAGCAACTGGTTCCAGTGGGGGAAGGCCGAACTCACCGGGGAACGCCTGGTCCGGGACGCGGGGCCGGGCCGCGGCGCCGCTCCGGCGCCGGGCGCCGACGCGATGGGCACCGCGCAGACGCACGCCGCGCTGGTCGCCGCCCAGCTCGCCGCCGGGCGGGCTCCGGTGAGCGCCGCCGGCCTGCAGGTGAGCGCGGTCGGCGGGGCGGCCGCCGGAAGCGGCCTGCGCCCCGGCGACGTCCTCCTGGCGGCGGGCACCGCCGACGGCCTGACCCCGCTGCGCGCACCGGCCGACCTGGAGACGGCGGTCGCCGGGCGCGCGACCGTGCACGTGCTCGTCGTCCCGCACATGTCCGGCGACGCGTGGGGGAGCGCCGAGGTCCGGCGGATCCCCGTCGGCCGGCTCGCCGGGACGGTGGCCGGCCCCACCGTCTCGGTCACCGCCTACCCCCTCGGTCCGGTGGAGGGGCCGTCGGCGGGGCTCATCCTGGCGCTGGCCCGCCTCGACGCGCTCACCCCGGGCGACCTGACCGGCGGGCGCCGCGTCGCCGGGACCGGCGCGATCGGACTCGGCGGGAAGGTGACCGGCGTCGGCGACATCCCCGAGAAGGTGCGCGCGGCGGTCGAGGCGCGCATGGACGTGTTCCTCGTGCCGATCTGGCAGCGGTCCGCCGCGGTCGCGGCGGCCGAGGGCACCCGCCTGCGGGTCGTGCCGGTCCGCACGGTGTCGGAGGCCGTCGAGCGGCTCTGCGCCGACGGAGGCCGCGCTCCGATCTGCTGACGCCCGGCCCGCCGGGACGGCGGAGGCGGGGCGCTCAGGGGCGGCGGAGGTGGGGCAGCAGCGCGGCGAGCACGCGCCGGTCGACGACCGGGTCGGTCTCCCCGAGCCAGGCCGCGATCCGCTCGCCGACCTGCTCCAGGGAACCCGCGAGCAGGTCGCCGTACTCGGGCTCGGGGAACCGCGCCTGGGACGACCGCGCGGGATCGTCCGGAAGCACGGCGACGAACCCGCGGACCCGCACGCGGCGCGGCACCGCCTTGCGGATCTCCTTCACCGCGTCGCCGATGCCGGTGTCGCCGCCGGGGAACGGGCGCCCGATGGTCGTGAGCGCGCCCCTGCCCGTCCAGGCGTAGGCCCCGGCGGGCCAGCGGCGGGCCATGACGACGGCGAGCCGGTCGCCCCGCAGCACGACGTGCTCGACATAGTGCGGAGCCTGCCCCGACGGTTGCGGCGGCGTGAGCGCGTGCACGATCCGGACGCCGTCGAGCCGCGCGAGCCCCTCCAGCCCCGCGGCGCTCTCCCGCGCCACCACCTGTCGTGCGAGGTCGTGGTCGAGCCCCGCGCCCGGCACATTGAAGATCTGGTAGTCGAGCGAGTCGGGGGGGATCAGCCGGTCCAGTTCGCGGCCCCTGCGGACGAGGTGCGGCGCCGCGGCCAGTCCCGCGCCTCCCGCCGCGAGGCCCAGCAGCGCGGCGCAGAACGTCCAGAGGGCGCCGCCGTCGGCCTCGACCGCGGCGAGCGCGGCGCCGCCGGCGAACGTCAGCACGCACACGACCCAGAGCCAGGACTGGGACCGCAGCGCGTGCTCCAGGGCGATGAGCGGCATCGCGACCACGGGGAAGGCCAGCAGGAGGAGGAACCCGACCGGAAGCCCCGCGGGCCACGACACGTACACCGCGCCCAGGAACACGACCGTCCAGACGGCGACGGCCGCCACCCCGTACCAGTGGGAGCCGAACCGGGGGCGGACGCGCAAGGCGGATCCGGGCGCGGGCGCCTGCGGTTTCGTGAAGGAGGGGCCGGGGGGCGGCGTGCCGGAGGGCCCCCCTGCCCTCGCGCCCTCCTGCCGCCCTCCGCTCTCCGGCCCTGGGCGCGCCCCAGACCCAGGTCCAGACCCCGGCCGCGGCCCAGGCCCAGGCCCCGGGCCCGCCCCGGGCCCCGGCCGCGGTCCGGTACCGGGGGCCGGGTCGGGCCGCGGCCGGGAGCGAGGCGGCTCGGGCGGGGCCGTCCGGCCGCCGGCGTCGTACGCCGCCCGGGACTGCGGGTCCTTCAGCGTGTCGTACGCCGTCTTGACCAGCCGGAACAGGCCGGAGGTGCCGCTGGCGTCGGGATGCACCGCGCGCATCGCCCGGCGGTACGCCCGCGTTATCTCCTCCGGTGTCGCGGTCCGCTCCACGCCGAGGAGCTCGTAGTAGTCCGGCTGATCGCTTCTCATCGCATCCCACTCGTCATCGGTCGTCCCTCCCGACCGTCCGCTGTTCACGCACCGCGGCTGGCCGGGAGCCGGCGGTGAAGCGAAGACGGGCGGGGAGGATGGCTCCTCCCCGCCCGGCTCGCTGGGTGCGCCTCGCAGCGCGTTCGGTCAGTTCCTCGCCGCGGGGACCGCCCAGAGGGTGATCAGCGTGGCGGCGAACGTGGCCACCCCCGCGATGGCGCAGGGGACGACGACCTGCCAGGTCGGGAACGTGGTCAGGACCATGGTGCTCAAGCCCAGCAGGCTGGCGGAGGCGGTGAAGAGGCCCCCGATCACCACGCCGAGCACGGGGTGGTGAAACCCGCGGCACCACGTCCGGCGCAGCGACTGGACCGCCTGCGCGGTCCCGACGTAGAGCAGGATCACGCAGACGACGAACGGGACGACCACCGCGTCGGACGCCCACAGCAGCAGGTAGCCGGCCAAGGTGGGGTAGAGCGCGAGACGGAAGATCTCCTTGCGGTAGTACGTCCAGCTCGCGAGGAGTTCGGTCTCCACGCCCCGCGGGACGTCCGCGTGCTCGCGGAGCCACGGGAGGCGCAGCACCCCCAGGAAGAGCAGGGCGGTGAGGCTGGTCGCCGCCGTGATCACGCCGATGGCGCTGTTCACACCCTGCGGGGTGTACCCCGAGGGGACGTGGAGCACGGTCGCCGCGACGAAGGTCCACGCCAGTGCGGCCAGCAGGACCCGGGCCCTGCGAGCCCTGGTTGATTTTGTTGTGGACATGGTTGTCCTCACTTTCGGTTGAGGCGGGATCTGCCGGTCCTGAGGACTCGGCAGGCAATGACGACCGTGCGAAGCGGGCGGGGAACGGCAACCGCCGCGGCGGGGGAGCCGGCTTCGCGGCCGGAAAGAGAAGTGCCCCGGCGGGAACGGCGTCAGCCGTCCCCACCGGGGCACCGGTGTGCTTACTCGCCGACCGTCACCTGCGTGCGGTCACCGAGTTCACGAGGCCCGCAGCAGCGACGAGATGTCGCTGATCCGCGAACCGTCGGGCAACTCCCCCTGGAATCCGGGGTCGTTGTAGTACAGCGCGGTGAGCCGCGCGCCCGAGCCGGGGTCGTCCTGCGTCATCGCGTGGATCGACTCGTAGGGGTAGACCGCCACGTTGTCGAAGGCCAGCCCCGGGTGAGCGACGCTCAGCTCCGAGGAGCCGCCGACGATGACCTTGGCCATCCTGTCGGCCTCGGCCTTGATCCGCCCCTCGCTCGCGTTCTCGACGCCGATCAGCAGGACACGCTTGCCGGACGGGTCCTTCGACATCGAGTGCTTGAGGACGGCGTGCACGTAGCCCCAGCTCGCGGCTTCGTGCACGTTCCTCGGGCGACCGGTGGTCCCCATCGCCCTCCAGGTCTCGTCCCCGTGCCGGATCTGCTGTTCGAACAGCGTCTCCAGACGGGGCGCGCGACCCCGGGTCTCCAGCTCCTCGCGGAGCAGGTCCCGGACGATGTCCAGGTCCTCCTCGTAGGGCAGGACCTTGATCCGGGCCCGCTGCTCCGTGGTGATCTTGCCGCGGAGCTCGTTGACGAGAGCCTCGCGGAGCATGCCCTCGGAGATGCCGGTCCGGCCGTCCCACAAGGAGATCAGGTCGAGGTACAGCCCGCTCGGGAGGTGCCCCTTCTGCGCTCCGGGCAGGAAGTACAGGTCGTACCCGGTGTTGGGGATGTTGAGCAGGATCTCGATCTCCAGCCGCGGGTTGGCGGCCAGGAGCGCGAGCACGAACAGGCCGATCGCACTGGCCTGGCGTGTGCCGCTCTCGATCTCGTACAGCGCCGGACCCATGGCCCAGTCGAAGCCCTGGACCGCGGAGGCCAGGTCGTCGGTCGTGGCCATGCTGAGGACCTGCTCGAACGGCCCGTCAGCGGTGTGCAGGGTGAGCCCCCACCCGTTGAGCAGGCAGGGCCCCGCCTTGAGCACGACCTTGTCGAACTCGGCCAGCGGGATGGTCTCGGGCTCCGCGCGCTTGCCGGCTTCGACCACCCGCCTGGGGAGGTCGCCGGCGAGGCCCCAGTACCCGACACGACCGTGCTGGGAGATCTCGGTGAAGACCCTGACCTCGTTCTCCAGGTGGTGGCAGATGGCGCTGTCCCCGGCGAGGGCCTGCGCCCCCATCCAGGACAGCCAGCGCTCGGCCTTGCCCTTCATCGAGCGCGCCGGCTTCCCGTACGGCTTCCGCGGGAGGTCGTCCAGACCCTCCACGTAGAACCGCCCGGGGGCGAACTCGACCGGCTGCCGCGCGCCCACCGGCACCTCCACGGGGGAGACCAGGGGAAGGGCACCCGGACGCTTCAGCGTCCGCCACCCCAGTTTTCGGTCTTCTGGCAACACGTGATCACTCCTCTGGTTTGTCCTCGTCCCGGTTGACCCGGGACGACGCGGCTTCGGGAACCGCTCGCGCGGCTGAGCCACGCAGAAGTGACCGTACGGGTTTCGCCCCTCCCGGCAACCGAAAAACCAGGCCCTCGTGCCGGTGGAGGCCTGTTCTCCCACCGGCCCCGGACAAAAAGGAAACCCCGGTGGGAGCGGCGTCAGCCGCTCCCACCGGGGCACCGGTGTGCTCACTTCCCCGGTTGTGGGGATGCGTGGGTGTCTCCGGCGGAACGGCCGTGGCCGTTCCGCCGGAGACGGTGGTTCCCTGTGGTGGCCGCTAGGCGGCTACCACCGGTAGCTCTCCGGCAGCAGTTCGACCGGGTCGACCCACTCTCCGTGGTCGAAGCCCGAGACGCCGTTCCGGTCGTTCACGCTCACGACACGTCCCGGGTCCCTGTGATACAGGGCCTCCCCCTCCTCAAAGGGAACGAAGTGCGAGAAGGGGTAGACGGCGAACGACGTGCCGCGGAACGCGAGCTTGCCGTGCTTGACGAGGACCTCGGTCCACGCCTGCACGGACTGCTCGATGGGCAGCTCCACGTAGTCGTTGACCGACATGACGGGTCCGGCGAGCATCCGTCGGAGAACCGCCACCACGTAGGAGGCCTGGCACAGCTCCTGAACCGTGTGGATCTCCGGATCGAGGTAGCTGCCCCTGGCCTTGACGAGGCTCCGGATTCCCGGATCCAGGATCAGTTCCCAGAGCTCGTCCCCGGAGTTCCGCAGCGTGTCCACGAGGATCTGGACGCCGGGGACACGCCCCGGCCTCGCCTCCGCGAGGATCCCGTCGAGCGGCGCGAGCTCGTCCCGGTAGGTGATCTCCGTCTGATCGGCCCGCTCGCCGAGGACCTCTCGAAGGAGCTCCTCGGTGCGGTGCCTCAGGAGACGGGATCGCCGGGTGACCTCCTCACGCCACCGGTCGTAGGCGCGGTCGGAGGTCAGCTCCTCCTTCAGTGCCGGCCACATGTACAGCCAGTAGCCCCTCCACGGCACATCCAGCGGGATCGTGTACCCGACGTTCTCCGGGGAGTGGACCACCGCGTTCCCGGCGAACGCCGCCGACAGGAGCGCGAGGTTCTCCTCGTAGAGAGAGAGCGACGGGGCGAACCCAGCCGAGGTGATGAACTCGGCCGTGCGCTCGGCCGCGCCGTGCGAGCCGAACTGGAAGGTGGACCGCCGGCCCTCCGGGTTGGTCGAGATCGTGGCCCGGTTGGAGCCGTTGCAGACACCCACGACGATGGACACGGTCTCCGGCCTGTCGGCCAGGACCTTGCCCGGTTCGCCGCTGATGAGCACGTGCTCGGAAGCCCGGCCGAGGTTGAACCCGACGTAGGCGCCCTGCACGTACCGAGAGCCATCAGATGAGCGCCGGAGCTCGTAGATGACGCTCTCGTCCACGACGGTGTCCGGTTCCGCCGACAGCCGAAGGCCCCTCACCAGGTCCTCGGCCTTACGGCGTGCCCGGCCCGTGGTCCTGCCCTTGCCGAAGTCCAGGTCCCCGAAGGCACCCTTCAACGGCCTGGGCGACCACAGCCAGTTCGGCGTGAGCCGGACGGGCTCCCGTCCCGTGAGCAGGACAGGGGTGATGCGGGACGAGTCAGGCCCTTCCGGGTCCGACTCGGTGGTCCAGCGGACGGGACCGCCGGAATCCGGGGTTGCGGTTGCCATGAGCAACACTCCTTTGGGTTGTGCTGCGCCCGGACCTGGTCCGGACGACGCGGCTCGGAAGCCACTCACGTGGTGAGCCACGCACAGTTGACTGTGTTGATCGGACACGGATCGGCAAGTGGAAACCGAGATGACGACCGTGTAACCGAGCTAACAAAAGATCGGTGACCTGGAGAGACGGGAAGAGGCGGGAACGGAGCAGTGCTCCGTTCCCGCCTCAGGGGGTCGCCGGCGGCCGTCAGACGGCCGCCGGCCCGCTTCAGGCGGAGAGGTCGCCCTTCCCGCCGCGGCCGCGCCGCCGTGCCGCCGCCGTCACGGCGGCCGCGCGGCACCGCAGCCAGGTGACCAGCCGGGCCGGCAGGTTGCCGCCGACCTCGAGCTGGTAGAAGCAGCCCGCCCCCGCCGTGGTGACGAGGATGGCGCCGATCACGTCCAGGCGGGTCGGGGAGTGCCCGAGCACCACCCAGTCCAGCGTCAGGGCCACCGTCGGCTCGAGGGCGGTCAGAACCGAGAACGTGGCGGCCTTCATGAGGCGCTGCCCGAAGATCAGGTTCTGCCCGACCTGGGCGACGAACCCCGTCAGGAGCCCGGACAGGAGGGTGAAGCCGACCACCCGCCAGGTGAGCCAGTCGGGGCCGGGCGTGATGCCCGGAACCGTCCGGCCGAGCGCGGCGAACGCGGTGATCACGATCGTCGACAGCGCGGTCAGCGCCGCCGTCGACCGCAGCATGGACTCGGCGATGGCGACGTCGACGCGGTCGCCGAGCATCTCCCCCAGCCGGTCGTAGGTGAGGAGGAAGTTGCCGTAGCACGCCGCCGCTCCGAGCGCCAGCAGGATGCCCCAGAGATCGGCGTGACCCTCCCAGGGGCGGGTCAAGAGCAGCATTCCGGGCGTCGCCAGGGGGAGCCACAGCAGACCCGACAGCCTGCGGGGGGTGCCGGTCGCCATCTTCCAGACCGCCACCGCCAGCGGCCCGGTCCACATGAGCGCGATGACGGTTCCGAGCGCCTCCAGCCGTTGCAGGGACAGCAGCGTGAGCGGGATCACGAAGGTGTTGCTGAACGCCATGCGGTTGATCAGCTTTTCCGCGTCGAGTTCCCGCAGCAGCCGCCGCCTGCCCCGGCGAAGGAGCGCGGCGCGCCTCGCCATGAGGATCAGGGGGATGGTGCCGAAGATCGCCGCCATGACGGCCGCCACCAGGGGCGAGGCGTCGTTGATGACGAGGCCGTTGACCGCGTCCCCGCCGATGAGGGCGTAGAACACGATCAAGGTGATCACGAGTCCCGCTCCCGGCATCCTGCCGAGGCGGCCGATGAAACTGGCCATAGGCCATCTCTCCTTTGTGCGCGTTCCGACCGAGCCGGGGCGCGTTTCGTGGTTCCGTGAACCCGATGCACGTCCTGACCTGGAAGGCCCGGACGCGCACCCGGTCGTGAGAACCGGTGACACGTCCCGAGCCTTCTCGGAACGGCGTGGCCGAGCCACGCAGTGACGACCGTGTCGAGCCCGTCATCGGCGGCAACTCCGGCAGGCGGGCCGGAGAAACGAAAACGGCGGGGAGGACGGCTCCTCTCCGTCCGGGCACACGAAAGTGCCCCGGTGGGGACGGCGCGAAGCCGCCCCCACCGGGGCACCGAGGTCGGGCTCACTCCAGTGCGGTCACCGCACGAAGTAGAGCTCGCGGAACAGACGGTCGGTCGGCAGGCAGTCGCCCTTGGACGAATCCTCGGGATCGAGGACGACCATCCGACTGGTGTTCCCCCGGAACCGGACGAAGGGGCCGCTCGGCCCCGGCGTCCCGCCGAGGATCTTGCCCAGGGGGCCGATCGCCACCATCCGAGCGGCGGCGCCCGGCTGGAGCCGCGCGAAGCGCTCGGCCAGGCCGATCATGCGGCACGCGGCGTTCGCTTCGTCGACCACGATGGCCAGGCCGTCCCTGCCGTAGGCCAGCAGGTTGACGACGTCGGCCGCGCGGACGAGCCTGGCGGGACCGTCCAGATGGCGTAGGACGAACTCCCAGAGCGGGTCCGTTTGGGACAACGCGCCGGAAAGCCCGAGCGCCGACGGCTTCTTACCCTGGGCGACGTCCGCTTCGAGCAGGTTCCCGACGTCGTGAAGCGCGTCGAAGGGGACCACCTGCACCCGGTGCAGGTGCTCGCCCAGCATCTCCTTGAGGGTGTCGGTGAACGATTTCCTCAAGCGACGGCGGTCGCGCCTCGTCTCTTCGAACCACGGGGTGCACAGTTCGGGTGAGGCGAGGTTCTGGTACAGCGCGGGGAGCAGTGGAAGCCAGTACTCCTCGGCGGGAACGCGGAACACGATGCGCACCGCGGGTCCGTCGCCGGGCAGGCAGCGAACCAGCTTCGCGACACTGCGCGCGAGGAGCCAGCCCGCGTCCTGTGTTCCCAGCTGAGCGCCTCCAGGCTCGAAGCGGATGGACTCGACGGGGTCGCTCATCGTCGCCAGGAACCGCCCAGAGGCCAGTGACTCCAGCGGGATCGTGGAGTTCACGGTCCGCGCCACCGGCCGGCGCCGGCCGCGCAGGCTGCCGGCGCCCACCAGGAGCGTGATGACCTCGGGTGCCGTTTCGAATGCGTGGTCGAGGTCGCCCCCGACACACCAGTGGTCCACGCCCCCGCCGTTGAGGTGTCCCGCGTAGGCGACGCGTTCCGAACCGCTCGCGGTGGGGCAGACGATGGCCTCGGGCCGGGAGAAGAACCCTTCCAGACCGAGACCGTCCGCAAGGATCTCCAGCCGGCTGCACGCCTCCAGCGCGGCGCCCCGAAGCGGCAGGCTGGGCCCGCCGACCTCGCGCCGCATGCCGGCGAGCTCGTCGCCCGCCTCCATCGCGAACGGCCTGAGGCCCTGGGGAACCTCCGGTACCTCCTGGCACCAGGGATCCGCGACGTAGCCCATGATCGGTTTCGACATGTGCCGTCCCACTTTCTTCTTTGTCGTCACTCGCCCGCACGCTTCGTGCGGACGGCCCGGTCCGAGGACCGGGCAATGATGACCGTGTCGTGCTCGACGCGTCCGGCAACGCCGTCGAAGCCGTCACTGGGAGTGGGAAGGCGATGCGGGATCCGCCTACACGGAACCGAACAGCTGCGTCCAGTAGGTGCCCGCGGTTCCGCCCCCCTGGAAGCCGACCCCTATATGGGTGAAGTCGGGCTTGAGGATGTTGGCGCGGTGCCCGGGGCTGTCCATCCAGCCCTGGACGACCTCGGCGGGGGAGCGCTGGCCGCACGCGATGTTCTCGCCGATGCCGAGGTGCGTGGAGCCCGCGGCGCGGGCGCGGTCCCAGGGCTGCGTCCCCTCCGGGGAGGTGTGGGAGTAGAAGCGGCGGACGGCCATGTCCTCGCTGTACGCCTGGGCGGCCGCGGTCAGCCGCGGATCGTCGGCGAGCGGCCGGAGGCCGTGGGCGGCGCGGTGGGCGTTGGTGAGCGAGACGACCTCGGCGGCGAAGCGCGACCGGCCGGCCGGGGAGAACGGCGTCGCCCACAGGATCGTCCAGTACAGGTCGCGGTCACGGCCCCTTCCGGCCGCGTGGCCGATGCCGACGTCGCGCAGCTCCCCGTTGCGGAGGGCGTTTACGTGCTGCCCGCCGTCCAGGTGGTACCGGGTGAACTCCTCCAGCGAGCGCGGACCGGACACGAACTGCTCGTCGATGGTCAGATAGACGTAGCCGTGCTGGGTGACCTGGTCGAAGACCGACCTGCCGTCCGGTCCGTCGGCGTCGAGCCGGCGCTGCGCGGCCATCACGGCGGCGTGCGCCTGCGCGGCCGCGGTGAGCCGCCCGTCCAGCGTGACGGGCAGCAGCCCGTTCCGGGCCCGCCGGGAGTCGACCTCGTGCGCGAACGACCTCAGATGCCCGACCGAGACCGGCGGCAGGGCGGGACGGGAGACGGCCGGCGGCGGGGGCGGCATGGCCGGAGGTGGTGGCGGCATGGCCGGAGGCGGGGGAGGGGCCTGGGCGCCGTCGTCGGTGACGTCGACGCCGAAGTCGCGGGCGAGCCCGGCCAGGCCGTCGGCGTACCCCTGGCCGATGGCGCGCAGCTTCCACTGGTCTCCGCGCCGGTAGATCTCCACGAGGAGCAGGACGGTCTCCGTCGCCGGGCGCGGCGGGCTGAACCGGGCCACCACCGCGCCGCCGCTCCCGACGGCCCGCAGCGCGGGGGCGGGCAGGCGGCTCAGCGGAGTCCCGGGATCGGCCGCGCTGATGACCACCGTGACCCGGCTGGCCCCGGCCCGCAGCCGCGCCGGATCCACCACGACGGCCCCGGCTCCCAGGCGGGCGCCCGGAGCGGAGGGCTGGTTGTAGAAGACGAAGTCGTGGTCGCCGCTCACCTTCCGGTCGTCCCCGGTGATCAGCGCGGACAGGTCGAACGGCCCCGGCACCTCGATCGAGATCGCACCGCCGGGCAGCGCCAGATTCCCCCCGGCCACCAGATCGCGCATCGCCTACCCCCGTCCGTGGCGCCGACCGAGCACCCGCTCTCGTCATGGACCGTACGAGAGCGCCCCGCGGCGGCAAGGGAAGCGGGAGGGCCTTCGACGGCCCGCACGCAGTGTGGCCCCTGGATCGCTCCAGGGGCCACGGGTGGGGTGGTCGTGCCGCAGTCAGCGACTACCGCACGGTGGTCACCGCGACGTCAGGGCGCACAGCCGCAGCAGCATCGAGAGCGTGCCCAGTGGGCCGCGCACGAGCAGGTCGGAGCGCGCCTTCACGGCGGTGTTGTCGGACGTTCCCACCTTGAGAGTGGGGACGCCCTGCGACCGGAGTCCGTCCAGGACGTCGAAGGCCGCCAGGTCCGGCTCGCTGTCGCCCGCGTAGAGAACCACGGAGGGCTCCCATGGGAGGGCGGCGACGAACCAGGCGAGGGCGTCCCTCTTGTTGGTCTCCGGGCCCAGCTCGATCACGTTGTGACCGGGCAGGCACACCAGGCCGGTCTTGGCGGCCAGGTGGGTGAGGCCGGCGACCAGGGCGGCCACCGTGGTGTCGTCCGTGCCGGCCGCGTAGTGGATGGCACGGAAGTGGGACTTCACGTCCTCGATGCTCGCGTCGGCCAGACCGGCCTTCGCGAACACCTCGGGCAGCATCGCGTCGACCACGTCCAGCGTGGCCGGGCGCTCGACCGGCAGGGTGAGCCGGCCGTGGTGCCACCACTCGCAGCCGAACTGACCGAGCACCTGGAGCCCCTCGCCGAGGAGACCGAAGCTCCGGACCTGCTCGACCGATCGTCCGGTGAGCATGCCCGTGACGCCGGTCTGCGCGATGAGCCTGTCGAGCACCGGGCGGTACCGGGGGTCGACGTTCGGCATGGTCGGGTACTTGACGATCTCCCACATCGTCCCGTCCCCGTCCAGCATGATGACGGCCCGCCCGGGGTTCCGCGAGAAGGCCTCCCAGGCCTTCTCGCCATCCCTCGTGCGGAACGTGAGCACGTGGCTTTCTTCGTGCATGGGGGGTGTAGCTCCTTTTGCTTTGGTTTGTGGCGCCCTCGTTTTGCGCGCCACCCGTGAGACCTGTTCCCGGCTGAGCCGGGGGTCTCGCTCAAGACCGTCCCTGACCTGGGAAGGGGCGCAACTCTTCGCACGACTGACCGGGCGGTCAGGCACGGGGCCGCGCTCGGACGCCCGGCGGGCGGCTCCGGTTCCGGTCCGCGAGGAGACGCCGGGTTGCCGTCGAGGCGTGTTCCAGGACGGTCAACTGTGCCGACTCATCAGTCGGGCTCGCCGGCCCTCAGGGCAGGCGAGACACAACGACCGCCCGGTATCGCGCCGGGCGGAACGCAATGAAAGGAGGTTGGTGACGCATGTCATCGACCGCAACCAGCCCCCAGTCGGCTGAGGCCGGCGGGAGGGCGCGAGGCCCGGTTCAGATGAACCTGGCCTTCCTCTGCCAGGCGATCGGTATCGGCGCCATCACCGCGATGGCGGCGCTCCAGGGCAGCTTCTGGATCGTCGTCCCCGGCACGTTGATGCTGCTGCTGATCGTGCGGCCGCGCGGGCTGAGGTCCGGGTGGAACAAGGTCCAGAAGCGCGCGATCTGGCGGATCACCGGCGGCAACCTGGGTGTGAACCTCGGGTGGCCGTTCGCCGGTCAGCTGATCGGTATCGGGGCGGCCAGCGCCATCATGGCGGTCGGCCCGGTGAGCGTGGGGCTCCTCGACGACATCAGGGCGCGCTTCTGGAAGCCGATCTGGCTGCGAGGCGGTGTCCTGCTGGGCATCGTCTTCGTGACGGAGCCGTGGAACGGCGCACAGTTCTCCATCTGGGGCGTGCTGGGCGCCGCGTGCGCGGCCTGGCACTTCTGGAACATCCCGAAGTGCCTGAGCGCCTTCGGCGACGACGACGCCAAGAAGGACCGGGGCATGCTCCTGTCCAACCTGCTCGCCATGCCGGTCATCGCCCTCGTGGCGATCGTGGTGTCCGCCTTCGCGGGCTGGAGCTGGGTGGCCGGTGACGTGACCGTCGGGTCCGTCGCGGCGACCATCGGCAAGGGCTTCTTCGCGGCGCTGTTCGTGATGGTGGTTCCCATCCTCCTGATCAACCGCGCCGCCAAGCACATGAAGCCGAGCACGCAGGGCGTCATGTTCGCGTTCAGCCCGATCGTGAGCGGGATCGTCGGGTTCATCGGTGCCCACTTCGGGCTGATCTCCGGGAACCAGGCCATCTCGCTCGTGAACGCGGTCGGCATCCTCATGGTCTCCGGCTTCGCCTACTGGGTGATCCGGGTCCGGGAGGGCGCCAAGGCGGTCGCCGGCGACGGCACTGTCCGCGTGGACGACGGCCACGAGCAGCCGCAGGCTCCGCTCGTCGAGCCGAAGAACCCGTGGGTGCGCCCCGCGGGCGGGCACGTCACGGAGCCGGACTGGGTCACCGCCCAGCGGGTCCCCGCCGACGGTGAGCTCCTCGTGACCCACGCGGGCACGGTGAAGATCACCACGGAGAACGGAGTGGGAGTCGCTCGGTTCCCCGACGGATGCCGTCTCGCCTACCGGAAGGGCGACCTCTCGGTCGAGATGGGGTCCGTCGACGGCGGAACGTTCACCCCCGGGAGCTTCACCGGCGCCCAGGGGCACGGCGTCTCCGACATCTCCGTCGTCATCGGCGGGGTCCCGGTGCGGTTCTCGGGTCCCGTGGGGGTCGACATCGACCTCACGGCCGGCACCGTCGAGTTGGACCAGAGGGGTACCGTCCGACTCGGTTGCGTCACCGCCGCCGAGTAGGACAGCTGTTCCAGATTTCCGGCCTTAACCGGCACCGCGTGTAGGCGGATGCGAGGTGAGGGCCGGCCAACCCTCGCTCTCGCGTTCGGCGAAACGTGGTGTCGGCCTCGGCAGACGCCGCGGTCAGCCGAGTGTGGAGCGAGGGCCGGCCAACCCTCCTCCGCACTTCGGTGAACCGCAGCGTCGGCCTCGGCAGGCGTCACGGCGAGTCGGGTGCGAGGTGAGGGTCGGCCACCCTCCCTCGCATCCGGCGAAACTGTGGCGTCCGCCTGGCGGGCACCTCGGTGCAGTCGGATGAGAGGAGGGTCGGCCAACCCTCCGTCGAATCCGACGAACCGTACGTGTCCGAGCCGAGTACGGCACGGAATCTCATGCGAGGGTCGGCGGCTGGCCGCCTCCGACCTCAGCATCGAGCGGGAGGGAGCGCCACTCCCCTCCGCTTCTCGATGGTCGTCCGGGGGCAACCCCGGACGGCCATCACCTCTACGGCCGGTCTCCCCAGACCGGCCGTTCTCCTTTTCCGGAGCCGGTTCGCCGGGTCGTGACCAAAACGGCGGGAGCCTCCGGGGAGTTCTTCCGGAAGTCTCCCGCCGTTTCTGCGCGCCCTCGCCGGCGGTTCACGACGCCGCCGCTTTCGAGGGAGAGCGCGCGCCATTGCAGCTTAGTTCCGGAAATGGCGTCACGAGCGTTTCGTAAGAGCCTGTTCACCCCGCGTCAACCTCCAGGCCTCCGCAGCTGAGTCGGCATGCCCGAAGATCGTTGAGCACGACCCGGCTCCACGGAGTCGTATCCGTTCTTCGGTGCGACAAAGGGAGCCGGGTCACGACCGGTTCTCTTTGTGTGCACCTCACACGAGGAGTTCTCGGAAATGACAAACAAGAAATCTGAAAACAGGCGTTACCCCTGGCTCGGGGTGGCGCTCGGAGGCGCGGACCGGCTCAGCTCCGCGTCCGGCAAGGCCCTCCTGGACGAGAGGCTGATCGGCGCGAACGGTCTGCAGATGCACCAGGCGACGGCGCTGGAGGCGACCTTCGGCGGGCTCCTGCTCCTGCTCCGCCTCTTCTTCTGGAAGATCTCGGGGAAGGGCGGAGACGATAGGCCGGCCACCGAGATGCCGGCGCGGTCGCGGCGGGTCCTGTCCCTCATGACGCTCGGAGTGATCGGCGGCGACAAGGCGCTGCTGTTCGCGGCGCTGCTGTTCATCCCCTTCAGCGTCACCGGAGGGATCTACTACACCGTCCCGCTCATCATCCCCGTCATCGCGGGGTTCAGGAGCGGGAGAAGGGGGCGCGCCGCTCTCCTCACGCTCTTCGCGGGGGCCGCAGCGGTCGGCGTGGGCCTGCTCGTCCAGCAGGACGGGCCGGCCACGGGGAGCAGCTACCCGCTCGGCGTGATCTGCGCCCTCGGCGCGGGCGGCCTGCGGACCCTGTACCTTCCCGTCACCGACCGCCTCATCAAGGGCGCGGGCCGGTACTACACGGAGAAGGTGATCGCCTGGTCGACGCTGTCCGTCGGCGTGCTCGCCGGCGGCATCGTCATGCTCACCGGGGGCCTCGCCTTCCTGAACTGGCAGCTCGTCCTCTGGGCGATGGTGGTGGGTCTGCTGAACAACACCCTGCCCCGCATCATCCAGATGCCGGCGAGGGAGCTCGCGGGCGACGCCGTGTACTCGGTGTTCCTCACCGCGAGTCCGCTGATCGCCACGCTCGTCGGCCTGGCCTTCCTCGACACGCGGCTGATCCCGATCCAGTGGGCCGGGGTCGTCGTCATCACGGTGGCCGCGGCAGCGGTCGCCCAGATGAGCTTCAGCCTCAGGGACCGGAACCACGCACCGCTCATCGAGCTGTCGTCGGCCACCCCCGAGGCCATCCTGCAGCACGCTCTGGAGGAGCGCGCCAAGATCCTGGAGACGCTCGAAAGGCTGACCCAGGAGTACGGGGCCTGCGAGTAGGCCGTCCTCCAGGCCGAACGCACGGTCGCCGAAGCCCGGCTCGCCAAGGCTCGCGCCGACGCGAAGAAGGCGCGGACCGCGGCGGCGAAGACCCGGACCGAGGCGGAAAGGGCCGCGGCCCAGGCGGAGTCCGCCGCAGCTCAGCGGGACGCCGCCGAGGCCGCGATCAGGACGGCCGAGGAGGAGGTCCGTCTCGCTCAGGAGAAGGCCCCCACCACGCCGTCGTCCTAGCCGGCGGCAGACGCGTCCCCTGCCCGACCGGGGGACGCATACCGCCCCACAAGCGGAACAGGGGTGCGGAGACCACTGTCTCCGCATTCTGAACACGTCCGGGGCCGGGCCGGCCAACCCGCGCCCCCGAACCGTGAAGTCCATCCAGCGCGACGCCGGCCAGCGCCGCGCTTCCGACCCGACGGCGGGAGGACCAGTCCTCCCGCCGTCCCTTTTCTTTCACACGTCGGCGCCGGTCCGGGTGTCGTCGGTCTTGACCGGGACGGCCTCGTGGCAGGCGACGCTGTGCCCGTCGGTGAGCGGCAGCAGCCGCGGGTCCTCGGTGGCGCACCGGTCGACCGCGATCGGGCAGCGGTGCCGGAACGGGCAGCCCTCGGCGGCGGCCAGCGCGTCCGAGGCGCCGGCGGCCCGGTGCGTCGCGCCCAGCCGGGGGACCGCGTCGCGCAGCGCGGCGGTGTAGGGGTGGGCCGGGGTCCCGAGCACCGTGCCGATGGGGCCGGACTCCACGATCCGCCCGGCGAACAGGACGTGCACGGTGTCGCAGAGCCGGTCGACGATGGCCAGGTTGTGGGTGATCAGCAGGTAGCTCAGCCCGTGCTCGTCCCGCAGCCCCGCCAGCAGGTCCAGCACGTGGGCCTGCACGGTGACGTCGAGGGCGCTGGTCGGCTCGTCCAGGACGAGCAGCCGCGGGTCGACCGCCAGCGCCCGCGCGATGACCACGCGCTGCCGCTGCCCGCCGGACAGCTGGTGGGGCCGGCGCCCGGCGAGGGAAGGATCGAGGCCGACGTCGGTGAGCAGCTCCGTCACCGACGGGAGGTCCCCGTCCTTCCCCGCGGGCTCGCCGCCGGCGCGGCGCCGCCGGATCCGCAGCGCCTCGGAGATCGAGGCGCCGATGCGCATCCGGGGGTCGAGGGCCTCGCTGCCGTCCTGGAACACCGGCTGGACCTCGGACCGGTAGAGCGCCCGCCCCGCCCGGTCCAGCCGGGTGATGTCGCGGTCGCGGAACAGCACCCGGCCCTGCTCGGGCTTGACCAGGCCGAGCAGCGCCCGCGCGATGGTGGTCTTGCCGGATCCGCTCTCCCCGATGACGGCGACCCCGCCGGAGCCCTCCGGCACCGTGAGGGAGACGCCGCGGACCACCGGGGTCCGGTCGTAGCTGACGGTGAGGTCGTCCGCGCTGAGCATGGTCACTCCCCGATCGCGGGGACTGCGTCGAGCAGTTCCCGGGTGTAGGCGGCGGAGGGGCTGTGCAGGACGTCGGAGGCCGGTCCCGCCTCGACCACGTGGCCCTGCCGCATGACGACGACGTGGTCGGCGATGCCGGACACGACGGCCAGGTCGTGCGAGACGAAGACCAGGGCGATGCCGTGCTCGTCGCGCAACCGGGCCAGCAGGTCCAGGACGGCGGCCTGCACGGTGACGTCCAGTGCGCTGGTGGGCTCGTCGGCGAGGATGACGTCGGCGCGCAGGGCCACGGCCATCGCGATGGCGAAGCGCTGCGCCTGGCCGCCGGAGACCTGGTGCGGGTAGCGGCGCAGCAGCCCCGGGTCGAGCAGGACGCTGCGCAGCGCCTCCTCGGTCCGCTCGCGGGCCTCGGCGCCGCGCAGGCCGTGCCGGGCGAGCACCCTCTTGAGCAGTGCCCCGAGCCGCATCGTGGGGTTGAGGGACGCCTGCGGGCTCTGGCTGACCAGGGCGATCACCGAGCCGCGCATCTTCGACAGCGTGCGCTCGTCCGCCGTCACGACGTCGGTGCCGTTGACGACGATCCTCCCGCTGACCCGCAGCCCGTCCGTCAGCCCGAGCATCGCGTTCAGCGCGGTCGTCTTGCCCGATCCGCTCTCGCCGACGATCGCGGCGCACTCGCCGGGGCCGACGCTCAGCTCGTCGAGCGAGGCCAGCAGCAGGTCGCCGGCCCGCACCCGCAGGTTCTCCGCAGTGAGCACCGGTTTCATCGGGTGACCTCCCGCCGGGGGTCGAGGGCGGCTCGCATGCCCTCGCCGAGCACGTTGAAGCAGAACGCCGTGATCACGATGGCCAGACCGGGGAAGGCGACCACCCACCAGTTCGTGGTGAACAGGCTCTGCCCCTGCTGGACCATCAGCCCCCATTCCGCGGTGGGCTCCTGCGGCCCGAGGCCGAGGAAGGACAGCGCCGCGGCGGTGAGGATGACCCCGCCCGCGTCCAGGGACAACTGGACCAGGACGGGGGTCAGCGAGTTGGGCAGGACGTGCCGCAGCACGATCCGCGTCCGGGACCCGCCGAGGCAGCGGGCCGCGTCGATGAAGCCGCGCGACCTGATGGAGGTCGCGGCGACCGCGCTCATCCGGGCGTACCAGGGCCACCAGGAGGCGGTGATGGCGATGATCGCCCCCTGCGTCCCCGGGTGCAGCACGAGCGCCAGCGCCACCGACAGCAGCAGCGCCGGGAAGGCCAGGAACACGTCGGTGATCCGCATGATCACGTCCCGGACGATCCCGCCCGCGTAGCCGGCGACGACGCCGAGCAGCACGCCGATCACGGCGGACAGCGCGAGCACGGAGACGGCGATCGTCAGCGAGGTGCGCGCCCCGTAGAGCACCCGGGTGAGCATGTCGCGGCCGACCCCGTCCGTCCCGAACCAGTGTTCGGCGCCGGGCGCCCGCAGCGCCTCGGCCGGGTGGGTCGCGTCGGTGCCGTCGCCCGGGTAGGGCGCCAGCAGCGGGGCCGCGAGCGCCGCGAGGACGATCAGCGCGAGGACCACGGCGCCGACGGCGGCCAGCCGGTCGGTGCGGGCCGCCCGCAGCACCCGGTGCACGGGCCGGTCCCGCAGGGGCGCGGCGGGGGCGGTGTCGAGAGCGGTCATCTGATCCTCACCCGCGGGTCGATGGCGGCCTGCGCGAGGTCCACCAGCAGGTTGACGATGACGTAGGTGAACGCGATCGCGATGGTGACGCCCGCGATGGCGGGGGCGTCGGACGAGCGGATCGAGTCGGCGGCGTACCGGCCGAGCCCCGGCCAGTTGAAGATGGCCTCGACCAGGAAGGCGTTCACCAGCGAGAAGGCGAACACGAGCGCCAGCAGCGCCAGCACCGGGCTGAGCGCCGGACGCAGCGAGAACCGCGTCAGCACCTGCCACCGGGTGAAGCCGAGGGCCCGTTCCAGCCGCGCGTGGTTCTGCGTGGACTCCTCGATGAGCGCGGCGCGCGTCATCTGGGCGACCACGCCGGTCGGGTAGGCCGCGATCGCGGCCGCGGGCAGCACCAGGTGCGCCAGCGTGCTGCCGAGGATCGGCCAGTTCCCGGTGATCAGCGCGTCCACCGCCGTGATGTTGGTGTACAGGTGCAGCGGGCTGGTGCCGTCCAGCCTGGGGTCGTACTCGCCGGCGACGGGGAGCCAGCCCAGCTTGGTGGCGAAGACGTTCTGCGCGAAGAGCGCCAGCAGGAAGACCGGCACCGACACGCCCGCCATCGAGGTGATCCGGATGGACCCGTCGGCCGGCTTGCCCCGGAACCGGGCGGCGAGCACCCCGAGCGGGATGCCCACCAGCACCGCGATGATCACCCCGGTGCCGACCAGTTCCAGCGAGGCGGGGAAGGCGGTGGAGATGTCACCGAGCACGTCCTGGCGGGTGTGCAGGCTGATTCCCCAGTCGCCCCGGACCAGCGAGGTGAGGTAGTCCCAGAGCTGGACGGGCAGCGTGTCGTCCAGGCCGAGTTCCGCGCGGGTCCGGGCGAGCTCGGCGGCGGAGGCCCGGGGCCCGGCGTAGGTCACCGCCGGGTCCCCGGGGACCAGCCGCATCACCACGAAGGTGAGCACCACGACACCGGCGACGACGAACGCGGCCTGTGCCAGGCGTCGAAGCAGGTAGCGGGTCATGTCACGCGGCCGGGCTGAGCTCGTGGGCGAACACGACGTTCGGATACGCCGGGTCGTCGGTGTAGCCGTCGACGTCCGCCGAGTACGCCCGCTGGTACTGCTGGACGAACAGCGGCGCGGCGACGGCCTGGTCGACCAGGAGCTTGCGCTGGAGCGACGCGTACGACGCCTCCGCCGCGGACCGGTTCGTGGCGGTCAGCTCCGGCAGCTTGTCGATCTCACCGTCGACGGCGGAGTCGTCGAGGTAGGTGAGGTTGAAGTTGACCGGGTCGGCCGAGCGGAACAGGTTCAGGAACCAGCTGTAGGCGTCCGGGTAGTCCGGGTACCAGTACATGACGAAGACATCCTGGCGCTTCGCCGCGTCCTTGCTCTTGGCACGGTCCCACTGGGCGTCCCACTGCATCGGCTTCGCCTGGAGCTTGACGTTCAGGCCCTTGAGCGCGGAGCTGAGCAGCGTCACGAACTTCTGCTGGTCGTCGTCGCCCTGCGCGTAGGTGAGGTCGAGCGTCAGCGACTTCTTGCCCGGACCGTACCCGGCCTCGTTCAGCAGCCGCGTCGCCGCCGCGGTGTCCTGGCGTCCGGCCAGACCAGGCGTGGCGCCGGTGAGCCCGGTCGGGACGACGCCGCTGGCGGCGGTCCCCGAGCCCTTGAGCGTCGACACGAGGCCGTTGTAGTCGATCGCCGCCTGGACCGCCTTGCGGAGCTTGACGTCCTTCAGCGGGCCGGCCTCGGTGTTGAAGAACGCCATGAGGTTCTGGAACGAGGGCACCGAGGCGGTCTTGAGGCTCTTCATCCCCTTCGCCTGGGCGAACAGCTGCGGGTTCAGCCGGTGCACGTAGCTGACGTCACCGGCCTGCAACTGCTGCCACGCGGTGGTGACCTGCGGGGTGTTGCGGAACTCGACGCTGGTGTAGTGCGAGCCCTTCCAGCCGCCCCAGTAGTCCTTGAACTGGCCCAGCCGGACCTCGGCCTCCTGCCCCTTGTTCCAGGAGGCGACGGTGTACGGGCCGCTGCCCGTGTCGTGGCCCTTCGCGACGTAGTCCTTCAGGTCGCCGCCGCCGGGAGCCTTCGTGTCGTAGATGTAGGAGGCGTAGCCGGAGGAGGAGACCAGGTCGAGCGGCGCCGCGTACTTCAGCTCGAACACCAGCGTCTGCGGGTCCGGCGTCTCGATCGTCTTCACCGGTTCCCAGATGTAGGCCGCGCCGCCCTTCATCTTCATCGTCCGCTCGATCGCGGCCTTGGCGACGCTGGAGGTCAGCGCGGTGCCGGTGTGGAACTTCACGCCCTCCCGCAGGGTGAACGTCCACTTCTTGCCGCCGTCGGACGAGGCCCACTTGGTCGCCAGCCGCGGCTCGACCTTCTTGGACTCGGTGTTGTACCGCGTCAGCGACTCGTAGACGTTCTGCATCGCGATGATCTCGTTGGAGTACGAGGTCGCGGGATCCCAGTCGGTGACGACGTTGAGGTTGAACGAGTAGACGAACGCGCTGGACGTGGAGGCCGTCTTGCGGACGGCTCCGCCCGAGCAGCCGGTGACGGTCACGGCGACAGCCGCCGCGAGCGCCAGTGATCTTATGCGCCAGGTCATGACGGGATCTCCTTGCAGGGGGACCGGACAGGGGGGAGTGGGGGCCGGGCTAGAGGTTGCCGAGCGGGCCGGCGGCCTTCACCCGCAGCCGCAGCGCGGGTTCGGGCAGGTAACTCATCGGTACTTCGGTGATCTCCACGACCTCCACTCCGGCCGGATCGGCTCCGGCCTGCACGGCCCGGCGGCCGGCGACGCCGGACGCCTCGGCGATGGCCTCCCTGCGGCCCTCGCCTGCCGGGATGATGGTCTCGATGGTCCCGCTGACCATGGCGATCGCCGCGCCGACGGCGTTGGCGATGTCCCCGTGCGCGGGGCGGATCACCTCGGCGACGCCGGCCAGGGCGTCGGGGATCAGGAACGACCCGCCGCCCACCGCGACCAGCGGCTGGTCGGTCTTGCCGAGGGTCATCCGGTCGACGGCGTCGGCCAGCATCTGGTCGGCGGTCTCCACCGCCGAGCCGAGCGCGCCGCGCAGCCGCTCGGGGATCGGCGAGCCGGCCGGCGCGCCCCGGCCGACCAGCGCGCCCGCGTCGGTCATGGTGGGGGTGTCGCCGCCGAAGGTCAGCGCCTTCTCGGTGATCCGGTAGCCGACCGACTGCGGCCCGACCGACCCGTCCGGCCCGATGACGGTGCCGCCGCCGAGCGCGAGCGCGAGGATGTCGGGCATCCGGAAGTTGGTCCGCACCCCGCCGATCTCGACGCCCGCGGACGACTCCCGGGGGAAGCCGGCGTACAGCACGCCGAAGTCGGTCGACGTGCCGCCCACGTCCGCGATGATCGCGTCGGTGAGGCCGGACAGGAACGCGGCGCCCCGGATGGAGTTGGCCGGGCCCGATCCGATCGTCAGCACCGGGTACCGGACGGCGTAGTCGATGGCCATCAGCGTGCCGTCGTTCTGCGCGAAGTAGGTGGTGACGTCCAGGCCGCGCTCGGCCAGCGTGTGCTGGAGCCCGTCCCAGACGGCGCTGATGACCCGGTAGAGGGCGGCGTTGAGGATCGTGGCGTTCTCGCGCTCCAGCAGCCCGAGCGTGCCGATCTCATGGCTCATCGAGATGGGCACCGCGTCGCCGAGCTCGTCCCGGGCGATCTCCGCCGCCTCCAGCTCCTGGTCGGCGAAGGCGGGGCTGAACACGCTCGTCAGCGCGATCGCGTCGGCCTCCTCGGCGACGTCGGCGAGCACGGCGCGCAGCGCGCCGGGGTCGAGCTTGGAGATCGGCCGGCCGTCGACGTAGTGGCCGCCGGGGAGCACGGCGGTGCGCGCGGTGATCGCCGCCGACAGGTCGGCCGGCCAGGACTGCGCCGGGGGGACCGAGGTGGTCGCCGGCCCGCCGAGCCGGATCGCGGCCACCTTGCCGAGCCCGCGCCGCTCCAGGATCGCGTTGGTGGCGTGCGTGGTGCCGAGCATGACCCGGCCCACCCGCCGGACGTCGTCGCCGAGCTGGTCCAGCACCGCGGTCAGCGCCGCGTGCAGGCCCGAGGTGACGTCGGCGCTGGTCGCCTGCTTCGTCCTGGCCAGGACCTCGCCCTTGGCGCTGAGGACGACCGCGTCGGTGTTGGTGCCGCCGACGTCGACACCGATGCGCAGGTCGCGGGCGACGGTGCCGCCGGACGTACGGTCAGCCATGGTTGAGCTCCTCCACGGGCGTGTAGTCGATGTCGTAGCCGAACGCCCGCGGACCGGCCGTGGCGAGACCGCGCTCGGTCCGCCAGATCGGGTCGCAGGGCCAGGACAGCACCGCCACCCGCTGTCCGTAGCGCAGCGACTCGGTGGAGATGGCGCCGGCGGTCTGCGCGTCCACCACGGTGATCAGGTCGGGGACGCAGGCGCGCGGCCGGCCGTCCTCCAGCGCGATCAGGTTCTCGTTCTGGATCTCCACGCGGAGCAGCCGGCCGCGGTCCTCGCCGGTGCCGTCGATGACCAGGCTGCCGCGCACGAACCCGCCGCCGGTCCGCCGCTCGACGTCGATCACCTTTCCGGTGATCAGCACGCTGGCGTCCAGCGTCGCGCACAGGGCGCCGAGCGGGTCGGCGCCGTCCTTCATCGCGTGGCCGATCGCCAGGGCCTTGGTCACCGTCCCCTCGATGACCGCGCCCCGCGCCTGCGCGCCGGTCAGCACGTAGTCGGCCATCAGCGCCGACGCCCCGCTGGCGACGCAGACCGCGCGGGAGATGCGCTCGGACCACAGCCCGTCGATCGGGCGCACCGTGGTGACGTTGCCCTGCACGTCGGCCAGGACGACGAGGTTCACCGGCCGTCCCGCCACGTACATCGAGACCATCTGGACCTCGGGGAACGCCCGTCCCATCCCGTCGGCGTCGACGAGCGGCAGGCCGAGCCGCGCCGCCCAGCCGACCGGCCCGACGCCGTTGGAGCCGCCGATCTCGCAGGCCATCACCGCGGCCACCGGGCGGCCGAGGGTCCGCTCGACCTCGTCCCGGATCAGCAGCGGCTCCTCGCCGCTCATCAGCATCTCGTGGGCGACGGTGGGCGCTCCGATCCCCGACAGCGGAAGGACGAGGCTGTCGTCGGGCACCTCCGACAGCGGGATCAGCGGCACCTCGCCGTACTCGTCGATCGCCCGGACCGCGGTCAGCGTGCCCGTCTCGACGTCCCCGCCGCCCCCGGTGCCCAGGATCGCGCAGCCGCGGGCGAGCGCCGGAACGTCGTCGAGCGTCACGCGACCGGTCCTCGAAGGTGTCATCTGCATGCTGGAAGAATGGTCCCACCTTCTGACCTGGCGGAAGGGTGGGGGGCACAAGGTTCCGCGAGGATTTGTGCCAATGGCACAATACGAGCGTGTCCTTTGTCTCGGACCTGGTCGGGACCGGTTCCCGCATCCCCCTCACCCTGCTCGCCGGCCCGGCCGACGCCGTGCCGCTCACCTCCGTGACCGCGGTCGAGGCCCTGGCGCGGCTCCAGCGGGCCCCGGAGGGGGCGCTGGTCGTCGTGACGGGGCGGTCGGCCGCGCGGGCCGCCGGATACGAGCTCGACATCGCCGTCCGGACCGCCGCCGAGCGCGGCGTGCCCGCGCTGGTCCTCATCGGCTGCGGATCGCTGCCGATCACCGCGGCCCGGCTGGCCGACCGGGCCAGGCTGGCCGTGCTGTCGGCCGAGGAGGACTGCGACGTCGCCGAGGTCGTGCTCTACCTCGGCCAGGTCATCCGCGGCGACGCCGCCGACTCGCTCGCCCGCGCGCAGGCGGCGCTGCGCATCGTCCGCGAGGCCGGCGAGCCCACCGGGTCCGCCGAGGGCGACCGCGTCGCCGTGCTGCTCGAACGCGTCGGGGCGGTGCTCGGCCGGACCCTGGTGACCACCGACGGGACGGTGGGCCCGGCCGGCGCCGAGCCGATCTGGGTGGCGGGCCGCCGTCAGGGCGGCGTGACGGGACCGCCCGACGACGCCGTGCGGCTGGTGCTGCCCGCCGTGGCCGCCGCGATCGGCCGGCTGCGGCAGCACGCGCTGGAGCGGGCGACCGCGCCCGGCCAGACCCGGTCCGACATCCTCACCGAGCTGATCGTCAGCGAGCGCGCCCAGGCGGGGGCGCTGGCCGACCGGGCCCGCCTGCTCGGCCTCGCCGTGGACGACCTGCACACCGTCATCTGGATGACCCCGGACCGGCCGCCCGGCCCCGACCCGGCCGAGCTCGCGGAACGGCGGCGGCTGTTCGACACCCTCACCCTGCGCACCCACCAGGCCCAGTTGCCGTCCGGCGAGTCGTGGAATCTCGCCCGCCTCGCCGCCGACATCGTGCTGGTCGGCACCGCCCGGGCCGAGATCCGCCCGCCGCGCGCCCTGCGGCTGATCGAGGCCGTGCGCGCGGCCGTGGTCGAGGAGCATCCCGGCACGGTGCTGCGCTTCGGGATCGGGACGCCGCAGCGGGGGGTGGAGGGCCTGCGCCAGTCGGCCACGGAGGCCCGCGCCGCGGCGGCCATCGCCGTCCGCTCCGGCGAACTCGTCCACGCCTTCGACGCCGCGGGCATCAACCGGGTGCTCGCCCAGATCGCCGCCTCGCCGCTCAGCCGCCGGGTGGTCGACGACCTGCTGCGCCCGCTCGACGCGCTCGGCCCCGGGCGGTCGGCCGAGGCCATCGCGACGCTGGGCGCCTACCTCGACGCGCGCGGCTCGCTGAAGGCCGCCGCGTCCCGGCTGGCGCTGCACCCCAACGCCGTCAACTACCGGATCAGGAAGATCGTCGAGAGGCTCGGCGCCGACCTGTCCGACCCCGACACCGCGTTCGCCCTGCACCTGGCCTGCCGCGTCCGCCTCCGCGACTGACCCGGGCCGCCCCAGCGCGGAAAGAAAGAACCGCCCTCGCCCCGGAAACCCGGGACGAGAGCGGCCTGTTAATCAATCATCGCGGCCTGGAAGCCGCGTGGATCAGTTCTTCTTCTCTTCGGCCTGGACGACACCGTCCCGCTTGACGATGTCGCTGTCCTCGTTCTCGCCGATCTTGCCTTCGACGACTTCTTCCTTGGCCATATCAGTAACCCCGTTCTGATTTGCAATCAACTGTGAACAAAATGACGGGTCGTGAGGACCCGCATAGTGGATTGTACGGAGCCCGGCCGAGTCGGCAACCCGCCTCATCGAAACCGGGCGAATGTGTCCGGTTTGTGGAGAAAGGGAAGAACCGGCCTCCACCCCCGTGGGGGTGAAGGCCGGTCCATGGCTCCGGCGCGGCTCCCGATCAGGAGCGGCGGTGGCTGTCGGCTCGGATGCCGGCCGGCGGGCCCGCGATCAGATCTGGGCCCACACGACCTTGCCGTACGGTGAGGCGGCCTCGCAGCCGTAGTGGGGGGCGTAGCCCCGGATGAACGTCAGCCCCCGGCGGGCGGACGACCACTGGAAGTCGCGCGGGTCGCCCTGGTCGTAGACGGCGACGCGCACGTAGGTCCTGTCGGGCAGGTCGACGGTGCCGACCTCCAGGCGCACGTGGCGCGGCAGCGGACCGTCGCCCACGCTGGCGAGGTCCACGCCCGTCGTGTGCTGGTAGGCGTTGAGCAGGAGCTCGTACGCGAACTGCTCCGCCCTCTGCGCGACCTCGTACGGGAGGTTCAGCTCCGCCAGCACGTGGCGCGTCAGGACGGCCGCGCGGTCGGGCCGGGTCTGTTCCAGCGCGAGCAAGAGCTTCCGGTAGTGAGGGAATCTCTCGTCGTTGTGGATCTCGTACATGAGATGCCTTTCTGAAGTGTTGTTTGCATGACCGCGGGTTCTGAGGCCCCGCGGTAAGGACCGTCCGCGTGCGCTGGCGGTGAGCAAGGTGGTCGCCGCCACGGTGGTGGGGCGTTGCGGCCGTTCGTGACGGCCGAACGGTAGTTCGTGGGTGCCCTAGGGGCGCCCACGGCCTGTTGGAAAAACAAGAGGGAGACGAGCATGACGGTCGGAGTACCGGAGCAGCGGGACGGCTCGGCGCCGGATCGGGCGGAACTGGCCCGGGCGCTCGGGGTCCCGCATGATGACCCGCTGCTGGAGCAGGCGCTCACGCACCGCTCCTACGCGTATGAGAACGACTGCCTGTCCTGCGGAAGGCTGGCCTTCCTGGGGAAGGCGGCTCTGCAGGTGGTCATCACCGACCTGCTGTTCCGCCGCTACCCGGAGGCCGCGGAGGGTCCGCTGAGCAAGTTGCGGGGCGCCCTGCTCGCCGGTCCGGCGCTGGCCGGAGCGGCTCGCTCGCTCGGCGTCGGGGCCCACCTCCGGCTGGGGCGCGGCGAGCAGGCAGGCGGTGGAAGGGACAAGGACTCCATCCTGGCCGAAACGCTGACGGCGCTGATCGGTGTGGTTCACCAGCGGAACCGCATGGACGGGGTCTCCGTGCTGGCGCACCGGTTGTTCGGCGACCTCGTCGGACGGATGGCGCTGCTGGACCCCGGACTGGACTGGAAGAGCGAGCTCCAGGCCCTCGCGGCTCGTGAGGGGCTGGGGGAGCCCCGGTACCGCTCCGAGCGGAGCGGAGCCGATCACAACGCGCACTTCAGGGTCTGGGTCCGGGTCGGGAAGGTCGAGTACGGCCCGAGCGAAGGCAGCAGGATCAAAGAGGCCGAGAAGCAGGCCGCGGAGATCGCGTGGCACGCGATCACCGGTTGACCGGACGACGCGCTGCCCCCCGTGGTGACGAACTTCGCGGGGCGGCTCGATCCACCTGCCTCCGTGTGAGGCCCTGACCGGAGACGGCCCCCTCGCGGGGCCGTCTTCTTTCCGTCCTGCCGGTCTCCCGAGGTGAGGGGAACCGGTTGCGCCTTCCGGTGGTCTCCGGACGGGTCCTCAGTGTGTTCTACCGACGGAGTACCGGGCTGGGCTGCATCGGGCTGATAGCCCGCATCGTGCTCCTCGTGATGATGGGCATCGTGTTGATCATCTGCGTGGCCAACCGTTCCTGGCTGCAGGCGAAGGCCGTCAACGCGATCTACGAGGACCGGCCCAAGATCCACGCGGGCAAGTACTTCGAGCCCGGTGCGACCGCGGTGGAGGACGGCGTGCGGCAGGAGGCCGTGCTGATCGACGAGAAGCCGTACGTCCGCGTGAAGTCGCCGCCGGACGAATGGCGCGAGAAGCACAAGGGCGCCAAGTGCAAGAACCGCGTGTGCACGGCTCCCGCGACCCGCGAGTCCTTCACCGGCGGCGGCGCGATCGACATCGGCAGCGTGCTCGCCGGGCTGCTGCTGCTCTATTTCGTCTGGCTGCTGATCAACGGCGACGACGACTACGACGACCGCTACCACCCGCGTTACGACCGCCGCTATCACCGCCGCTGACCACGGCGCGGACGGGCGCCTCGTCCGGGCGGTTAGAGTGCCGGGGGCTGTGCAGACGCCGGATCGGGGCGAGGGGCGATGGTCGCGTTCGTGTTGGTGCCCGTCGGGTTCGCGGTCGGCGTGCTCGCGGCGCCGCTGGCGGCGCCCTACGTGGGAAAGGTCCCGCGCCGCCGCCGTGTCCTGATGGGGCTGGTCACGGCCGCCCTCTTCGGCGTGCTCGGATGGCGGGCCGGGACGGACGCCGTCCTGCCCGCGCTGCTGTACCTGGCGGCCGTGGGCGCGCTCCTGGGCTTCATCGACGTCGGCGTCAGGCGGCTGCCCGACCGGTTCACCCTCCCCTCCTACGGCGCCGCGGCGGCACTGCTCGCCGCCGCCGCGCCGTTCACCCAGGACGGGCCGCGGCGGTTCGGGCACGCGCTCATCGGCATGGCCGCACTGCTCGCGCTGTACTTCGCGCAGGTACTGCTGGTCCCGTCCGGCATCGGGCTGGGAGACGTCAAACTGTCCGGCGTCCTCGGCCTCTACCTCGGCTGGTTCGGACAGGACACCTGGATCACCGGCCTGCTGGCCACCTACCTGCTCGGCGGCCTCGCCGCCCTCGCCATCATGATCGCCCGCCGCTCCCGCAAGGGCGAGTTCCCCTTCGGCCCCTCCATGCTCGCCGGGACGCTCGCGGCGATCCTGTCCGCCGTCGGCTGAGGGTCAGCCGCACAGGTCGCGGCCGGCCTTCACGCCTCCGCCGATCTTGTTGATGGCGGGCGGCGCGAGGCGCACCCCGTTCGACCCGATGACGAGCCGGACGCCGTCCCGCGGACCGGCGGGGTCGGAGGTGAGCATCGCGTCCGGGACGTCCCGCGCGAGCGCCGACGCCTGCGCCTCCGCGGCCGGCGCGTAGACGAGGCGGGTCTCCGGTGCCGCGCCGGCCTTCTCGACCTTCTTCGCGACCGTGAACCCGCGCCGCCGGAGCTGGTTCACGACCTGCTTCACCCGCGCGTCCCGGGCGCCCGCGTCGACCACGGTGACGTGCACCTTGCCGGGCGAAGGCGGCGCGGGCCGCGGCCGGGCGGGCTTCGCCGGCTCCGCGGGCAGCTCGTCGTCATGCTGGACCGCCTCGAACAGCGGCTTGGCGAGCTCCTCGTTCCACTGGACGCGGTTCGGGTCCGGCGCGTACCCCTCCACGGGGACGGTGACGAACCGCACCTGGCCCGCGCTCATCCCCTGGAGCCCGTCCGCCAGTTTCCGCATCCCCGCCAGGTCCAGGTCGTCGTCGGTCGTCATCGACTTGGTCGCGGCCTTGAGGAACTTGTACGTCTTCGCCGGATCCGTGAGGACGGACCCGCTGGTGGCCTTGTCGACGACAGCCGCCATGAACTTCTGCTGCCGTTCGATGCGCTCCAGGTCGGAACCGTCACCGAGCGAGTAGCGCGCGCGCACGTAGCCGAGCGCGTCGTCGCCCTTGACGGTCTGCTTCCCGGCCTTCAGAAAGAGCTCGGCCCTCGGGTCCCTGACGGGCTTGTCGACGCAGATCTCGACGCCGCCCAGGGCGTCCACCATCCGCTTGAACCCGGCGAAGTCCACCTGAACGAAATGGTCGATGTGGATGCCGGTGAGCGACTCCAGCGTCTTCCATGTGCACGTGGGCCCCGCATACGCGAAGGCCGCGTTCAGCATCCCGAACTGGGCCGGGACGGTGCCGCCCTTCTCCTTCTTGCAGGCCGGCATCTTCACCATCGAGTCGCGCGGGAAGCTGATCCCGATCGCCTGGTCCCGGTTCGGCGAGAGATGCAGCAGGATCGTGGTGTCGGACCGCGCCCCGGCCATGCCCGGCACCGCGTACTCCGAGTTCTCGCCCTCCCGCGTGTCGGACCCGATCAGCAGGATGTTGAGCGACTTGTTCAGCTTCCTCGGCCGGTTCGCGCCGAGCTCGTCGCTGACGTGCTTCTGCTCGATCCCGCCGACGAGGTCGTGGTAGAGCCATGCCGCGCCGCCCCCCGCGGCCAGCAGCACCGCGACCGCGCCGACCGCGGCCCACCGCAGTCCCCTCCGCCGCCCGCCGCCCCGCCGGGTCCCGGTGGCGGCGTCGTCCCCGGCGCCCTCACCGTCGCCGGACGCGGGATCGTCGGACGCGGGGTCGCCGGTCTCAGCCGTGTCCTTTCCGGCCGTGCCGTCCTCGGCCGCCGTGCCGCCGGCCGTCTCCGGGTCCGCCGCCGGCCGGCGGTCGGCCCCGTCCTCCGCGAGGTCGTCGCGGCTCGGGTCTTTGTCGCTCATCGCTCCCGTTTCGGGGCGGGCCCTGGTGAGGGCACGTGGTCTGCGTGATCGGTCAGTCTAGGGAGGCGGCGGTGCGGGGGAGCCTGTAGCTCCTTGTGTTAGATGCGCAGAACACCCGTTCTGTTGACAGGGGCACGGAAATCTGCGGCTCCGCGGCGGACGGTCTTCCGTACGATCGGTGCCGTGGACTCGGGGTGGGTGATCGGCGGGCGGTTCACCATGCTCGACCGGATCGGGGTGGGAGGGACCAGCCGCGTGTGGCGCGCGTACGACCACGCGGCGGGGCGGTACTGCGCGGCCAAGCTCGTCCGGCAGCCGGGCCCCACGTCGATGCTGCGGGTCGTCCGGGAACGGGCGCTGCGCATGGCCCACCCCCATGTGCTGACCCCGTACGCCTCGTGCATGGCGTACGACGACGTGCTCCTCGCCATGGACCTCGTGCGCGGAGGGTCGCTGGAGACGCTCCTCGGGGACTACGGCAGGCTTCCGCCCGAGTACGCGGCCGAGGTCCTGGACCAGCTGCTGGCCGCGCTGAGCCACATCCACGGCGCCGGGGTCGTCCACCGGGACGTCAAGCCCGCCAACCTGCTGCTGGAGCCGAGCCCGGTCGGGGCGCCGCACGTGCGGCTGGCCGACTTCGGGATCGCGCTGGGGGAGGACGACCAGCGCTTCACCACCACCGGCTTCGTCGTGGGGACGCCGGGATACCTCGCGCCCGAGGTGCTCGACTGGGCCCGCCCCGGACCCCGGCAGGACCTGTACGCCGCCGGGATGGTCGCCTGGCGGATGCTGACCGGCGCCGGGGACCCCGAGCCGCGCCAGCGGATCGGCGTGCCGCCTCCCGGTGTGCCGCCCCTGCTGTGGGCGGTGGTCGCCCATCTGTGCGCGGCCGACCCGGCGCGGCGCCCCGCCCACGCCGAGGCGGCGCGCCGGGCGCTGGCCGGGTGCCGCCTGGAGCTGCGCTTCCCCGTCCGCACGCTGGACGGCGAGCCCCTGCAGATCTTCGACCACCTGGGCCCGCCGCCCGCGCCGGCGTGACGGGAACGCGCGCGGACGTCAGCGGGCGGCCGAGATGACCACGCGGCGGTTCTTGGCGCGGCCTCCGGGGTCGTCGGAACCGTCCGGCTTGGTGTTGGGGTAGGCCGGTTTGGTCTCGCCGTAGCCGGTGGCCCTGAGGCGGGACCGGGCGATGCCGCCCTCCGTCGCCAGCCAGTCGACGATGGCCTGCGCGCGGCGCAGGGAGAGGGCCTGGTTGGACGCGGTGTCGCCCTTGCCGTCGGTGTGGCCGTCGACCTGGACGGTCGCGCCGTCCGGGACCTCCCGGCCCAGCGACTTGGCGATCTCGCCCAGCTCGGCGGCCGCGGCGGGCTTGATCTCGGCCTTGCCGAAGTCGAAGAGGACGTCCGCCTCGATGTTGTAGGCGATGCTGTCGTCGCCCTTGATGACCTGCCCGGGACCGGCCACGTAGGACTTGAGGGACACTCCCGGCACGCTGACGCCGGGCACGCTGACGCCCGGGGCCGTGACGCCCGGGACGGTCACCGAGGGCAGGCATTCGCCCTTGTCGTTGCAGGCGCGCGGGCGGTAGAGCGAGCTGCGGTAGGCCGAGCTGCGGTACAGCCCGCTGCGGTAGACCCCGGACCGGTAGACGGAGCTGACGTACTCGCCCTCCTTCGACGGCTTGCTCTGGCAGACCTCAGGACTGCCGACGGCAGGCGTGCTGACCGCTTCGCTCCACACGGCCGCCTGCTCGACCGGCGGGACGTCGATCCCGGGCGCCTTGACCCCGGGGATCCGCACGGCAGGGATCGTCACGGAGGGGATGGAGGTCCCGGGGACGGCGACCGCCCCGAGGCAGCCGCCCGGGGCGGGCTTGTGCTCGACGCACTGGGCCGGGACCCGCTGGGCGGGGATGTCCACGCCCGGGATCGTCACCGCCGGGATCCTCTGGCCGCCGATCACGGCCTCGGGGATCAGCACGGGGTCGCTGTGCACGGCCGGGATCTCGACCGCCTCGATCAGCCGGCCGCCGGGGCAGCTCGCCGGCTCCGGGGAGGGGGACGGGGAGGGCGACGCCGGGGCGCCGCCCGTCCGGGCGTGCCCGCCCTCGGGCCGCTTCGGCCGCCCGTCGCCGCCGCACGCGGCCAGGGACAGGCACGCCGCCATGCCGACGGCGAGTGCCCGCGGCGCTCGCCGCGCGATGCCGCCCCTCGCGACCATGGTCAGCCCTTCTCGTAGACGATCTCGACGCGGCGGTTCTTGGCGCGGCCCGCGGGGTCGTCCTTGCCGCCCTGCTCGTTGGGGACGACGGGCTTGGTCTCGCCGTAGCCCTTGGCCTCGATCCGCGGGCTCCCCTGCAGAGCGCCCGCCAGTTCGGCCTTGACCGCTTCGGCGCGCTGCTCGGACAGCGTCATGTTGTAGGCGGGGTCGCCGATGGAGTCGGAATGCCCCGACACCTCGACGGCCCCCCGGGCGCCGCGGAGGCGGGGCGCCAGCTCGGCTATGCGGCGGCGGGCGGTGCCGGTGAGCGTCGCCTTGCCGAAGTCGAACAGGACGTCCGCCGAGATGCGGACGGTGACCTGCCTTCCGCCGGTCTCTTCCTCCTCCAGGGAGACGACCGCCTGCTGGAGGTCGATGCCGTGCACGGAGGCGTCGGCGTCGATCGAATGGACGCTCTGGGCCAGGTTCTGGTCCGGGACTCCGGGGTCGGCCCCGGCGGCGGCCGGGGCGGCGAGCACGAGGGCCAGGGCGCCCGCGAGGACGGCCGGACGGCGCAGGCGGCTCACCGCTCGACCGGGACGTCGCGGAAGGTGGGCCAGGTGCCGATCTGCAGGTCGATGGACTTCACGTTCTCGGGCGGGGCGGCGAAGGTGAAGTTGAACGGGGTGGCCTGCTCGTTGGTCAGGTTCGTGAAGATCTCGTGGGTCTGGAGCTCATTGCCGCCGGAGTCCTTCACCACGACGTACCGCTTGAGGTTGACCGGGTCGATCAGGGCGGTGCCGAGGCCGTGCTCGCCGTTGAGGCGGTACGCGTTGATGCGGGTCGGCCCGCCCAGGGGCACGTGCGGGGTGATCTGCACGTTGAGGGTGGCCAGCCTGCCCTTCGTCTTGAGGCCCATGACGGCGATGTCGATCTTGGCGCCCTGGGCGATCGGGCTGTCGAAGGTGCCCTTCACCACCGGCTTGGCGTCGTTGTCGAAGCCCGCCTTGCCCAGGGAGCCCTCGGCCTTCCCGCCGCCGGACGGGGAGGAGGACGAGGACGAGGCCGAGGGCCCGCCCGTCCCCGGCAGGGAGCAGCCGGCCAGGCCGCCGGTGAGGAGCAGGGCCGTCGCGGTCGCGGCGCCCAGGCGATGTGCCAGACCCATCGTCGATCCTTCCGATCTGTCACATATGCAAATGCTTTTCTTCCGTGGCACCATGGCCCCGGTACCGCAGAGCCATGTGCGGTCGCGAATCTAGCGTTTGCATCTGCGAATCGTCAAGGGGGTCGGTGAGGTGAGCGTCGCCGAGGACACGATCGCCCGGAACCGCGCGCTGCAGACCGAGTGGTACGGAGAGCCGCTCGGCGACCGCGTCCGGCCGCTGCTCGGCCGCCTCGGGATGTCGCAGTCGGGGCTCGCCGGCGTGCTCGGGCTGTCGGCGCCGATGCTCTCCCAGCTCATGTCGGGCCAGCGCGCCAAGATCAGCAACCCGGCCGTCCTGCACCGCCTGATGGCGGTCGAGGACCTCGTCGCGGCCCCCGGCTTCGACGCGCTGACCGCCGCCGAAGTCCAGGCGCGCCTGGAGGAGATCAAGGCCGAGCAGGCGGCCACGACCTCGGGGATGCGCGTCGCGCCCCCCGGGCGCGTCCCCGCGGGGCCCGCGCCGGGGAGCGCCGAGGGCGCGGAGGATCGAGCGGCCGGACGCGGGGCGGCCGAGCCGGCGCGGCTCGTCCAGGCCCTGCTGCGCGAGGTGGCGTCCGCCGCCGAGATCGAGGCGGCCGCCGGGCTCATCGCCGGCCGCTTCCCCGACCTCGCGGAGGTGCTGCGGGTGTACGGCGCGGGCCGGACGAGCGAAGCCGAGGCGCACTTCGCCCGGACGGTGCTGAAGCAGACACCGGACGACCGCGCGGCCATGCCGGTGCGGTCTCGTCTCGATTCGTTTTGATCATAACGACTGGTTATGGGTCCCGGGGGGCCGCGAAAGCGTTCTGAACGGGCTAAAGTCTGTGGTCAGGGTCACATGCGGCCGAGGCTGTTATGTATGTCACAGCTCCTGGCGGGTGGCGTAGGGTCGCTTCGCTGGAAGCGCACACGAGGCGTCACGGCCCGCATGCGGCACGGTCTTCGGCCGCCGCGCGCGGCCCGGCCGGGGGCGCCCCGCCGCCGGCCGAGGCGCGAACGGCCGCATGGTGCGCGCGGACCGTGGTACGGGGACACGACGACCCGAGCTCAGGAGAGCGATCGATGACCACTGTGGAGGCGCCGGCCAAGTCGCGCGCCCAGATCAAGGAACGCACCCTCCGCAAGGACAACTGGCGCCTGTATCCGGTCACGACCTTCGTGATCTTCACGGCATGGGTGGTGTACGCGACCGTCCGGGCCTTCTGGGGCTCGGCCTTCTACGTGCCGCAGTACCACTACCTGACGCCGTTCTACTCCCCGTGCCTGAACGAGATCTGCAACAACGTCACGGTGGACGGCCACACGGGCGACGCGGCGGAGTTCGGCACCTTCCTGCCGGCGGCCACCCGCGGCTGGATCCCCTTCGCGGCGATCTCGCTGCCGTTCCTGCTGCTGTTCCGGCTGACGTGCTACTACTACCGCAAGGCCTACTACCGCTCGTTCTGGGCGGCGCCGTCCGCGTGCGCCGTCCGCGAGCCGCACGGCAAGTACACCGGTGAGCGCCGCTTCCCCCTGATCGGCCAGAACCTGCACCGGTACTTCTGGCTCGCCGCCTTCGCGATCTCGTTGATCAACACCTGGGACGCGGTCCGCGCCTTCCACGGCAAGGACGGCGGGTTCGGCATCGGGCTCGGCACGGTGATCCTGGTCGCGAACGTGGTCCTGCTCTGGCTGTACACGCTGTCGTGCCACTCGTGCCGGCACGTCGTGGGCGGCCGGCTGAAGAACTTCTCCAAGCACCCCTTCCGCTACCGGATGTGGGGCTGGGTGTCCAAGATCAACCAGCGCCACGGGATGTACGCCCTGATCACCCTGGGCTCGCTGGTGGTGGCCGACCTGTACGTCGCGCTGGTCGCCAGCAACACCATCTCCGACCTGCGCATCTTCAACTGAGGCCAAGGAATCATGACTGAGATCGAGAGGCACCTCTACGACGTCGTGGTGATCGGCGCCGGCGGCGCCGGGCTGCGCGCGGCGATCGAGGCGCGCCTCCAGGGCAAGAAGACCGCGATCATCTCCAAGTCGCTGTTCGGCAAGGCCCACACGGTGATGGCCGAGGGCGGGGCCGCCGCGGCGATGGGCAACGTCAACGCCAACGACAACTGGATGGTCCACTTCCGCGACACCATGCGCGGCGGCAAGTTCATGAACAGCTGGCGGATGGCGGAGCTGCACGCCAAGGAGGCCCCGGAGCGCATCTGGGAGCTGGAGCTGTGGGGCGCGCTGTTCGACCGCACCAAGGACGGCAAGATCAGCCAGCGCAACTTCGGCGGGCACGAGTACCCGCGGCTGGCGCACGTCGGCGACCGGACGGGCCTGGAGCTGATCCGCACCGCCCAGCAGAAGATCGTCGCCCTCCAGCAGGAGGACCACGCCGAGCACGGCGACTACGAGGCCAGGTTGAAGGTCTGGTCCGAGACGACGGTCACGCGGCTGCTGAAGGACGCCGACGGCAGGATCAGCGGCGCGTTCGGCTACGTCCGGGAGACGGGCAAGTTCGTCGTGTTCGAGGCGCCCGCGGTGGTGCTGGCGACCGGCGGCATCGGCAAGGCGTTCAAGGTCACGTCCAACTCCTGGGAGTACACCGGGGACGGGCACGCGCTGGCCCTGCTCGCGGGCGGATCGCTGCTGAACATGGAGTTCGTCCAGTTCCACCCCACGGGGATGGTCTGGCCGCCGTCCGTCAAGGGCATCCTCGTGACGGAGTCGGTGCGCGGCGACCGCGGCGTCCTGCGCAACTCCGAGGGCAAGCGGTTCATGTTCGACTACATCCCCGAGGTCTTCAAGAACCAGTACGCCACCACCGAGGAGGAGGGCGACCGCTGGTACGACGACCCCGACAACAACAAGCGGCCGCCCGAGCTGCTGCCGCGCGACGAGGTGGCGCGCGCGATCAACTCGGAGGTCAAGGCGGGACGGGGATCGCCGCACGGCGGGGTGTTCCTCACCGTCGTCGACCGGATGCCGGGCGGCGCCGCTGAGATCGTCAGGCGGCTGCCCTCGATGTACCACCAGTTCAAGGAGCTGGCGGACGTCGACATCACCAAGGAGCCGATGGAGGTCGGCCCGACCTGCCACTACGTGATGGGCGGGGTGGAGGTCGACCCCGACACCGGTGCGGCCAAGGTGCCGGGCCTGTTCGCGGCGGGCGAGGTCTCCGGCGGCATGCACGGCTCGAACCGGCTCGGCGGCAACTCGCTGTCGGACCTCCTGGTGTTCGGCCGCCGCGCGGGCCTCGGAGCGTCGGAGTACGTGGACGCCCTTCCCGCGCGTCCCGCCGTCCCCGACGCCGAGATCGAGGCGGCGACGGCCGAGGCGATGGCCCCGTTCGAGCGGGAGGGCGGCGAGAACCCCTACGCCGTCCACGCCGAGCTTCAGCAGACGATGAACGAGCTGGTCGGCATCATCCGCAAGGAAGAGGAGCTGAAGCAGGCGATCGAGTCGCTCGGCAAGCTCCGCGAGCGGGTCGCGAACGTCGGCGTCGACCCCGTCGCGGTCGGCGACGGGCGCGGCTACCACCCGGGCTGGCACCTCGCGCTGGACCTGCGCAACATGCTGCTGGTGTCCGAGGCGGTCGCGAAGGCGGCGCTGGAGCGCCAGGAGAGCCGCGGCGGCCACACCCGCGACGACTACCCGGCGATGTCGCCGGAGTGGCGGAAGGTCAACCTCGTCTGCTCGCTGGCCGGCGAACCGTCCTCGCCGCACGTCGAGCTGAGGCGCCAGCCGCTGACGCCGATGCGGCCGGACCTGCTCGAACTGTTCGACAACGACGAGCTGAAGAAGTACCTGACCGTCGAGGAGCTGCCGACGCCCCTCGCCGGGCAGGCCCCGGCCGGCGGCGCGCAGGACGCGCCGGAGCCGGACGCCGGCGCCGCCGACGCCGCGGAGAACGAGGAGGAGGGCCGATGAGCTACGAGGCGAAGTTCAAGGTCTGGCGCGGCGACGACGGCGCGGGCGAGCTCACCGACTACACCGTCGAGGTGAACGAGGGCGAGGTCGTCCTCGACATCATCCACCGGCTGCAGGCCACGCAGGCGCCCGACCTCGCCGTTCGGTGGAACTGCAAGGCCGGCAAGTGCGGGTCGTGCTCCGCGGAGATCAACGGCATGCCGCGGCTGCTGTGCATGACCCGGATGTCGACCTTCGACCCGGAGGAGACGATCACCGTCACCCCGGTGCGCACCTTCCCGGTGATCCGCGACCTGGTCACGGACGTGTCGTTCAACTACCAGAAGGCCCGGGAGGTCCCCTCGTTCGACCCGGGCGACGCCAAGCCGGGCGAGCTGCGCATGCAGCAGGTGGACGTCGAGCGCTCGCAGGAGTTCCGCAAGTGCATCGAGTGCTTCCTGTGCCAGAACGTCTGCCACGTCATCCGCGACCATGAGGAGAACAAGCCCGAGTTCGCGGGCCCGCGATTCCTCATGCGGATCGCGGAACTGGAGATGCACCCGGCCGACCAGGCCGACCGGCGCAACATCGCGCAGGACGACCACGGTCTCGGCTTCTGCAACATCACCAAGTGCTGCACCGAGGTCTGCCCGGAGCACATCAAGATCACGGACAATGCGCTGATCCCGATGAAGGAGCGGGTCGTCGGCCGCAAGTACGACCCGCTGGTGTGGCTCGGCAGCAAGCTCGGAATCGTGCGCAAGGGCGAGGACACCCCGTCCGCCTGACCCCCGCACGGCCTCTCGCGAACGTCCCCCGCCGCCCCGCGCGACGGGGGACGTTCGCGTTTCCGCCGATCCCGTCACGGGACGCCGTTCTGGCGTGCGGCGCTCCGTGGCCCGGCGGGCGGCGTGCCCCCGGCCCGCCGCCCGCCGTTCCGCCGTTCCCCGTGAACGCCGTGGACGCCGGGCGGCCTCCGGCCGTGCACGCCGCGTCCAACACACTGGCGCACCCTCGAATGTTCGAGTAGGGATAAGTGCACACAACGCGTGATTGAACCGTGATTCTTTCCCTGGAGGCGGGAACGCTTCGGGCCCTTTAGCGTTGTGTGCATGAGCGCCCCCGAAGGTTCTTTCCTCGGCGATCTCACCCCGGAGGAACGCGAGGAGCTGGCGGCCCGCGGCCGCGTCCGCGAATTCGACCGGGGAGAGACCCTCTTCCTGGAGGGCGAGGATCCCGACTGGGTGGCGGTCCTGCTGCGGGGCCGGGCCAAGGCGTGCTCCTACCGCGAGTTCGGCGGCGAGACGCTTCTCGCCGTGCGCGGCCCGGGGGCGCTGCTCGGCGAGGTCGCCGCGATCGACGGGCTGCCCCGCTCGGCGACGGTCACGGCGCTCGAACCGGTCCGGGCGCTCGCGGTGACCGCCGACGAGTTCATGGGGTTCTTACAGGTGCACGGCCGCGTCTCCGTCCTCATCATGCGGATGCTGTGCCAGCGCTGGCGCGACGCCGACCGCAAGCGCGTCGAGTTCGGCACGTTCGACGCGACGGGCCGGGTCGCGCAGCGCCTCGTCGAGCTGGCGGAGCGGTTCGGCGTGCCCTACGACCGCCGGACGGGCGGGGCGGGCGCGGGGGGCGGCGACAGCGTCCAGATCACGCTGAACCTCTCGCAGGAGGAGCTGGCGGGCTGGGTGGGCGCGTCCCGCGAGGCGGTCAGCAAGGCGCTGCGCACGCTGCGCCGGCACGGCTGGATCGAGACGGGCCGGCGCCGCCTCATCGTCCACGACCTCCAGGCCTTACGCCGCCATGCGCGCTAGCGGGCTCTCGCCCGGGATCCCAGAGGGGCACTGACCCGGTGCGGGGCGGGCGCCGCCGCGCCCCGTACGCTGTGCAGGATGCAGCTGCAGCAGCTCGCCTACTTCGTCGCGGTCGCCGAGGTACGCCACTTCACGCAGGCCGCCGAGCTGCTGCGCGTCGCGCAGCCTTCGCTGTCCAAGCAGATCCGCGCGCTGGAGAACGAGCTGAACGTGTCGCTGTTCAGCCGCGCGCGGGGCAACATCACCCTGACTCCCGCGGGTGAGGCACTGCTTCCCCTGGCGAAGCGCATCCTGGCCGATGTCGACACGGCTCGCCTGGAGGTACAGGAGCTCGTCGGCCTGAAACGCGGGCGGGTGCGGCTCGGCGCGACGCCGTCCCTGTGCGCGGGCCTGCTGGCGGACGTCCTGCGCCGCTTCCACGACGCGTATCCGGGGATCCAGCTCATCGTGGAGGAGGGCGGCTCGCGCGACCTCGTCCGGGAGCTGACGCGCGGCTCGCTGGACATGGCCCTGGTGATCCTTCCCCTGCACGGCGACCCGCCCCTGGACACCACGCCGATCCTGCGCGAGTACCTGGTGGTGGCCTCCCCGGCGGGACCCGGGGCGGGCGCCCCGGAGCGCTCGCCGAGGACCCCCCAGCTCCCGCGCCGCTCGTACCTGCGCATCGAGGACCTGCAGAACCGCCCGCTGGTGATGTTCCGTCCCGGCTACGACCTGCGCGAGGCGACCATCAGCGCGTGCAGGGCGGCCGGGTTCGAGCCGAGGTTCGCGGTCGAGGGCGGCGAGATGGACGCCGTCCTGCGGTTCGTGGAGGTCGGCCTCGGTATCGCGGTCGTCCCCAGCATGGTGCTGGCCGGACGCCCCGGCCTGCGCGGAACCCCGCTCGTCCTGGCCGACGACGAGGCGCGCCGAGGCCGCCAAGGCCCCGGCCTGCTTCGCACCATCGCGCTCGCCCACCGCAAGGACGTCGAGCTCACCCACGCGGCCCGGGCCTTCCAGGAGACCCTCCAGACGTTCCTCGTGGAGGCCGCCCTGGCCGGCAGTCTCCCGGCCGGCGTGGAGACCCTGGTCGACGCCTAGCCGCGCAGTTCCTCCGCGGCTTCGCGGAACGCCGTCGCCGCCCGCGTGAAGTAGTCGTACAGCACCTCGCGCTGCTCGTCGGTGTACCCGCCGAGGATCTCGCCGATCCGCCTGCGCGCGGGCGCCAGGACGCGGTCCAGGTCGGCCGGCGCTCCGACCGGTTCGACGATGACCTTGCGCCGGTCCTCCGGGGACGGGACGCGCCGCACGTAGCCGCCCTGCTCCAGCCGGTCGATCAGCCGGGTGGTCGGCCCCGTCGTCAGGCCCGTCCGCGCGGACAGCTCGCCGGGGGTCATCGCGCCCGCCAGATCGAGGATGTTCAGCGCGTACAGGTCGGTGCCGCCCAGGTCGCAGGCCCGTGCGCCGGCGTGGCCGTGGAGCATGACGGCGCTGAGATAGCGCCGGTAGGTCCCGGACGCGTCTTCGGATGTTGACATCCCGCCCCCCGCCTCCTAATCTCTTCCTCAACGAAGAGAAATCTTCAATGAAGAAACTTCTTACATGAAGTTACCAGAGAGGGCAGCCATGACCGACACCGCCGCCGTCCACGCGCTCTTCGACCGCCTCACGGCCGCCTGGGACGCCGGTGACGGCGCCGCCTACGGCGCGTGCTTCACCGCAGACGCGACCTACATCACCTATGTCGGCACCCTCTACCGGGGCGCCGAGGAGATCGGCGCCGCGCACCAGGCTCTCTTCGACGGCTTCCTCAAGGGCACCAGGCTGGCCTGCGAGATCATCGACGTCCGCCTCACGGGCCCCGGCACCGCCGTCGTCATCACCCGCGGCGACACCTACAAGAAGGCTCCCGGCAAGCTCAAGAAGCTCCAGACCAACACCGTCGTCCGGGGAGCCGACGGCGTATGGCGCCTGGCCGCGTTCCAGAACACCCTCCACAAGAGCCTCATGGAGGCCGTTTCCTTCAAGTTCCAGCCCGCCACCAGACCCGCCGCGGCCTGACCTCGCCGTCAGCCCTGCTGGAGGGCCAGGTACCCGGGCGGGACGAGGTGGGGCGGGTTGGCCGCCTGGGTGGCGCCGGGTTCGATGATGCGGAACATGTCGAAGAGGACGATCGGCACCTCGCGGCCCAGCACCTCCTTGACGAGCCCCGAGGAGTGCAGGTGCCGCGCGGCGTCGACGCAGAGGTCGTCGAAGTGGGCGCAGAGTTTCTCGTCCTGCTCCTCTTCCGCGTCGTCGTCGCCGGGCTCGTACCAGAGGCCGAGGCGCTTCACCTCCTCCAGGTAGAGGGAGGTGCCCTCGGGGTCGTCGGGATGGTGGCCCGCCGACCCGGCTTCCTCCAGCAGCATGTAGGCGTAGCTCCAGCGCACCTCCAGCGGATCGGCGGAAGAGCCTTCGAGGTTCCGCCGGACGTTGCCCTCGGTGTTGTAGCCGATCGCCATGTACGGGTCGTAGGGGTAGTCCCAGAGTTCGTGGACCGTCGAGAACTCGCCGTGCGAGATCCGCAGCGAGATCACGTAGATCTCGGGGCGGAGGGCCTCGGGGAACGAGCGCAGGGAGTCCTCGGCGGCCCGGCGCATGTGCTGTTGGAGGGTCATCCCCTCATGATCGCGGATCGAGGGCGGAGCCGGGCGGCGAGACCAGGGGCCGGATCACGCGGTCAGCAGATCCTTCAGCAGCCGGGCGCGGACGTCGTCGTCGCCGTCCTCCGGCGGATGCCAGGGGCAGGCGATGTCCAGGGCGGCCACGCGGCCGGTGGCCATGATCCGCCGGACGGACGCGACGACCGCCTCGCGGGAGGGCCCGCCGGCGACCGGGAACTTCAGCCCGGGGAGCTCGGCGGCGTCGACGACGTCCACGTCGATGTGCAGCAGCAGCGGGCCGGGGGGCAGGTCGACGTCGTCGACCGCGCAGCGCCGCACCCGCGAGGACGCGAGGAACTCCGCCTCGGCCGGGTCGAGGTCGCGGGCGTCCACCAGGACGGCGCGGTCCTCCGGCAGCGTGCGCAGCCCCAGCCGGTCGGGGAGGAGCGCGGTGTCGGCGCCGAGGATCTGCCGGAGCGGCATCCCGCCGATGTAGCCGGACGTCGAGCTGTCCACCGTGTGGACGTCGCCGTGCGCGTCGAACCAGACGACGGAGGCGTCCACCCCCGCCTTCTGGACGCCCGCGAGGACGGCCTCGGCGGTCAGGCAGTCGCCCGACACCACGCGCGGCATCGAACCGCCGTCGATCTGGCCGGCGACCTCGGCGACGACCGGCTCGAACAGCGCCGCGACGCGCTGCCACACGTCGCCGTCGGGCAGGTCCGGCGTCACGGCGACGACGTCGAGACCGGAAAGGGGGAAGGACGCGTCGGGGAGCCGTTCGTCCTGGTGATAGGGCAGGAGGGTGACAGTCATGAGGACACATTAGAACGGTCCCGCCCGGTACTCCGGGCGGGACCGAGAACAAGGGCGGCGGGGGCCGCCGCCCCCGCCGCGTCCGCTACCGCTTCTTCCCTCCGGCGGTCGCCTTCAGGTAGTCGTGGTTCAGCCGGCCGATGACGTCCAGCGGGATGCCCTTCGGGCAGGCGACGGTGCACTCGCCGGTGTTGGTGCAGCCGCCGAAGCCCTCCTCGTCGTGGGTGTCCAGCATGGACACGACGCGGTCCCAGCGCTCGGGCTGGCCCTGCGGCATCAGGCCGAGGTGGGTGACCTTGGCGCCGAGGAACAGGGCGGCCGAGCCGTTCGGGCAGGCCGCGACGCAGGCCCCGCAGCCGATGCACTCGGCGGCCTCGAACGCGCGGTCGGCGTCGGGCTTCGGGACGGGCGTCGAGTGCGCCTCGGGGGCGGTGCCGGTCGGCGCGGTGATGTAGCCGCCGGCCTGGATCATCCGGTCGAACGCCGACCGGTCGACGACCAGGTCCTTGACCACCGGGAACGCCTTGGCCCGCCACGGCTCGACGTCGATGACCTCGCCGTCCTTGAACTTGCGCATGTGGAGCTGGCACGTGGTGGTGGCGCGCTCCGGGCCGTGCGGGGTGCCGTTGATGACCAGCGAGCACATGCCGCAGATGCCCTCGCGGCAGTCGTGGTCGAACGCGACCGGCTCCTCGCCGGAGGCGATGAGCTTCTCGTTGAGGACGTCCAGCATCTCCAGGAACGAGGCGTCGGGGGAGACGTCGTCGAGCTTGTACTCGACCATCCCGCCCTTGTCCTGCGGGCCGCTCTGGCGCCAGACGCGCAGTGTGAGCTTCATGATTACTTGTACGACCTCTGCGTGGGCTTGACGTACTCGAAGTTGAGGGCCTCCTTGTGGAGGACGGGCTGCGCGCCCTCCCCGGCCCATTCCCAGGCGGCGACGTAGCCGAAGTTGTCGTCGTCGCGCTTGGCCTCGCCGTCCTCGTCCTGGCTCTCGGCCCGGAAGTGGCCGCCGCAGGACTCGGCGCGGTGCAGCGCGTCGATGACCATCAGCTCGGCCAGCTCGAAGAAGTCGGCGACGCGTCCCGCCTTCTCCAGCTGCTGGTTCAGCTCCTCGCCCTTGCCGGTGACCTTGACGCGCGTCCAGAACTCCTCGCGCAGCGCGGGGATGAGGTCCAGCGCCTTGCGCAGCCCCTCCTCGGTGCGCTCCATGCCGCAGTACTCCCACATGATGTGGCCGAGCTCGCGGTGGAAGGAGTCGACGGAGCGGTCGCCGTCGATCGACAGCAGCCGCTCGATCCTCGTCCGCACCCGCTCCTCCGCCTCGCTGACCGCCGTCTCGGCGACCGGGGGGAGGCTGTTGCGGGCGATGTAGTCGTTGATGGTGTTCGGCAGGACGAAGTAGCCGTCCGCGAGGCCCTGCATCAGCGCGGAGGCGCCCAGCCGGTTCGCGCCGTGGTCGGAGAAGTTCGCCTCGCCGATGACGAACAGGCCCGGGATCGTGGACTCCAGGTCGTAGTCCACCCACAGGCCGCCCATCGTGTAGTGGACGGCCGGGTAGATGCGCATCGGCGTGTCGTAGGGGTTCTCGCCGGTGATGCGCTCGTACATCTCGAAGAGGTTGCCGTACTTCGCCTCGACCTTGTCCCGGCCGAGGCGCGCGATCGCGTCGGCGAAGTCGAGGTAGACGCCGAGCCCGCCGGGGCCGACGCCGCGGCCCTCGTCGCAGACGTTCTTGGCCGCGCGGGAGGCGATGTCGCGCGGGACGAGGTTGCCGAAGGACGGGTAGATGCGCTCCAGGTAGTAGTCGCGCTCGTCCTCGGGGATGTCGTACGGCCTGCGGGTGTCGCCGGCCTTCTTCGGCACCCACACGCGGCCGTCGTTGCGCAGCGACTCCGACATCAGCGTCAGCTTCGACTGGTGGTCGCCGCTGACCGGGATGCACGTCGGGTGGATCTGGGTGTAGCAGGGGTTGGCGAACAGGGCGCCGTGCCGGTGGGCGCGCCAGGACGCGGTGACGTTCGAGCCCATCGCGTTCGTGGACAGGAAGTACACGTTGCCGTAGCCGCCGGACGCCAGCACCACCGCGTCCGCCGTGTAGTGCTTGACCTCGCCGTCGATCAGGTTCCGGACGACGACGCCGCGCGCCCGCCCGTCCTCCATGATCAGGTCGAGCATCTCGTGCCGCGGGAACAGCTCCACGTTCCCGGCGTCCACCTGCCGCATCAGCGCCTGGTAGGCGCCGAGGAGCAGCTGCTGGCCCGTCTGCCCGCGCGCGTAGAACGTCCGGGAGACCTGCGTGCCGCCGAAGGAGCGGTTGTCGAGCAGCCCGCCGTACTCGCGGGCGAACGGGACGCCCTGCGCGACGCACTGGTCGATGATCTGCCGCGAGATGTCGGCGAGCCGGTAGACGTTGGACTCGCGGGACCGGAAGTCGCCGCCCTTGACCGTCTCGTAGAACAGCCGGTACACGCTGTCGCCGTCGTTGCGGTAGTTCTTGGCGGCGTTGATGCCGCCCTGCGCGGCGATCGAGTGGGCGCGGCGCGGCGAGTCCTGGAAGCAGAACTGCTGGACGTGGTAGCCGGCCTCGCCGAGCGTGGCGCCGGCCGAGCCGCCGGCCAGGCCCGTGCCGATGATGATGATCTTCTTCTTGCGCTTGTTGGCCGGGTTGACCTGCTTGGCCTCGAACTTGCGGGTCGTCCAGCGCTCCTCGATGGCGCCGGCCGGGGCCTTGGCGTCGGCGATCGGCTCGCCGGTCCGGTAGAAGCCGTTGGTCGTGTCGTCAGCTGCCATGGATCAGCTCACCCATCCGAAAGTGATGGAGACGGGGACGGCGACGAAGCCGAGCGTGACGAGCGCGGCGGTGGTCGCGGCGAGGCCCCGCAGGGCGTTGTGGCTGCGCGGGGTGCGCAACCCCAGCGTCTGGAAGGCGCTCCAGATGCCGTGGTTGAGGTGGAGGCCCACGAGCAGGATCGCGACCACGTACCAGACCGTGATGTACCAGCGGGAGGGGTCGAAGTCGGCGACCATCCGCTCGTAGGGGGTGGCGTCGGCGCCCTTCGGGTTCAGGGCGAAGAACGTGAGGTCCAGCAGGTGCCAGACGACGTAGACCGCGATGATGATGCCGCCGTACCGCATCGTCCGGACGGCGTAGCCCTGCGCGTGCGACTTCTTCTTCGACTGGTACTTCACGGGCCGCGCGTGCGCCGCGCGCTTGCCGAGCGACACCGCCGACCACATGTGGAGCACGACCGAGACGCCGAGCACCAGCTCGATCACCGTCAGCACCGTCCGCCGCGGCACCGCGGGCTCGCCCATCGTGCGGAGCCACTCCGCGTAGTGGTTGAAATCCTCCGCGCCGAGGAAGATCTTCAGGTTCCCGATCATGTGCGCGACCAGGTACAGCACGAGGATGCCGCCGGTGACGGCCATGACGGCCTTCTTGCCGACGGTCGATCGGTAGATCGCAGGTATCGCTATAGCCACGACCTGCACGTTATGTCCGGCCCGGTGATTCTTTCCAAGTCATGAGCGCACTGGTGGCGATAGCCGCAGGCTATGAACACACGCCGCACGCGGCTTGTGTCCGTTCCGTGACACGCGTGCGGGTGAGGGACTTCACAGCGGGTGCGGGAACTCTGCCGGGGAGTGATCCAGAGAACATTGACGGAGGTCAGGGACTTGTGGTCAGCGTCCTGGCCGGTCCGATTCGGCCTGCCGCGACAGCAGCAGGACGGCGAGGTCGTCGGTCAGGGCGTCGCCGTTGAGGCGCTCCACCTCGGTCACCAGCGCGTCGATCAGCGACCGTCCGGCCGCGCCCCGGGTGCGCGCGGTGCGGGCCAGGCCGACCAGGCCCTCGGTGCCGAGCCGGTCCGAGCCCTCGCCGACCCGCCCCTCGATCAGGCCGTCGGTGTAGAGCATCAGGCCCCACGACTCGCCGAGGTCGATCTCGGTGGTCGGCCACTCGGCGCCGGGCACGAGGCCGAGCGCCGGGCCGTGGGCGTAGTCGGGGAGCGCCGCGACCTCGCCGCCCGCGCCCGGCGCCCCGCGGAACAGCAGCGGGGCGGGGTGGCCGGCGAGGTGCATCCGCGCGGTCCGCCGGGACGGCGCGATCGTGACCATGCAGAGGGTGGTGAAGATCTCCTCGCTGCGCCGCTCGTGGCCGAGGACGGTGTCGAGGGTGCCGAGCAGCTGCTCGCCGGTGTGCCCGGCGAGCACGAGCGTCCGCCACGCCATGCGGAGCTGGACGCCGAGGGCCGCCTCGTCCGGGCCGTGCCCGCAGACGTCCCCGATCATCATGTGGACGGCGCCGCCCTCGGTCTGCACGGTGTCGTAGAAGTCGCCGCCGAGCAGCGCGCGCCGCCGGCCGGGCCGGTAGCGGGTGTGGTGCCGCAGCGTCGGGTCCTCGATCAGCGGGACCGGCAGCAGGCCGCGCTCCAGCCGGGCGTTCTCGCGGCCGAGGATGCGGGCCTCCACGAGCCGCCGCTCGGTCTCCTCCGAGCGCTTGCGCTCGATGGCGTAGCGGATCGCGCGGGCCAGCAGCGGCCCGTCGACCTCCTGCTTGACCAGGTAGTCCTCGGCGCCCGCGGCGACCGCCTGGACGCCGAGGCGGCCGTCGTCCAGGCCGGTCAGCACGACGACGGCGGCCGGGCCGGACAGCGCGAGCACCTGCCGCAGCCCCTCCAGCCGGTCGATGCCGGGCGTGGACAGGTCGACGATGATGCACTGGGTGCGCCGCGTCAGCATGCGCCTCGCGGCGTCCAGGTCGCAGGCGACGGTGATCCCCGCGTCCAGTCCGCTGTCGGCGAGCATCTTCTCCACCATGAGCACGTCGGTGGGGTCGTCGTCGATGAGGAGCAGCTCGATCCTGTCCTCGGTACCTGGCGTGAGGGGATGCGTCTGGTGACTGATGGTGCTCACAGGGCTTCCGGAATGTCGGGCTGGCGACGGCACTGGCAACGACCTCGTCGTCCCGCTCGTCCCTGCGGCCGCAGGGAGCGGACACGGGCCGCGCCGGGGCAGCGGCATGGGCCTAGCCGCCAAGTGTCCCGGCTCATGGAGCGGAGGAAGCGCCGCTCCGTACGGTGACGACTTTAGCGTGTCCCCGCGCCGTGGCGCACCCCCTGAGCCCGTCTTCGCCGGTGCTTTCGGACTGACCGAAACCCGTTTCCGCTGCTGAAAAACCAGTCGTGCGCCGAGGGTTCCGCTGCATAACCTTCGTCGCGTGAAGCCGTTGCCGGTGAAAGATCCTGGCGGCCCCGACCACGTCGCGCGAGGACGGACGACGTCCCTCGATCCCTGGAGCGCCTCCCGCGCCGACCGCGGATCATCCGCGCGCTACCTGCTCTCGCTGCTGCGCGCCCAGTGGCGCAGCGTGACCGGGGGCGCCCTCCTCGGCGTGGCCTGGATGCTGAGCCAGGCCCTGATGCCCGCCGCGCTCGGCCGCGCCGTCGGCGACGGCGTCGCGGCGCGGGACGAGGGCGCCCTGGTGACGTGGGCCGCCGTCCTGCTCGGCCTCGGCGCGGCCCAGGCCGTGACGGGCGTGCTCCGGCACCGGTTCGCCGTGTTCAACTGGCTCTCCGCCGCGTACCGGACCGTCCAGCTCGTCACCCGGCAGGCCACCCGCCTCGGCTCGACCCTGCCGAAGCGGCTCAGCGCCGGCGAGGTGGTGAGCGTCGGCCTCTCCGACGTGTCGCACATCGGCGACACCATCGACATCGTGGCGCGCGGGTCGGGCGCCGTGGTCGCGATCGTCGTCGTGGCCGGCATCCTGCTGTCGACGTCGCCGCCGCTCGGCCTGATCGTGCTGGTCGGCGTCCCCCTGATCATGGAGGCCGCCGCCCCGCTGCTGCGCCCCTACCGCGAACGGGAGCAGGCGCACCGCGAGCTGGTCGGCGAGCTGACCACGCACGCCACCGACCTGGTCGCGGGGCTGCGGGTGCTGCGCGGCATCGGCGGCGAGCCGCTGTTCTCCGGCCGCTACCGCGCCGAGTCCCAGCGGGTGCGCGAGGCGGGCGTGGCGGTCGCGCGGGCCGAGACGCGGATGAGCGGCGCCGAGGTGCTGCTGCCCGGCCTGCTGATCGCGCTGGTCACCTGGGCGGGCGCCCGGTTCGCCGTGCGGGGGGAGATCGGCGTCGGCGAGCTGGTCGCGTTCTACGGGTACGCGGTGTTCCTGATCGTCCCGCTGAAGACCCTCGGCGAGGCCGCAGGCAAGATCACCAAGGGGCTGGTGGCGGCGGGCCGGGTCACCGCGCTGCTGCGGCTCGACCCCGAGCTGCCCGGCACCGGGACGGCCCGCCCCGCGGCGGACGCCGAGCTGGTCGACATCGCCTCGGGGCTGGTCGTGCGCCCGGCCCGGATCACCGCGATCGCCGCGGCCGACCCGCGCGACGCGCAGGCCGTCGCCGACCGCCTCGGCCGGTACGCCGACGGCGAGGTCGACTTCGGCGGCGTCCCGCTGCGCGCGGTCGCGGACGTCCGGAGGCGGATCCTGGTCGCGGTCAACGAGGACCGGCTGTTCTCCGGCCCGCTGGCCGAGTCCCTCGCGCCCGGCGCCGACGAGGGCGCGCTCCGGGCGGCGGTCCGCGCCGCCTGCGCCGAGGACGTCGTCGACTCGGCCGGGCTCGACGCGCACGTGGCCGAGGCCGGGCGGGAGTTCTCCGGCGGCCAGCAGCAGCGCCTCCGCCTGGCCAGGGCGCTCGCCGCCGATCCCGACGTCCTCGTCCTCGTGGAGCCGACCAGCGCGGTTGACGCGCACACCGAGGCGCGCATCGCCGGCAGGCTCGGCGAAGCGCGCGCGGGCCGTACCACCGTGGTGTGCACGACGAGCCCGCTGATGCTGGACCGCGCCGACCACGTCGCCTTCATCCGCGACGGCGTGGTCGTCGCGGAGGGGACACACCAGGAGCTGCTGGACACCGAGCCGCGCTACGCGGCGACCGTCACCAGGGGCGAGACCACGGAAAGGGCCGGAACGTGAGCGCCCGCATCCTGCCCGTCGCGACGCCCGCGCAGGTGCGGGCCTATGCGCGGCGGCTCGTCCTCCGGCACCCGCGCGACCTCGCCGTGGTGCTGTCCCTGCACGCGCTGGCGGCCGTCACCGGGCTCGTCACGCCGCGGCTGCTCGGCTCGCTGGTGGAGGGCGTCCGCGACGGCCGCGCCGACATCGACACCACCGGCCTGGCCATCGCCGGGTTCGTGGTCGTCCAAGGCGTGCTGATCCGGTACGCCTACCTGGCGTCGGCGAAGCTGGGCGAGCGGGTGCTGGCCGAACTCCGCGAGGAGTTCGTCGACCGCGTCATGTCCCTGCCGCTGTCGACGGTCGAGCGCGCGGGCACCGGGGACCTGGTCACCCGCGCCTCCCGCGACGTGGACACGCTGAGCACCTCCGTGCGGTACGCGATGCCGGAGACCCTCGTCGCCGTCGTCGTGGGCGGGTTCACCGTCGCCGCGCTGATGGTCAACGGTCCGCTCGTCGCGCTGCCCGCCCTGGTCGCGGTCCCGATGCTGGTGGCGGTGATGCGCTGGTACCTGCCCCGCGCCCACGACGGCTACCTGCGCGAGAACGCGTCGTGGGCGCGCATCGCCGACGGGCTGACCGAGACCGTCCAGGGCGCCCGGACCGTCGAGGCCCTCGGCCTCGCCGAGCGGCGGCACGAGCGCGGCGACGCCGACATCGCGGCGTCCTACAAGATCGAGCGGTACACGCTGCGGCTGCGCACGGTGCTGTTCCCGGTCATGGAGATGAGCTTCGTCCTGCCCGTGGTGTCGACGCTGCTCGTCGGCGGCCTGCTCTACATCAACGGCATGGCCACGCTCGCGCAGGTGACCGCCGCGACCCTGTACGCCCAGCAGCTCATCGAACCGGTCGACAGGCTCATGCAGTGGCTGGACGAGCTCCAGCTCGGCGGCGCGTCCCTGGCCCGGCTGCTCGGCGTCGGCGAGGTCCCGCCCGACCGCGCGCCGAACGGGGGCCGCCCCGCCGGCGAGCTGATCGCGGCGCGCGGCGTCCACTACTCCTACCGCCGAGGCCACGACGTCCTGCACGGCGTCGACCTCGACCTGCGGCCGGGCGAGCGCCTGGCGATGGTCGGGCCCAGCGGCGCGGGCAAGTCGACGCTCGGCCGCCTGCTCGCCGGCGTCGACGGCCCGCGCGCGGGCGCGGTCACCGTGGGCGCGGGCGGCGGCGTCCCCCTGGTCGAGCTGCCCCTGGACGACCTGCGCGGCCACGTCGCGCTGGTCACCCAGGAGCACCACGTGTTCCGCGGCACCCTCCGCGAGAACCTCGTGATGGCCCGCGAGGGCGCCTCCGACGACGACATCCGCCGGGTCCTGGCCGCCGTCGACTGGGACGGCCCCGGCCTCGACGCCGTGGTCGGCTCCGGCGGCGAGCCGCTGTCGCCCGCCCAGGCCCAGCAGCTCGCCCTGGCCCGGCTCATCCTCGCCGACCCGCACACGCTCGTCCTGGACGAGGCCACGTCCCTGCTCGACCCGCGCGCGGCCCGCCGTCTGGAACGCTCGCTCGCCGCCGTCCTGGACGGCCGGACCGTCGTCGCCATCGCCCACCGCCTCCACACCGCCCACGACGCCGACCGCGTCGCCGTGGTGGAGGACGGCCGCATCACCGAACTGGGCACCCACGAAGAACTTTTGGCCGCCCAAGGCTCCTACGCGGCCCTCTGGAGCTCCTGGAGGAGCTGAACCGCCCACTTCGGCGGCTACTGGCTCGTGAGCGCTTCTTTCAGGAAGTGGACCTGGATGTGGAGGAGGTTTTCGGCGACCACTTCCTGCGGGGTCATGTGGGTGACGCCCGACAGGGGGAGGACGGTGTGCGGGCGGCCGGCGGCCAGGAGGGCCGACGACAGGCGCAGGGTGTGGGCGGCCACCACGTTGTCGTCCGCCAGGCCATGGATGATCATCAGTGGCCGCTTCAGGTCGGCCGCCCTGCCGAGGAGGGAGTTGTCGCTGTAGTTCTCCGGCTCCTCGTCGGGGTGGCCCAGGTACCGCTCGGTGTAGTGGGTGTCGTACAGGCGCCAGTCGGTGACCGGGGCGCCGGCGACGCCCGCGTGGAAGACGTCCGGGCGGTGCATGACGGCCAGCGCAGCCAGCCAGCCGCCGAAGGACCAGCCGCGGATGCCGACGCGGTCGAGGTCGAGGGCCGCGGGGTGCTTGCGGGCCGCCTCGATCAGCGCGCTGATCTGGTCGTCCAGGACGGGCCCGACGAAGTCGCCGCGCACGGCGCGCTCCCAGGCGGGGCCGCGTCCGGGCGTTCCGCGCCCGTCCGCGATCACGACGGCGAAGCCCTGGTCGGCGAGCCACTGCGCCTCGCAGTACGAGCGCTGGACGGCGAGGACGCGCTGCGCGTGCGGCCCGCCGTAGGGGTCCATCAGGACGGGCAGGCGGCCGTGCCCGCGCTCCCAGCCGGTGGGCAGCACGACCGCGGTGCGCAGCTCGCGGTCGCCGGAGCGCAGCAGCTCCACCCGCGGCGTGATCACCGGGGTCTCGGCGAACGAGGCGACGGGGTGGACCGCGGTCGGCGTCCGCACCTCGGCCTGCGAGCCGAGGCGGTCCAGCCGCGCGCCCGAGACCACGGTGACGCCCCCGGACCGGGTGCCGCCGAAGACGCCCTGCCCCTCGCTGAGCCGGGTGACCTCGCCGCCCTCGTAGGAGTAGAGGTGGACCTCGGTGGGCTCCTCCCAGGCGGTGAACAGGATCGACTCGCCGTCCACGCCGAGCACGGAGCGCAGCTGCAGGCCGCCGGGCGTGACGGGCTCGTCCGCGACCGTGAGGCGGCGGGTGTCGGTCGCGGAGTCCTCGGTGGCCCAGACGAGGTCGCCGCCGTGCGTGCGGACGGGCAGGCCGGGGATGACCTCGGTCCAGACCGGGTCGTGCTCGGTGTGCAGCAGCACCGTCTCGCCGTTGGTCGGATCGACCCGCAGCACCCGCTGGGAGCGCTGGTCGCGGGGCTGCACGACGATCAGCAGGCCGTGCCGGTCCCAGACGGCGGTGACGAGGTAGGGGAACATGCCGCGGTCCCAGTCCACCGCGATGCGCCCGCCGTCCACCTTCAGCAGCACCAGGGACACCAGGGCGTTCGGCGTGCCGGCCGCCGGGTAGGCGATCTCGGACGGCGGCCGCTCCGGGTTGGCGGGGTCGGCGATGTGCCAGCGCTGCACGGGCGTCTCGTCCACCCGCGCGACCAGCAGGGTCCCGCCGTCGGGTGACCACCAATGGCCGCGCATCCGGCCCATCTCCTCCGCGGCGACGAACTCGGCGAGGCCGTAGGAGACCTGGTCGGACTCGGGCTCGACCAGCGCGCGGTCGTCCGCGCCGTCCAGCTCGACGACCCGCAGCGTGCGGCCGGACACGTAGGCGACGCGGCGGCCCGCGGGGTCGGGGCGCGGGTCGAAGACGGGCGGCCGCGCGGGCAGCTCCCGCACGAGCGCGGTGCCGAGGTCGACGGCGTACAGGCGCCCGCCCAGGGTGAAGACGGCCTGCCCCATGGCGCGGTCGGTCGCGTACCCGACGATGCCGCCCGCCTGCTCGCGGGCCCGCTCGCGCCGGGCCCGCTCCTCGGCCGGCAGGGCCTCCTCGCCCGGGACGTCCAGCGCGGCCGGGTCGGCGACGCACTCCTCCTCGCCGGTGGCGGTGTCCAGCGTCCACAGGCAGGTCACGGGGTCGTCGCCCGCGCGGGTGCGCAGGAAGGCGACGCGCGAGCCGTCCGGCGCGATCTGGAATGCGCGCGGGACGCCGAGGCTGAACCGTCGCGTGCGGGCGCTCTGCCGCGGATAGCTGATGCTCATGGCAGCCGAGTCTGCCAGGACGGTCCGGAACTGCGGCGCACGGCGGCCTCCTGCCCTCTATGATCACGGGTCGTCGCGTGGTGGACGGGAATGTCCCGTGCCCGTGTCCGCGCTCGCGTAAGCTCAAAGCTTCCCCAAGCACTTTCGTCGTCGCGGGCTGAGGAGTATGTCAATGCCTGAGCTGCAGCCGGGAGACCCCCGGCGGCTCGGTTCCTACGAGATCGTCGATCGGCTCGGCGAGGGCGGCCAGGGCGTCGTCTACGGCGGCGTCGACGCCTCAGGGAACCGTGCCGCGATCAAGCTCCTGCGCGCCGACCTGGCCGGGGACACGATGGCGCGCAACCGGTTCGTCCGGGAGGCGCAGGCGGCCAAGCAGGTCGCGCGGTTCTGCACCGCGCAGGTCCTGGAGGCCGACGTCGCGGGCGACCAGCCCTACATCGCCAGCGAGTACGTGCCCGGGCCGTCGCTGTACAAGCAGGTCACCGAGACCGGCCCGATCAGCGGCGCGCCGCTGGACCGGCTCGCCATCGGCACCGCGACCGCGCTCGTCGCGATCCACCAGGCCGGGATCGTGCACCGCGACTTCAAGCCGCACAACGTGATCATGGCGCCGGACGGCCCCCGGGTGATCGACTTCGGTATCGCGCGGGCCCTGGACACCGGGCAGACCAACGCGACCAAGGCGATCGGCACCCCGTCCTACATGGCCCCCGAGCAGGTGGCGGGCGCCACCCTCACCGAGGCCGTGGACGTGTGGGCCTGGGCCACCACGATGGTGTTCGCCGCCACGGGGCACCCGCCGTTCGGCGACGACACCGTCGTCGCGGTGATCAACCGGGTGATGCACGAGCCGCCGTCGCTGGACGGCGTGCCCGCCGACCTGCACCGGCTGATCGCGGCCTGCCTGGTCAAGGAGCCGGAGCGGCGGCCGACCGCGCAGCAGATCATGATGGCGCTGATCGGCAGCGGCCCCGGCGGCGCCGGGCAGACCCGCATGGACGACCCCGCCCAGGCCACCACGATGCTGGCGGAGGGGTCGACGCTCGCCGCGGGCGGCCTCGCCGGCGCCGGGATGATGGCGGGTGCCACCCACCCGGGCCGCGGCGCCGCCCCCGTCGCGCCCCGCGACTACACCGGGACCCTCCCGCCCGCGGGGCCCCCGACGGGGGCGGCCGCCCCCGGTACGACGACTGGGAGCCCGAGCGCAAGTCCAAGGCGCCGATCTTCGGTGCCATCGCCGCGATCGCCGTGCTGGTGCTGGTCGTGGGCCTGTTCATGGCGGCCCGGAGCGGCAGCGACTCCAAGGAGACCCCGCCCACCCCGACGGTCACCGACTCCGGGCCGGTCTCGGAGGAGCCGACGACCGACCAGCCGGAGGAGCCCACGCCGACCCGCACCCGGACGCGCCAGAACACGCCGCCGCCGCGGACGTCCGAGCCGACGCGGGAGCCGCCGACCAGCGAGCCCCCGACCGAGGCGCCGACCACCGAGACGCCGCCGACCACGCCCACCAGTCCCGGGGGCGGCACGGGCGGCACCGGAGGCCCCGGCACCGGCGGCGGTGACGGCGGCGACGGCGGCACCGGAACGGGCGCGGGCGGCACCGGCACCGGCGGCCGCTGACCGGGTCCCGGCGGGCCCTCCGGGATACGCGGGGCAGGGCGGTCATCGCCGTGATGCCGTGCCCTGAGTAGGCTCGTGGACTATGAAGGAGCCGCGGATCCTGTTCGTCCACGCCCATCCGGACGACGAGTCCATCGGGACCGGGGCCAGCATGGCCAAATACGCCGCCGAGGGCGCCCACGTCTGCCTCGTCACCTGCACGCTGGGCGAGGAGGGCGAGGTCATCCCCGAGGATCTGCGCCACCTGGCCTCCGACAAGGAGGACGCCCTCGGCGAGTACCGGATCGGCGAGCTCGCCGCGGCCTGCGAGGCGCTCGGCGTCCGCGACCACCGCCTCCTCGGCGGTCCCGGCCGCTGGCGCGACTCCGGCATGATGGGCGCCCCCACGAACGACGACCCGCGCTGCTTCTGGCAGGCGGACGTCACGACCGCCGCGCGGGACCTCGTGGCCGTCATCCGGGAGGTCCGCCCCCAGGTGATCGTCACCTATGACGAGCGCGGCAACTACGGCCACCCCGACCACATCCAGGCGCACCGCGTCACGTGGCGGGCGTTCGAGCTGGCCGCCGACCCCTCCTACGAGGACGGCGCCGAGCCCTGGCGCGCGGCCAAGGTCTACGCCTACGCCGCCCCGCGCACGGTCCTCGCCCGCGCGATCGCGGTGATGCGCGAGGCCCGGCTGCCGTTCGCCCGCGTCGCCGGGCTGGAGGAGCTCGGCTCCGGCGTCCCGGACGGGCAGGTCACCACGGTCGTGGACGCCCGCGCCCACCTGCCCGCCAAGCTGGCCGCGCTGCGCGCCCACCACACCCAGGTCACGGTCGCGCCCGAGCAGGTCGGGCCGTTCTTCGCGCTGTCGAACAACCTGGGGCAGCAGGCGTTCGGCACCGAGTACTTCATCCTCCAGGCGGGGGAGCTCGGCCCGGTCGGGCCCGGCCGCCGCGAGCGGGACCTGTTCGCCGGTCTGGCGAGCGCGGGGGACTGACGGGCCCCGGTACGCTGGCGTCCGTGGACAAGGACGACCGGGCCCGGGTGCGGCTCGCCAAGGACGGCCTCCCGGCGGACGCCGGCGCGCAGGACGCCGAGGCCCAGGCCGACGCCGGGGCCGCGGGCCCCGCCCCGGCCGGCGAGGGCGGCGGCGCGTCCGCGGCGGAACCGGCGGACGGGGAGGGCCCCGGCGACGCGTTCGTGTCCGGCGCCGCCTACGCCGCGCTCGCCGTCCTCGGCGGCGTGTTCGGCGTCGTCGGCTCCTTCGCGCAGGACTGGACCGTCGGCCCCGTCCCGCTCGTGGCGCTCGTGCTGGTCGCGCTGGTCTTCGTGATGGCGTGGGCGTCGGGAAGGGCGATGGGCGGCCGGCTCGGCGCGTTCATCCCCGCGCTGGCCTGGGGCGTCGTGGTGTTCGTCCTGCAGATGCGCCGCCCCGAGGGCGACCTGGTCGTCGCGGCGACGCTGCCCGGGTACCTGTTCGTCATCGGCGGCATGGTCGCCGCCGTGGTCGGGATCATGCTCGTTCCGCCGGCCCGCCCGCCGGGCGAATGGATGCTCGGCAAGGCGGGCCGTTCCCGCGGATAGCGGTGCCTCAGCTCACCGCGCGTCAGCTCACCGCGCGTCAGCTCACCGCGCGTCAGCTCACCACGCGTCAGCTCACCACGCGTCAGCTCACCACGCGTCAGCTCACCACGGTGGCGGGCTCGGCGTCCGTGGTGACGGGCGTGCCCGCGTTGTGGCCCTTGAGGGTGAGGCACGCGGCGGCGCTGACCAGGATCACGCCGACCGGCAGCCACATCGTCGGCTTCATCGCGTGCACGAAGCCGTGGGAGAACACCTGCCCGGCCACCTCCTGGACGCGGTGCGCGACGGTCGGCGAGACGCCGGGCGGCAGCTGCTGCCGGGCCCCGCTCTGCCCGGCGCCGACCTCCAGGCCGCCCTTGGCGGCGTCCGCGAACCCCTTCACGAAGCCGCCGCGCACGTCGGGCGGCAGGGCCGCCGACCGGGTGGCCGCCTCGTCCCGCAGCGACACCGCGAGCCGGTTCTGCAGGACGGCGCCGACCGCCGCGCTGCCGAGCACCGAGCCGACCTGCCGGATGGTGTTGTTGACGCCGGACGCGGCGCCCGCGAGGTGCGGCGGAACGTTGCGGGTCGCCTCGGTCGCCATCGGCGCGAACACGCCGCCGATGCCGAGCCCGGACACCACCAGCGGCGCGATGAACGCGGTCCAGTCCGTGCCGACGTCCGCGATGACCACGAGCCACGCCATGCCGACGGCGTAGAGGGAGAGGCCGGTCATCAGGATGAACTTGCCGCCGATGCGGTCCGACATCCGGCCCGCGACGGGGGCGAGGAACATCGACACCAGCGACGACGGCGCCATGACGAGGCCGGCCTTGAGGGCGCTGAAGCCGAGCACCGACTGCAGGTAGATCGTCATCGGCAGGAACATGCCGATCATGCCGATCGAGACGGCCGCGCCGACGAGGTTGAGGATCGTGAAGTTGCGGTCCTTGAACAGCGAGAACGGCACCAGCGGCTCGCGGTCCTGGCGCCCACGCTGGTAGAGCACGAAGATCGCGAAGAGCGCGAGCCCGGCGGCGATCAGGCCCCAGATGCCCTCGTTCCACTCGAACTTCTGGCCCTCGGTCAGCGCGAACGTGAGGCAGAACAGGGCGGCGGACGCCAGCAGCACGCCCACGACGTCGAACCGGTGCCGGACGGTGCGGGTGTGGCCGGGCAGGATCGGCACGGCCATGGCCAGCACGAGGACGCCGATCGGCAGGTTCACGAAGAAGATCCACCGCCAGTCGAGGCTGGTGACCAGCAGCCCGCCGACCGTCGGCCCGGCGATGGTGGACACGCCCGCCACCGCGCCCCAGACGCCGAGCGCGGTGCCGCGCCGCTCCGGCGGGAACACGCTGATGATGATGGACATGGTCTGCGGCATCAGCAGCGCGGCGCCGAGCCCCTGCACGGCGCGGGCCGCGATCAGCTGCGCCGGGTCCTGGGAGATCCCGCACGCCAGGCTGGACAGCGTGAACAGCGCGACACCGGCGATGAACAGGTTCTTCTTGCCCCACAGGTCGCCGAGGCGGCCGGCGGTGATGAGCAGCACCGCGAGCACCAGGATGTAGGCGTTGCCGACCCACAGCACCTCGTCCAGCGAGGCGTCAAGCTTGTCGATCATGCTCGGGATCGCGATGTTCACGATCGTCAGGTCGAGCAGCGTCATGAAGAATCCGAGGGAGAGCGTCAGCAGGATCGCCCAGGGATTGCCGCTCCATCTCTTCATCAGGCCCCCATCTCGTCGTCGGTCCGTCGTGGTCGGGGCCGCGGGTGGCAGATCGCCCGCGGCTCGGTGTCGTCGAAGGTGAGCCGGCCGGACTCCAGGTCCGCGACGAGCCCCCGTACGTAGTCCAGCTCGGACCGCACGCGCGCGATCAGCCATTCCTGGTCGATCAGCTTGTAGCGTTCGATGCCCTGCTTGCGGAGCGAGTCGTGCGCGGTCTGGTGCGCCGCGAGCGCCGCCTCCAGGGCGATGCCCCGGTTGCGCAGGAGCCGGGCGACCTCGCCCTCCGGCAGGAGGTTGATGAACGCGAGCGCGGTGCCGAACAGCGGGAACTCCTCCGCGGGGCGGACGAGCAGTTCGGCGAGCCGGAACTGCGCCGCGTCGCGCCCGGCGCTGGTCACCGCGTAGACGGTGCGTTCGGGCCGGCGGCCCTCCCGGCTGGTCTCCAGCGGCTCGATCAGCCCGCCCTCGGCGAGCCGCTCCACCGAGTGGTAGAGCGACCCGTGCGTGATCTTGACGGCCTGGTCGTAGGCGTGGTCGCGGATGCGCTGCTGCATCTCGTACGGGTGCATGGGCCCGTCGCACAGCATGCGCAGCACGGTCAGCGCCAGCGGCGTGAGGGGTCTGGACATGGCTGCGGCCCTTATGGTCGAACTCGATTAGTCCACGTAGACTAATCCACTCAGACCGCTCCCGTCATCTTCTTGAGAAAACGGGCATATCCGGGCAGGTCAGCGCACGGAGTCCACGGTGTTGGCGGCGCCGTTGCGGGCCACGTAGTCGCCGACGCGGTCCTCCCGCACGGCGGTGAACAGCTCTCCGACCCCATCATCGTCCAGCAGTACGACACTCTGCCCGTCGCGCTCCGCCGTCCGGTCGACCGGGGCCGTCAGGTACTCCATCAGCGAGGTCTTCAGCAGCCGGTGCGCCAGCCCGCGCAGCGTGCCGGAGGTGACCGAGTCGTCCACCGTCGCCGAGCGCGTCGCGGCTCGCACGAACCGGTCGATCCTGAGGGGGTTGCGGGTGTCCAGGGCCTTGGCGGCGAGGGCGTGCAGGAACGCCTGCTGCCGCTTGATCCGGTCGAGGTCGCCGCCCGGCAGGTTCCAGCGCTGCCGGACGAAGTCGAGCGCCCGGGCGCCGTCCAGATGGTGGCGGCCGGCCTGCCAGGTCCGGTCGTGCATGGGGTCGTGGGTCGTCTTGGTGACGGTGACGTCCACGCCGCCGAGGGCGTCGGTCATCTTCACGAACCCGCCGAAGTCGAGTGCGGCGTAGTGGTCGACCCGGACGCGGGTGAGCTGTTCCACCGTCCGGACCAGCAGCGACGGCCCGCCGTAGGCGAACGCCGCGTTGATCTTGGTCGGGCCGTGCCCGGGGACGGGCACCCACCCGTCCCGGGGGATGGCGATCACCGAGACCCGGTCGCCGTGCCCGGACAGGTGCACCAGCATGATCGTGTCGGCGCGGGCGCCCATCGAGGGCATGTCGGCGCGCCGGTCGGACCCGATCAGCAGCCAGTTCTCGCCGCGCCCGCTGGAGGCCGGACGCCCGCCGGCGGTCGGCAGCGCGCCCGAGACCCGCCTGATCTCGCCGTCGTAGAAGCGCTGCAGGAAGTACAGCCCGCCCGCGAGCAGCAGCACGAGGCCCGTCGCCAGCCCCGCGCACCCGATGATCACCCGGCGCCGACTCCTGTTCCGCAGCATCCCCTCACCCTCATGGCGGGACGCGGCGGAGGCGGGCGCGCCGGGCGGGCGCTGGCCGACCCTTGGCGGAGACCGGGGTTTGCCATGACGGAAATCGCGGGCCGGCGGATGGCAGGGAACGCCGCCGGGCGCCGTTGACCGGCGGCGTTCCAGGTCCCTCCGGGGCCGGGCGTCAGCCCTTGAGGGCGATCTCCAGCTGGTCGAGCGCCCAGTCGAGCTCGTCGCGCTCGATCACCAGCGGCGGGGCGAGACGCAGCGTGGTCTCGTGGGTCTCCTTGGCGAGGACGCCGAGCTCCATCAGCCGCTCGCTGACCGGACGGGCCCTGCCGTGCAGCTCCACGCCCGCCCACAGGCCGCGGCCGCGCACCTCGCGGATGAGGTCGCCGGGCAGCCGTCCGAGCCGGTCGTGCATGTGCGCGCCGAGCGTCCGGGAGCGCTCCTGGTACTCGCCGGTCTTCAGGATCGCGATGACCTCGCGGGCGATGGCGCAGGCGAGCGGGTTGCCGCCGAACGTCGAGCCGTGCTGGCCCGGCTTGAACACGCCGAGGACGTCCCGGTCGGCGACGACCGCCGACACCGGCATGATGCCGCCGCCGAGGGCCTTGCCGAGGATGTAGACGTCGGGCACGACGTCCTCGTGCTCGACCGCGAACGTGGTGCCCGTGCGGCCGAGGCCCGACTGGATCTCGTCGGCGATCATCAGCGCGCCGCCCTGCGTGCACAGCTCGCGCACGGCGCGCAGGAACCCGCTCGGCGGGACGTTCACGCCCGCCTCGCCCTGGATCGGCTCGATCAGCACGCCGACCGTGTTGGCGTCCATCGCGGCCCGGAGCGCCTCGACGTCCCCGTACGGGACGGTCCGGAAGCCCGGCGTGTAGGGGCCGTAGGAGTCGTGGGCGTCGGGGTCGGTCGAGAAGCTGATGATGGTGGTGGTGCGGCCGTGGAAGTTGCCCTCGAAGGCGATGATGTTCGCCTCGCCGGCGGGGACGCCCTTGACCTCGTAGCCCCACTTGCGGGCCGTCTTCAGCGCGGTCTCGACGGCCTCGGCGCCGCTGTTCATCGGCAGGACCATGTCCTTGCCGCACAGCTCGGCCAGCTCGGCGGCGAACGGGCCGAACTGGTCGTGGTCGAAGGCGCGGCTCACCAGCGTGACGCGGTCGAGCTGCCGCCGCGCGGCCTCGGTCAGCCGCGGGTTGCGGTGCCCGAAGTTGACGGCGGAGTAGGCGGCCAGCATGTCCAGGTAGCGGCGGCCCTCCGCGTCGGTCAGCCAGACGCCGTCCGCCTCGGAGACCACGATGGGCAGGGGGTGGTAGTTGTGCGCGCTGTGGTCCTCGGACATCGCTCGCAGCTGGTCGGTCGGCGTCACGACGCTCCTTCGCGGCTCGGCCCGGCCGGTCCTGCCGGGGCATGGCTGGGACACCGGGCGCGTGCCCGGTGCCGAGGGGGAGGGGGCCCGGCGGATCAGGTGGCCGCCGGTCCCTACCCAGCGTATGTTCGGAATTGACTGCCGACCAATGACGAAAGCCGACTCGGGGGGTGTTATTTGTTGCGTCTTGACGAGCTCGACCGGCGGATCGTTGCGCGGCTGCTGGAGGACGGGCGCGCCTCGTACGCGCAGATCGGCGACAGGGTGGGGCTGTCGGCCCCCGCCGTGAAGCGGCGCGTGGACCGGCTCCGCGCGGACGGTGTGATCAACGGCTTCGCGGCCGTGGTCGACCCGGCCGCGCTCGGCTGGACGACCGAGGCGTTCATCGAGATCTTCTGCACCGGGGCGACGTCCCCGGAGGAGATCTACTCCAGCGTCCGCGGCCACCCCGAGGTCGTCGCCGCGTACACGATCAGCGGGGACGCCAGCGCGCTCGTGCACGTGCGGGCCCGCGACATCCAGCATCTGGAGCAGGCCCTCGAACGGCTGCGCCGCGAGGACAACATCACCGCGACCAAGACGGCGATCGTGCTGTCGCGGCTCATCGGCCGTCCGACCGACGCGCCCTACGGCTGAGGATTACCGGCCAGTAGGCTGCGGCCATGGACTTCGTGACCGCTGACCTCATCGACGACTTCGGGGACGAGCTGCGCAGCTGCGAGACGCAGTTCCGGCAGTACGGCGGGCGGACGGCGTTCGCCGGCCCGGTCGCCACCGTGCGCTGCCACCGCGACAACGGGCTGGTGAAGCGGCGGCTGGCCACTCCGGGGGAGGGCCGGGTGCTGGTCGTGGACGGCGCCGGGTCGCTGGCGTCCGCGCTGATGGGCGACATGCTCGCGGCCTCGGCGGTGGCGGGCGGCTGGGCCGGGGTCGTGATCAACGGCGCGGTCCGGGACGTGGCGGCGCTGCGCGGGCTGGACCTCGGCGTGAAGGCCCTCGGGTCCAACCCGCGCAAGAGCGCCAAGGACGGCGCGGGCGAGGCCGACGTCCCGGTGGCGTTCGGCGGCGCGGAGTTCCGGCCGGGCGACTGGCTCTACAGCGACGAGGACGGCATCGTCGTCGCGGAGCGCGAACTCCCGATCTGACCTGGCCTATGGCGCGAAATGCCAGGGTGGTCGGCGCAAGATCGTATATGTCGGCCGTAGCCGGGCGGATCCGCCCGTCCTTACCGTCTCTCCGCAACCCAGTTGAGGTAGGGGAGACATGCGCGCCAAGAAGATTCTGCTGGTGCCCGCGGCGGCGATGGGGCTGGTCGTGGGACTCGCGGCCGTCCCGGCCGCCGCGCAGCCGGGGCCCCGGGTACCGAAACCGACCGCGAACCCCTGGCAGGCGCGGCACTGGCCGAAGACGCAGCCGTGGCAGCGGGCGCAGCCGTCCGCCCGCGCGTTCGCGGCGGGCGCCCCGCGCCCGATCGACCCCCAGAACTACGAGCTTCCCGACACGATGACCTGGGACGACTACACCGCGATCCCGGGCGCCTCGTGGGCGGACCCGGCCCGCAAGGGGTCGGTGAAGAACTTCAACGTCGCGGTCGTCCTCGCCGACTACCCGAACCAGCCGTTCGAGGTCACGCAGCCGGTGAACTCGTCCGTCTTCGGCAACCCGGTCAAGGTCGGCGACGTGCCGCGCGCGCAGGTGGCGAAGTTCTACCAGGACTTCCTCAACAAGCCGCAGGACCTGAACCACGGCCACACCCTCCACGAGTACTGGATGGAGGACTCCGGCGGCCGGTTCGGGGTGAACCTGACGGGGTTCGGCGCCTACCAGATGCCCTCCAAGGACCACGAGTACGGCGTGGACGGCATGCAGGGCGGGACCGGCTGCCCGGCCGGCGACACCTGCGGCCGCGACCTGCGCAAGGACGCGCGGGACGCGTGGGTCGCCGACATCGGCGAGGAGGCGGCGAACAGGTTCGACTTCGTCTTCTTCCTCAGCGCCGGGCAGGACGAGAGCTCCACCTGGCAGGAGTTCGGCGAGATGAAGTTCGGCACGAAGGAGCAGGTGCCGAACGAGTGGGGGCCCGGCGACCCGGCCCTGACGAACTGGGTGAAGACCCGGTACGTCCCCTGGACGTCCTGGCAGGCCGGCTCGACGATCTGGCCGAACGCCATCCCGGGCGTCTCCTCGACGCAGGCCGAGAGCTCCGGCATGTCGGTGTACGCCCACGAGTTCAGCCACATCCTCGGCATCGGCGACAACTACAACAACCCCTACGGCGACCCGCCGCGCCGCTCCTACAGCGGCCCATGGGACATGCTCAGCCGCGGCACGTTCAACGGGCCCGGCGGTCCGCACAGCCGGTGGACGATCCCGGCGACGGGCGGCGGGTCCATGGGCGCGCAGCACATGCTCCGCAACAAGCTCAAGCTCGGCATGGTGAACGGCGACAACGTGCTCCAGCTCAGCCCGGAGGCGCTCGCCGCGTCCGGCATGGTCGTGGCCAACGTGACCGCCCGGTCGGTCGACCCGGGCAAGGGCGGCCTCACCGGCATCAACGTCAAGCTCGGCGCGGGCGGCGACAAGAGCCCGAAGTGCGACACCGGCGCCGACCCGCTGTGCGACGGCGGCGGCTACGACAACTACACCCTCGAAGTCGTCGACCGGATGGGCACGGACTCATTCACGCCCGACTCCGGCGTCCTGCTGGCCAAGACCAAGGACCAGGACCGCGCCCCGTTCATCTGGGTCGAGGACGCCAACCCGCAGGACATCGACAAGGTCGACTTCGTCCTGCCCGACGGCACCCCGAAGAAGATGACGATCGGCGACTACCGGCAGCTGTCCGACGCGCTCTACCACGCGGGGACGGACTCCGGCAGCGAGTACGAGTTCGTCGACCAGGCGAACCGGCTGCACTTCTACGTCCTGAACGTCAGGCGGGACCGCAGGGGCGTGCTGTCCTACACGGTCGCGGTCAGCTCGCTGGACGGCGCCGGGCCGCAGCGGCGCGGCGTGCGGGTCGACCCGGGCCCCGCCCGGCCGACCGGCGCGGGCTGGACCAGGTGCACGATGACGCTCACCAACACGGGCCGGGGCGGGGACGGCCGCCATGGCTCCGACGTGTTCCGCCTCAAGGCGGCGGTGTCCGGTGACGGCTGGACCACGTGGCTGCCGAACGAGCTGGCCACCGCCCCGGCGGGCGGCCGCGCCAAGGTCGAGGTGTGGGCGAAGGCCGGTCCGGGCGCCTCCCGCCACGCGCGGCTCAGCCTGACGGGGACCTCGGAGAGCGCCCCGTCGAAGTCCGACTCGGGGACCTGCGCCCTGCGCTGACCCGTCCTGGACGGGACGGTCTCCTCGGGGGCCGTCCCGTCCGCGACGCCGGGGCCGGGTGCGGGCCGACGCCGCCGAAGTAATGGGCCCCGCAACAGAAGTTGTCCTTCCCTAGGCCATGCCGGAGTCGTCCAGGGCGACCGGCTGGGTATGTGGCGCACTGTGATGATCAGGCAACGCGCAGTGACGACGGTTCGACGGCCGGGAACCGCGGCCGTCGCGGCGGGTGTCCTGGCGGCCGCCGTCCCGGGCGCCGCCCTCGCGGCGCCCGCGGCGGCGGATCCGCGGGCGATGACCGCGGCACGGGCGGCGGGGGCCGCGGCGGCGCCTCTGGACGCCCGCGACTTCGATCTGCGGCGCGGCACGGACCGGAGCGGCACGGTCAGGGCGCTCGGCGGCGTGCTCCGCAGGACCGGCGTCGCCGCCCTGCTCCGCTCGCCCGGCCACACCGGGCTCGGCGGCGGCTGCGGCCGGGCGGCCGGGGTCCCCGCCGGCTCGCTCGTCTACTGCTTCGACACCGCGGACAGCACCACCAGGGACTGGGTCCCGCAGGGCGTCACGTCCGTCTCGGACGCGGCGGCGGGCGAAGGATGGGCGGGCGGCGTCCGGCCGATCCTCGTCTCCTGGCACAACGGCGGCCGCGTCAGGCTCACGTTCGTCGACCCCGACCGGCGCGTCTACCGGCACGTCCTGCTCGTCGCCCCGGTGATGCGGGGCGGGCGGCCCACCTACACCGACGTCGGCGTCCACGCGGGCGGCATCGCCTGGTACGGCGACAAACTGTACGTCGCCGACACCCGGCACGGGCTGCGCGAGTTCGACATGCGGCAGATCTTCGACCTGTCCGCGAGCCGGGCTGGCTCGACGCGCCGCCCCGACCGGATCGGGCTGCACGGCGGCACCTACTACGCCCACGGGTTCCGGTACGTGATGGCGCAGACGGGCAGCAGGCACTTCGCCCGCGGCCGGGTCGGCGGCAAGTGCAGGGGCGGCGGCCCGCTGCGGATGTCGTGGACGGCGGTCGACCGCACCACGTGGCCGCACGTCCTCATCGCGGGCGAGTACTGCCGCCCGGACTGGCCGCGGGGGCGAGTGGTCTCCTGGCCGCTGGCGTCCCTGGCCGGAGGCGGGACCGCGAGCGCCGACGGGGGAGCGCGGCTCCCGGTGGACAGGGTCCAGGGCGCGGTCAGGACGCACGGGCGGTGGTGGTTCACCCAGAGCCGCAGCGGCGAGCGCGGCCGCCTCTTCTCGACCCGCTACACCGGCACCGGCTGGGCCCCGGTGCGGCGCCGCACGATCTCCTACGGGCCGGAGGACCTGTCCTGCCACCGGGGCCTCCACCGCATCTTCACGCTCGCGGAGCACCCGGGGAGGCGAGCCCTGTGGGCGTTCCGCGCCTCCTCCTGCTCGTGACCCCGGGCTTCCTCACGCGCTGATCGCGGACCTGGTGGGCTCCGCCTCTCCGGCGGAGCGCCGCCCGGGGCCGCCGCGCCGCCCCGTGCCGGTCACCAGGGCGCCGACCGCCACGGTGACGATCGCCGCGACGCCCAGCGCCGCCCCGATCCAGGCCGTGGACGGGTAGCCCTTCCCCGCGTCGATCGCGAGGCCGCCGAGCCACGGGCCCACCGTGATGCCGATGTTGAACGCGACGACGTTCCCGGCCGCGACCAGCGTCGACGCGCCGTCCACCATGCCGAACGCCCGGGAGTTGAGGGTCGGGTTCGTCCCGAATCCGACGAACCCGAGGAGGAACACGAGGACCACCACGGGCAGGGGCGACCTCGCCGCCAGGGCGAGCAGCACGGAGACGACGGTGAGCCCCGCGAAGCCCGCGTACAGCGTCGGGACGCCCCACCGGTCGGCCGTCCGCCCGCCGAGCGTGATCCCGATGAGCGCCCCGGCGCCGTAGAGCGCGAGCACGCCGGGGACCCACGCCTCCGCGATGCCCGTCGTCTCCGTCAGGAAGGCGCCCAGGTAGCCGAAGACGGCGAGGAGGCCGCTCGTGGCCAGGGCCGTCGTCCCGTACAGCAGCCACAGGCCGGGGACGGCCATCGCGCGCACCTCGTCCCGCACCCGGGGCGGCGCGGCGTCCGCGCGCGCGGCGGGGATCGTCGCGGCCACCAGCGCCATCGCGGCGGCCGACATGGCCGCGACCGCCCAGAACGCCGCCCGCCAGCCGAGATGCTGCCCGACCACCGTCCCGGCGGGCAGCCCCACGATCGCCGCGACCGTGAGGCCGCCCGCGACGACGCCCATCGCCTTCCCGCGCGCGTCGCGCGGCACGAGACTCACGGCGGTCGCCGCCGCCACCGCCCAGAACCCCGCGTAGACGAACGCGCCGACGATCCGCATCGCGAACAGCGTCCAGTACCCGGGCGTGAGCGCGCTGACCACGTGCGTCAGCGCGAACACCGCGAGGAACGCCAGCATCGCCCGCCGGTGCGGCCAGCGCAGCGTCAGGACGGCGAGCGGCGGCGCCCCGGCCAGCATCCCGATCGCGAACGCCGAGATCAGCCACCCGGCGGCCGGCACGGACACGCCGAGGTCGTGCGCCATGCCGGGCAGCAGCCCCGCCAGCATCAGCTCCGACGTGCCCTGCGCGAAGATCGCCAGTCCCAGCGCGTAGACGGCCAGTGGCATCGGTGTCCTCCTGTGTATTGGATAGATCAGTACAAAATTCGGGCGTGAAAGAGGGCGGCTCACCGGCCGCCCCGGTCAGAGTGAGAGCATCGCCGTGTCCGCGATGGCCCTCAGGGTGCCCGGGTCGGCGCCGCCGCGCGCGGCCACCTGGATGCCGCTGATCGTGGAGATGACGAAGTGCGCGAGCGCGTCCGCGTCCTTGGCGGAGTCGATCTCGCCGTCGCGCATCCCGTCCTCGATCGCCGCCTTGAGCGTGGCGAACCGCCGCCGCCGGTCCCGTTCGAGCCGCTCGGCGATGTCGGGGTCGTGCGGGCCGAGTTCCACCGTCGCGTTCACGACCAGGCATCCCGACGGGTCGTCCTCGTCCGGTTCGGCGGCCCAGTCCATGACCACCCGGAGGCGCTCGCGCACGGTGCCCTCGTCGCCCTGCAAGTGCTCGACGAGCCGGGTGGTCCGCACCTCCATGTAGTGCGTCAGCGCCTTGACGAACAGGTCGCGCTTGCTGGCGAACGTGTTGTAGATGCTGCTGCGCCCGAGCCCGGTCGCCGCGCACAGCTCCTGTGTCGACGTCGCCTCGTAGCCGTCCGCCCAGAAGGCCCGCATGGCCGCCTCCACGGCCAGCCCCTCGTCGAACTTCCTCGGCCTTGCCATGCAGTCACCGTAACACGTTATGGACAGCTCGATCCAATATCATCCGGCCCGGTCGCCGAGCCGGACGAGCCGCTGCCGCCCGGGATGCGCCAGCAGCGCGTCGCCCGCCTCCAAGGGGCCCTGCATCGAGGAGGGAACGTCCCAGAGCCTCGCCTCCTGGCCGCCGACGTGCTTGGTCAACAGAACGGGGGCGCCGAGTTCGCGAAGCAGGGCGACCAGGGGGTCGAGCGGCTCGCCGAAAGTGATCTGGTGCCGCGAGAGGATCAGGTGGACGCCGTGTTCGCGCATCAGGCGCAGGTCGGCGATGGCCGCGGCGAGCGGGTCGTCCCGCAGGAGCCGTTGCCGGTGGGCCACGACCAGGTAGATCTCGGGGCCGCCACCGCCGAGCAGGGAGGCCCGGGTGCTCCACACAGCCTCGGTGAGCAACCGGCCAAACTCCTCCGGCGACGAGGTGTGCCGCACGCCCGCCCGCCCCCACGCCTCCGCGCGCGCGAGGTCTTGGGGGCTCATGTGCATGTCCAGGAAGTAGATGCGCCGATCTCGCTCGGTGCCGTGTGAGACGAGCTCGTCGACGATATCGCGCACCAGCGTCGCCTTCCCGGAACCGGACGGGCCGCTGATGAGCAGATCCCGATCGACGTCGAAGTTCAGAAGCACGGCCTCTCCGGTCTCCGGATCGCTCCCGAGCCGCACGCTCCGGTTCCGCGGAGACCGGGCGGCATCCTCCGGTGGCGCGGCGTGGAAGGCGCGGGTCCACCTGAAACGGTCGGCGAGTTCCGGAACGGTCCTGAGCGCCTCCTCGACCCTCTCAGGAGCTCCGCAGAGGACGACCAGTGGGCCTTCAGGCGCCTCGGGCAGCGCGGAGAGAAGCGGGTCGAAGAACGCCCGAAATGACGCGCCGCCCGGCGGAACCGGTCTCGGGTCGTCCAAATCGAGGAAGAGGACACGGCTCTGAGCGGCGTGAAAGAGGTCCGGCCACAGTGTCGGAGAAGCGAGGGGCCACACGACCGTCATGTCGTTCGGGGAGGACGGAAGGCCGCTCGGAGACAAGACGCCGAGTTCTTTGAGCATCTCCGCGTACAGCCCCGCCGCCACCCTCATCTCCTGACTGTAGGCGCCCGGAAAGACCATGTGGCGAGTGAGGGGGGCGCCCGAGCGCACGGCCTCGGCATCTGCCTGGAGGATGTCCCGGAGGGCCGTTCGCACCGTCCCTTTGTCGGCGGGGCCGCCCTGTTGCGTCCAACGGTCGAATCCGGCCAGGCCGTCCAGGCCGGCGATCAGGGTGTTGACGGCCTCCAGGTCGGCGCCCTCCGAGGCGGTGCCCGCCGGTACGGCTGAGGAGAGTTCGCGCGTTTGCCGGACGAAGTCGTCGACGGCCGCACGAGGAGGCTCCGGCGCCACGGTGAAGCGTTGGGGGGAGCCGCCTCCGGCGAGGAGGTAGGCCGTTGGCTCGCCGTCCGGGAACTGGAGGTTCGCCTGCCCGAGAACGCGCCGCAGTTGGTCGGGCGGCAGGCGGTCCGCCGCGATGCGCCAGCCGAGGAGCGGCAGGAAGCGATCCCAGATGGTGGTGTTCTCGACGGTGGACGAGGTGAGCAGCAGCTGGACGTCGAGCGCCCTGCCTCGCTGCGCCAGTGAGATGAGCGTCTCGCCCACCTCGCGCTTGCTGAGCGGGAAGGTGAGCGACAGGTCGGCCACGACCAGCAGGCGCGGCCGCGCCTCGGGCGGCGGTGTGGACAGGGACTCGGGAAGCGGGGCGGAAGGCTCTTCGCCCGGCTGGTAGTCGTCGAAGAAGTTCCACCAGACCCGGTCGACCGAATGGGGGTCCTGGCGGTAACGCTCGTACAACTCGTCGACCGTCGATTGGCTGCCGAAATCCGAAGTCCGCGACACGTTGTGCGGCGGTGCCGCGGACCGTGCCTCCAGCTCGCCGGAAAGGAAGTCGAAGAACCGCCGGAGCCTTTCCGGCGAGCCCAGCAGCTCTTCCTTGGAGTAGTGGACGTGCGGAAGGTCGATGGGCTCTCCGAGCGGATGCTGACCCAGGCCCGCGAACACGAATTGCAGGTCATTTGGAGAGTGTCCTGCGGCGAGGGCCAGGGTGATGGCGCGAACGACCCTCTGGCGGGCCTCGGGGCTTCCGACGATCAGGCCGTGCGGAATGCCCGAGGAGAGATCGAGCGGATAGAGGTTGAGGAGATGGCCGCCCGGCCGGTAACCGATGGCCGGGCTGCGCGGCATCTCGGCGGGCAGCGCCCATGTCTCGTGCAGCATCCCGCTCGCCCCGCCCTCGTTCAAGCGCAGAACGTCGAGGTCGGGCTCGACTGTGAGCTGGGGGGGATCCACCTGCACCACGGGCTCAGCTGTCGCGGGTTCCCCGGGCCAGGGGAGGAGGCGCGCCTCCGGCCCGCGCCGCTGCATCAGCGTCAGGATCTGATCGACTGCGTCGAGTGAGATGCGTGCGGGCTCGAAGGCCGGGCGGGCCTCCTGCGCGAAGATGTGCACGGACGCGAGGTGATCGCCCATGCGGCTCGGAGAGCCCACGTTCCAGCCCGCGAACCCGGCGATGCCCGGCGGCGCGGGCGAGTCGTTCGGCGAGCAGAAGACGAACCTGATCCCTTGGGCGGGTCCCTTCTCGCAGAGCGCGGTGAGGGGATCGAGGAGTTCGGGCCGCGCGTCCAGCATGGGCCCGATGCTGTCGATGATCACGACGAGGGCGGGCAGCGGATCGAGCGGCCGGCCCCCCGCGAGGGCCGCCTGGTACTCGTCCCAGGTGGTGACGCCGGCGGCCTGGAGGACGGTCTCGCGGCGCTTCCGCTCGGTCTCCAGGGCCTCGGGGAGTCGGCCCAGCGCAGGCGGCGTCCACCGGGTGTGGAGGGCCATCGCGACGTGAGGAAGGATATGCACCGGGGGGAACGACGTGGCCCGGCTGTGGTCGACGAACGCGAAGTTGACGATGTTCGGGGAGTGGTTGAGCGCCAGGCTCAGGACGAGGGTCCGCAACAGCGAGCTCTGGAACGCCTCCGGGCCGATGATCAGGCCGTGCGGCAGGTCGGGGTTGCCGTGCAGGACGTCCACCGACACGAGGTCGTCGCCGTCCACGCCGATCACCGCGGGCCGCGGGCCGCGGTCCCAGCCTTCGCCGCCGATCAGTTCCTCGACCGGGGTGTCGAGGAGCTCCAGCAGGTCCGGGCCCAGGGCCACGTCCGGGACCGGGGGAGCGGTGGCGAGGTGGGAGCGGGTCTCGGGGGTGAGGAGGGCGAAGTGGTCGGTTTCGGCGGTGAGGACGACCGGGCCGCCGTCGGCGGGGAGGAGGGCGCGGAACGTCTCGGCGGACGTTCCGGCGCGGCGCTCGATCTCGGCGGAGACGGCCTCCAGGACGTGCCGGGTGTGCAGGGCCTCCGGGCGCGGGAGGGTGTCGAGCAGGGCCTCGCGGGCGCCGGGGACGAACTCGTAGCGCACGCCGCCGGCCGGGCGGAGCAGGCCGCTCAGCAGCACCTCGGCGAGCTGGCCGGGGCCCGAGCCGCCGAGGATCCGGTGCTGGATCAGGCGCATGACCGGCAGCGACGGGACGGAGACGGCGACGTGGGCGGCGAGTTCGGCGGCGGCCGGGGACGCGGTGGCGAGGAAGCGGCGGACGCGCTCGGCGATCGGCAGTTCCCGCTCGCGCCGCACCGGCGCCGCCCCGGTCGGGCGGGCGGGCAGCACGGCGACGGCGGCGGGCTGCGGGCCCGAGCCGGAGACCAGCCGGGCCCACGCGCCGAACCAGCGCGGCGCGATCTCCAGGACGGGGACGGGCACGCCGGGCCCGGCGGCGCCGTCGTGGGGGGTGAAGCGCAGGTCGGTGTTCGGGGCGCCGGGGCGGGGGAGGACGGCGAGGCCGGGGGAGGCCGGCGCGGCGGTGCGGCGCCAGAGGCGTTCGGCGAGCGGCTGGACGATCGCGGTCGGCCCGGCCTGCGCCCAGCGGCGCACGGCCTGCCCGGCGCGCCCGTTCCACCAGTGGGGGCCCGAGCAGTCGCTGAGCACGAGGACGGCCCGCCGCCCGGAGGCGTCCAGGAGCGTTCCCGGGTCCTGGGGCGGCGCCTCGGGGGTGGAGGCGATGCGGCCGTTCCCGTCGAGGTAGCCGAGGTGGACGTCCTGGAAGGCGCCCTGGCGGAGGAGCGTCTCGGCCAGCTCGCGGGCGAGGGGCCGCCACAGCCGCATGGTGGGGCCGGTGTCGACGACCAGGCTGAGGCCGAGCCAGCGCTCGGGCGACGGGACGAGGACGGGCGTCCACAGGCGGGTGTCGGCGACGCGCGCGGCGGTGGCGTCCTCGTCCAGTTCGACGCGGTGCCGGGACGGGACGCGCCGCTTCAGCGGGCGCAGCGCCCGCTGGACGCCGAGCGGGTCGGCCAGCATCGGCGCGGTCGGGACGAGCACCTCGGACGCGCGGCCCACCGGCTCCGCCTCGGCGCCCGGGCGGGGGTGGAGCTCGGCCGGCGGTTCGGAGGGGCGTGCGGGCGCGGGCTCGGGCGGCTCGGGAGCGCCGGCGTCGTCCTCGGGCTCGTCGGGCACCGGCAGCGGAACCGGCGGGACGGAAGGAGCCCGCTCCTCCGGCGGGGAGATGTGGCAGGCGAGCCACAGCAGCTCGCTCATTTCGCGGGCGTCCGGCGGCGGTCCGACCGCCGACAGGACGTCCCGGAGCCGGTCAATCGTCATCGACGGGCCCGGTCAGGTAGGGCATGATGCGGTCGGCCAGGTCCCGGCGGTCCGCGGCGTCGGCGTGGCGGCACAGGTAGACGGCGTTGAGGAGCTGGTCGGTGGCGAGGGTGCCGGACGCGGAGCGCTCGAAGAAGCGGCGGACGAGGTCGTCGCTCTGGTCGGCGAGCGGCCCGAGGTGCTCGCGGACGATCGCCGACAGCTCGGCCTCGCCCGACGGCTGCCGCAGCTCCACGGTCACGCAGCGCCGCAGGAAGGCGGGCGGGAACTCCCGCTCGCCGTTGCTGGTCATCACGACCAGCGGGAACGCGCGGCAGCGGACCGTCCCGGCGGTGACGGTGACCCGGGCGCCCGGCCCGTCGGCGGTCATGACCTCGGCGACCGGGTCGGCCCGCCGGGTCAGCTCGGGCAGCTCGTACTCGCCCTTCTCGAAGATGGTGAGCAGGTCGTTGGGCAGGTCGATGTCGCTCTTGTCGATCTCGTCGACGAGCAGGACGCGCGGCCGCCGGTAGGGCAGCAGCGCGGTGCCGAGCGGGCCGAGGCGGATGTACCGGCCGATGTCCTCCTCGTGCGCCGCGTCGTCCCGTCCCGCCGCGTCGTGCCGCCCGGCCGCGTACAGGCGGGTGAGCGGGTCGTACTGGTAGAGGCCGTCGCGGAGGATGGTCCGGCTGGTGATGGGCCAGTGCAGGACAGGTCCTAGCCCCAGTTCGTGGGCGACGGCGTAGGCCAGCGTCGACTTCCCGGTACCGGGCGGTCCCGTCACCAGCAGTGGGCGGCGCAGGTACAGGGCGGCGTTGACCTGCTGCACGGCATCGTCGGACGGACGGTACGTGGTCGCCTGGTGCTCGTTGCCGGATCCGCCGGAAGGGGGCTCCAGGGCGGGCTCGCCGTCGAACGCGCGCCATGGCGGCGGCGGAGGCAGCCGGTCGATGCCGTCGTGCGTGCGTCGGCTCCCTGTGTAGAGCAGCCAGTCGGGCACCTATACCTCCATCGCGAGCGGGGGGTCGGGGAGCCGGGACGGATCGTCCCACAGCAGCGTCAGGTCGCGTCCGCAGTGCGGGGTGTCCTTGGGGGCGACGAGCGCGGCCTTCCGCAGCGCGAGCGCCAGCCGCGGGAGGTCGCCCGGATGCCGGTCGCCGACCGCCGCGGTCAGTTCGTCGAGGACGCGGTGCCCCCGGCAGTCCCCGTGCGAGGACGCGTCGCACGGGGTGCGCGTCCACATCATGACGGGGACGCCGTTGTTGAGCGCGGCCGTCAGCCAGCTCTTCACCGGGCGCGACCCGTACACCAGGACGCAGAGGTCGATGTTGGCCTCCAGCCAGTCCTGGAAGTCGCTGCCCTTGCGCGGCGCGTCGCACGCGATGGGGCGGGGCTCGCTGCGGCCGCGCTCGATCAGCAGCCGCCAGCGGTGGTGGGCCTGGTCGCGGCGGATCGAGTCGGGCCGCAGCCGCTCCACGTCCCGCACCACCACCGGGTACTTGCGCATGGGGATCCTGTTGCGCGCGTCGACGTACCACTGCTCGAACGGCTTGCCGAGCCAGCCCTCCGGCACCGCGAACTCGATCATCCAGTCGCGGCCGAACAGCGCGGGCGCGAGCGCGGCCACGCCCGCCTCGACCACCGGCCGCACCCGCCGGTCCGGGACGCGCTCGGTCGGCCGCCCCGGTCCCTCGGCGCCGTCGATCCAGGTGTGCACGGTCACGTCGAAGGCGTTGTCGAACGTGACCCGCTCCAGCCGGACGATGACCGACGCGGGCCCCTGGCGGGGGGCGGCGGGCGCGGCGCGGGGCAGGTGCCGCGCGGACCACGCGGTGAGCCGCCGCCGGGCGGACTCGGGCAGGTGCGGCCCGAGCGCCGCCACGTAGCGGACGAGCCGGTCCTCCGGCCAGCCCTCGGCCACGTGGCGCACCGAGCCCCACGCCGACCGGAAGCCGCCGAACGACCGCCGGCCGGTGATCCGTTCGAGGTCGGCGGCGAGCGGGTCGGTGTAGCGGACGCCGTCCAGCAGCTCCCGCAGCTCGCGGCGGGCGGCGGGGGTGAGCCACCGCAGCGGCAGCAGATCGTCCAGCTCTTCCCAGTACGTCCGGATGTGCGCGATGGGCAGCATCCAGCCGAGGTCGGCCCGGTCGCCGTGGCGCAGCTCGGCGTTCGTCACCATGCCGATGACCTCGCCCGTCGCCGTGTCGTACACGGCGGAGCCGCTGTAGCCCTCCTCCAGCCAGTCGCCCCGGCCGGTCTTCAGCTCCCACCACTCGCGCCGCATCCCGCGGTGCGGGAACGCCGTCACCGCCGCGTGCCGCTCGTTCTGGTCGGGACGGCGCGGGAACCCCCACACCCCGAGCGTCCGTCCGCCGAGGCCCCCCGCGTGCAGGCCGTCGGGCGCGGCGAGCGCGGCGGGGGTCAGCGCGACCGGTTCGCGCAGTTCGAGGACGGCGACGTCGCCGGGGTCGCCCGCCCGCCGCCAGTCGCCGCGCCGCACGACCCTGGCGGGCAGGTCCTCCAGCAGCCCGGGGAACCCGACGCGCATCTCCTCCCGCCCGTGGACGGTGTGGGCGCACGTCAGCAGCCGCGTCTCGGTGACCAGGAACGCCGCGCCGAGCTTGCCGCCGGACGGCGGGCCGACCCAGGCGCGCCACTGCCACTCGTCCACGATGCGGCTACGCCTCCTCCGCGGCGCGCGGCTGCCCCCACGTCATCTTGACCTTGAGGTGGCCCTCGACGGTCGTCTTGGCGATGACGGCCCCGGCCGCCGCGTTGAGCTTGACGCCGAACTCCAGCTCGATCCCGTCGGGGTTCAGGTCGCCTCCGCGCAGCGACGACAGCGCCGTCTGCGCCGCGTCCCGGACGCTCTGGAACGCGTCCTCCAGCTTGCCCGCCGCGTCGTGGATCAGATCGCCGGTGCGGGACACCGACTGGAACCCCGGCTCCATGTCGTCGGTCTCCACGACGATGGTCCCGTTCTCGGTCTGCCAGCGCACCAGTTCGTTCACCCGGCAAATCTAACAAGATCATGCGGTGCGGGGTGCTTTGCTGGGAAGGCCGCCCCGGAGGCGGCGCGGCCACAGGAGGACACGATGATCACCGTCGAGCAGGTGCGGGCCCTCGCGACGACGCTGCCCCGCACGTCCGAGCACCTGATCAGGGACCGGGTGAAGTTCCGCGTCGGCTCCATCGTCTACGTCGCCTTCTCGCGGGACGAGACCGTCATGGGCTTCGCGTTCCCCAAGGAGGAGCGGCTCGCCCTCGTCGAGTCCGAACCGGACAAGTTCCACCTCCCCGGCGAGTCCGACATGCGTTTCAACTGGGTCCACGCATGGACGTCGGCGCTGGACGAGGCCGAGATGGAGGAACTCGTCACCGACGCGTGGCGGATGGTCGTCCCGAAGAAGGTCGCCGCCGCCCGCCTCGGCCCTCAGGACGGATGACGCCCCTCCAGCGGGCGCGGGGGCGAGGCGAGCGCCCCTGCATGCGCTGACCGGCGCGTTCTCAGTGCGGCGGCGGCAGCGGATCGACGGCGTTGCCGGCGCTGCATCCGCCCTCGCCCGCCATCCGCTGCATGCGGGGCGGAACCCACACGCTGGTACGGCCCGGCGCGACCCGGCCGAGGACGCAGTCGAAGACGTCCGACCCGTAGGGCTTCACGGTGAGAGCCACGCCGACGACGCCGCCCCTGGTGGTGAACTCGCGCCGGATCGCCGGGGCGAGCCGCAGCGACGCGACCGCCGCGCGGACCCTCGCCTCGTCCGCCTTGCCGTCCTTCGGGACGCGGGGCAGCGCCTTGCGCAGCCGCTCGAACGGAATCTCCGGCGTCTTCGGCCACGGTCCGAAGGCGAGCGGGGACCCGGCCGGGCACGACACCTGCCGGGTCCCGTAGTGCTGCCATTCGGTGGTGGTGGAGAACCGCAGTTCGAAGCACCGCCGGACGCTGACGGTCGAGGTCGGGAACCAGCCGCCGTCCGGCGCCGTCCCCGACGTCCGCAGGACGAGCCGCACCCCTTTCCCGGCCGTCGAGACACCGGTCACCCGCATGACCTCCACGCCGTCGAGGTCCGCCGCCCGGTGCGCCATGTCCCGCGCGGGCCGCACCCGGGCGTCGTAGACCCGGTCCCCGGCCCGCTCGGCGGCCTTCCGCGCGTCCGCGGCGGCCACGTCCTCAGGACTCCGGCCCAGCTGCCCGCAGCCGGCGGCGAGCAGGACGACCAGGGGGATCACGAAGCGGCGCATGCGTCCAAGGATCCCGGCGGCCGCCGCGCGGCGGCATCCGCTCTCGTACTCATTTCCACGTCAGGCGTCCGCGGGCTGGACCTCGGGCGCCGCCTCGACCGGCACGTCCTCCGGCGCCGCCGGGACCGGTCGGCGGCGGCCCCACGCCAGCGCGGCGGCGAAACACGCGAACGGCAGGGCGGGCAGCATGTAGCGGTAGTCGAAGTCGACCGTGATCGGCGGGATGGCGAGCAGGGCGACACCGGACGTCCAGAACAGGGCCGTCCGCGCCCGCGCCCGCCGCCACACGATCCCGGCCGCGCCGGCGAGCAGCACCGCGCCGAGCACCGTCCCCGGCACGCTCACATGCTTCTGGTAGCCGCGCAGCACCCCGGCGTACGGCTCGACGACGTGCGTGCGGCCCGTTCCATGCGAGTACTCGTACACGACCGCCCCCCGGTCGCCGCCCCCGTAGACGGGCAGCCCCGGCTTGCGCGCCGTGGGCCGCGTGGGGAAGTGGTACCTGGCCTCGGTGCCCACGGTCGGGTAGCGCGACCGGTGCCACGAGAACGTCCGGACGAAGAAGTCGTAGGACACCACGCGCAGGTAGTCGAGCGGCTGGTTCCTGATCGCCCACAACGCGAACCGCTGCGCCCGCGCGTTGGTCTCCTCGTCGAACGCCTGCCCGTTGGACCAGCCGGTCGGCGAGTTGTCCTCCCAGATCTGGTGGGACGAGGCGGGCCGGTCGCCCTTGGCGCCGTACGGGCACAGCCCCGCCAGATCCGGAGGGGGCGTGAACGCGTCGCAGTCGGCGAACGCCGCCGTCCGCCCCCACAGGAAGATGCCGTCCACGCCCGTCATCTGGAACCGGCCGTGCTCCTGCTGGAACCACGTCGCGTACGCCCCGACGGGCAGCGCGAACGTCGCGGCCAGCGCCACGTACACCGGCCACCGCGACCGCCTGAGCAGCAGGTAGAGGACGGCGATCAGGAAGAGCGGCACCCCCACCGTCCGCGTGACGGCCGCCACGCCGAGCAGCGCGCCCACCGGCGCGGCCCGCCGCCAACCGGCCTCCCCGGGCTTGGCCAGCAGCAGCATCGCGCCGAACACCAGGACGGTGAACAGGGTGTCCGACAGCAGCAGATGCTCCAGCTCGACCTGGAAGGCGTCGAGGAGCACCGGCGCGACGGCCAGCGCGGCCCACGTCCGCCGGACCTCGAAGTCGCGGACGAGCATCCGGTACCCGAGCCCGGCCAGCCCGAGGATGGCCGCGTGCTGCAGCGCCGTCACCAGCGCCAGGCTGTGGAACGGCTTCAGCGCCCACAGGAAGAGCCCGTACCCGGACGGCCTCATCGGGTGCGGGAACGGGTCGTCCGCGATCCGGACGAAGTCGTAGCTGTCGTTGAACCACAGCACGCCCCGGAACCCCGCCATGGCGAGCACCCGCAGCGCGACGCCCACGAGCAGCACCGCGCAGAACAGCCAGTTGCGGCGGACGGCCGAAGGGGAGATCGACACCGGGAACCTAACTGTGGGACGTGCGGCGGACAGAACCTGCGCCGGTCCGGGACCGGCGGCGTCGCGCCGGGGCGGGCCACTACGTCACTCACTACCGCCCGCGCATCGGCCGAGATCCTACCAGCGCCGCCCCCGCCCATCCGTGCCGTCCACCACGGACGACCAGGTGGCGGCGGCATTTCGCCGCCCGCCGGCCGTACCGCCGGTTCTGGCCCTGCGATCAGGTGGCCCTGGCATCCGTCGGCAGGTAGTCGGCTCGGCCCTCGTCGTCCAGGTCGAACGGGCCCTTCGGGATGATGCAGAACTCGTTCCCGTCCGGGTCGGCCATGACGAGGAAGCCTCCCGGGCCGTACTCGGTCAGTCGCCGTCCGCCCAGCTCCTCCACTCTGGCCTGCTCGGCCGCCGGATCCTCCGACTCCAAGTCCAGGTGCAGCCGGTTCTTCGCGGCTTTGGGGCCGTCGGCGCGCTGGAAGCCCACGCCCAACCCGTCCTTGCGCTCCAGCCAGACGTACGGTCCGGAACGCGCGACGACCGGCCGGTCGAGCAGCTCGCTCCAGAAGGCCGCCAACCGGTCCGGGTCGGCCGAGTCGACGATCACGCAGTTGATGTCCATGGAGCCCCCTCTGCCCCGGAGAGGCGTCCCGGCAACCCCGCGGAGCACCCCGAATCGTCGTCCAGATTCTTCGCCTGCCTGCGCGCGCACGGCGTCCGGCCGCCTGAAGACGTCGTCGCGATCGGAGGGCGGATGGACGGCGACCGGCCTCACCTCATGCGGGCCGCCGCTTCCTCAAGGTCGTCGACGCTGCCGGACATGATCGTGCGGACGTGCTCGGTGATGTGCTGGAGCGGCCAGTCCCACCAGGCCAGGGCCAGGAGGCGGTCGACGTCGGTGTCGCTGTGGCGGCGGCGGATGAGCCTGGCCGGGTTGCCGCCGACGATGCCGTAGTCGGGGACGTCGTCGACGACGACGGAGCCGGACGCGATGATCGCTCCGTGGCCGATGCGGACGCCGGGCATCACCGTGGCCCGGTAGCCGAACCAGACGTCGTGGCCGACCACGGTGTCGCCCCGTCCGGGCAGGCCGGTGATGAGGTCGACGTGCTCGGCCCAGGAGCCGCCCATGATCGGGAACGGGAAGGTCGAGGGCCCGTCCATGCGGTGGTTGGCGCCGTTCATGATGAACCGCACGCCCTCGCCCAGCGCGCAGAACCTTCCGATCACCAGCCTCTCCGGCCCGTAGTGGTACAGCACGTTGCGCGTCTCGAACGCCGTCGGATCGTCCGGGTCGTCGTAGTAGGAGAACTCCCCGACCTCGATCAGCGGCGAGGTGACCAGCGGCTTCAGAAGCACCACGCGCGGCTGCTCGGGCATCGGGTGCAGGGCGTTCGGGTCGGCGGGGACCAGTGGCATGAAGCTCCGCTTCCTTGCTGGGCAGCTACTAATGCGACAACTGTTACATTAAGATCCTGCCATGGCATCGTCCCGCCGGGCAACCGGACCACCTGCGATGACGTCCCGAGACGCGCGACCGGAAGGCGCCGGACCCGTGCGGCCGCCCCGGCCCCGGCCCCGGCCCGGCGGCCGGACGGCCCGCACCCGTGAGCGGGTGCTCGACGCGGTCCTCGCGGAGCTCGGCGAGCACGGCTTCGACGGGCTCACCATGGAGGCCGTCGCCGCCCGCGCCGGCGTGCACCGCGCCACGGTCTACCGGCGCTGGAGCGACGTCGGCGGCCTGCTCGCCGACGTCCTCGACGCGGCCGGAGACGACGACTGGCGCCCCCCGGACACCGGCTCGCTGGAAGGCGACCTCGCGGCGCTGAACCGGGAGATCCAGACGGCCATGGCCGCGGAGCCGCCGATCATGGCGGCACTGATCGCCGCCTCGTTCCGCTCGGAGAAGGCCGCCGAAGCCCAGCAGCGGCTCTGGGAGGACCGCTACACCCGCTGCGAGACCGTCGTCGCCCGGGCCGTCCACCGCGGCGAACTGCCGCCGTCCACCGACGCCCGGCGCCTGCTCATCGCCGCGACCGCGCCGATGTACCACCACCTGGTGCTCCTGCGCACCCCGCCCGACCCGGGCCTCCCCGCCCACGCGGCCAGGACCGCCGCCCTTGCCGCAGCCGCCGGTGCCTTCGCCGACCCCGCTCAGGGGCGGGCCTGCTGAGACACCTCCGCCCGCTCGCGGGGCAGCCGGATCGTGACGATGAGGCCGCCGGCGGGGCGGGGGACGAGGTCGAGAGTGCCGTCGTGTGCCCGGACGATGCTGTGCACGATCGCCAACCCGAGGCCCACGCCGGCGTGCTCACCGGTGCGTGTGCGCTGGGTGCCGCGTTGGAAGGGTTCGGTGAGCGTCGGTACCAGTTCCCGTGGCACCGGCCGTCCGGTGTTCTCGACTTGCAGCACGCTCGCGTCGTGCCGCGATTCGGTGTGAACCGTCACGGTGCCGCCATCCGGGACGTTGTGGACGATGGCGTTCTGGACGAGGTTGGTCACCAGCCGGAGGATGAGCTCCTCGGAGCCGAGGGCGTGGGCTTTCTCGCCGGTGACGTCGAGCGTGATCCGGTTCTGTTCGGCGAGGGGGAGCAGCGTCTCGGCGGCCTCCTCGGCGATGAGGGACAGGTCGACCACGTCGCGGGTGAGGCTCCGGCGGTCGGTGCGGCTGAGCAGCAGGAGGGCCTCGGTGAGGTCGATCGCCCGCGTGTTGACGGCGTGGAGGCGTTCGAGGAGTTCGCCCTGGTCCCGCGCGGGATCGTTGCGGGCGGCGTCCAGCAGGGTCTGGGAGATGGCCAGCGGGGTGCGCAGCTCGTGGGAGGCGTTCGCGGCGAACCTCCGCTGTTCGGCGACGTGCGACTCCAGTTGTTCGAGCATGGCGTCGAACACGTCGGCGAGCTCGCGGAACTCGTCCTTGCGGCCCAGCAGCCGGATGCGGTGGGACAGCGATCCCGTGGAGGCCATCCGCGCCGCGTCCCCGATCCGTGTGAGGGGTGCCAGCATCCGGCCCGAGAGGAACCATCCCCCCAGGAGGCCGAACAGCAGGAGGAAACCCATCGCCGCGGCGGCCGCGGGGTAGAAGCCGCCCAGGAGTTCGGAGCGGTCGGGACCGAGCACGATCACGACGCCGAACCTCCTCTGGATGGCTCCGGCGTCGACGTCGCGCATCCAGCGCAGCACGAACACCCAGACCACGACCAGCAGGAGACCGCCTCCCAGCAGGAGGAATCCGGCGTAGCTGAGGGTGAGCTTCAGCCGGGCGCTGAGCCCTGGGCGCCTATCCATGACGGCGGTGTCCGTTCTCCACGCTCGACACACCCATGCTCGCGATGGTACGAGCCGGTCCATATCGTCGGCGTATCGAAAACCGCATACGCGCCTGCAACACGCCGCGGCCTTGACTTGGCCGTGTGACTCGAACCCCATCATCAGCCCGGGCCGGCCACCCGCCGGAGTCGCCGGCTCCGTCCGATGGCCCGACGATGGCGCCGGCGGGCGCGGCTGAGACCGGCGAAGGCGGCGCCGTCCGGCGGCACACCGGTGACGGGGCCTGGCGCGCGGCCGTCCGCCGCGCGATCCGCACCGGCACCTGGCCGGGCCCCTGGAGACGCGGCCTGGTGCTCGCGGCCCTGGCGCTGCTGCTCGGCCTGCTCATGCTGCTGCACGCGAAGATTCCGAACCGGATCGGGAACCTCGGCAGCCTGGTGGAGACCTTCCTGCCGTGGTTCGGCCTGTTCGTCCCGGTGCTGCTGGCGGGGGCGCTGTGGCGCCGCTCCGCCTCCGCGCCGGTTGCGCTGCTGCTGCCGGTCATGGTGTGGCTGAACCTGTTCGGCGGGCTGCTCGGCGACAAGTCCCACCCGGGCGGTTTCTTCACCGTCGTCACTCACAACGTCGGTGCCGAGAACCCTGACCCGGCCGGCACCGCCCGCGCCCTCGCCGCCTCCGGTGCGGACGTGCTCGCGCTGGAGGAGCTGGCCCAGCAGGTCAAGGGCACGTACGAGAGGGAGCTGGCCAGGACGTACCCGTACCACGCGGTGCAGGGCACGGTCGGGCTGTGGAGCAGGCTGCCGCTGTCGGACATCCGGCCGGTCGACATCAAGACGGACGTCGGGCCGCTGGGGGACACCAAGCCGGCCGACGTCAAGATGAAGGACAACCGGGCGCTGCGCGCCACGGTGGCCACGGAACACGGACCGCTGGCGGTGTACGTGGCCCACCTGGGTTCCGTACGCGTGAACCCCAGGGCGGGCTTCTGGACGGTTCACCGGGACAGGGGCGCGCAGGCGCTCGGCGAGGCCGTCGCCGCCGAGAAGATCGAGCGGGTGGTGCTGCTCGGCGACCTGAACGGCACCGAGGACGACCGCGCGTTCGCCGCCCTCGACTCGCACCTGCGCTCGGTCCAGGACGAGGCCGGGGACGGCTTCGGCTTCAGCTGGCCGGCGGCGTTCCCCATGGCGCGGATCGACCAGATCCTGGTCCGCGGCGTGGAGCCGGGAAGCTCGCGGGTGCTGCCCGCCACCGGCAGCGACCACCTGCCGGTGGCGGCGGAAATCAGCTGGTGACCGCTGCGGTGCACCACCGTCAGCGCGCTGGCCGGCGTGGTCGGCGGGACCGTGCGTTCCTCCAGGCGCGCTCGAAGAGGACCGGGACGGGGCCGGACGGGGCGGCGGCCATGTTCGCCAAGGAGCGGCGCTCGTCCGCCAGCGGCAGCAGGCGGATCTTCGGCACCTCGATGGGGAGGCGCGGCGCCTTGTACTCCCGCCATGCGCCGTGCACGAACAGCGAGCGTCCCGCACGCGCCCGGGTGGCGTTCAGCACGAGCCTCGAGTCACCGAGTTCGGCCACCGCGGCCTTGAACCGGGCCGGTTTCCAGCCGGTCCACTCCTTCACGTTGCGGTCGGACGGGTCGGGGAGGGCGAGCAGCATCAGGTAGAGGGCCGCCGCGTCCTCGCCCAGCCGGTGGGTCTCCGCGCATTCCTCCACCAGGTGCGGCACTGAGCGCGCCGGATGCTGCTCCCAGCCCGGCGCCAGGTCCGCGTCGGCGGCCAGGTGCGCGCCGAGCGCGGTGAAGTCGTCGCTGAGCAGAAGACGAAGGTCCGCCAGTGCGGGAAGCCCGGAGCCGCTGGGCAGCACCTGGGACGGCAGGGTCGCGTCGTAGTAGTCGTCGAGCGCGTCCAGCAGCGGGTCGTCCGGGCCCTTCACCGCGGCCGGATCCACCCGCAGGTGGCTGAGCTTGAAGACGTCGTCCTCGACGACCGTCACCGCCGGATGGCCGGTGAGTGCGTCGGTCGGCGGCGGATCGCCCATCAGGTGGTTGCTCTGCAGCGAGAACAGGGTGCGCGGGCCGTCGTCGGCCTCGCGCAGCCGGGAGATCGCGGCGCCGATCGCGGGGCGCAGCGGATCGCCGGCCGGGGTCCGGTAGGCGAGCCAGGCGGCGACGCGCGGCAGGGAGAGCGGGTCCGGTCCGCCGGAGAAGGCCGAAGTGTCCGCGAGGCAGTCCGCGCCGGCGGCGACGCGGCCGATGAGCGCCCACAGCCGCAGGGGCGGCCGGCCACTCCGCCACGGCCACGGGTGCGGCTGGCGCGCGCGTGGCAGCGGGGCCTCGCCCTTGGGCTGGGTGATCTCCTTGAGCGCGCGGGGCAGGAGCCCGGTCGGCGCGGGGAACGGGGCCCCCGACTCCTCCAGGCACCACGCGGCCGCGCGCTCCACCGCCGGGCCCGACGTCCACAGCTCCTCCGGGTCGTCCGGCAGCAGCCGTTCGTAGAGCCTGGTGTAGAACTCGGGCGGTCGCAGGGCCCGGAGACCCTCCTTCACCTGGTCCACCTCCGAGTTCCACCCCGAACCGAAGTGGACCAGCCGGACGGGGTCGTCCCCGCCCAGCTGGTACGGCGCGGACAGGAACGCCCCCTGGAGCACGACGGCCGCCTCGGCCTTCGACAGGCCCGTCTTCTCCGCGAACACGGCCGCCAGTTCAGGACTCACCGCGGGGCGGTCCCGTTCGCGCCAGAGCTCGCTGAAGCGCGCGAACCAGTCGGGGGATCGCACCGGCTCCAGTACGCAGGCGTCGAGCAGGCGCGCACCGGCCGCCGCCAGCGGGCCCTCCTCGGCGAACTTCCCTTCGGGCGCGTACTCCAGGAGCACCCGTTCCGGGGGCACCCCATACTGGGCGCCCACCACCAGGGCGACGGACGTGGCCGTGCGGAACGCCATCCCAGGGGTGGCCTTGCCGCCCTTCGTGTCCTCGGGCAGTTCGCAACGCACCACCCGCCAGCGGCCCGGCTCCCCCGACACGAAGGGGTAGGTCCCGTAGGCGGCCGGCCTCTGGTACGAACGCGCCCTCGACCTTGAGGGGACGCCGGTGTACGCGGCGGTGTTGGCGTGGTTCGGCCGGAACTCCACGCCGATCACGTTGCCGTCGAACTTGGCGCTCGGCTTGCTCAGGTCACCGTCCCAGACGGGCTCGCCGGAGCCCGCGAGGTCCATGAGCCGGCCGCACTGCCGCACGACCGGGTCGGCGGCGTCCGGCGCCGGGGGCGCCGCCTTCGGTTCGTCTCCCGGAGTGAGGCGGCGGACGAGGCGCTCCAGCCCCACCTTGCAGTTGACCGCCGTGACCAGCGAGAACGCGACGCTGTCGAAGGTCTCCCTGTCCTGCTCCTTCAGCTCCGGCAGCGCCTTGGAGAGCGCGACGAAGTTCGGCCCCGACACCGAGCGGTTGATGTAGTGGGGCTCCAGGAGCTTCAGCAGCTCCTCGACCCGCTCGCGGCTGAACCCGTCCGGCAGGTCGGCCATGAGCAGCGCCATGACGTCCACCGCCGCGAACTCGCGCGCCGCCTCGGCGTCCCTGAGCAGCAGGTCCACCGCCGCGCCGACGTGCACGAACCGGGCGAGCAGCATCCGCAGCCCGTACAGGTCGACGCCCTCACGCAGCAGGGCGCGCTCGCGGGCGCACCACGCGCGCAGCTCCTCGTGGCCGATCGGATTGTCGAACAGCCCCGGGAGCTTGCCCCACCCCTTGGTCTCGTGCGGCTCGTACCAGGTGTTGGACGCGCTGTCCCCGACGGTCATGTCGAGGTCGCCCCGCGCACGAGCGCGCAGCTCCCGCGCGAACCGCTCGTCCGCCAGGACGTGCCGCAGCTCGGGGCGGCGGTGGATCACCAGGTCGGGCAGGTACGCGGGGCCGAGGCGCTCCGGCGGGTCGGCGACGGGGACGCCGTGCTCCAGCAGCATGTCGATCATGTCCAGGGGCGTCCTGCGGCGGCCGGTCTCGTCGAGCCGCCAGAAGCGGAACGCCACCGGCACCCCGTCGGCCGCGAGCCGCGGGGCGATCCGCTCGGCCACCTCGTAGACCTCACCGAGCGGGTCCCTCCACTGACCGGCTCCCTGCACGCGGGCGACCAGCCAGGCGGCGGCGTCCCCGCGCTGGAGGCCGGGGGCGTCCCCGGTCAGTACCGCCAGGGCACCGCTGCGGTCGAGCAGCTTCAGCCACAGCGGCCCTTGGGACGGCGTTCTCGGACGCAGCTCCAGCACCGGCCGCGCCGCCTCCGTCCCGGACACCACGTCCATGGCGCGGCCCTTCAGCGCGTCGGTCCAGAACGCGTCGTCGCTCAGCGACACCTCGCCCGCCGCGAAGACCGACCGCAGGAACGCGGCGAGCTCCTCCTCGGGATCCATCCCGGCGGCCTTGGCGATCTTCCGGAGGTCGGCGGCGAGCTGCGGGTAGACGTCGCCGCCGGATTCGATCCGCCACACCATCACCTCACGGAAGCGGGCAAGTCCCTCCGCCGTCGCCGCGCCCTTGGCGCTCAGGTCGCGCGCCCACCCCCGCAGGACCGTCGCGGACAGCGCGTGCGCGTGCTCCTCGTAGCGGTCGGCCAGCCACTCCGGATCGGGACGGTGCGCCAGCGTCCGCTCCAGCTTGCGTGCGCGCCCGAACCACGCGGAGGCCAGGTTCGGCTCATCGTGGGTGAGGGCGGCATCGGCGACCGCGTCCAGGAGGGTGATCAGGAGCGCGGGCGCGGACTCCTCCAGGCCCGCCAGGATCTCCTCCACGGCCGGCTTGTAGAAGTAGCGCCAGCCACCGGTCCGGAGCTCCAAGGTGTGGACCTTCTCCGCCGCGAGCCGCTCCGCTTCGGGGTGCGCCTCGATGACGCGCTCGGGGAAGGGGACCACGCTGGCGTAGGGGGCGGGCAGGCCGGTCTCGAACAGGCCCTCCGGCTCCCACCCGTCCACCGCCATCAGCATGTCGCGGTAGCGGACGGCCGACTCGCGAAGCACCTGGGTGAGCCTGCGGTCGTCGGGGCCGGCGTAGGTCCGCGCGCACAGTCCGCCTTCGACCGGCTCCGTGGTGAGAGTGACACCCGCTTCGTCGAGCGCCTCCGCCCAGAACGGGTCGACGTCTGCCAGGGCGCGGGGAACGGCGACCCCCTCAGCCGCCCACGAGCGCGCCGATTCGCCGCACTGCTCCTCGTGGCGCTTCAGGTACCGCCGCACCGTGAACATCGCGGCCAGGCCGGGCGCGCCCCCCAGCTGCTCGGGAGCCTGCTTGAGCCTCCGCCCCCGGGGATTGCGGTAGACGATCTCCAGACCGTCCGTCAGTTCCGCCGCGTACCCGCCGGCCTCGATCCGCCACCCCATGAGCCCCGCGGCCCCCCATCTTGATCTTGACGGGCCAGCGTACGCACGATGACCGACATCGGCCACCGAGCCCTAGGGCGGCAGGGGCCGGTCAGGGTCTTCGGCTCTCCCAGCCGCGTCCCCTCGCGGACGTTCCGCGCAGTCGCGGGATCGCGCCGGTGGACACCCGCACATCCCGATCCTCCGCCACCTGGCGGCGAACGACTCCCGTGGTCTCTGTGAGCACCGGGCGCGAGAGACCTACTCACGGCGACCGATGCTTGGAATTGCGGATGTGCAACATGGTTTCATCGTGGCGGTTCCCCTCGGTGCCACCCCGGCGGCCACCGCTCGGGATCGCTGTGACGCAATTGGAGGACTCGGTGAATGGCAGCTCGATCCCGGCCGCTCGAACTCAGAACCTGCGCGTGCTGGAGGGCCGCTTCGTTCTAGAGCGGGTATCCGACGTCCGCACGGTCGCCCTCGGATCCGACCTGCTCGCCCTCGTGCTCGGTCCGGACGGAGGCGCGGCGATGCGGCGCGACGACACGGCCGAGGACGGTTGGGCGGCGTTGTGGAACGGCGATGACGCGCACGACCCGGAAGCGACGGGGATGCTCAGCGCCATCGTCGCACCGCTGGCCGCCGTCGAGCTCCCCGTCTGGACCGCTGCGAGCTACGACGGCGACCTGGTGCTCGTCCCATCCGGCCGCCTTGAGGAAGCCGTCACCGTACTCCGCCGCGCCGGTCACCAGGTGGCCGTATGACCGAACGCGCTGGAGTTCCAGGAGAGCGGCCGGGGCCCCAGCTCCCCGCATGTCGTGGAGCCGGGTGGGCGCGCCCGGGTTCAGGAAGCTCGGGGTGGCCCGCACCAGCCCAGATCGGGGACGGGCACCGGGCGAGACCCGTTCCGCAGCGATTCGGCTCCGGCCACGCCGACAAGTGATGCGGCAACGGCAGGACGGACTGGGATCAGGGGCGGCGCTTCTTCTTCCACGGCAGCCTGGAACGCCTGAAGCAGCAGCACGGTGCCCTCCGCGTTGCGCTGCACAGGTTCACCATTCAACGTGAGCGCGGGTGGAACACGAATCTCCTCACGTACCGTCCCTTCAGGGGTGGTCCATTCCTCTGCCCTGAAGCGGACCGACCAGGCCTGCTCGCCCGGTCCCCGGACGGATTCGGCCAGCGCGCGGGTGCCGCGCACGGAGACCCAGCTCCAGTGGCTGTCCGGTTCACCCTGGAGGAAGCCATGTCGGGTAACGGCGAGTGCACCGGTGGACAGCCGTATGTTCATGACGACCGCAGCCCGTGGATCGGCCTCGTCAACTGGGAACGCTGCGACCTCCACCGGCCACGCATCCGCGACCGCCAGGATGGGCGAGACGGTGTGGGTGCAGTAGGCGGTGGCGGCGATACGTCCTCGCCAGTGGGCCGGGTCACCGATCAGCGCGGCGACTGCCTTCGGTGACATGCCGTGCAAATAGTCGGCCTCGATGAGACTTATCCGTCCGAACTCGGCCGCGTCGACGGCCTCGCGGATGAGGCGCACATGCGGGTGGAGGACGTAGTTCTCGGCGAACGAATAGGTCGCGGAGGAACTCTCCACCGCCTCGATGAGCTGACGCCCCTCCTGGTAACTGCTGCATGCCGCCGCTTCGGACAGAACGTGCACGCCCTCTGCGAGGAACGCGAGCGCCAGAGGCGCGTGCGCGTCGAAGTCGTTCGCCAGCACCACGCCGTCGAGTCCCTGTTTCAGTAGGTCGGGCCACCGCTCGGTGAGAACCGCCTCCGGGATCTCCTTCTTTGCTAGGGCGAGTCGCTCGGGGTCACGGTCGCAGATCGCCACCACGTCCATGCCCACTCGGCGACACCATGTCGCCAGGTGAAGCCCCATCTTGAGTCCCACCACTCCCACGCGCATAAGGAAAGGATCCCCTACGCGCGCTATTACCGGACAACCGTTTTTCCGCCCCCGGACCTGCCCGCCTGACGCGGCCTTCAAAGATCGCGGGTGGGCGAAGGCCCTCATGAGCTTGGGGCGGGACCGTCCCCGGACCTGCCCGCCAGTCAGCGGCGCAGTCGACCTCGGCTCGACGTCGCGCGGAGGGGCGTTCGCGGAGCTCGCGGCACCGCCTCTGCCTCACCGCGTCACATCAGGGGTTCGCGCCGCTCAGATCATGCTGAGTACCTGGTGGCGGCGGACGTAGTAAACCCGGGGGTTGTGGTTATGGGGGCCGTAGCCGGTGGTTCCGACGAGGAGAAGGTAGGTTCCGGCGGGGATGCTGGGCCAGTCGTGAAACCACGCGTCCTGGCGGTTGCCGGTGGCGTCCCAGACGATGATTGCTTTGGCGCCCGTCCTGGCACGCTGGTAGACGCGCTCGACAAAGGCGAGGTGGCCGTCTCGCCCATCCCGAAGGCGAAGCTCCTGCACGGCCTGCTGCCGAAGGGCCAGGCGCTCGGCCTGCCGCGCCGAGTGGCCGCGCAGTGCCCTCCCGCCGAGCCAGACGAGCGAGACGATGACCGCGACCAGCAGGGCGAAGGCGATCAGTGACGCTACCAAGGAGCACGCCTCCCAGCCGTGTCGGTCCGGGCGCTGCGTGGAGAACGTCTGATCCAGCCCACGGCAGGTCAGTCAAACGGTTCCCGCCCCCACCCCGCAACCAAATCCCCAACTCCGTCCCATTCTGGACGCGAGAGCCGGCGGCGCGACCACCACGCTCTTCGAGACGTGAGGTTGCCGACGTGGAAGTCGAGGTAGGCGTCCGCCAAATCATCACTCAGGTGCAGCGGCACAGCCTGGGCTGGGTTTGTGCGCGCCGCGACGGTGAGCTCGTCGGGCTGATGAGGCCCCGAGCGGGGGCAGGGGGACGGCCACCAGATTCGCCGGACAGGGCCTAGATCCTCCGTCTGGCCTTACTGCTGCTTGAGGTCCGCGAGCAGTGCGCGGAACGCGGCCGGGGCGAGCAGGAGCTTCGGCCCGGCCGGGTCCTTGGAGTCGCGGACGGCCACGCCTTCTACGAGCTGCGCCAGTTCTACGCAGGCCCCTCCATGGTCGTTGCTTCGTCGCGCCTTGCGCCAGGTCACATCGTCCACCGGTCTATCGCCTTTCGTAAGAAGTCACGGGAGTCGGTGACGCTCAGTGCGCGTGCCTGCAACTCCGCAAATTCGCCGACAACGGTCAAGATATCCCCCGAGTCGTCAGATGTGACTCCTCCGGTGGAGGTCTCCAGAGAGACCAGTTCTTCTCCTGTTGATTGTGTGGCGATGTTGAATGATCCGGAGACGCCGCGGTAGTAAGCGATCGGAGCGATCTGAACGAGGATGTTCTCTCGCTCTGATGCCTTCAGCAAGTGCTCGCACTGGTCCCGCATCACGCCTGGGCCACCCACCTCCCGGATGAGCACGCTCTCGTCCATGACCACGATGAGCCGAGGTGGCGTCTCGCGGCACAGGATCTGCTGTCGATTGAGACGTCCATCGAGGGCGGCCTCTGAGGGAAGGAGTACGCGGGCGTACTCCTCCGTCTGCAGCAGCCCAGGCACGAAGGTTGCCTCGTAGGCGCGGAGGAGGTCGGCTGTCGCTTCGGCCTCCGAGTAGTCGGCGAAGAACTTCGGGTAGCTCGCCGCGCGGAGGTGCTTGGTCCAGGCCGTCGTGAGCTGGTCGCCTGTGCCTAACGCCTGGTCCAGACGCTGGGCGAAGTCGTTGCGGCAGCGGGTGTTGCCGCTCTCGACCTGCGAGACGTACGAGGGCGTCACCGATATGCGGTTGGCGAGCTCTGTCCGGGTGATGCCGACGTCTTCGCGCAGGCGCCTGACTTCCGCGCCGAAAGCCTTCAGAGCGGGGGACGGCTTGCGCTTGGCCATGACGGGACCTCCAGTGACTCTGAACTGGAATTAAGTGATTGTGAGTCCTCGGTGTGCGTCCAGGAGTTTGCATCGCCACATTACGCCTTGGAGTGGAATCTGTGCGGGGAGTTACCGGAAGTCGGAGGTGATCGTTCATGGAGTGCCCCGCGGAGATCGTGGTGCCGGTTCGGGCCGAGTCGGTGAAAGTGGCTCGGGATTGGGTCGAGGGCGTCCTGGAAACGTGGGGGCAGGACGCCTACGTGGCGAAGGTCGTGGTGTCGGAATTGGTGACGAACGTCTTGCGGCACACCAGGAGCGCGACCACGACCGTGCGGATCGTCCAGGCGGACAAGGGAACCGTCGTGGAGGTCTTCGACTCCTCCAACGTCCTACCGATGGCGGGGCAGGCGGCCCTGTTGAGCGAGGACGGGCGTGGGCTGGCGATGCTGGATGTTCTCGTCAAGGAATGGGGTACGCAGCCACTCGGAGGCGGCGGGAAGGCCGTGTGGGCGCTGCTCCCTGAAAGCACGTCGTGAACGAAGCCGACGCACTGGTGTCCCTACGCGAGCGTTACTCGTCCTGGGAAATTTCCCTGAACCATGGCATGTGGCAGGCCAAGGGCCGCATTCTCATCCGTTCGTCTTCCCTGAGTCTCCTGCAAGCGGCGATGGACGGTGAGCCTCCATTTCCGTCCCGCCTTGCAAAGGAACGAGTCCGGGTAGCGGCGAACGGATCCTCGACCCCACGACCGGATGCGTCCCGCCTTGCGAAGGACCGAGTTCGGTTAGCGGCGAATGGGTCCTCAACGCCGCGACCGGAGGCGTCCCGCGGAGTGCCTGAACAAGGTCGGAAACGATGGTGGCGCGGCGCCGTGGCGTCCACGCTCGCCATCACGAAGCCTGCGGCGAGCGCGGTGGCTCTGTGGGTGGTGCGTGCTGCCGCCCGGAAGCGGCCGGATCCGGGTGGCGTGGTCGGTGGGCGGCTGCGTTGACTTGCGGCGTGTTGCCCTTATCGGCGCTGGCATAAGGGCAACACGCCGCAAGTCGACGTGCCTGGTGGGCCTGGGGTTGTGGCGGGTGGGGGTGGTGGTGCGGCGCTGTGGCGTTCGCGCTTGTCTTCTCGAAGTCTCCGGCCTCGACGGCCATGGGGAATTGCGGGCGATGTCGAGTACGTTGCTGCGCTCGGTGTCCTGCCCACGTCCCTCAAGGATCGCCTTGCAGGTCGCGGGCTCGACGCGGGCCTCAGCGGTCGCCTGGAAGCGCGTGCCGATGAGTGCCCCCGGCGGCGCCCAGCGCCAGGGCCGCCGCGACGCCGCGGCCATCGGCTATTCCCCCGGGCCGCCAGCACCGGCACCGGTGCGACGAGGTCCGCCACAGCGGGGACGAACGGCAGGGTGGACCGCCCGCGCCTGCCCGGCGGACGCGCTCCGCGTACGGGCTCGGATCGCCGAACGACAGCATCACCGCCGTGGGCGCGTAGCTCAGCGCCGGATCCACCGCGTCGACATCGATGCTCCAGGTCAGGAAGCCGATGCCCCACGGCTTCCCGGTGGCCGCCACGGTCGGCGCCTCGCGCGCCGGCCACTCCGCGTCCCCGTTCGCGCTGCCCAGCAGTCCGAGCCCGCCCGCCCGGGAGACGGCCGCCGCGAGCGCGCCGCCCGCCGACCCTCCCATCGGCGCGAGCGCGATCGGATACCGAACCCCGGACATCTCCGTGAACGCTGTCGACCACTCCACCCCCGCACCGTCGCGCACCCGCCCACCCTCAAGATCACCGGTTGCGCTCCGAGAGGTCGGGTGGGGTCAGTTGTGGGTGTTGGTCTGGATCTCGCTGACGGCCAGGGGGGTGGGCTCGGAGGTCATGGTGTGGTCGTCGAGGCCGCCGCCGCAGGTGGCGCCCGTGCAGGTCCAGGCGATCTTCCAGGTGATCGTCGCGGTGATCTGCCAGGCGCCGCCCGGCTGGCCCGTGGAGGAGCGCTTGTAGGTGTAGCCGCAGGTCTTTCCGGTCTCGCTGCCCGCGTCACCGCAGTTGATCTGGGTCTCGCCGAGGTTCCAGGTGACGGACGTGGGGGTCGCCGTCGCCTGGACGGTCACGCCGCCCTCCGAGATCGGGTCGGTCTTCACGACGGTGAAGCCGTCCACCCAGAGGTTCGTCCGCAGCCGGACGAAGGTCTTGTCCTTGGGGGCCGTGTAGGCGGTCGGCACGGGGAACGGGGCCGAGGCCTTGACCCGCTGCATCATCGTCCAGACGTCGGGTGGCTGGGCCGCGGGCGGCGCAGCGCCTCCGGGGCCGTCGACGAATTCCACGTCCTGGTTGTCGACCAGGCCCAGGGGGGCGGGCGGGGCCACGGGGCCGCCGGCGCCGCCCGATCCGTTTCCGCCGTTTCCGCCGTTGCCTCCGCCGCGTCCGCCGGTGACGCCGGACAGGTTGCAGTCGAGACCCTTGTTCGCGACGCCGCATCCGTCCGCGAAGGCTTCGGCCGGGGCCGCGAAGGTGGAGAGGAGGGCTGCCGCCGCTGTCAGGCCTGACGCCACGAGGCGCCGGGTGGGGGTGTGAGACATCGCGTGTCCTCCGGGGAATGTCAGCATGTGCGGTCCCGGACGGAAGCGGCGACCTTCCAGGAGTCGCCGTCGTACTGGACGGTGTACCGGTAGAGGTAGGCGCCGCCCTTGCCTCCGCCCGTCCGCTTGCCCGTCTTGGCGGAGAAGCGGTAGCCCGCGACGGTGTTGACGCAGTCCATCAGGTAGACCTTCGAGCGGTCCTTGGAACTCGCGTAGACCCGGGGGTTCAGGGTCTTCGCGAAGCGCCAGATCTGGCCCTTGGCCTTGGTGGCCTCGACGTCGTTGGTGACCTCGGTGAGGAGGGGGTCCATCGCGACGTCGGCGAGGCCGGTCGGGTCGTTCTTCTCGTAGGCCTTCTGGTAGGCGTCCTGGTAGGCGCGGTAGCGGGCGAGGACCGTCTTGAAGAGCTGGTCCGTCGGGATCGCGGTGGGCGCGGCGGGGGCCGGGGTGCCGCCGATGTCGGCCCGGCCGTCGGGGGACAGCTCGCCGCCGGTGGACGAGCCGGACGAGCCGCATCCGGCGGCCGCGCACACGGCGAGAGCGGCCGTCAGGCAGGCGGCGCGGCGAGTCCCCAGAGGGGAGGAACGTACCAACCGGGTGCGCATCGCCATCCCTGAGCGGCAGCAGACAACGGGCCGAATACGCGCGAAAGCTTACAGAGATGCGTGGGGCGAGAAAAGGGATTCGTTGCGTCCCGCTTGACCTCGACCTCGCTTGAGGTACCAGGCTCCTGGTGAACGCGCTGATGGGAGGAGCCGGACATGCGTGCTGTGTGGTTGAGGAAGTTCGGCGGGCCGGAGGTCCTGGTCGCGGGCGACGCGCCCGATCCGGTGCCGGGCGAGGGCCGGGCGCTGGTCGAGGTCGAGTTCGCCAACATCACGTTCGTCGAGACGCAGATGCGGTCGGGCACCGGGCCGTCGCCGGCGCGGTGGGAGCCGCCGGTGATTCCGGGCAACGGCGTCGGCGGCGTGGTCGCGGCGGTCGGGGACGGGGTGGACGGGGCACTCGTCGGCCGGCGGGTCGTCAGCAGCACCGGAGGCACCGGCGGTTACGCGGAGAAGGCCGCCGTGGACGCCAGGGGCCTGTTCGAGGTGCCGGACGGTCTGGCGCTCGACGACGCGGTGGCCCTGCTCGCCGACGGGCGCACGGCGGCGATGATGACGCGCGCGGCCCGGATCCGCGAAGGCGAACGCGTCCTGGTGGAGGCGGCGGCCGGCGGGGTCGGGACGCTGCTCGTCCAGCTCGCCAAGGCGCGGGGGGCGGCGGTCGTCGCGGCCGCGAGGGGCGCGCGGAAGACGGAGCTGGCCGTGCGGCTGGGGGCGGACGAGGCCGTCGACTACGGCGAGCCGGGCTGGGCGGAGAAGGCCGGGCAGGTGGACGTGGTGTTCGACGGGGTCGGCGGGGACGTGGCCCGGGAGGCGTTCGGCCTGCTGAGGAAGGGCGGGCGGATGGTCAGCTTCGGGCTCGCGAGCGGGGAGTGGGCGAGCATCCCCGAGGAGGACGCGAAGGAGCGGGGCGCCGCGCTCGTCCGGCCCGCGGCCACGCCCGAGGAGCTGCGGGAGTTCACGGAGCACGCGTTGCGCGAGGCGGCGGCCGGACGGCTCAAGCCGGTGGTCGGGCAGCGCTTCCCGCTCGACCGCGCGGCCGGCGCGCACGCCGCGATCGAGTCGCGCGCGACGGTCGGCAAGACCCTCCTGGAGGTCAGCCGACCGTCTTGAGGAACGCGAGCAGCGAGCGCTCGTAGGCGGCCGGGTCGACGTTCCACGACTCGGTGTGGTCGCCCGGCGTGGGGACGTGGGTGACCGTGCCGGGCGGCGCCTTCCTGGCGAAGGCGAAGGCGGGGCCGTTGGCGACGGTGGAGTCGTCCTCGGTGGTGAACATGAGGACGGGCGTACGCAGGTGGGGTGCGAACCGGCGCATGTCGAAGTCGGTCAGGTCGATGCCGATGCGCCACTGAAGGACGCGCTTGGCGATGCCCGTCATGAAGCCGGGCAGGTGGCGGGCGTCGCCCTGCTTGTCCAAGGTGGCGTTCCAGTCGAGGACGGGGGAGTCGAGCACGACCCCCCGCACGAACGACGGATCCCGCTGCAACGTCGTCATCGCCATCGCGCCGCCCATCGACCACCCGTACAGGACGACGCCCGTCGCGCCGTGCGCGCGTGCGTAGCCGATGGCGGAGACGACGTCGTGCCACTCTTTGTCGCCCAGATGGTTGCGGCGGTCCTGCGACGGGGGCGCGCCCACGTCGTTGCGGTAGGCGATGGACAGCATCGGCATGCCCAGCGCGTGGACGGTGCGCATGACGCGGAACGTCTCGGCCTTGTCGGCGTTGCGCCCGTGGACGCCGATGACCCAGGTGCGCTTGTCGGACGTCCCAGGGACGAGCCACGCCGGCATGGGCCCGACCTCGGACGGATACGTGACGTCCTGGAACGGCAGCCCGAGCGCCGTCTTCGGGTCGCCGTCGTACATCCAGTGGTCGATCATCGCGGGGGCGTCCTTGACCAGGGCGCCCTCCACGGGCGACACCTTCCGGACGACGTGCCTGTCGTTCCCGCCGACGACGGGCCCGAGCAGGGCGCGCCCGCCCTTCCAGACGAGGGCCCAGGCGCCGGGGCGCTCCGTCCCCGGCTCGCGGGGCAGCGTGACGGTGCCGTCGCCCGCGTCCTCGATGGTCAGCGGGTACTCGGCGGAGTGGTCGACCTCGATGGCGACGCCGGCGAAGTACCAGCCGACCCCGCCGACCAGCGCGCACAGCAGCGCGGTGATGGTGACGACCGCCGACATCAGTGGGCGGGCGCGGCGGCGGCGCCGGGGGCGGGGCGGGCCGGGGGACGCCGGGACGGACGACGCTGGTGCGGCAGTGGACACGACATACGAAAGTAGCCTCCCGCGAGCGTCGCCAGTGCCCGGGGCGGCGCGCAATACATCGACCGGTGCGGTTAACCTGCCGATCAGGTGCCATAGGGGGAGCCATCGGGACGGAGGGACGCGCGGTGACGGGCCAGGACGACCGCGTCGCGGAGCTCGAGGGCCGGGTCGCCGACCACGCCCGGCGGCTGGCCCCACCCGGCTGGCGGCGCCTCGACCTGCACTGCGCCGCGACGGTCGCCGACCACGTCGTCGCGCTGGCGGTGCTGACGGGCGAGGGCCGGATGGACATGTCCGGGGACGTCCCGGACGAGCTGGCGGGCCTGCTGATGGACCTGCGCCGCGTCCAGTACCGGCCCGAGCGGGGCACCTGGTTCTCGATGGTCATGATCATCGAGCCGGGTTCGGTGTGCCCGCTCTACAACCGCGAGTTCGACCCGCTGTGGGACCCGCCGCTCCCGGCGGAGTCCTGGCGGCGCGACCAGATCGTCATGCCGAGGGACGGCGGCGCCATGCCGGGCTGGCTGCGCGACCGGATGGACGGCCGCGAGCCCGCCGCACCGCCCGCGCCCGACCCGGGGCCGATGGACCCGGCCGAGCAGGAGGAGCTGCTGTCCGACCGGTTCCCCGCCCTGATCGCCTCCCACGCGCCCGGGCTGTGGGAGCGGATCTCCGGGCACTACCAGGCGGCCGGGGGGCGTGCCGGGATGTCAGCCCTGACGTGCCGCCAGGCCACCGGCGCACAGCCGTCCTTGACGGCGCCCGCCGAGGCCGCCGCACTGCTCGACCGGCTCCGCGCCGGGACGCGGGCGTTCCACGGCTCCACCTGGTCCCGGATCGACTTCGAGGTCGTGTACGAGGACGGGGCCGTCCGCTGCCGCGCGGGCTTCACCCACGACGGCGAGCCGCCGCCCCGGCCCGCGGCGGTGGTCGAAACGCCGCCGCCGTCCCGGCCGGGGCTGCGCCGGGCCAGGATCTTCGACCACGCGGGCCCGGACGGGAGCCGTCCCGCCGTGTCGCGCCCGCCCGTCCCGACGGAGGAGGCCGGCCGCGTGGCCGGGTACCTGCGGCGGGCCCCGACCGTCATGGCCGCGCGCTCGAACGCCCCCGACCGGCTCGACCCGTCGCGCGGCGCGGCGGTGCCGCTGACCTTCCACACCGACGGGACGTGGGTGTGGTCGAGCGCGGTGGCCTACTACCTGAGCGAGCACGGCGTCCCGCCGGAGCCCGAGCTCGTCGCGCACATCAGGGCCAACGGGTTCCGCGTCCCCGACGTCGACGACGACACCATGAACGCGGCGAACGCCGCCGTCACCGGGGGCGCCGCGCCCGAACGCGTCCCGGAGGAGCCCGACTGGGCGGGGACGCTCCAGCACCGGCTCGACCAGCTCCGCGTCGACCGCGCCGCCTACCGCGTCAACGACGTGGCCGAGGGCGTCTGGTGCCTGACGTCCCTGCCGGGCCGCTGGTCGGTCTTCCAGATGCGCGACGGCGAGCGCCGCAAGGAGGCCGTCTTCGACGACCCGGAGCAGGCGTCGGCGCACCTTCTCGGACGGCTGCTGCTCGACCCGCGCCACACTGCCGGGGACGGGCCGTTCGCGCCGCTGAAGGGAGAGCCGCCGCTCTCGCTCCTGCGCGACCGCCACGTCATGGAGCTGGCGGCGGGAACGGAGGTGGACCGCTACGGCGCCCCGGACGGCAACGTGACGTACGCGGCGCGCACGCCGTATCCGCAGCGGTCGCTGCCGCCCGAGTGGCGCGGCCGCCCGTACCGCGTCTACCGGTTGCAGCGGCCCATGGAGACCCTGACCGGGACGGCCGTGCCGTGGTTCGGGCAGCCGGGCGGCGGGACGGCGCACGTGTTCCGGCGGCCGGTGGCCGACCTGGTCGCCGACGGCAGCCTCGTCGAGGTGACGGGCGGCTGACCCGGCGGCGGTTCAGGCCTGGCCGATGGCGGAGACCAGCCCGAGCGCCAGCACCAGGTCGAGGTGGATGAACGTCTCCAGCTTCGCGCCCGGCGGGACGTCCGGGTCGGCGGCGAGCCGGTCCAGGACGGCGAGCGCGGCGGGGCTGCCGAGGTCGTCGGCCAGGGCGGCCTCGGCCTCGGCCGCGTACCCGCGGTTCATCGGGCGGCCCGGGGACGTCGCCCACTCGGCGACCTCGCCGCGCCACGCGTCGAGCCGCTCCGCCGCCGCCGACAGCCTCCGCGCCGACAGCTCCAGTGGCTCCCGGTAAGGGACCTCCAGCATCGCCAGGCGGGCGGTCAGCGGGTCGGGCGACGTTCCGGTCTCCTGCGGGACCGCCAGGCACAGCGCGTCCCTGTCGGCCGTCTCAGCAACGTAGACGTCGGCGTCCGGGAGGACGTCGTCCACCACCTCGAACGGCTGGACGTTGTAGTCGTCCAGACCCGTCGCGGCGCCCGGCGTGCTCGCGACCAGGACGCGGTGCCCGGCCCGTTCGGCGACCCGCCGCAGCAGGTCGGCGACGACCGCGCGGCGGTACGCGCCGTCCACCACCTGGACGCGCAGCCCGCGCCCGGCGGGCAGCGCCTCCGTCCGTCCCGTCCGATGGTCGTGGAGCCGCAGCATGCCTCCCACCCTAGGCGGCGCCTACAGCGGGAGGTCGGCGGCCATCGGCCCGAACGGCGTCGGCGCGGCGCCGTCCGACCGGCGGACGGCCGCGAACCGCAGCCGGACGTAGTCGGCGACCCATCCCGACTCGCGGCGCAGCGCGGGCGCGGCGAGGTCGTTCACCCGGTCGAGCAGCGGGTCGACCAGCTCCGGCGGGACGTCGGCCAGCGCGCGGGAGGCGTACGCGCGGACCCAGTCGGCGGCGCCGCCCGGGCCCTCGGTCATCCGGGTCGGGCGGTCGGCGTGCTCCAGCAGCCGCAGCGTGAACCCGGCCTCCTCCAGCTTGGTCGCGTACGCGGCCGGCGACGGGAAGTACCAGGGCAGCTCGGGCTCGCCGAGGCCGAACACCCGCCACGCCGTCTGCATCGCGACGATCAGCTCCGCGCAGTTGCCCGCGCCGCCGAGCTCGCCGACGAACCGGCCGCCGGGGCGCAGCGCCGCGTGCACGCGCCCGATCACCGCGTCGGGGTCGCGGGTCATCCAGTGCAGGGCGGCGTTCGAGGCGACCGCGTCGAAGGACTCGCCTACGGTGAAGTCATGGGCGTCGCCGACGACGAACGACAGCCCCGGGTGCATCGCGGTCGCCTGCGCGACCATCTCGGGGCTGCCGTCGATGCCCAGCACCTCGGCGCCCCGCTCGGCGATCTCCGCGCTGAACGAGCCCGTGCCGCACCCGAGATCGATGACCCTCTCGCCGGGCTGCGGATCGAGCAGATCGACGAGGGGCGCACCGTGCGCGGACACATACCCGAAGGCGGAGTCGTACGTCGTCACGGCCCAGTTCACTGTCATAATTTATCGGACATCGCCCGATGGTGAGGTGGGGATGCCGTGGCGGACGTCACGTCCGAGATCCGCGTCGTCGGGGCCGAGGGGCCCGGCGGCCTGACCCTGCGCACCTCCGGGCTGTCCGCCAGGGGCCTCCCGGAACTGCGCGCCGACGGGCTCCCGCCCTATCTGGGGCAGGGCTGGGCGCGCGTCCTCGCCGCGCTCGCGCGGCGCCTCGCCGCCACGGGGGAGATCCCCGACGAGCTCGCCCCCGGCGTGGAGATCCGTCTCACACCCGCGGACGGCGGCACGCTGGCCCCCGTCCCGCCGCCGGGACGCGACCTCGCCGAGTGGCGCCGGGACGTCCTGCTCCGGATGTTCCCCGAAGCCCGCGCCTGACGGGCCCCTTCCTAGAATCGGATTCTGACAGCCGGGCTGGAGAAGGGTGCGCAGGGTGCCGTACGCAGAGATCGAGTACGAGGTTCGGGACGGGATCGCCACCGTCACGCTCAACCGTCCGCGGAAGATGAACGCCTATACGTTCGTCATGCGGGGCGAGATGCTCGACGTCTTCGACCGGATCGACGCCGACGACGACGTGCGCGCGGTCGTGGTGACCGGCGCGGGACGCGCGTTCTGCGCGGGCGCCGACCTGAGCGGCGGCGGCGACACCTTCGACAAGGACAAGTCCAGGGACATGTACGCGGGGGAGGACGACGTCCTGGAGGACGGCACCCCGCGCGACGGCGGCGGGACGGTCGCGCTCCGCATCGCCCGCTGCCTCAAGCCCGTCATCGGCGCGTTCAACGGCGCGGCGGTCGGCGTGGGCGTCACCATGACCCTCCCAATGGACGTCAGGCTCGCCAGCGAGAAGGCCAGGTTCGGGTTCGTGTTCGCGCGGCGCGGGATCGTGACCGAGGCCGCCTCCAGCTGGTTCCTGCCGCGCCTGGTCGGCATCGCGCAGGCCATGGAGTGGGCCGCCACCGGCCGGATCTTCGACGCGGAGGAGGCCCTCGCGGGCCGCCTCGTCTCCCGCGTGTACGCGCCCGACGACCTCCTCCCGGCCGCGTACGCGCTCGCGCGCGAGATCGCGGGCAACACCTCCGCCGTCTCCGTCGCGGCGATCCGCCGCCTCATGTGGTCGGGCCTGTCCGCGCCGTCCCCGTGGGACGCGCACATCGCCGACTCCCGCCTCATGGCCTCGCTCGGCGGCGCCGCCGACGCGGTCGAGGGCGTCTCGTCCTTCCTGGAGAAGCGCGACGCCGCCTTCCCGCTGCGCGTCAGCAAGGACCTGCCGCCCGAAGTCCCCGACTGGCCCGTCCGCTGAGGGCGGCCCTCGCGGAGGAGCGCGAGGAGGCCGTCAGGACGCCCCCCGGCCGATGGCCGCCTTCGGCCACCGAGGTGCCTGCCGCGCGGCGGCGAGGGGGCGTCCGCACCCGGCCCCGCCCCGGTGACATGCGGGCAAAGCGGGCTGTCGCATGATGGAGGAATCCCCCGGTGCGTCCCAAGGACGATCTTGATTTTCCGGACCATCGGGAAGCGTGTCTCATCGGTTACGGAGGGTATTAAGCCGCCCGAGGCGACATGTTACGGGGGTGCCTGGTGCGGATTAGGAATTGTGCCGTCATCGGTGCCGGAATCCTGCTCGCCGCCGGATGCAGCCACGCGGAGCGGCAGGCGCGGACCGCCGGCGAGCACGGCGTCGTCAAGGGCAGGGCCACGGCGACGCGGTCACCGAGCCCGACCCCGCCGCCGCCCAGGAAGATCGACTGCGACCGGGTGAAGTGCGTCGCGCTGACGTTCGACGACGGCCCCGGCCCCTACACGGCGCGGCTGCTCGACACGCTGAAGAAGAACGGCGCGCGCGCCACATTCTTCATGCTCGGCGAGAACGTCGGCGCCCACCGCGATCTCGTGCGCAGAATGGCCCTGGAAGGCCAGGAGGTCGCCAACCACTCCTGGTCGCATCCGGACCTGACGACCCTGTCGTCCAGCGAGGTGCGGTCCCAGATCCAGCGCACCCAGAAGGCCGTCAAGGACGCCTCCGGCATCACGCCCACTCTGGTCCGGCCGCCCTACGGGTCCACGAACAAGCGCGTCGAGCACGCGATCGGGATGCCGCTGGTCCTCTGGAGCGTCGACACGCTCGACTGGCGGTACCGCGACGTCGCCCGCGACACGCGCGTCGGGGTCAACGAGCCGAAGAGCGGCGGCATCGTCCTGTTCCACGACATCCACAAGCCGAGCGTCGACTCCATCCCCAAGGTCGTGGACGGACTGCGCAAACGCGGGTTCACGTTCGTGACCGTCTCGGAGCTGTTCACCGGACGGCGGCTCGCGCCGGGCGCGTCCTACAACGAAAGGACGGCGCCGCCGGTGCAGGTCACCGCGAGCCCGCCGGCCGGCGGCTCGTCCACGGGCCCGCCGGCCGCGAGCAAGCCCCCCACCGCCCCGGCCCCCACGGGCTCGGCGCCCGGCGCTCCGGCGCCCGACGCCTCGGCGTCCAGGGCCCCGGTGCCCGGGAGCCCGGCGCCCAGCGGTCCGACCCCGAGCGGGCCCGCGCCCAGCGGCCTGGCGCCCGCTCCGCCCCTCCCGGTGAGCCCTCGCTAACCGTCCTCGGGCTCCTCCCGGCGGGGACGCCGCCGGGGCGGGGGCTGCGGCGGGACGACCTTCGCGGCGACCATGGCCGCCTCCGGCACCTCGACGAGTTCGCCGGTGCGGCGGCGCACCGCGAGCGTCCCGCCGGACCATGATTCGAGTACGCCCACGACGTCGCTGTACTCTCCCGTAGGCAGACGGCGGCGCAGCGAGATCCGCTGGCCCACGTCCGCGCCACTGATGGCCACCACCAGGCGTGCGGCGAAGCGGCCGGACATGTAGGGACCCCCATGTCGAATCGACGGCGGCGGGGTGGCCATACTATTCACAGCGAGCTTGCGGTGAGCCGTGACGTGCGGCGGGGCCGGAAATCCGAGAGGAGTCACTGACGTGACCTACGTCATTGCGCAGCCCTGCGTGGACCTGCTCGACAAGGCATGCATCGAGGAGTGCCCGGTCGACTGCATCTACGAGGGGAAGCGTCAGCTCTACATCCACCCGGACGAGTGCGTCGACTGCGGTGCGTGCGAGCCGGTCTGCCCTGTCGAAGCCATCTACTACGAGGACGACGTCCCCGAGCAGTGGAAGGACTTCTACAAGGTCAACGTGGAGTTCTTCGACGACCTCGGCTCGCCCGGCGGCGCGTCCAAGGTCGGGAAGATCGACAAGGACCACCCGATCGTCGCCGCGCTGCCCCCGCAGAGCCAGGACGACTGATCTCGGGCGGGTCCGGAGCGCTCCGCACGGGCGCGCTCCGGGGCCCGCCGTTGCCGTGAACCGGGCCGTGGTCGGGGACGACCGCGGCCCGGTGGTTTCTCCAAGGAGGTATGGGCGTTGTTCACGCTGCCGGACTTTCCGTGGGATCGGCTCGCGCCGTACAAGGAGCGCGCGCTGGCGCACCCGGACGGCATCGTCGACCTTTCGGTCGGAACGCCCGTGGACCCGACGCCCGAGCCCGTCAGGAAGGCCCTCGCCGCCGCGTCCGACGCGCCCGGCTACCCGCAGACGTACGGGACGCCGGAGCTGCGCGAGGCGGTCGCGGGATGGCTGCGGCGCCGCGCGGGTGTGACGGGCGCCGACCCGGACGCGGTGCTCCCCGTCATCGGCACCAAGGAGCTCGTCGCCTGGCTGCCGACGCTGCTCGGCGCCGGCCCCGGCGACAAGGTCGTCTTCCCCGCACTGGCCTACCCGACCTACGACGTGGGGGTCCGGCTCGCCGGCGCCGACCCCGTCGCGACCGACGGCACGCTCGCGCTCGGCCCGGTCTCCCCGAAGATCGTGTGGGTGAACTCGCCGTCCAACCCGACCGGCAAGGTGCTGCCCGCCGAGCACCTGCGCAAGGTCGTGGCGTGGGCGCGCGGCCGCGGCGCGGTCGTCGTCAGCGACGAGTGCTACCTGGAGTTCGGCTGGGACGGGGACAACCCGCCGATCTCGATCCTGCACCCGGACGTCTGCGAGGGCTCCCACGCGGGGCTGCTCGCGCTGAACTCGCTGTCCAAGCGCTCCAACATGGCGGGCTACCGCGCCGGGTTCATCACCGGCGACCTCGCGCTGGTGAGGCGGCTGCTGGAGGTCCGCAAGCACGCCGGGATGATCGTCCCCGCGCCGGTGCAGGCCGCGATGACCGTGGCCTACGGCGACGACGCCCACGTCGACGAGCAGCGGGCCCGGTACGCGCGGCGCCGCGCCGCGCTGCGCGAGGCGTTCGAGAGGCACGGCTTCCGCATCGAGCACTCCGAGGCGTCCCTGTACCTGTGGGCCACGCGGGACGAGCCCTGCTGGGACACCGTCGCCCACCTGGCGTCCCTCGGCATCCTGGTCGGCCCCGGCGAGTTCTACGGCCAAGGCGGCGCCAGGCACGTCCGAATAGCCTTCACAGCCACGGACGCACGCGTAGCCGCCGCCACAACCCGCCTCTGACCCGTCCGTCGACTTGCGGCGTGTTGCCCTTAACCAACCCCTCACAAGGGCAACACGCCGCAAGTCGACGTGGTCCCCGCGGGGTGGGGGCGGGAGATTTCGGGTTAGCGGGCGAAACCGCGCCTTCGTTTGATACGTCTGATCGCGGTATGGGCTGGACAGGCCACAGTCGGTAGGATCCGCAGGTCTGCCCCCCTTGAACGGACGAAATGATGGAGGTGCCGTGGGCAAAGCGGCGATAGTGGTCCTGCTGGCACTGATCCTGATCGCCTTGGTCGTGCTCATCGTCGTCCTGTCGCGGCGACGCTCGGGCGCGCCGGCGCCCGCGCCCGCCCCGGCCGTCCCGCGCGACCCGTTCGCCGCCGAGGACCAGGTGGCCGGCGACCCGCGCACGCTCAAGGCCGGCGACATGGTGGAGTACCTCGGCACCCGCTACTTCGTCCGCGGCTCGCTGCGGCTGAAGGAAGGCGGCTTCACCTGGAGCGAGCACCTCCTGGACGCGGACACGATCGAGGGCACCAAGGTGTGGATCTCCGTCGAGGAGGACCCCGACCTCGAGGTCGTCTGGTGGACTGAGCACGAGATCGGCGACCTGCGGCCGGGGGAGAAGAGCCTCGTCGTGGACGGCGTCGAGTACCGGCGCGACGAGCACGGCACCGCCGACTACACCAGCGAGGGCACGACGGGCGTCGGTGTGCAGGGCCGCGTCGAGTACGTCGACTACGAGGGCCCGCGCGGCAGGTACCTGTCGTTCGAGCAGTACGGCGGCGGCCAGTGGGAGGCGGGCCTCGGCGAGCGCGTCCCGACGGGATCGATGACGATCTACCCGGGCGGTAGCTGACCTTGCAGGCCACCCTCGACACCCCCTACGCGGACGCCCGCGCCGACGGGCTCTCGTTCGCGCTCGGCCTGCCGCCGATGGACGCGCTCGCCGTCCTGCCGGTGGAGCGCGCGGGCCTGACCGTGGAGCTGCGCCTGCTCGGCGCGTCCCACCAGGTCATCGCCGGGCCGCTGAGCGAGACGGTGGCGTGCCTGCCCGGACGCGCCGAGCCGCTGCCGGGGCACGCGGCGATGAGCGTGCCCGGCTGGGCGTACGACTTCGCCGCGACGACCGCGGCGCACAGCGACGAGACGGCGTTCGCCCGCGCCGTCGAGGCCGTGTGCGCCCGGCTCGCGGACCGCGGTGACGCGCTGACCGGGGCGTTCCCCGGATCCCCGCACGCCGTCACCGTCCTTGCCTTGGAGGACACGGCGGGGCAGGAGGCCGCGCTCGGATGGCGCACCTGGCACGCCTACCCGCAGACCCGGGAGATCGTGATGACGCGGAGCCGGCTGGTGAGACCCTCATGAACAGCAGATACCGGGTGGCGGGCGCGGTGGCCGCCGCCGTCCTGACCGCCACGGCGCTCGGCGGCTGCGGCAAGTCGCAGTCGTCCTGGATCGCCGACAAGTACACCAAGACCGGATACAACACCTACCGGTCGCCGAAGGCCCCCCAGACGGTCGCCTCGGAGATCAACCGCAAGTTCAAGCCGATCGACCGGGTGGACGACATCGCCACCATGGGCGCCAACGGCGGCATCTTCATGCGCTACCCGAAGCTCGTCGTCGGCGTCCTGCCGAACGGGGTCGGCAGCCGGATCACGGTCGACGACCCGCGCGGCGGCTACAGCCGCCACTACTCGCACGTGAGCGGGTTCTGGAGCAGCCCGGGCAGCAACGGATGGACGAGCAGGGGCGCCGCGTCGTTCCGCGGCGGCGGGCCCGGGTCGGGCAAATGACGGGGTCGGGCAGATGAGGAGCCACACATGAACGACGACATCCTTCACGAGATCGGGGCGACCTTCGCCTACGGCGCGGTCGGCATCGCCCTGATGGCGCTCGGCTACCTGGTCGTGGAGGTGACGACGCCCGGCAAGCTCGGCAAGCAGATCTGGACCGAGGGCAACCGCGGCGCCGCGCTCCTGCTGGCCGCCAAGCTCCTCGGCATCGCCGCGATCGTCACCACCGCGATCGTCACCAGCGACAGCGACCTCACCGACGGGCTGGTGGACACCGCCGTGTTCGGCGGCATCGGCATCGTGCTGATGATCGTGGCGTTCTTCCTGCTGGACGTGCTGACGCCCGGCAAGCTCGGCGCGACGCTCGTGGACACGGGCGGGACGGGCGGCGCGATCCACCCGGCGGGCTGGGTCGTCGCCGCCGCCGACCTCGGCGTCGCCGCGATCGTGGCCGGGGCGGTCTCCTGACGTCCCGCGACCTGGACCAGGCCGTCCGGCCGTCCGGCGGTCCCTCCCCGGAGCCGTCCCTTCCCGAGGGAGACGGCCCGGGGCGTCCGCGCGTCCCGGCGCGGGCGGCGCGGGCGCTGGTCCTCGCGGCCGTGTTCGCGTGCGCGGCGTGCGGCCTGGTGTACGAGCTGGCCCTGGTCGCGCTCGGCAGCTACCTCGTCGGGAACTCCGTCACGCAGGCGTCGATCGTCCTGTCGGTGATGGTGTTCGCGATGGGCGTCGGCTCACTGGCCGCCAAGCCGCTGCAGGGCCGCGCCGTGGTGGCGTTCGCGGTCGTGGAGGGCCTGCTCGCGCTGATCGGCGGCGTGTCGGTCCTCGTGCTGTACGCCGCGTTCGCCTGGCTCGACCTGTACGTCCCGGCGCTGGTGGTGGTGGCGTTCGCGGTCGGGGCGCTGATCGGCGCGGAGATCCCGCTGCTGATGACGCTCCTCCAGCGGATCCGCAAGCAGGACGCCGGGTCGGCGGTGGCCGACCTGTTCGCGGCCGACTACGTGGGGGCGCTGATCGGCGGCCTGGCGTTCCCGTTCCTGCTGCTGCCCACGTTCGGGCACATCAAGGGGGCGCTGCTCGTCGGCGTGGTGAACGCCGTCGCCGGGATGGCCGTCGTGATGTGGCTGTTCCGCCGCGAGGTCGGGCGCGCCGCCCGGATCGCGCTCGCCCTCGGCATGGTCGCCGTCCTCGCCGTCCTCGGCGGGACGTACACGCTCGCCGACGGGTTCGAGGTGTCGGCGCGGCAGGCGCTGTACGACGCCCCGATCGCGGTGGCGGAGCGCACCCGGTACCAGGAGATCGTCATCACGCGGCAGGCCGGGCTCGGCCCCTCGGACCTGCGCCTCTTCCTCAACGGCGACCTCCAGTTCTCCTCGGTGGACGAGTACCGGTACCACGAGTCGCTCGTCCACCCGCTGATGTCGGGCCCGCGCGGGCGGGTGCTGATCCTCGGCGGCGGGGACGGCCTGGCGCTGCGCGAGGTGCTGCGCTACCGGGACGTCCAGAGCGCGACGCTGGTCGAGCTGGACCCCGAGATGATCCACCTGGCCCGGACGTACAAGCCGCTGGAGTCGCTCAACCGCCGCTCGTTCGAGGACCCGCGCGCCCGGGTCGTCAACGCGGACGCGTTCTCCTGGCTGCGCGGCCTGGACCAGCGGTTCGACGCGGTCATCGTGGACATGCCCGATCCCGACGACGTGTCCACCGCCAAGCTGTACTCGGTCGAGTTCTACGGAATGGTGAAGCGGGCCCTGGCGCCGGGCGGGCGGATGGTCGTGCAGTCCGGGTCGCCCTACTTCGCGCCCAAGTCGTTCTGGAGCATCCAGAAGTCCGTCGCCGCCGCCGGTCTCGCGACCACCCCCTACCACGTGGACGTGCCGAGCTTCGGCGACTGGGGGTTCGTCCTGGCGGCCCCCGGGAAGCGGCCGCCCGCGCTGGCGCTGCCGCGCGACGTCCCGGACCTGCGCTTCCTCGACGGGGCGGTGCTCCAGGCCGCGGCGGTCTTCCCCAAGGACCGCCGGACCCGCGACGTGGAGGTCAACACCCTCGTCCACCCGCGCCTCGTCGAGTACGAGGGCCAGGAGTGGAAGAACTCCTAGCCGCCGGCCGGGCTAGTCGGGGACCGACCGGCGGAGCGTCCTGTCGACCGCCCGCTGGAACGACGTGACCAGCGACTGGATCATCAGCGGCTTCAGCTTCCCGGCCATCTCCATCAGCCGCTCGCGCTCCTGCGGGGCCCGGCCGCCCTCCCGGTAGGGGCGGACGACGGTGTCCCGGAAGACCTGCTGGAGCTCGTCGGCCAGCGCGGTCGTGTGCCGGTCCACGGCCTCGTACGAGGCGACCAGCGTGTCCAGCGGCAGCGGGAGCGCGGCCAGCTCGGCGCTGACGCCGAGCAGCGCGGGGCTGGCGACCCGCACCTCGCCCGCCGGGTCGTCGGAGATCCGCTCGACGACGCCGAGGGCCTCCAGCCGCCCGATCGTCTCGTCGTCGAGGTGCCGTCCGGCGCGGCGGTCCAGCTCGTGCCGGTCGAGATCCTCCGGGCGCTCGGGCGCCCACGGGGACAGCAGGGCGCGCTGGAGGGCGAGGTCCTCGGCCGGCGCGTCCAGCGGGATCCGCTTGAGGTGCTTCTCGATCGAGGCGAGCGTGAGCCCGAGCGACTGAAGTTCCCGGACGAGTTCGAGCCGCGCGAGGTGGTCGGCGCCGTAGAGGCCCGTCCGGCCGCGCAGCCTCGGCGGGGGCAGCAGCCCGCGCCCGGCGTAGAACCGCACGGTCCGGACGGTGACTCCGGCGCGCGAGGCCAGCTCGTCGACGGTCAGCTCCATGCCGCCTCCCTGTATGTGACAGCGCCAGTGTTACATTAATCGTGTATCAGCACCCACTTACTTGCAGTAGGGAGACCGGCGGATGGGACGCGACATCTACACCGAGGAGCACGAGGCCTTCCGCGACATGGTGCGCTCCTTCATCGCCAAGGAGATCGCCCCCCACCACGAGCAGTGGGAGAAGGACGGGATCGTCTCGCGCGAGGTCTGGCTGGCGGCGGGGCGCGCGGGCCTGCTCGGCATCGACATGCCGGAGGAGTTCGGCGGCGGCGGCGACCCCGACTACCGCTACTACGTGATCTTCAACGAGGAGCTGGCGAAGGCCGGCGTGCACGGGCCCGGCTTCGCCGTCCACAACGACATCAACGGCGGGTACCTGCGGCAGCTGTGCAGCCCCGAGCAGCAGCGGCGCTGGTTCCCCGGCTACTGCTCCGGCGAGATCGTCACCGCGATCGCGATGACCGAGCCCGCCGCCGGGTCCGACCTCCAGGGCATCAGGACCACGGCGCTGAAGGACGGCGACCACTACGTCCTGAACGGGTCCAAGACGTTCATCTCCAACGGCATCCTCGCCGACCTGGTCATCGTCGTCGCCAAGACCGACCCGTCCGCCGGGGCCAAGGGCGTCAGCCTCCTCGCCGTCGAGCGCGGCATGGAGGGCTTCGAGCGCGGACGCAACCTCGACAAGGTCGGCATGCACGCCCAGGACACCGCCGAGCTGTTCTTCGACAACGTCCGCGTCCCGAAGGAGAACCTCCTCGGCGAGGAGGGCATGGGCTTCATCTACCTCATGCAGAACCTCGCCCGCGAGCGGCTGTCCATCGGCGCCACCGCGCAGGCCGCCGCCGAGACCGCCTTCGAGCAGACCCTGGAGTACTGCAAGTCCCGCGAGGCGTTCGGCCGCCCCATCGGCAAGTTCCAGCACAACCGGTTCACGCTCGCCGAGATGAAGACCGAGCTGACCGTCGCGCGGTCCTTCACCGACGAGTGCATCGTCAAGGAGAGCCGGGGCGAGCTGACCCCCGACGAGGCCGCGATGCTCAAGTGGTGGAACACCGAGCTGCTGAAGCGCGTCGTGGACCGCTGCGTCCAGCTGCACGGCGGCTACGGCTACATGACCGAGTACCCGATCGCCAAGGCCTACCAGGACGTCCGCATCCAGACCATCTTCGGCGGCACCACCGAGATCATGAAAGAGATCATCGGCCGCGGCCTCGGCGTCTGACCCGACCGGACGTCCGAGAGGCGCCGGTCCCCACGCCCGGGGGGCGTGAGGACCGGCGACTGGCGGGACCGCCGAGGCGGTCAGCTTCCGTAGACCTCGCCATCGCCCCGAGCTGCGGCGGTGGTGCCCCGGAGGGTCCCGGGGCACCACCGGTGCGGTCAGACCCCGAAGGCGGCGGGGTACTGGATGGTGCCGGTCGGGACCGGGCGGGTGCCGTCCAGGGCCATGGCCATCATGGCCTCGTCCGGGACCTCGAAGGGCGCGCGGATGCCGAAGCGGGAGGCCGGGACGAAGCCGAACCGCGGGTAGTAGTCGGCGTGGCCGAGGACCAGGACGAGGTTCTCGCCCATGGCCCGCGCGGCGTCCAGGCCGGCGCGGATGGCGGCCGAGCCGGCGCCCGTCCGCTGGAACGACGGCAGCACGGCGCACGGAGCCAGCGTGAGCGCGGGCTCGCCATCGACGTGGCAGCGGGTGAGCAGCGCGTACCCGGCCGGGGTGCCGTCGGGGGCCATGCTGACCATGGACAGGCCGTCGATCCACGCCTTCCGGTCGGCGCGCAGGGCGTCGACGATGCCGGCCTCCTCAGCGGTGGGGAAGGCGGCCCGGACGATGTCGCGGATGGCGGCGACGTCTTCGGCGGTCTCGGAGCGAGTGGTCCAGGTGGGCATGGTGGTCCTGTTCTTGGTGGTGGCGTTGGGGGTGCCGGTGCTGTCGTTGCGGCTCATTGCTGGCGCTCCCTGAAGCGGTAGGTGGCGCGCAGGTGCCGCGTGATGTCCTTCTTGGCGGCTTCGCGGTCGGCCTGCAGCCGCGCGTCGGTACGCGAGGCGGCGTAGGCGTTCTCGCGCAGCAGCCGCTGATAGCTCTCCAGCCGCCGCTCCGGCAGCGTGCCGGCCTCGACGGCCGCCAGGACCGCGCAGCCCGGCTCGCTCACGTGCGCGCAGTCGGTGAACCGGCAGTCCTCGGCCAACTGCTGAATGTCGGCGAAGGTCTGCTCCAGCCCGCTCTGGGCGTCGTGCAGACCGATCGAACGCAGGCCTGGGGTGTCGAGCAGGACACCGCCGCCGGGCAACGGCAGCAGTTCCCTCCACGCGGTGGTGTGCCGCCCCTTGCCGTCCGTGGCGCGCACGGCTCCGGTCGCGAGGAGGGGCTTGCCCAGAAGAGCGTTACCCAGGGTGGACTTGCCCGCCCCCGAAGGGCCGAGCAGCACGACCGTGCCAGTGAGGACGGCGGTCAGAACGTCCAGGCCCTCCCCGGTCACGGCGCTGGTGACCAGCACGTCCACGCTGGGTGCCACCGCTGACACCTCGGCCTGGGCGGAGGCCGCGTCGGCGCACTCGTCGGCCTTGGTGAGCACCACGACCGGCTGCGCACCGCTCTCCCAGGCCAGGGCGAGCATCCGCTCGGTGCGGTCGTGTTTGAGCGGGGCGGCCAAAGACACGGTCACCACGACGGTGTCGACGTTCGCGGCCAGGACCTGTCCGTGCGAGGTGCGCGATGCGGTGGATCGCACCAGGGCGGTGCGCCGTTCCAGAACCGTCTGCAGGATCGCCGCATGGTCGGCGGTCCCGGGACGCAGCGCCGCCCAGTCGCCGGTGCACGGCGCCGCGAGCGGATCGCCCTGCTGGGCGGCGGGGATCTCCGCACGGACGGTCCCCGCATCGGTGACGGTCTCGCACAGGCCGCGTTCGGCCCGCACGATCCGGGCCGGGATCAGCCCGGCGGCGAGGTGAGGTGTGAAAGCGTGCTCGTACGTATCGTCCCAGCCGTAGCGCGCCAGAGGGCGCGGCTGGGTTGAGGAAGAAGAATGAGACAACGTGAAGACCCTTGAACAAGGGCCCCGATCGGCACAGAGCGCAGCCGCCCAGAAGCCGCTAAGGCTTCAAGCGGGTGGTGAACGTCAGGTCAGACCAGGGCCCGGGACGTGAGGATGGTCCTGCGGGCACTGCACACGGCAGCGACCTTCGCGGCGCTCATCAACTCACCTCCCATTCTCGTCCCGTAGCCGACACGTCGTGGTGAACGCTACCACAAAGCGATGCTCAGCCAGGCGGGCCGGGGGCCGCGACTCCCAAGGCGGCCGCCACCTCAAGTGTTCTGCGCGGCGTCGCGCACCGCTTGGCCAGTGCGGTCTGGTCGAGCCGTCCGCTACGGGCCTGGAACAGGACCGGCGCAGCCGGATGCCGTCGAATCTCGTCGGGGGTGAGCCGCGCGGAGACCCGGTGCGCCACATCCACCAGAACGGGAGCCAAGGCACGCAGCCCCGTGGCCCACTCCTCGACCGCCCGGAGCCATTCCTGCGATGCCGCGTCGGACGTTCCGGAGAACCGGGCCGCTTTCTCGCTCAACTCCGACCACGCGAAGTCACGCCACGGCTTGGTCTTCAGGACCGGCAACTGCCATTCCCGCTTGACGGCCGACCAGTGATCGGCGCGGGCCGCCACCGAGTGGACCGCGAAGCCCGGAACGCACAACGCGGTGAGGTTCCAGCCGTGGCATGCGCCGGTGTCGATCCCGAAGACCCTTCCGTCGCGGATGAGCGGCTCCCGGCCGGTGACGTGGTGGCCGAACACGACCGGTTTGTCGTCGGTGTAGCGGTCGTGCCAGTGGCCGTCCGGGAACAGCGCGGCGAGTTCCCGTTCGCCGCTGGTCGTGCCGCAGAGGATCTCCTCCCGCTGGCCGGCGGGCGGGCCACCGGGGACCAGTGCCGCATGCACGACCCGGACGTCCTCGTTCTCGAAGAAGTACGGAAGCGTCCGCATCCACTCGACCGTCTCGGCGTACCCGCCGCCCAGCTGCAGGCGCGTGATCTCCTGCGCGTAGGAGAAGATCCCGCGCACGTGCTTGCGCTCGTGGTTGCCCATGACCACGACCGAGTTCGGACGCGCGCGGAAGAACCCGACGACCTCCCCGGGAGCCGGGCCCCGGTCGACCAGGTCGCCCACGCTGACGAGGAGGTCGTCAGGGCGCAGATCTACCTTCTCCAGCAGCTCCATCAGCTCGTCGAAGCAGCCATGGATGTCGCCCACGATCACGGTGCGTCCCACCTGCCGGAGCCTAGGGAGGCGCGCGATTCACGCGCAAAGCAATATCTAGCCTGGCGCCACGATCTGCTGGACGCTCCAGCCGTTGCCGTCCGGGTCCTGGAAGAAGACGAACCGGCCCCAGGGGAACTCCTGCACCTCGCTGACCTCGACACCCCGTCCGGCGAGCTCCGCCCGGGCGGCGTCGGCGTCCGAGACGACCAGTTGCAGGCCCTGGACAGAGCCGGGCGCCGTCTCGACGATCCCCTTGCCGAAGGCGATCGAGCACGCCGACCCCGGCGGCGTCACCTGAACGAACCGGATCTCGTCGCTCACCCGGTGGTCATGGTCCAGGACGAACCCGGCCTTGTCGGTATAGAAGGCCAGCGCGCGGTCCACGTCCGAAACGGGCACCGCGACCAGCTCCAATTTGAAGTCCATGCTGTCGTTATATCGCGCCCAGAGACGGGGCCGCGTCCAGGTCCGCGTGCCGCCCCACCAGCCGTACCGCCCATGGGCTAGGGCTTCGACCACTCCCGCAGACGGACGGTCACGGTGTCTCCTTCCTGCTTGCCGATCGCCTTGCGCAGCTCCGCCTTCACCGGCAGTTTGTGGGTGCCGTCCCCCAGTGCCATGAACGAGCTCTGGAACGGATGGCCGTCGATCGTGCCCCGTACCTTCACCCGTCCACGGGTGCCGAAGAACTCGGCCGACCTGGGCCACACGAGATAGGTCCAGCCGCCTTTGCTGGGGCTCTTCTGCATACGCGCAGTGAACTGCTCGTCCATCACCGAAACCGCCCGTTCAGGAGTCCTGGATGAGAATGAGGTTGTTGCCGTCCGGGTCGCGCACGGAGAACATCGGTGGCACTCCCGCCCCCATGCGCATGACTTCCGCATCCACGTCGACGCCTCGCGCGCGCAGGGCCGTGTGGTCGGCGTCGGCGTCCGTGGTCGTCAGGCGGATACCAGCCGGGATCTCCGCGGGGACGAGCGCGATGGTCGTCGTCGCCCCTGGCGGTGCCACCTCGATCCAGCGACCGGGCCCGAAGGGGACGTCCCGGCGTATTTCGAAACCGAGCTCATCGACGTAGAACTCGGTCGCCTTCCGCTGGTCGGTGACGCGGATCCCGACCGTGGCAAGCCGGGTGATCCGGGTGGTCTCGCTCATCCCATGCCTCCGCTCTCTTGGGGTCACTGATACCGACCGGGGAGGGGCGGGAAACTCATCGCGGGTTGCCGCACGGAGGCCCGTCTGGCCGGGACAGGCGAAGTGGCGACCAGGACGGCGGGACTGAGCGGGGTGGGCGATCGCCTCAGGGCCTGTCCGGTGAAGGGGGCCAGACCATCGTCTGCTGGTGCATCCGCCTGCCGTTGTACCGGAAGCCGGGGACGAGCGGGGTCGGGCCGTGCTCGACGAAGCCCATGCGCCGGAAGAACCGCACGGCGCGGGTGTTCTCGACCAGGGTCTGCAAGTGGCAGCCGGGCGAGCCCGTCTCTCGGAGCCGGTCGAACCAGCGGTTCAGCAGCGCGTCGGCGGCGCCCGTGCCCCGCGCCTCCGGTGCGAGGTTGATGTGCAGGTGCGCGGGCCTGCGGGTGTCGCGGAACCCCCGCGCGGTGGGCTCCCGCCGCAGCGCGACCGACGCCGTGTCGAAGGCCGCACGCGCGAAGAAGGGGGCGGTCCTGGCCCGGAAGACCAGTCGGTGCTTCCGGATGGCCCGGCCGACGCGCTCGCTCTCACTGGGGAACTTCGCACTGTCGAGGCACCCCGTCAGGTAACCGACCATGGCTCCGTCGAGCACGGCGACGAAGAGCGAGTCCGGTGCCAGGTCCATGTACGGGTCCAGGTAGATGGCCGCTTCGGAATCCTGGTCGCCCCACAGGCCGGCGCTCGGGGACGCTTCACCCGCGCGCCGGAACAGCCTGCGCAGCTCCGCGCGGTCGGCCTCCGTGAAGGAGCGCACCCGGATCATGATCGGCCGGCGCAGGCGAGGCGGGTGCGGGTGGCGGGCCGCGCGGCCAGGCCCGCCCAGGCGCCGGTCAGCGGCGCCGTGGGCTTCGGCGTGCCGACGCGGTCCGCGGTCGTCCGCTCCTCCACCGTGGTCATCTCATCTACAACGCTCCCAGCGCGATACCCCATTCCGAAGCGTCCTGTACGTCGCAGGCGGGCGCGGTGGCCGGCCGGCAACGGCGGAGTGCGCGCGGGCGGCCGCCCCGAGGCGCCGGTTCGACTCCAAGCAAGATCCACGGAACTCGTGTGGAACGTTCGGCGTCCCAGCCGCCTCCCTACTTGTGACAGGCAGATTCCTCAGGGGAGGCACACATGCGATCATCTCGGCAAATGCCCTGGGTGGACGGCGTCGAGCACCGCTTCGTGGAGGCGCGCGGGATCCGCTTCCATGTCGCCGGGGCGGGTGAAGGGCCGCCGCTGCTGTTCCTGCACGGCTTCCCGCAGCACTGGTACGCGTGGCGACATCTGGTTCCTCTGCTCGCCGACCGGTACCGCCTGGTGATGCCCGACATGCGCGGGGCAGGCTGGTCGGACGCGCCCTACCGGGGGTACGGCACCCGGGATCGTTCCGCCGACATGCTCGCGCTCATGGACGCCCTCGGGCTCGACCGGGTCGGCCTGGTCGGGCATGAGTGGGGTGCCTGGGCGGGCTTCAGGGCGTGCCTGGACGCGCCTGACCGGTTCACCCGGTTCCTGGCCCTCAACATCGTTCACCCCTGGCCCGACCAGCGCGCCACCCGCCGTAACGCCTGGCGCATGTGGCACACCGCGCTGTGGGAGTACCCCCTGCTCGGCGGCGCGATCCTCCGGTACTGGCCGGGGTTCACCCGATATCACCTGCGCCGGGGCGTCGACGACCCCGCCTGCTGGCGCGCGAGCGAGCTGGAGGAGTTCGTGGAATCGGTGCGGTCGAGGGCTCACGCCCATGCGGGACGCGCCCTGCACTGGCAGTACGTGCTGCGTGACATCCCCGCCCTCGCCACCGGCCGGTTTCGCCGCGAGCGCCTCGCCGTTCCCGCGACGGTCCTGCTCGGCGCCGGTGACTTCGCATTCGTCCCGGAAATGCTGGCGGGCGGGGCCGGCCATGCCGACGATCTGGACTCCAGAGTCGTCCCTGGCGGGCACTATCTTGCTGACGAACGACCCGAACTGGTCGCCGCGACCATACGAGAGCTCTTTCCCGCGCCAGAGACCGTCGTTCAGAGCAGGCCATTCGCAGAGGCCGGGCCCGACCGCGCGCCGACTCCAGCGCGGGCACGCACATGACCAGGCGGGAGCACGAAGGGTGACGGCCGATCCCGAGCACGTCGCCGCGCTGGTCCGGGGCGCCCAGCGCGGCGACAGCATGGCCATGCAGGAACTGCTCGATCTGCTGGCCCCCTACGTCGGCAGGCTCTGCGGGCCCATCGCCCTGCAAGACGGCCCGGACGCCGCGCAGGAGACATTGATCGCCGTGTTCCGCGGGATCTCTCGCCTGCGCGAGCCCGCCGCCCTGTTCGGCTGGGTACGGGCCATCGCGATCCGTGAAGCCGTCCGGACCGCGCGCCGGTCCGGGGCGCCCGCGGAGCCACTGGATCTTGACGCCGTGCCTCACACGGGTGATCCGCAAATGGCCGCCGACGTCAGCGACCTCCTCGACCGGCTCTCACCCGAGCACCGCGCCGTCCTGGTCCTGCGCGACGTGGAGGGCCTGGACGAACGGACCGTGAGCGAGCTGCTCCAGATCTCCACGGGAACGGTGAAGTCGCGTCTCCACCGAGCACGCAAGAGCTTCCGGAAGGCATGGCAAGGATGAACGAGCCCCGTTGGCCCGTGGCAGATCTCGACACGGTGAGGCACCTGCGTGTCATGGCCGCCTCCCTCCCCGGTGCCACCTACGCGGAGAAGGTGCTGGCCCGTTCGCTGGAAGAGGTCTGGGCGGTCGCCGGCGACCTGGAGACCGGGTTCCCCATGCTGCTCGGCGACGTCCGCACGATGCGCATCGCCCATGCCGACGGCGAACGCCTGGAAGTGATCGCCGTCGGCCGGCTGGGGCAACGCGCCCGGTTCGATGTCGTCATCCGTCCGGGGTGGTGCTGGATGCAGAGCAGGTTCCTGCACGGAGGGATGGCCGCCGCGCCCGAGGGCGAAGGCACCCGCGTCGCCTTCCTCGGAGCGCTCCGCATCCCCGGCATGCGCCTGGCCGATCCGATCCTCCGCACGCTGCCCTTGGGCGGCCGCGTCCTCCGCCGCCTCGAAGCCCGCCTGCAAGCCCGCGCGGCCGGGTGAGGCCGGTGTCGCCGCCTCCGGCGGACGTGCCTGTTGGCAGGGATGGACGCCGCACCGCCAGGCCTGGCAGCGCGAATCGATTCGCCTCTGGTTCCGCGCTGTCCCGGACTTGACCCTGACGTTGCGTCAGGCTCCACGATGAACGCATGAGCGACTACTTCGAAGCGTTCGAGGTCAGCCCGGTCCCTCCGCCCGGGCCGGACGCGACGCCTCCTGAGATATACCGGGGCATCTACGGCATGCCGATGTTCGTCAACGTGCCGACCTCGGACCTGGCCGCGTCCGTGGATTTCTGGGTGCGCGGGTTCGGCTTCATCGACCTGTTCACGATCCCCGGCCAGGTCACGCACCTTCGACGGTGGAGGTTCCAGGACGTTCTGCTCGTCCCGACCGGCGCCCCGCCGGCCCCTCCAGCGGTGAGCATCAGCTTCTCCTGCGTGCTGAGCCAGATCGACGAGATCGCGCAGGCGTGCACCGCGCTGGTGCCCGGATGCACGGCGGGACCGCGAAAGACCCCCTGGAACACCGTGGATCTGGAGGTCATCACGCCCGAGAACGCCCGTGTGATCATCACCGCGGCCCGTGCCCTCGACGCTGACAGCCCCGAGGCGCGCAACCTCGAAGCGGTCGGAATCCCCCTCCCCAAAGGGTGAGACCGCGCATGTCAGACTCGACGGCGTGACCGACAACGCGATGGACGATGCCGCGGGCCCCGGCGGGATGGCCGTCGGGGCCGCGGCATCGCACGCGGGTGTCACCGTCCGCACCCTCCATCATTGGGACGCGATCGGGCTCGTCCGCCCGTCGGGACGGACCGCCGGCGGTTACCGGCTCTACTCGGCGGCCGACGTCGCACGCATCCACCGGGTTCTCATCTACCGCGAACTGGGTCTGTCCCTCGACGACATCGGTGGTCTCCTCGACGCTCCGACCACTGACATGACCGTGCCGCTGAGACAGCAGCGCGCCCAACTCCTCGACCGCATCTCCCGCCTGCAGACGATGGTCGATGCCGTCGACCGCCTGATCGAAGCCGCGGGCGCCGGCATCCTGCTCTCCGCGGAGGAACAAGTCGCGATCTTCGGGCAGAGCTGGAAGCCGTCGTGGCTCGCGGACGCACGCGACCGGTGGGGCGACACGGCTCAATGGGCGCAGTCCGCCGAGCGCGCCGCGGGCAGGACCTCCGAGGACTGGCAGCAGATCGCCGACAACATCGCGACGCTCGAAAGCGACCTGGCGGCGGCCAAGCGCGCCGACGTCAGGCCGGGCAGCGCCGAAGCCAACGCTCTGGCCGAACGGCACAGGGCCTCCATCGGCGAGTACTTCGACTGCACCCATTCGATGCAGGTCTGCCTGGGAAGGAGATACGCCGCCGACCCCGGCTTCACGGCCTACTACGACGCGATCGAACCAGGCATGACCGCCTGGCTCCGCGACATCATCGACGCCAACGCCCGCGACAGAGGCATCGACCCGGACTCGGCCACCTGGAGCTGACGCAGCCGCGCCCACCCGCCGCTGCGAGAACGGCGAAATCTGCTCGAACGCGGAGCATTCCCACAGCACCAGCGATGCGCGGCACCCACCGCTGTCGCCGCGACCGGGAGGCGGCGGCATCCTCAGTCTCCCCGGCGGCCGATCTCCAGGCGCGGCCAGTCGGCGAGGTCCCTCAGCAGCTGCCGGTCGTGGGTGGCGACGACGACGGTGGCTCCGGTGGCGCGGATCGCGCCGGTCAGCTCGTCGACCAGCGCCGACGACAGGTGGTTGGTCGGCTCGTCGAGCAGGATCAGGCCGGGCCGCGCGGCCAGCGCGAGGGCCAGGTCGAGGCGCCGCCGCTGGCCCTGCGACATCCGCGCGGTCGGCGTGCGCATCGCAGTCGAGTCCAGCAGCCCGAGCGCCCCGAGCGGGACGACGTCGGCGTCGCGCAGGGCAGTGCGGGCCATCAGCCGCCCCGCGTGCTGGGCGTACACCTCGCGGGCGGTGAGGCCGGGGTCGTGCTCGGTGGTCTCCTGCGTGATCAGGGCGACCCGGGTGCCGTTCGCCCTCCAGAGGCGTCCGCTCGTGGGGCGCAGAGAACCGGCCAGCGCCGCGAGCAGCGTGGACTTCCCGGCACCGTTGGGCCCGGTGACGAGCAGCCGGTCGCCGCCGTCCAGAGCGAGGTCGATCGGGCCGGCCAGGCGCCCGTCGACGGCGACCTCGTGGGCCCGGAGCTGCGGTACCCGCGCCCGGGTACCGAGGTCAGGCCATCGCAGAACCGGCGGCGGCTCCGGCACATCGATGCGGTGCGCCTGGAGGTCCTCCTGCCGTCGGTTCAGGGCCCGCACGACGCCCGGCGCGCGGGACTGGCGCTGGTGCTTGCCGGTGCCCTTGTCGGGCCGCCAGCCGGTGGACAGCCGGTCGCGCGCCTTCGACACCGCGTCCTGCAGCCGCCGGTGCTCGGCCTGCTGCTCCTCGAAGTCCTGCTCCCAGCGCTCGCGCTCGCTGCGCCGTGCGTCCTGCCAGGCGTCGTAGCCGCCCGCGTACAGCCGCGGCTTGGCGTCGCGGCTGGGGTCGAGGTCGAGGAACCGGTCGGCGACGTCGCGCAGCAGCGCCCGGTCATGGCTGACGACGGCGAAGCCGCCGTCATGTTCGCGTAGCCGCCGGGTCAGGAAGTCCAGACCTCCCGCGTCGAGGTGGTTGGTCGGCTCGTCCAGCAGCAGGACGTCGTGCCGGGCGGCGAGCAGGCACGCCAGCCGCACCCGGTAGCGCTGCCCGACCGACAGCGTCGACAGCCGCCGGTCGCGGTCGGTGCACGCGCCGAGCGCGTCGAGGGCGACGTCGAGGCGGCGTTCGGCGTCCCACGCGTCGAGCCGGGTGGCGGCCTCCAGAGCCGTGGCGTAGCGGTCGTCGGCGGCCGGATCACCGGCGGCCACGGCCGCGGTCGCCTCGTCCAGCGCGGCGAGGGCCGCGAGCGCGGCGGCCAGCGCCGCGGACGTCAGGGTGCCGACGGTCTCGCCGTCGCGCGCCGCCAGCTCCTGGCGGGCCAGGCCGATCGTGCCGGCGCGGTGCACGGTGCCCTCGTCGGGCGGGATCAGCCCGGCGAGGACGTGCAGCAGCGTGGTCTTCCCGCGCCCGTTCTCGCCGACGACGGCGATCCGGGACCGGGCCGAGACGGTGACCGACACGGCGTGCAGGATCCGCCGCGACCCGCGGGTGACCGCGACGTCCTGTGCGCGGACGTGCGCGCTGCCGCCCGCCGGGACGGGCAGGGACATGCTCTCGGGAAAAGGGGTGAGGCTCAAAGGGTGCTCCGCAGCTCGCCATGGAGCCGGGCAGAGTCAGGCGACCGCCCGGCAGGACCCGGGACGGCGAACGCGGATTCAGAGAAGGAAGGGCGCCGCCGTCAGCGGGCGCTGCGGACCTTCTGCGACCAGATGCCTCGTGCCATGCCGCTCACGCTACCCGTCCCGCCTCACGGCTTCCAACGAATAAACCCCCGATGGCCACGCCTCCCGCCGACGTTCGCCGACCACCATCAGGTGTTCCAGAGCGCCTGGTAGTGCTGGGGGCGGGGCGGTTCCCCTGGTAGCGGATCGGTGTTGTGGGATCTGAGGCCGTCCAGCGCGATCGCCAGCAAGCGGGACCGCACCTCTTCCTCCCCCTGGGGCGGCGAGCCCGCGGCTGGGCGGCTGAACTGCCTGATGAGCAGGAAGACGTCCATGGACGTCACGCCGGTGCGGAGCACACCGGCGTCGCGGGCCCGGGCGATCAGTTCGTCGGCCAGGCGCTGGGCCTGTTCGCCGGCCTCCCGCATCTCGGATGTGACCTCGACGGTTCCGGCCAAAGGGGACAGAGCGCCGAACCCGAATCGTGCGCACTGCTGGACGTAGTAGGCCAGACCCTGCCACGGGTCGTCTATCGCCAACCCGGCCTTCGCCGCCTCCGCGAGGTGCTCCATGGAGTCGGCGCACAGGCATTGGAGCAGTTCCTCCTTGGTGCGGTAGCGGCGGTACAGGCTGCCCATCCCCACCCCGGCCCGCTCGGCGATGGCGGACACCGGCGCGTCGAACCCCTGGCTGAGGAAGACCTCGCGGGCCGCCTCGATCAACGCTCGGTCGTTGCGGGCCGCGCGGGCCTGGGGTCCCCGCCTGCGCGGTGCGGTGGCTTCGGCCATGAGCCCAGGATACCCATTGCGGAGCGTTCCGCTCCGAGTTAGGTTTACTCGGAGCGGAACACTCCGAATGAGAAGGATTCACTCATGTCTTCCTCCGACGCCGTCCTGGTCATCGGCGCGACCGGCAATCAGGGCGGCGCCACCGCCCGTCAACTGCTGGCTCGCGGCCGGCGGGTCCACGCGCTGGTGCGTGACCCGGGCAAACCCGCCGCCCGTCAGTTGCAGGACAAGGGTGCGGTGCTCGTCCAGGGCGACCTCGACGACGCCGACTCGCTGCGCAAGGCGATGGACGGCGTGCGCGCGGTCTTCAGCGTCCAGGCACTGGCATATGAACCGCGCACGCTGGCCGCCGAGGTGCGTCAAGGCAAGACGGTGGCCGACATCGCCGAGGAGTCCGGCGTGGCGCACCTGGTCTACAGCTCCGTGGGCGGCGCCGAACGAGACACCGGCATCGACCACTTCGAAAGCAAGGCCGAGATCGAGCGGTACATCCTGGCGCTCGGACTGCCCACCACCATCCTGCGCCCGGTGTTCTTCATGAACAACCTGCTGCACTACGCCGACGCTCAGGACGAGCGCGTACTGGCACTGCCGGTCAGGCCCGACAAACCCATGCAGTTCATCGCCGCGGACGACATCGGCGTCTTCGCCGCCGACGCCTTCGACGACCCCGAGCGGTCCATCGGCCGCCAGATCGAACTCGCCGGCGACGAGCTCACCTTCCCCGAGGTCGCCCGGATCTACCAGCGCGTCACCGGCACCCCGACCCGGTTCGAGCCGCTCCCGATCGAAGAACGCATGTTCCAGTGGTTCGCCGAAGCCGGATACCAGGCCGACATTCCGGCCCTGCGCCGGCAGCACCCCCACCTGCTGACCTTCGAGCGGTTCCTCACCCAGCGACTCGCCCCGGCCCGCCCCTGACCACTCCAGAATCCACTTCGGCATCGGCCGGGCGAACCCACGGGCCGGAGGTCGCCGGGCCTGCCTGCCGCTGGGCGACCGGCTTCAGCTGTGCATGCGGGCCCAGACGACCTTTCCTTCGCCGGTGGCGGAAGGGCGGGTGCCGGTCTCCTTGGCGAGGGCGGTGACGATGGCGAGCCCGCGACCGTTCTCGGACGTGAGCGACGGTGGGCACCGGACCGGCAGACCGGGGGACGGATCCCAGCACTCCAGCAGCGGCGCCCCCGCCCGGAGGGCGCAGCCGAGACGGATCCGGTGCCCGGGGGTCGCCGCGACGGCGTTGGACACGATCTCGCTCATGACGAGGCTCGCGTCGTCGATCACTTCACGGTCGAAACCCCAGTTCGTCAGCGTGTAGCGGACGAGCTCCCGGGCGAGCACCACGCTCGACGGCACGGCGAGCAGGGTCAGGCGCACCTCCGGAACCCCGTGCGCCGACGTGACGAATTCAAGATCGTTCATGAGAGCCGTCCCCAGTTGGAGGATTGTGCTCTCACTCTTCGTGTCGAAGTTCTAACTTGAAGTGATAAGCGAGGGTCGCGATACACCTGTGGGGGAGCGATGAGTGTTCGAGAGTCGATCGACCCGGCGTCTTCGCTGTGGGCCTGGCTGGCGTTCGACCTGTGGTTTTATCGCACGCAGCGGGGTCTCTCCCTGGCTCAGACCGCCATGATCGTCCACGTGACCCGGGCGACCGTATCCAACTGGGAGGCCGGACGCCTCCGGCCGCGCGATACATACCTGAAGCGCCTTGACCAGGCATGGAACACGGGTGGCCATTTCGAGCGGCTGCACATGTTCGCATGCGGTGGACACGATCCGGACTGGTTGTGCGACGTGAAGTCGCACGTTTCGAGTGAATGCATGATTGGAGGCCGATGGAAAGTCGGAATGCATTCCAGGCTAGTGCCTGAGCCTGTCCCCGTCGTGACATGCGTGCTGGCTTCCTGAGTCAGTGGGTGTGAAGCTCACGGAAATCCCAAGGGGGCCGATTCCGTCTCGGTCCTACAGGTGGGGAAGGTCGAGTGCGGGGTGAACGCAAGTGAATCTTTGGTGATGCTCCGTTATAGGGACTCGCTGAGACGGGTGGGAAGGCAGCGTGACAGGGACGGGTCGTTGAGATGCGGCCGGCGGTGGGCAAGGAAACCACTTGCACCGCATGGGCACCGCTGTCCCCGGAGTAAAGAAGGCACCCAAGCTCGACCGCTTCTCGAACGTGCGGAACATGGAAACCCGGGTCAGGTCCAACGAGGTTGGTAGGCCGATCGTAAGAGGGGCATAATCCCTGGCCTGGACAGGATGCTCAAGAAGCCAATGCCGGTGGCCGAAAGGTGACAGGAAAGCGGACTGCGAAGCCAGCCCTCCGATGGACTGTCCGTATAACTGGCCGGATACGGGCCGATGCCCGGACGCGAAAGCGTGCTGACGTGAGCAGGTGGATCTTTGAAGGAAACTGTCTATGGCATCCGAACCGAGGGGCAAGTTGGACGCCGAAACGGCGAACGGACCTGAGGGCCTGCCGATCCCGGAACAGGGTCGTCTCGATCTGGATGAGAGTTCAGAGTGGGGGCGTATTGACTGGTCCGAACAGGAGAAGCAGGTACGCCGCCTACGACAGCGGATCTTCAAGGCGGTGCAGGAAGGGGACCTGGCGAAAGCCAGGAATCTACAGAAACTCATGCTGCGGTCGCAAGCGAACACTTTGGTGAGCGTGCGACAGGTGACGCAGCGGAACGCTGGACGGCGAACGGCGGGGGTCGATGGCGAGGTCGCTCTGACCCACCAGGCCAGAATGCGCATGGCGAAGCGAGTCCATCGCAGCAGGCAGGATTGGCGCCCCCGTCCGGTCCGGCGAGTGCACATTCCCAAGGCCGGTAACCCCGCGCGCATGCGTCCGCTCGGCATACCGGTGCTGATGGACCGCTGTCATCAAGCGCGAGTCCGGAATGCACTGGAGCCCGAGTGGGAGGCTCGGTTCGAGGCCAAGTCATACGGGTTTCGGCCGGGCCGAGGGTGCCATGACGCGATCGAGGCCATCTATGAGACGTGCAAAAGCAAGACCGCAGCACGGCTATGGGTGCTCGATGCGGATTTGGCTGCGGCATTCGACCGGATCGACCACGAAACGCTGATGGAGGCTATCGGCCTGTTTCCCGCTCGGGAGATGGTGCGTGAGTGGCTCCAGGCGGGAGTGTTCGAGGCGGGACGCGGGTTCGCTCCCACCGAGGAAGGAACTCCGCAGGGCGGGGTCATCAGCCCGCTACTGCTGAACGTCGCGTTACACGGTCTGGAAACGGTCGCTGGGGCCAGGTACAGAACTACCGGGCCCAAGGCAGGACGAAGTTATCCGGATTCTCCGGTAGTGGTCAGGTACGCGGACGACCTGGTGGTGCTCTGTCACACCCGCCATCAGGCCGTGCTGATCAAGGAGCGACTGGCGCGATGGCTGGGCGGTCGGGGCCTGTCCTTCAACGAGGATAAGACCCGCATTGTCCATGTGGCCGAGGGGTTTGACTTTCTCGGCTTCAACGTCCGCCGGTATGGCTCCAAACTCCTGATCAAGCCTAGTAAGGCGGCCGTACAGCGGATCAGGTCGAGACTCGCGTTTGAAATGCGTCGGCTGCGCGGCGCAAACGCGAAAGCAGTGATTGCCGCCCTGAACCCCGTGATCCGGGGGTGGGCGGCGTATTATCGACCGGTGGTGTCGTCGAAGGTTTTCGAAGATCTCGACACGCACGTGTGGAGACTCACCTACAAGTGGGCCACGCACAGCCATCAGAATAAGCCAAAGTCATGGATTATCCCCAGGTACTATGGCCAGTTCAACAAGTTCCGGAACGACAGGTGGGTGTTCGGGGATCTCGAGTCCGGCGCCTACTTGGTTATGTTTCGGTGGACGGAAATTAAACGGCACGTCATGGTTAAAGGATGGGCGTCTCCGGACGATCCTTTCCTGGCCGAGTACTGGGCTCACCGCCGCAGACGGAGTAAGCCGCCGCTCGATCGGTACACCATCAGGCTACTGGACGAACAGAACGCCATATGCCCGAGGTGCGGGGACTATCTGCTGACCGCAGAGCAGCCGCCGCAATCCCCACAACAGTGGGAAAGCTGGTGGCAGCAAGTTACCCGGCGAGCAATAGCGGCGAGCTATCTCCTGATCGTGGATGCCCCGGAATCCGGCCGCCATGGTGGCGCCAGGACCCGCTTAGTGCATACACACTGTCATCGAAGCTGGCTCTATAGCCAACGTCGAAGCAGAACGCAGCGTGACCCTGAACCGTCGCTTGGATCTGCTTGAGCCGTGTGCCGTGACGAATGGCACGCACGGTTCTGAGGGGGCGGGGACGCAGTAATGCGTCCCCGCTACCCGACCCGTCAATACGTCCAATACGAGATGGCTGCGGAGATCATCAAGGTCTTCCATGGCAAGCACGTACCTCTGCTGGTGCAGACGGAGGATTACGCGCAGGGCGTGCTGCGTGCGGCAGGGCACGTACACGAAGCGGAGGCGACTACCAGGGCTCGAATGAAGCGGCAGGAGATCCTCCTGAAAACCGACCCGCCCTACCTCTGGATCCTCATCGATCAGGAGGTCCTTGAATGTCCTGTCGCGGGCCGTGAGGTCATGAAAGAGCAGATGGCGCGTCTTCTGGAAGTGGCGGAGCTGCCGCGAGTCTGTGTGCGGATCGTCCCTCGCGAGGCGGGATGGCATCCGGGACACGATGGCCCCTTTCAGGTGCTGCGGGTGCGAGGGCGCGAGATCGCCTATGCCGGGGCGCAGATCGACGGGCGTTTGATCGAGGCCGGTGAACAGGCGGACGTCTTGGCGATACGGTTCGATCAGATCGGGGCAATGGCCCTATCGCGAACGGTTTCACATGACCTGATCGAGCGAACGATGAGGACGTACGAGTGATCACTTGGCGAAAGAGCTCCTATACCGGCGGCGGCAACGACGAGGCCTGCGTGGAGTTGGCGGAGCTGGGCGGCCGGGTGTGGGTGCGGGACTCCAAGGATCCGGATGGGGGCCGCCTGGCGTTCGGGCGTGAGGCGTTCGCCGAGTTGCTGACCCGCGCGAAGCGCAACGGCCTCGACCTCCACCGCTGACCAGGAGTCTCGTGCGGCGGCCGCTTTTAATCGGTCGCCAGGTGCGGGGGGTGCGGATAGCGTCGCCGGACCATGGAACGGTTTGGGCGGTTTCTCAATGTTGTCGATGTGGAGGCGACCTGCTGGGACGGGCGGCCGCCGCCGGGGCAGGTCAGCGAGATCATCGAGATCGGGCTGTGCGTCGTGGACGTGGAGTCGCGGAGCCGGGTCGCCAAGCACCGCATCCTGGTCCGTCCCGTCCGGTCTGAGGTCAGTGTGTTCTGCACCGAGCTGACGGGGCTGACCCAGGACGAGGTCGACGGCGGCGTCGAGTTCCGGGGGGCGTGCGCTCTTCTGGAACAGGAACACCGGTCGAGGTCCCGTGCCTGGGCGAGCTGGGGTGACTACGACCGCAAGCAGTTCGAGCGCCAGTGTTCGGCCGGTCGGGTCGCCTATCCGTTCAGTTCGCGGCACACCAACGCCAAGCAGGCTTTCACCGACTGCTTCGGCCTCCGCCGGAAACTCGGGATGAGCGCGGCGCTGGCCCATGCCGGTCTGCCGCTTGAGGGCCGTCACCACAGCGGGGCCGACGACGCCTGGAACATCGCCGCGCTGATCCTCCAGATCATGTCTCGTGAGGAGCGGTCGGGCGGTGCGGTCTGATCAACCGGGGGTGCCGGTGCCGCCTGTGAGGAAGACCTTGGCCGCCACGGTGTTCTGGTGCCGGACCCAGTCGTCGAAGTCTTCGCGGCGGTAGCGGGGGTCGGCGGGCATCAGCCTGATCTGGGGCCGCTCGTCCATCCACCAGATCGTGAAGTCGGTGGTGGTGCCTTTGGCGGGCCACCGCGCCCGGTCCAGAGGCAGGTGGAGGACGTCGACGAAGCCGCCGACGGGGAGGCCGAGGTCGACGCCGACCCCGATGGCGCCAGGTCGTGGGACCCAGGCGACGGTTCCGGTGAGGGGTTGCCCGAGCTGGAGCCGGGACCAGAGCCGGGGCCACTCGGCGGAGTCAGGGCGGTAGACCTCGTCGTGCCAGGTGCTGGGGTGGTTGGACTCGTCGATGAAGGACTCCCGGGTGAGGGGTTCGGTCGGGATCTGCGATGTGCCGCATGCCGGGCGAGGGCGCGGCGGCGGGATGGCGCCTGCCTCAATTTCTCGGCGTTCCGCCGAACCCGGCTTTTCCGGAACAAGCGCCGAAAACGCCGTGGAACACAACCGCGGAGCCATCGAGGACGTAGCTGATGGGGCAGCCGTAAATGCCCCTGAAAAGGCCTGTGAGTACGTTGATGTACCTTTTTGGGGAGGTCCGCTTTTTGTTGCGGTGGCGCCCGAGGGCGCGCTACGCAAGGGACCGTTCGCAGCACGCCGCGAAGCGCAACGCGTTCCGGATGGCGCCTACGTTCGCCGTACTGCATGCGGGACGCTGGTCGGAGCGGGTGTTCCGTCGGCGGCGCTCGGCTCTGCGCGAGGCGTACGCCGGGTGTCGGCCGCGATACTGCCGCCGGGTGTCCGCTCCGCTCCTGCGGCTGGTGACTCCGGCCAGGCGAAGTGCGGAGTTCCTCCTGGTGGGGCCCCTAGTGGGCGCGTCAGCGTAAGATCACCGGATGTCGCCGCAGTTGCTTGGTTTGCTGATCGGTTCCGGGTTCGGTACGGCTTTCGTGCTCGCCAACGCGGGAGAGCCCCTACCGGAGGGCGCCGGGGTCGCGATGCGAATCCTGGCGGTGGTCTGCCTGGCCGCGGTGGTGGTGGTCGGCTTCCGTGGGGACCGGCGCGGGGGGACGGGCCGCGGCGACGCGCGGCCGGGGTGGTTCGGGCCGCGGTTCGGGCTCGTCGTGGTCGCGGAGTTCGCGCTGATCTTCGGTGGGATCGCCGTGCTGAGGGCGCTGGACGCTCCACAGGAGATCAACGTCGCCTGGATCGCGTTGATCGTCGGCCTGCATTTCGTCGTGCTGGCACGGGTGTGGAAGCGGGGCGCCATCGCGGTGCCGGGGATCGTGCTGTCCGGCCTCGGAGCGGCCGGAATGATCATGGCTGCGGGGTCGTCCGTGGAGTGGATCCCGTTCGTCAGCGGCGCCCTGTCGGGCGTCACGCTGCTCGCGGGGTCGCTGTACGGCGCGGCGCGGCGATGACCCGGCCTTCCGCCCTGTCCGTGCGCTGCCCGCCGTCCGCGCGGCGGGCGAGGCCGGATGCGGTCGCGCCGTTCCGCTGACCGACCGGGCGGTATGTAATGCGCACCATGCGCCTCCGCCCCCTCGCCGTCCTCTCCGCTCTCGTTCTCTCCGCGCTCGTCCCGGTGGGCGCGGCCCGCGCCGACCGCGTTCCCGACGACCAGCCGCTCCCCGGATACACCATTGACAATCCGCCGCTCGCGCCCGTCCAGGTGCACGGGCAGCCGTCACGGGTGATGCAGGGTGTCCACCGCCATGCGGCCTACGACATCGAGGTGCCGCCGCAGTGGAACGGCAAGCTGGCGCTCTGGGCCCACGGCTATGCGGGGCAGGGCCGCGTGCTGAAGGTGGAGCCGCCGCAGTACGGCCTGCGGCAACGCCTTCTCGACCAGGGGTACGCGTGGGCGGCGTCCTCCTACTACGACAACGGCTACGACGTCCGCGCAGGCGTGCTGGGCACTCGTGACGTCGCCGAATTGTTCGCCCGCGAAGTGGGACGTCCCAAGCAGCGCATCATCACGGGTGTTTCCATGGGCGGGCACATCATCGGACGGTCGCTGGAGCAATTCCCCGGGTATTACGACGGCGCGCTTCCCATGTGCGGAGTTCTCGGCGACCAGGAGTTGTTCGATTACTTCCTCGACTACAACCTCGTCGCGCAGGACCTGTCGGATGTCCGCGAATACCCGGTCACCGGGCAGTACGCGACGGTGACCGTCCCGAAGATCGAGGCGGCGCTCGGGCTGACCGCGCTGCGGCCGGGCGGGCCGGACACCACGAACGAGCGCGGGAAGCAGTTCCGCTCGATCGTCGTCGAACGGACGGGCGGGACGCGTCCCGGCGCCGGGCAGTCGTTCGCGCTGTGGAAGGACTTCCCGTTCACGCTGGCCGAGCCGTCCGTCCCGGGCGCCACCCTCGCCGAGAGTCCGGGCCAGGTCGGAACCAACGTGTTCACCCGGTACGAGCCGAACGAGCCGGTGGACGTGAACAGGACGGTCCAGCGGGTGCGGGCCGAGAACCTTCCGGCGCGGCTGTCGAACCGGCTCTCCCAGGTGCCGCGCATCAGCGGGCGCCCGGACGTCCCGGTCCTGAGCCTGCACGGGCTGGGTGACCTGTTCGTCCCGTTCTCCATGGAGCAGATCTACGCGAGGGACGTCGCGCGGAACCACCGGTCGGGGCTGCTCGTCCAGCGTGCCGTCCGCACGGCCCAGCACTGCGAGTTCTCGGACGCGGAAGCGGGCACGGCCTGGGACGATCTCGTCCGCTGGGTCGGCAAGGGCGCGCGGCCCCTGGGGGACGTGACCACGAGGCCGTCGGTGGTGGCGCGTCCGGACTACGGATGCCGGTTCAGCGATCCCGCCGCCTACGCGGCCGGGACGGGGACGCGGCGGCTGTTCCCCGCCTGCCCGTAGACGGGTTCCGGCCACACGCGCCCGTGGCCGGATCCCGGTGGATCATCACAGGTCGGTGGCGATGATCTTCTCGATGTTCCGCTCGGCGAGGGCGGTGATGGTGACGAACGGGTTCACGCTGGTGTTGCCCGGGATGAGCGAGCCGTCGATGGCGTAGAGGCCGGGGTGGCCGTGCAGCCGGCCGTAGTTGTCGGTGGCCTTGTTCAGGACGGCGCCGCCGAGCGGGTGGTAGGTGAGGTGGTCGCCCCAGATCTTGTAGGAGCCGAAGAGGTCGGTCCGGTAGATCGTCCCCTCCTTGCTGTTGATCTTGTCGAAGATCGACTTGGCCATGTCGATGCTGGTCTGCTTCCAGGCGGTCTGCCAGTTGAGGTCGGCCCGTCCGGCGGAGGCGTTCCACGAGAACTCGGCCCGGTGCGGGGTGTTGGTGATCGACAGGTAGAACGAGGCGTACGTCTCGATCCCGGTCGGCAGGGGCGCGACCTCGGCGAACGCGCCGCCGGCGTCCCAGTTGTCGATGCCGCCCGTCGGCATGCCCGACTGGAGGCTGCCGGTCGGGTCCCACAGGTGGTTGGCGCGGCCGACCATGACGTTGCCGTTGTCGCCCCAGCCCTTGCCGATCTCGCCGTTCAGGTTGGGCAGGGCCCCGGTCGCCTTCAGCTTGACCAGCAGCTTGCTGGTGCCGACGCTGCCGGCGGCGAAGAACACCCGCGCGGCGGTCACCGTCTTGGTCGCCACGACGTTCCCGCCCGTGTCGATCTGCTCGATGGCGACCGTGTAACCGCCGCCGGACGCGGGCGACACCGACGTCACCCGGTGCTGCGCCGAGATGGCGACCCGGCCCGTGGCCTTGGCCTGCGCCAGATAGGTCTTCTGGAGCGACTTCTTGCCGTAGTTGTTGCCGTAGAGGATCTCGGCGTTGAGCGCCGACTTCGGCACGGCGCCGGCCGCCTCCTGCTTCATGTAGTTGAAGTCGTAGACGTTCGGGACGTAGACGAACTCGAACCCCGAGCGCTGGGCGTGCTTCCGTCCGACACGCGCGTACTGGTAGCAGTCGGTGGTGTCGAACCAGGCCCGGTCGATCTCGTTGACGCCCAGCCCGGAGTTGGCGCGCGGGTAGTAGACGTTGTACATCTCGTCGGCGTTCACGGAGGGCAGGATCGCGCTGAACCGCGACCGCTTCGGCGTGACCGCCATCCCGCCGTTGACGAGCGAGCCGCCGCCGACGCCCCGGCCCTGGTAGACGAGGATGCCGCCGAAGTCCTCGGCGTCCAGGATCCCGGTGTACTTGGGGACGTCCTTGTCGATCGGGAAGCCGAGGAAGTTGCTGAGCGGCTGCTTGGTCCGCGTCCGGAGCCAGTAGGCGCGGTAGTCCGGCGACCTCATGCCCGAGAAGATCTTGCCGTCGGAGCCCGGGGTGTCCCAGGTCATGCCCATCTCGACCATGTGCACGTCGACGCCCGCCTGGGCGAGGCGCAGCGCGGCGACCGAGCCGCCGTACCCGGTGCCGATGACCAGGACGGGGACGCGGGCCCCGTTGGGGATCGGTGCCGGGACCGGGGCCGCCGAGGCGCCGGTCCGGCCGAGAAGGCCCAGCCCGACGATAGAACCGGTTCCAACGATGAAACCACGGCGAGACACGCTAAGGGACGGGGTGGAGTCACGCATGTGACCTCCCTCACTCGTGAGATTAGAACGTGTTCTATATCGAAATATGAGTCACGTCACGAGCTGACCGAAACTTTCCCGTGTCCACATGTGGACTACCAAGTGCTTGCTTGGGACCTGGTACATTCCGCGCATGATCTCCGTGGTCGTCTGGGGTACCGGCAACATGGGACGGCTGGCCGTCCGCTCCGTCGAGGCGCATCCGGCGCTCCGGCTGACCGGCGTGATCGTCCACGATCCCGCCAAGGTGGGACGGGACGCGGGCGACCTCGCCGGCCTCGGCCGCGACCTCGGCGTCGCGGCGACCGCCGACGCCGAGGCCGTGCTCGCCTCCCGTCCGCAGGCCGTCGTGTACGCCGCGTCGGGCGACGTCCGGCCCGACGACGCGCTCGCCGACGTCCTCAGGGCGGTCCGCGCGGGGGCGGTCGTCGTCACCCCCGCCCTGTACGCCCTCTACGACCAGCGCGGGGCGCCGCCCGAGATGCGCGCGGAGGTGCTGGACGCGGTCGCCGAGGGCGGCGGCTCCCTGTTCGCCTCCGGCGTCGACCCCGGGTGGGGCAACGACGTCCTGCCGCTGCTGGTCAGCGGCCTCGGCGGCACGATCGACGTCGTCCGCTGCCAGGAGATCTTCGACTACTCCACCTACGACCAGCCCGACTCCGTCCGGTACCTGGTCGGCATGGGCCAGCCGATGGACTACGAGCCGCCGATGCTCGCCGCGACCGTCCCGACCATGGTGTGGGGCGGCCAGGTCAGGCTGATGGCCCGCGCCCTCGGCGCCGAGCTGGACGAGATCCGCGAGACCGTGGACCGCCGCCCGCTCGACGCGACGATCACCACCGAGTCCATGGGCGAGTTCGAGAAGGGCACGCAGGGCGCGGTGCGGTTCGAGGTCCAGGGCATCGTGGCGGGCGAGCCCCGCATCGTCGTCGAGCACGTCACGCGCATCCACCCGTCCTGCGCGCCGGACTGGCCGATGCCGCCGGACGGCGACGGCGCGCACCGCGTGGTCATCGAGGGCGTCCCGCGCATCGAGGTCACCGTCGAGGCCACCGACGAGCACGGCAACCGCGCCGCCGGAGGGAACGCCACCGCCGCCGGGCGCCTGGTGAACGCCATCGACTGGCTCGTGGACGCCGAACCGGGGCTCTACGACGCGCTCGACGTTCCCGTCCGTCCCGCCGTGGGAAAACTCGGCAGGACGGCGCCATGAGAGGCGCCACCAGAAGGGCAGGCCCGTGAACATCGACATCCCCGAGGGCAAGGACCCGATCCAGCACGTGTGGGGCGAGATGGTGCCGGGCATCGGCCCCGCCGCCTCGAACCTCTCCCTCGCCGTCTACGCGCACACCACCCTCGGGCTCCGCGAGTTCGAGGCGGCCCGGCTGCGCGTCGCCCAGCTCAACGGCTGCCTGTTCTGCCTCGACTGGCGGACGGAACGCGACGGCGAGAAGGTCGAGGAGGGCTTCGCCGACGCGGTGACCCAGTGGCGCACCACCGGCGCCTTCGACGACCGCACCCGCCTCGCCGCCGAGTACGCCGAGCGCTACGTCCTCGACCACCACGGCCTGGACGAGGAGTTCTGGAGCCGGATGCGCGCCCGCTACGCCCAGGCGGAGATCGTGGAGCTGAGCATGTGCATCGGCTCCTGGCTGGCCTTCGGACGCCTCAACCGCGTCCTCGGCCTCGACGCGATGTGCGTCCTGCCCCGCCCCTGAAGCCCTGCCGCCCGACGCGGAGGCGGGCCCGGCGCCACCCCGCGCCGGGCCCGGTATCCGGTGAACCGCGCTCCGGGCGAACCGCGAACCCCTTCGGACCCGTGCATCAGCGAATCACGGCTCCTCGCATTAAGTCAACTATTCCGACTGCTTTAGTGTAGATAGCCGTGCGCCGGCGATGCGGCGCGGGGTCAGTCGCCGCCCACCTCCTCCGCCACCTCGTCGATGTGGGTCAGCTTGTCGGGGTTGGTGACGGCGTAGACGCCTCGGACGTGGTGGCCGTCCGGGTCCAGGTCGAGGACCATGACGGCGAACGGCGCCTCCTTGTCGAACAGCACCGCGGACGGGTCGCCGTTGACGGTGCGGTAGACGATGTCCAGCTCCATGGGCCTTCGGGCGGTCGTCCCGGCGATGGCGCGCGCCACCTTGTCGGCCCCCTGGATGGGACGCAGCGCCGCCGTGGCCTTGGACTTGCCGCCGCCGTCCGTCCACAGCGTCACGTCCGGCGCGAGGATCTCCATCAGCGCCTCCAGGTCGGCGCCGAGGGCGGCCTGCAGGAACCGCTCCGTCGCCTGCCGCTGCACCTTCGGGTCGGCCTGGTAGCGCGGGCGGCGGGCGTGCACGTGCTCCCGGGCTCGGTGCGCGAGTTGCCTGATCGCCGCCGGGCTGCGGTCGAGGATCGGCGCTATCTCGGTGTGGGCGTAGCCGAAGACCTCGTGCAGGACGAACACCGCCCGCTCCAGCGGCGTGAGCGTCTCCAGGACGACCAGGAGCGCCATCGAGACGGCCTCGGTGCGCTCGGCGGCGTCGTCCACGTCGGTCCGGGCCACCAGCGGCTCGGGCAGCCACGGCCCCACGTACGTCTCGCGCCGCCGGCTGATCGCGGCCTGCCGCGACAGCGCCGTGTTGACCGCGATCCGCACCAGGTAGGCGCGCGGGTTCTCGATCTCCCCGGGCGCTCCGGCGGCGCTTCGGGAGGCCCACGCCAGCCACGCGTCCTGAAGGACGTCCTCGGTGTCGGCGACGCTCCCGAGCATGTTGTAGACCACCGAGAACAGAAGCTCCCGGTGATCGGCGAACACCCGCGTCGCGGTGTCGTCCGCGATGCCTTCGGACATGGCTCGACCTCCTGTGCGCTCCCCCCTCAGAGCGAGACCGGCCCCCGGATCGTGACATCCGCGGCCGGAATGTGACCTGGACCTCATTCGCGTCCCGCCGCGTCACACTCCCGCCCCCCGATCCGCTCATGGGTCGCGGAACGAAGCAGCCGGGAGAACCCGGCGCGCCCCGCGCCCGGCGGTCGCCGGCGCGGCCCACCGACCGGAGGTCTCCATGAGCGACTCCCCTCCGTCCTTCCTCGCGACGGGACGCGGCAAGCTCACCCTGACGCTGCTGTGCGCCATCGCGTTCCTGGACTTCATCGACGCCTCGATCGTCAATGTGGCGCTGCCCGCGATCCGCGCCGACCTGGACTTCTCCGTCCAGGACCTGCAGTGGGTGCCGTCCGGCTACCTGCTGACCTACGGCGGGCTCATGCTGCTCGGCGGGCGGCTCGCCGACCTGCTCGGACGCCGCCGGGTCGTGGTCGCGGGCACCGTGCTGTTCTCGCTGTCCTCGATCGCGGGCGGGCTCGCCACCACGTCCGGAGCGCTCGTCGCGGCGCGGCTCGCGCAGGGCGCCGGCGCGGCGCTGATGCTGCCGGGCACCCTGTCGATCCTGACGACCACCTTCAAGGAGGGCGGCGACCGAGGCAAGGCCCTCGGGGTGTGGGGCGGCGTCGGCGGCGGCGCCTCGGCGGCCGGGGTCCTGTTCGGCGGGCTGCTCACCGACGGGCCCGGCTGGCGCTGGGTGATGCTCGTGAACGTCCCGGTCTGCGTGATCGTCATCGCCGGGCTGCTCCTGCTCGTCGAGGGCGACCGGCGCCCCGCCCGGCTCGCGGGCTTCGACGCGCTCGGCACCGTCCTCGTCACCGGCGGGATGCTGCTGCTGGTGTTCACCCTCGTCAAGGCCCCGGACGCCGGCTGGGGCGCGGGCCGCACGATCGGCGGCCTCGCCGGGGCGGCCGCCCTCCTGCTGGCGTTCCTCGTCAACGAGCAGCGCAGCCGCAACCCCCTGCTGCCACTGTCGATCTTCCGGATCCGGGGGCTGGCCGCCGCGGACGTCACCCAGCTCGTCGCGGTCGCCGGGTTCCTGTCGATGTTCTTCTTCCTCAGCCTCTACATGGTGAACGTCCTCGGCTACTCGCCGCTGGAGACCGGCTCGGCCTACCTGCCGCTCTGCGCCGGCGTGGCCGTCGCCGCGGGCGCGTCCGCCCCGCTGATCGCGCGCGCCGGGACGCGCCCGGTGATGATCGCCGGCCTCCTGCTCGCCGCCGCGGGCACCTACCTGCTGTCGCGCATCCCGGTGGACGGCCACTACCTCACCGACCTGCTGCCCGGCCTGATGGTCACCTCGTTCGGGCTCGGGTTCACGTTCGTGGCCGTCACCACCGCGGCCAACGCCAACGTCCCGCCGGACAAGGCCGGGCTCGCGGCGGCCCTGCTCAACGCCTCCCAGCAGATCGGCGGCGCCCTCGGCCTGGCGATCTTCTCCGCGGCCGCCACCGCCCGCACGGACGACCTGCTCGCCGACCGCAGGCCCGCGCCCGAGGCCCTCACCGGCGGGTTCTCCCGGGCGCTGCTGGCCGGCTCCCTCTTCCTGGCCGCCGCGGCGGTCGTCGCCCTCCGCGCCGCCAACAGCCGGGGGGAGGCGTCCGCACCGGAGCCGGAGAAGCGGCCCGGCGCCGTTCCGGTCACTTAGACGGGGTGCCGCCGTTGCCGGGGACGTGGATCAGGGACGCCCCGAACAGGACCACCAGCCCCGACATCGCCAGCACGAACTGCGACGGCGACAGGCCGAGCGGGGCCGTGCCCGCCTTCCTCAGGAGGTCGGCCGCGGCCCCGGCCAGCAGCGCGGCCAGCGCCATGCCGAACCGCAGGACGGCGTGGAAGGCCGTGAGGGCCAGGTTCCGGTTCACGCCGCTCAGCGCCTCCTGGAGGTAGGTGATCCCGCCGACCAGGGCACTGGTCGCCGCCGCGCCGAACAGCACCGCTCCGATGAACGCCCAGGCCACCGTCCCCAGCAGGGCCATCAAGAAGATCACCACACCCTGCACGGCCGTCCCGACGCGGATCTGCACCGACAGCTTCCGGACCTTGCGGTGAATGATCAGCAGCCCGACGAGCGCGCCCACCCCGAACAGCACCACCAGCGTCCCGAACCCCACCGGCCCCGCGGTCAGGACGTTCCGGACGAACACCACGCCCAGCGAGAACAGCGCGCCCAGCCCGAGCGCCACCACCGCCACCCCGGGCAGGACGCCGCGCACCACCGGGAGGCGCACCGCCGACAGGAGCCCGCGGGGCGACGCCTCCTGCTCCGTGCGCTCCATCTCCCGCCGCTCGGCCGGCCCCGGACCGAGGTCGGGAATCGAGCGGATGGCGAAATAGCAGGCCAGATAGGTCAGGGCGTCCAGCCAGAACACCACCGCGTAGCGCCAGTTGCCGTGCAGGCCGATGTTCTCCGAGAACAGCAGGATCAGCCCGAACGCCCCGGCGCCCACCGGGATCATCCCGTACGAGGTGGCCATCGTGATGCCGTTGGCGATCTCCAACGTGCCCGTGTCGTGCCGGTTCTCCTCGTCCTCGATGAGGAACGGGATCGACGCGTCCCGGGCCGGCAGGAAGATCAGCCCCGCCACCTCGATCATGAAGGCCCAGAAGTACACCCACACCAGCCACGGCACGATCGGCAGCGCCAGCGCCATGCCCGTCTGGACCAGGGTCGCCCACATCATGACGCTGCGCCGCCGCCACCGCGTCACCACCCGCGCCGCCACCGGCGCGCCCAGCGCGGACGGGAGCAGCCGCAGCACCAGCACACCGCCGACCGCCGTGGTGGAGTCGCTGAGCTCCAGCACGAAGTACATCAGCGCCAGCGTGCCCATCCAGTCGCCGAACGAGGACACCGTCTGGCCGACGATGAGCCGCCGGAAGTCGCGCTTGTTCAGCTGCTCCCTGAGTCCCATGCGGGCTCCATCCCCGGTGTGTCGTGCTTCGGCGGCGCGTCGAGGACGGAACCCTTCAGCAGGGCGGCGAGCCGGGCCGCGGCGGCGTCCCAGCTCCAGCGTTCGCACGTCCACCGCCGTCCGGCGGCCCCCATCGCGGCGGCGCGCGCGGGGGAGCCGAGCAGGCCGTGCAGGGCCAGGGCGATCTCGTCCGGACCGGTCGCGTCGACCAGGACCCCCGTCAGGCCGTCCACCAGGGACTCGGGGCTGCCGCCCGACCGGCCCACCACCACCGGCAGCCCCGACGCGGACGCCTCCAGCACCGACAGGCCCAGTCCCTCGGTCTGGAGCCCCGCCCGGTCGTCGCGGCACGGCAGCGAGAAAACGTTGGCGGCGGCGTAGTAGCGCGGCAGCTCCGCGGCGGGAACGGGCCCGGTCACCGTGACCGTCCCGGGCGCCTCCCGGTCCGCCATCTCCGTGAGCCGGCGCCGCATCGGACCGTCCCCGACGATCACCAGCCGGGCGTCCGGGCACCGGCGCACCACGTCCCCCCACGCGCGGATCAGCATGTCGTGGCCCTTGCGCCGGACGAGCCGCGCGACACTGAGCACCACCGGCCCTCCGCCGAGGCCGTGCCGCCGGCGGACCGCCGTCCCGTCCAGCCCCGGCCGGAACCGCACGGTGTCGACGGCCCCGGCGAGCCGCGCCAGCCGCGTCCGGTCGCCGACGGCGTCCCGCAGTTCCGGCAGCGTGGTCGCGCTGAGATGGGTGAGGACGTCGAACGACCGCGCCGCCGCCCTCAGCGCCGCCCGCGTCGGCGGCGCCCGGAACCACCCCAGCTCCTGCCCGTGCGCGGACCCGACCAGCCACCGCACCCCCGCCGCCCGCACCAGCGGCGCGTACATCCCGAACGGCGCCGCCGCCGTGATCCACCCCGCCTCGACCTGGTGCCGCACCACGAGCCGCCGCAGCCCCCGGAACAGCAGATAGGCGCGCCGCCGGACGACGGGGAACCCGAGCCCGGCGTCGAACTCCGCGGCCCCCGGCCACGCCGGGGCCACGACGATCAGGCGGTCCTCGGGCAACCGTCGCGCCAACTCCCACGTGAACGTCTGCACACCGCCGGGCTCCGGTGGAAAGTGCCCGGTCAGCACCAACGTCCGCGGTATCTCCATGCGTCCACGATTTCCCGTCCAGACGCCCCCCAACCAAACCACCAGGCTACGAGCCGATATGTCCCTTCCAAGACGCCAGTACAAGTCGCCACGAACCGACTAAAGGTAAAGAGAAAGGGCGGTGTAATGAAGGTGAAGCTCATGGCGCGGTAAACGAGTGACAAGCGAGCGAAGAGCGACCAGGCTGAGTCCTCCGCAGACGGAGACGGGCCTCGGTAGGCCCCGACCGGGTACCGGCCTCCCCAGAGTGCCACGGTGCGGGTGGGTGATGAGGTGCGCGCGGGGGGACGGAGATCGAGGCATGCAGGGCGACGGGTCGAGCGAGGATACTTTCCCGCTCGGCAACCAAACCTGGAAACTCGACCGAGTCGAATGACGATTCAAGATCTGAAATTCGCAGCCCGCCCCGATATGCAACCCTGGACTGATGATGACTAACGAGGAAATTGGTCTGAGGCACGGCGCTCAAGCGCATCTCGGTGCCGGACTGAAAATGGCAGTTTTCAATATTCGAGAAGGGCGGGAAGGTGCCTCGCCCGAGGTGGTCGTCGCCGTCAAGGACGATAATGAGCACAAGTTCACACTGAACCCCGGGGGATGTGTTCCCGGTCGGTGACCAGACGTGCTTACGTCGAGCTGAAAACGCCAGTGCTTTGGCAGTGCACTCCAGGCAGAATCGGGTCTATGACGAACGTGGCCGACCGGCAGATACCCGAGTACCTCGATTTCGTCGGGCCCGGGTGGCGCGGCATCCTGATGCGGACTCATACCGAACTCCTCGCCGTGCTGCCGAACTACCAGGTAGTTCAGGTCAAGGAGAAGTACGGAATGCTGGACGTCAACCTGGGCGCGTACGTCGATCCCGTCACCGGGGAGTTCGGCATCAGCCGGGAGCTCGGCTCTCGGGTCAGTGCGATCCTGAACGCCGCACGGGACGAGTCCCGTCGCACCTGCGAGGTCTGCGGCGAGCCCGGTAGCGAGACCGGCCAGGCGTGGATCAAGACGCTCTGCCCCGACCACGCCCGGCCGACCTGAGCGGCCATGACTCAACCAAGGCACTCTGTGTGGCGGGCAAGTGGGCCTCCGGGCTCCGTTGTCACTGAGGGGGCATCAGTTGGACGTCGTGGTGGGTGCCTGGGTTAGTGAAGGTGAGCAGGTGGGCGGCTTCCTCCTGTATCGCTGACCGGTCCGTCGACGAAAGCGGGCGGAACGGTCGTACGGTCAGGGTGACGGTGTCGGGGGTGCTCCTCGCCGTCCAGGTGGCGGTGACCGTGCCGTCGACGAGGACCGTGGCGGCCACGGCGGCGCCGTTGCAGACGCGGCGGCGGATGTCGGCGGTCATCATCCTGGTGCGGTCGGCGTGGGCGAGCAGGGTCGCGTCGAACTCCGGCAGGAGGCGCACGGGCACCGGAACGTCGTCGTCGGGACGTGGCGCGTCCGGCAGGTCGAAGAGTTCCCTGCCCGACGCGTCGGCGAACACCCGCAGTTCGGGACGCAGGCGGTCGAACACCTCGCGGAGGCCGCCGAGACCCGACCAGGTGCGGGCGTCGGCCACCGACGCGGGGCCGAACGCCGCCAGGTAGCGCCTGACCAGCAGGCACGCGTCCTGGAGTGTCGGGTCCCGGTGGACGCCCGTCCAGTCGGCGCGGGCGAACGGCGTCGCGCCGCGGACGTTCCACGTGCCGCTCGGCGCCGGGTGCACCACGGGTTCGAGGTACTGCACCGACCATCCGAGGGCAGCGGGGTCGGCGTCCGGCCACCGGGGCGCGAGGAGCCGGCCGAGCTCGGGACGGGTCAGGGTCCGGCCGTCGGCGAGCAGGGCGCGGGCCTCGGTGACGAGCGCGCCGGGGTCGGCGCCGGCGACGCGGCGGCCGAACGCGGTGCGCTGCACCCGGCGCAGCAGCGGTGCCAGCTGCGGACGGACCAGCCGGAAGTCCGGCACCGACAGGAGGTGCTGCGTCGCACGCATCAGCGTCGAGCGGACCAGCTCGCGGTTCTCGATCGCCGCGGTCAGCTCGTTGATCGTGAAACCTTCCAGACGGTTCCACAACGCCAGGTACGGCAGGTTCGGGTCCTGCGCGTTGAGGCCGAGCAGCCGTTCGACGGCGGTGACCACCGGGAGGTCCGCGCGGCGCAGCAGCAGCTGGCGTCCGAGGAGCGCGCGGTTGAGCGCCCGCGCGGACAGTGCCTTGCGGGCGCCCATGTCAGCGCACCTTCCGGAAGAACGCGCGGATGTCGCCGGTCAGCAGATCGGGGGCCTCCATGGCCGCGAAATGGCCGCCGCGGTCGTACTCGGCCCAGTGCACGATCCTGTGCTGCTGCTCCGCGAGCGCCCGGATCGTGAGGTCACCCGGGAAGATCGCGCATCCGGTGGGCACGGGCGAGCGCTCCGCGGGGGCGCCCCACTGCGACGCCTCCTTGTACAACCGGATCGACGACGCCAGCGTGTCGGTCAGCCAGTAGAGCGTGACGTTGGTGAGCAGGGCGTCCCTGCCGACCGCGTCCTCCGGAAGCCGCTTGGCGGGGTTGCTCCACTGCTGGAACTGGTCGACGATCCAGGCGAGCAGCCCCACGGGTGAGTCGTGAAGACCGAACGCCAGCGTCTGCGGCCGCGTCGACTGGATCGCCGCGTACCCGAACCGCTCACCGGACGGGTCGGTCAGGACGGCGAGCCGCTCTTTGTCGGCTTCGTCGTAGCCGTCGTCGTTCCCGTCCCAGGACTGGAACGTCATGGGTCCGTTCATGTGGACTCCGACGACGCGCTCGGGGGCCATCCGGCCGAGCTGCGGCGAGACGAAGGAGCCGACGTCGCCGCCGTGCGCGCCGTACCGCCCGTATCCGAGCCGGTCCATCAGCCCGGCCACCGCCTCGGCGTATCGTGCGGTGTCGCCGTCCCCGGGCCTGCGCGTCGGCCCCGAGAACGCGAATCCCGGCAGCGACGGAACGACCAGGTGGAACGCGTCGGCCGGGTCGCCCCCGGTCGCCCGCGGGTCGGTGAGCGGCCGGATCACGTCCAGGAACTCGGAGAACGTCGCGGGCCAGCCGTGGACGAGCACGAGCGGAAGCGCGTCCGGCTCGGGCGACCGGATGTGCAGGAAGTGCATCCGCTGCCCCTGGACCTCGGTGATGTGGTGCGGGTGCTCGTTCAGCGCGGCCTCGTGCACGCGCCAGTCGTAGCCGGTGCGCCAGTACTCGGCGAGGTCCTTGAGGTAGGAGACGGGGACGCCGTGGGCCCAGCCCACCCCGGGAAGCTCGTCCGGCCAGCGGGCGGACGCGAGCCGCGCGTTCAGGTCGTGGATCCGGTCCTGCGGGACGTCGATGGTGAAGGGGTGAATGTCCTGTTCGGCGCTCATGAGGACCACGCTAGGAAGAAGTTAGGACGGTTTCGTTCCTAAGAGCTGACATTCTGGAATCCATGCGGGACACATCCGCGCGGTTGCTCAGGCTGCTGTCGCTTCTCCAGACCCATGGGGACTGGTCCGGCGCCGAACTCGCCGACAGGCTGGGCGTGACCACCCGTACCGTCCGCAGGGACGTGGACCGGTTGCGGGAACTGGGGTATCCCGTCCACGCCACCCAGGGCACCGCCGGGTACCGGCTGGGGGCGGGTGCGTCGCTGCCGCCCCTGCTGCTGGACGACGACGAGGCGGTCGCGGTGGCGCTCGGGCTGCGGACGGCGGCCGGAGGGTCCGTCGCCGGGATCGAGGAGGCGTCGCTGCGGGCGCTCGCCAAGCTCGAACAGGTGCTTCCGCCCCGGCTGCGGTACCGGTTGGCGACGCTGGCCCGGGCCACCGTCCGCGTCGGCGCCCGCGCCCCCGAGGTGGACGCCGGCACGCTGCTGGCCATCGCCGACGCCTGCCGCCGGCACGAGCGGCTGCGGTTCGGCTACGCGGGCCCGCGCGGGGACACCGTCCGCCAGGTCGAGCCGCACAGCGTCGTCAACTTCGGACGCCACTGGTACCTCGTGGCCTGGGACCGCGACCGCGGCGACTGGCGCACGTTCCGGGTGGACCGCATGCGGCCGCGGCTCCCGGCGGGTCCGCGCTTCCCGCCGCGCGCCCCTCCGGACGGCGACGTGGCGGCCTACCTCGCGCGCCGGCTGTCGGTGAGGACGTGGGCCTGCCAGGCGACGGTCACCCTGCACGAGCCCGCCGACGCGGTCGCCGGCCGCGTGTGGCCGGGCATGGGCGTCGTCGAGGCCGTCGACTCCCGCAGCTGCCTGCTGCATGTCGGCGCCGACACCCCGTCCGCCCTCGTGTGGATGATCACGTCCGTGGACGCCGACTTCACCTTGACCAGCGGCCCGCCCGAACTGGCGGCCGCCCTCCGCGCCCAGGCCGCGCGGTGTCTGGGCGCCGTCGACCAAGTCTGACCTGTCTCTTCCGCGTGTTCGGGCGCTCAGGTGATTCGGACGGCTTCCAGCACTTCGTCGGCGTTCAAGGCGTGCACGGTGCCCTGCCAGCACTCGGACGGGCCGTAGTTGCCTCGGTCGAGGATGCACTCCCAGGTTCTCTCGATCTCGTCCCGCAGATCGGTGGGCCACTCCCGGATCGGTGCGTCACGTATCCCCGCCGCGCGCAGACGGGCGTCGAACTCGTCGTGCGCCTCCTCCCAGCGGGTGAACGCGTCGTCCTCGGACTCGCCAGGCAGCCTCGGCATCCCCAGGGCCTTGTTCAGGACCAGATGCCACTCGTCGAAGTGTGAGAGGAGCACCCGTTCCCGTGGGACCCGGCAGGTGAGCAGCACCTGGCCGCGCGAGCGGTGGCAGGTATCGACCAGATGCTTGCGACGGGTGCGTGCCCAGAGCCACAGTGCGCCCTCTCCGCCGGTCGGTAGGCGGGCCGCCATCATCCGGTGGATCCAGTCGTAGGCGTCCGCGAACTCGGCCTCCGCCAGACCCGGGTCCGGCCTCAGTGTGCCCGTCGTGAGCAGGGTCTCCAACGCCTCGACCGGTTGGACGGTGTGAAGCAGCAGCCGTTCCGCGTCGAGGTCGTAGCCCATCCGACCGGCGGGCACGGCCTGCTCAGGCTCGGCGTTCCGAACTGGAAAGGGGGCCACGCCGTCATCATGACGGCTTCGACGGACAGAAGACGGCCTCCACGGCCTTGTTCGCATCGATAGCGGCTACGGCGGTGGCTCAGGCGTGAGTTGCCCGGAGCCTCGGCTACTGGACGATGACGGTGGTCTGGGTGGCCTGCTTGTCGTCTGTCCAGCCGTCGTGGCCGGCGTCGGACTGCCAGTGCTTGCCCGCGTAGCGGACTTCGGTCAGGCCGTAGGCCTGGGCATGGGTCACGGCCCAGCTCGCGACGGCCCAGCCTGATCGGGGGTTCGTGACCTGGATCGAGTTCCACGACTTCGGGTCGGACGGGGAGCCCGCCTTGAGGGGGCCCGGGCCGCCGACCTTCAGGCGGCTGCCGAACGCGCGGCGCATCTCCAGGAGCGCCTCGGGCCGGCGGGACGTCGTCTTCTTGTCGGGCGGGTACCAGCAGCGGGCCGTGGCGGGCTCGCGGCCGGTGAAGGCGGTCGCGAGGAGCTTGCCGTCGGGCTCGTGCTGGGCGTAGGCGCGGCCGTCGGCGCTGCGCTGGACCTTCTGCGCCGCGTCGTGCAGGTCGCGGTCGAGGTAGTCCTTGACCTTGATGAGGGCGTCGAAGAACTTGCTGGTGGCCTGGACGGGATCGCGGAGCTTGTCGGGCGTGCCCCAGCCCTGGGACGGGCGCTGCTGGAACATGCCCACCGAGTCGCGGTCGCCGTTCGGCAGGTTGTGGATGTGCGACTCCTGGATCGCGGTCGCGTAGGCGATCACCACGGCGCGTTCGGGGAGCTGCTTGCGGAACGCGACGGCGGCGATGGTGGCGGCGTTCGCGCCCTGCTCCAGGTCGAGCGGCATCTTGCCCAGGCTCGTGCGCACCTCGCATCCGGACCCGTGCAGGTACGGGCGCATCCGTTGGAACCCCACGTAGACGCCCACGCCCATCAGCAGCACGACGACGCACAGGACCGCGGCCCAGCGGACGCCGCGCCGGCGGCGCCCGCCGCTCGCCCCCTCATCGGGGCGCGCCTTCAACCTCGCCCAAACAGCCACGCGAAGACAGTACTGGGAGATGGCCACCAGTAAGCTCAGGAGGCATGACCGAAACGTTCACCAGCCCGATCTCCGGCGGCATCGACGAGTTGTGGGAGCGGCGCGCCGAGCTGACGCCGGACGACGCCGAGGCGCGCGCGGCCATCATGGCCGCCGTCGACCAGCTCGACGCCGGGGAGGCCCGCGTCGCCCGGATCGATCCCGCCACCGACGAGGTGGTCGTCGACGAGCGGGCCAAGCGGGCGATCCTGCTGAGCTTCAAGGTCCTCGGCATGGCGCGCTCGCAGGTGGGCGACTTCCGGTACCACGACCGCATCCCGCTGAAGACGCGCCTGGACGGCGTGCGCGTCGTGCCGGGCGCCATCGCGCGGTGGGGCGCCCACCTGGCGCCGGGCGTGGTGCTGATGCCGTCGTTCACCAACATCGGCGCCTACGTCGACTCCGGGACGATGGTCGACACGTGGGCGACCGTGGGGTCGTGCGCGCAGGTCGGCAAGAACGTCCACCTGTCGGGCGGCGTCGGCATCGGCGGCGTGCTGGAGCCCCCGAACGCCAAGCCCGTGGTGATCGAGGACGAGGCGATGATCGGCAGCCGCTCCATGATCGTCGAGGGGGCGCGGGTGGGGCGCGGCGCCGTCGTCGGGTCGGGGACGAACCTGTCGGCGTCCATGCCGGTCATCGACGTGGAGACGGGCGAGGAGATCAGCCGCGGGCGCATCCCCGACTGGTGCGTCGCGGTGGGCGGCACCCGCTACAAGGAGTTCAAGGGCGGCACGTTCGGGCTTCCGGCGGTGCTGATCCTCAAGCGGCTGGAGGAGGGGCAGCGCCACGACAAGGCGTCCCTCAACGACATCCTCCGCGACCACGGCATCAACACCTGAACGGGACCTCGGCGAGCCTGAGCGGGCGGTCGGTGAGGACGGCGGCCGAGGCGGCGTAGCCGGGGCCGGCGTCCAGGTCGGCGAGGCGGACGGGGGAGACGGCCGCCTCGCCCTCCCAGGCGATGACCTCGGGGGGCTCGTCGGGGGCGGTGACGTGGATGGCGGTCATCGGGGCGGCCAGGCCGTGGCCGGTGGCCTTCAGAAGGGCCTCCTTGCGGCTCCAGTAGGCGTGGAAGCCGCGTTTCCGGTCGGTCATGGCCTTCAGCGCCTCCGATTCGGCGGGGGTGAGCACCATCCGGGAGAGGCGGTCGATGTCGCGGTCGCCCTCCTGTTCGACGTCCGCCCCGACCTCGGCGCCCTCGACGAGGACGAGCAGGACCCGGTCCCCGGAGTGGGAGAGCGAGAAGTCCAGGCCGCTGCCGGGCAGCCGCGGCTTGCCGTGCGAGTCGCCGCACAGCGGGCAGCCGGTGGTGAAGCGCAGGTCGCGCGGGGCCCGGCCGGTCGCCTCGGCGAGGACCGTGCGGGCCAGGAACCGCCCGGTGACGAACCGGGCCTTGTCCTCGGCTCGCATGAACCGCGCATAGCGGGCGCGCTCCCCGTCGTCGAGAAGGTCGCGCATCCGGGGGTCGTCGGCGGGACGCGCCCAATGGACGGCGCACTCCAGTACGGGCATCTCCACGCACGCGATGATAGATAACCTTCCACCATGGGGCTTGATCTGCACTCGGACGTCGCGGACCTGACGGCGGCGGTCGTCGACATCGAGTCGGTGAGCGGCGGGGAGGAATCCCTGGCCGGGGCCGTCGAGGAGGCGCTGCGCGCGCTGCCGCACCTGGCGGTGGAGCGCGTCGGCAACAACGTCGTCGCGCGCACCGATCTCGGACGGGCCGAACGGGTCGTGCTGGCCGGGCACCTCGACACCGTCCCGCTGAACGGCAACCTCCCGTCCCGCGTGGAGGGCGACCGGCTCTACGGCTGCGGCACCACCGACATGAAGAGCGGCGTCGCGGTCGCGCTGCGGCTCGCCGCGACCGTCGAGGCGCCCAGCCGCGACGTCACCTACGTCTTCTACGACTGCGAGGAGGTCGAGGCCGCGCGCAACGGGCTGCGGCACCTCGGGCAGGTACGGCCCGAACTGCTCGCGGGCGACTTCGCGGTGCTGATGGAGCCGACCGGCGGGCTGATCGAGGGCGGCTGCCAGGGCACGATGCGCGTCCAGGTCACCGCGACGGGGGAGCGGGCGCACAGCGCGCGCGCCTGGATGGGGTCGAACGCGATCCACTCGGCGGGGGCGATCCTGGACGTCCTGCGCGCCTACGAGCCGTCCCGCCCGGTCGTGGACGGGCTGGAGTACCACGAGGGCCTGAACGCGGTGTTCATCTCGGGAGGCGTCGCCGGGAACGTCATCCCGGACGAATGCGTCGTCACCGTGAATTATCGGTTCGCGCCCGACAAGTCCCTTGCCGACGCGGAGGCGTACCTCCGGGAGACCTTCGCCGGCTTCGAGGTGACGGTCACCGACGGCGCGTCCGCCGCCCGCCCCGGGCTGAACCACCCGGCCGCCGCCGCGTTCGCCGCCGCGAGCGGCGCCGAGGTCCGCGCCAAGCTCGGCTGGACCGACGTCGCGCGCTTCGCCGAGCTCGGCGTCCCGGCCGTCAACTACGGCCCCGGCGAGCCGACCCTCGCGCACACGCGGGACGAGTACGTCGAGATCCCCCTCATCGCCGAGTGCGAGCAACGAATGCGCACGTGGCTGGAGGGTCCCATTACCGTGGCTTCATGACATCGGAAGTGAATTCCCGCTCGCGCCGGCAGGGGCCGGCCATGCTGCGGGGGCGGGCCGTCCCCCCGACGACGACCGACCAGCGCCTCCTGGACGGCCGCGGCCCGGTCGACTGGGTGCACGCCGACCCGTGGCGGGTGCTGCGCATCCAGGCGGAGTTCGTCGAGGGCTTCGGCCTCCTCGCCGAGCTGCCGAAGGCCGTCAGCGTCTTCGGCAGCGCCCGCACCAAGCCCGACTCCCCGGAGTACGAGCTCGCCGTCGACATCGGCGCCCGCCTGCACGAGGCCGGCTACGCCGTCATCACCGGCGGCGGTCCGGGGATCATGGAGGCCGCCAACAAGGGCTGCGACGAGAACGGGGGCCTGTCGGTCGGCCTCGGCATCGAGCTGCCGTTCGAGCAGAAGCTGAACGACCACCTCGACATCGGCCTGGAGTTCCGGTACTTCTTCGTCCGCAAGACGATGTTCGTGAAGTACTCGCAGGCCTTCGTCGTCCTGCCGGGCGGCTTCGGGACGCTGGACGAGCTGTTCGAGGCGATCACCCTCGTCCAGACCAAGAAGATCACCCGGTTCCCGATCGTGCTGGTCGGCACGAAGTTCTGGGGCGGCCTGCTCGACTGGGTCAAGGAGTCGATGCTGACCTCCGGCAAGATCTCGCCGCAGGACATCGACCTGATCCACCTCACCGACGACCCGGAAGAGGTCGTCCGGATCATCATCGAGGGCCACACCCGGGCCGAGCAGGAGATCATCGAGTCCCGCGCCGCCGCCGAGGCCGCCGAGACCGCCGGGGAGTAGCCGCGCCGCGGACCTGCGTGACCGGCCCGATCATGCAGGTCCGGGCGACCTCTCCGTGCGCGGACCGGGCTACCTCGGGGCCCGGTCCGTCCACCCGGCCACGAGCGCGGCGCCGCCGGGCACCGCGACCCGCGCGCCGTCGGCCGAGACGAGGAAGTCGGTGGCCGGAGCCGCCGTCATCCATTGGCGAGGACGGTCGCCTGGGTCGCGAGTGCGAGTGCCGTCTGGCCGACGACCAGGATCGGGCGGATCCGGGCGGTCGCCGTCCAGGAGGGGCGGAGAAGCAGCGCGGTGACGCCGGCGGCGGCGCTGCCCCAGAAGGACCACCAGGCGATGGTCATGAGGACGTCCGAGGCCGGATCGCACTGCTCTCCGTAGGTGAGGCACCGGCCGTACTCGGGGGTCGCGAGCACGCAGATCCAGGAGAGCACGGTGGCGGGGAGGAGCAGGGCGAGCGCGATCGCCGCGGCAACGCGCCAGCCCGAGCGCTTCCGGGAGACTCCAGCGGTGTTCTCTATGGTCACGACCTCAGTGAACAGCCTTCCGGCCGCTTGATCGATCCGTGCGGCTACTCATGTTCGCCCGGTGCGGTACTCAGCCCTCCGGCTGCTCCGCCTCGCCGCTGACCGGGGCGACGCCCTCGACCAGGTGGCGGAGCGTCTTCACCGCCTCGTCGCTCTCGCGGGCCGAGGCGCGGAAGACCTCCGCCGACCTGCGGTGGCCGCGCTCCTCGGCGGCGGCGGCCATCCGCTCCGACATGCGCACCCGCTCCTCCAGGCGCAGCACCGCGACCCACAGCGCCCGCTCCACCGCGTCGGCCTGCCCGTCGAGCAGGCTGGCCGCCGACCAGATGTGGCCGACCCGGCATGCGTACCGGGGCGGGAGGCCGCCGGAACGCACGTTCAGCGGGCCGCCGCACTCCGGGCAGGTCATGCCGCTCCACGTTCCGGGCGGGTCCATGACCGCGGCCCGCTGCTCCAGACGGGTCCCGGCGCCGCCCGGGGCCGGCGCCGCCCCGACCGGCGTCCGGCTCTGCTCGGTGATGAACGCCGCCAGGTCCGCGGCGCGCAGGGGCACGGCGTGCTCGGTCGCCGCTAGGGCGGCGCGCGGCATCCCGTCGTAGGCGCTCTCGGCCGGGTCCTGGACGGCCACGACGCCCCCGGCGCGCTCGACCGCCGCGCATCCGGCGGCCCCGTCGTCCAGCATGCCGCTGAGGACGACGCCGATCACCCGGGGCCCGTACGCGGACGCGGCGCTCTGGAACAGCGGGTCGGCGGCGGGACGGTGGCCGTGCTGCTTCGGGCCGTGGTCCACGTGGACGCCGCCGTCCCGGACGAGCAGGTGGCGGTCCGGAGGAGCGACGTAGACGCGGCCGTGCCGCAGCGGCTCCCCGTCGACGGCGGCGGCGGAGCGAAGCCACCCGGCGCGGTCCAGGATCTTCGGGAGCGCCCGGCCGCCCGTGGGCGGGATGTGCAGCACCACGAGCAACGAGGCCGGAAGGTCCGGCGGGAGGGGGGCCAGGACCGCCTGGAGCGCCTCGATCCCTCCGGCCGAGGCCGCGACGACGACGATGTCGCGCCCGGATGCGGTGGTCTTCGCGGGGTCCCTCGCGGCGTCCATTGCCTCCCCATGCCCGCGCCCGGTGGGCTCATGTCCGGCGGCGCCCGGCATCCGCGCGCAGCTCCCGGCTCCTGGCCCGCGGCTCGCGCAGCCGCTCCCTGGTCTCTTCGAGGCGTCCGAGCGGCGTGTACTCGCCGGAACGGTCGGGCCCGGCGCGGGTCAGCTCTTGTCGCGGGCGGCGCGGATCATGTCGCGGACGCGGTCGCTCACCGCGGCGAGCGGCCCGGCGAGCATGTTCTTGGCCGCTGACTCCACCCCGGGATGCGGGTGCGTGGGCGCGGTGGCCTCCGCCGCGCGGACGGCGGCGGCGAAGCCCTTGAGCTGGGCGGGGCTGAACTCGTCCTTGAGGCGGTCGAACTCGTAGCGCTCCTCCGCGCGGGCGTGGGTCAGCACGTCCACGCGGAGCTTGTCGAGCGACTTGAGGAAGCGCGGGTCGCCGGTGTCCATGCCGTCCAGCTCGGCGAGCAGCTCCTTGGCCTCGCGCTCCTCGGCCAGCCGGTCGTCCACGATGCCGTCTCCGCCGGGCAGCCGCCGGGCCATGGGGTGGACGATCTCCTCCTCGGCGGTCTCGTGGATCGCCAGCAGCTTGACCAGCTGCCGGAAGGCGTCCTCGCGCGCGGCGCCCTCGCAGTTCATGACCTCGTCGAACAGGTCCCTGATCCGGCCGTGCTGCGCGCGCAGCAGGTCGATGACGTCCTCGGTGGTCTCGGCGTTGGCGGGTGTGGTCCGCATCGTCTGTCTCGCTTTCTCGGTCGGCCGCGGCCTGGCACCGGGCGCCGTTCGCGTGCGTTGGGCGGGCGATGGGGCGGCCCGTACCCAGGGCCGGGGGCACCATGCCGGTGGCCTTCGCTTCTTCGTGCCGAGGTTCCGCCAACACGGGACCAATCTTGGAATCGGGCGCCGCGAAAAGGTGCAGGACGGATCGCCCCGGGTACGCGCCCCGGGCGTCAGCCCGAACGGCCCCGCACAGGAAGGGACGAGCCTGGTGGCCTTCAACCCGCTCGAACACCGCGGCATCCCGCTGGACGACCAGCTGCGCAACTGGGCGCAGCTGGACGTGGCACCCGTCGATCCCGACAAGTCCGATCCCTACACCAAGTGCCGCATCATCGCGATGAACGGCATCGAGGTGGAGGCGATCATGTTCAGCCACCACTTCAACCGGATCTGCCCCGACCTGGAGGTCAAGCAGCAGCTGGCCCAGGTCCGCAACATCGAGCAGCAGCAGCAGAAGGTGGTCAACTGGCTGCTGCCCGGCCAGGCGTCGGTGCTGGAGACCACCATCAGCTACGAGCAGGTCGCGGTGGACCTGACCGGCTGGGTGGCCCGCCAGGAGCCCGACCCCTACCTCAAGCAGGCCTACCAGTTCGGGCTGCTGGAGGACTTCGACCACCTGTACCGGTACGCCAACCTGTACGAGATGATCGAGCACCGGCGGGCGGAGAAGATCGTCGACCAGCTCACCGAGGTGATGCCGGGACGGCCCGGCCACCTCCAGCACCGCCACCCGTTCGACAACGTCCGCGAGCCCTACGACCGCGAGGCGGCCGCGCCGATCTCCAAGCTGCACGCGCTGACGATCATGGCGGCCGAGCAGCAGACGATGAACTTCTACATGAACGTCGGCCCCATGTACATGGAGCCCATCGCGCGGCAGCTCTACCAGGACATCGGCCTCATCGAGGAGGAGCACGTCACCCACTACGAGTCGCTGGTCGACCCGGGGGAGACGTGGTGGGAGCGGCTCGTCAACCACGAGTACAACGAGTGCTACCTGTACTACTCGTTCATGCAGACCGAGTCCGACCCGCGCGTCAAGGGCATCTGGGAGCTGCACCTGAACATGGAGCTGGAGCACCTGCGGATCGCCTGCGACCTGATGCGCCGCCACGACGGCCGCGACCCCGAGAGCATCCTCGCTCCCGCGCTTCCCGAGCCGGTCACCTTCGAGCCGAACAAGCAGTACGTGCGCGAACTGCTCGCCACGCAGATCGACTACACGACCCTCGGCACGGGCTACGTCCAGGAGGCGCACCGCCGCTTCGAGGAGTACCAGGACAAGATCAACGCCGAGCGGTCGCCGCAGGAGCGCGTCATCGACGAGCACCGCGCCAAGTTCGGGGACGAGTACCGCCTGGAGACCGACGGCCCCCACCCGGTCGGGCACCTCCGCGACAAGCCCGCCGGCTGACCGCCCGGTGCCCGCTCGCCCGCCCCGGCCGGAGGCGCTCCGCCTCCGGCCATTGCGCGGCCCTCGGAGAGCCGCACCTCGGCCAGCTCCTCGCGCACCTGGCCGCGCTCGCCGACGAGGATTTGGTCATCACCAGCCTTCGGTAAAGCCCGGTGCCAGGGACCGCCGGAAACAGCGGATTCAGGCTCCCTCGCGGTAGCGCGGGTTGGTGGCATGCCATTCGAAGCCGCCGCCCATCCAGGCCCGCAGCCCGCGCAGGAACCGCTGCAGCTCCGGCGACGGGACGCCCGCGAGCTCCCGGTGCCCCGCCTCGAAGTCGCGGACGAGGTCGTTGTGCAGGCGCACGGCGGTCTCGGTCGCCTCCTCCACCGAGCAGCCCCGGTCCGCGGCGATCAGCAGCACCAGGTTGCAGACCGGGTTCTCGTCGGCGGCGTCCTTGGCCACCGAGTGCAGGTCGTTGACGATCACGCTCGCCGTCCCGGCGCGGAAGGCGGCGCGGCGGACGCGCGGGTCGTAGTACAGGTGGGCCGGGACCTCGTAGCCGCCGACGACGTCGATGAGCGTCATCGAGGTGTAGAAGCTGTCGTGCTGGCGCGCGGCCAGGTACTCCCAGGCGGGCGGGTGCTCGCCGGTCTCGCGCCAGGCCGCGTAGGCCGTCCAGCTCACGAACATGGCGAAGGTGGAGTAGCAGATCCGCTGGACCTGCACGGGGGACGCGTGGCGCTTGAGGTGGCCGACCGCCGAGCCGAGCATCCGCAGGACGACGTCGCCCTCCAGGGCCTCGCTCAGCGGCGGGGTGAACCCGCCCGCGGGCGGGACCGGGTCCATCGCCGACATCACCAGCGTGAGCCGCTGCGGCAGCCGCGCGGGCACGGCGCCGAGGGCGGTGTCGTCGGCGTAGTAGTCGTCGGCCGCCCACCACCCGGCGTTCAGCTGCGCGGCGACGAGCAGGGCGTCCGGATCGTCGGTGTCGGGGTGGGCGAGGGTGACCAGGCGCCCGAAGGCCGCCCGGCCCAGCCCGTCGAGCTCGTGGTCGTCGAACCCGCGGTCGCGCGCCCAGGAGGCCAGCCGGGCGTCGACCTCGGCGGCGAGGGCGTCGTCGTCGCGCTCGGGCAGCGGGCAGTAGAGCGGCGAGTGCGCCCCGTCGCCCCAGTCGCGCTCGACGTAGCCGGGCCCGCCGCCGCCGACGGGGCGCGGATGGCGCCCGGCCAGGAGGTCGCCGTAGGGGACCTCCCGGCTGGGACGCGCCGCGGCGATCAGCGACGGCAGGGCCGCCGCCTCGGTCCCGAGCCCGGACGGCCGCGCCGGCCGGGGCTCCGCGGCCGAGCCGTACGGCGCGCGCCGGCCGCTGCACCCGTGGTGCGTCGTTTCCATGGTCTGCTCACCTGCCTCCGCCCGAAGGCGACCGGTCCGGGTCAACGGGTTCAGATGCGGTCGGCGGCGATGAGCAGGTACTGGAAGCTGCCGTCGCGGTACGCCTCCAGGAAGGCGCTCTCGATGCCGGTCGCGACCGACGACTTCTCGCGCAGCTCCCAGTACGGGATGGTGTCGGCGGTCAGGTCGACCACGGTGACGGGCACGAGCCGGTTGGCCGCCATCGCGCGGAAGTAGGCGCTGCGCGGGTGGATGTCGCACACGTAGTGGGCGTTGATGGTCGAGACGGCCCGGGACGGCAGCCCGTACACGTCGTTGTAGCAGCCGGTGATGGTGACGTACCGGCCGCCGCGGGCCAGCAGCCGGGAGTGCGCCGCGAACAGGTCGTCCAGGACGGTGTACATCGTCGACTCGTTGTTCCAGATCGCCTGGAACGCGCCCGCCTCGAACCCCGTGTCGAGCATGTTCTTGAAGTGGAACCGGACCTTGTCGGACACGCCGCGCTTGGCGGCCTGCTCGTTGGCGAAGTCCACCTGGGCCTGGGAGATCGACACCCCGTCGACCCGGCAGCCGAAGGCGGCGTTGGCCATGATGCTGGAGCCGCCGCGGCCCGAGCCCGCGTCCATCAGCCGGTGGTCGGGCCGGATGTCGCCGAGGTGTTCGAGCAGGAACCGGGCCTGGGCGTTCTCCAGCCGGTGCAGCTCGGCGATGACCGCCTCGTCGCGGGCGTCCTCCGGGGTCTCCAGGACCGACCAGTCCACCTCGCCGATGCCGTAGTGGTGGTGGTAGGTCCCCGAGACGTCGCCGAGGCGCAGGTTGACCGGGTTGCGCTCGGTGTTCCAGTAGGTGGCGACGTCGTGCTGGTAGACGCTGGCGATGGCCGTCATGAACGCTTTCCTCCAGGGGCACGGTGGCTCGGGATCACGGCTTGAAAGCTAACGGTGACGGTCCGTGTCCGAAAGGGCACTCTTCAGCACAGAAGGAAGACACCTCCGTTAGGGGAATGTTCCACCGCGGACACTCCTGTCCGCCCGGTGCCGCACGACCGGCGATCTCCGTGGTGGCGACGGGTCCGCGCGCTTTCGGGAGCCCCCGCTACCCGAGGAGTGCGCGGGGCTCGGGTTCCGGCCGGCGGGGGTTGCTGACCGCCAGGTAGAGCAGGACCATGCCGACGATCTGGGCGAGGTGGTAGACCGACGTGGGGTCCAGCGCGACGCCGCGGGTGACGCTCGGGTCGATCGCCTTGGCCGCGGCGGCCCCGGCGCTGGCGGCCAGCGCGAGGATCACCGGGCCGGCCATCGGGTGGCGGCGCCGGGCCGCCAGGCCCCAGAGCGCGAGGATGCACACCATCGTCAGGCTCTCGCAGGCGAGCAGCGCGCCGACCCCGGCGTGCCCGGTCGCCGCGAGGACGGCGTAGGCGCCGATCCCGATCGAGCGCAGCAGCCAGAACGTCCTGCCGTGGCGGGGGCCGAGCACCTCCGCGACGGTGGCCGCCAGCAGGTAGGACACCGCCACGACGACCATGGCGCTGATCACGGCCCAGCTCGGCCCCGACCACCGCTCCGAGTACTTGATCAGCCCGTGGTGGACGGACCCGGCGAGCGCCGCGATCCCGGCCCACCAGAAGGCCGTGCGCCAGTGCCGGTGCGGCGCCGGGACGCGTCCCAGCCGGACGGCGAGCGCCACCACGACCAGCCCGAGCGCGAGGTCGC